>NZ_KQ969396.1:76917-78322 GCF_001578865.1 Streptococcus sp. DD11
ATGCTAGATACGATGATATGGCGGCCAAAAGGGGCTTTTTCAAAAGCCACGCCTTTAATGACCCAATTATCTCCTTCGGTTCCCCCGGACGTAAAAAAATCTCCTGAGCAGATTTGCCTAAGAGCTCTGCGATTTGCCGGCGGGAAGCCTCTAAGATCCGTGCCGCCTGACTGCCCAGACTGTGGAGGCTGGAAGGATTGCCCCAAATCTTTGAAGCGACTTCGGTATAGGCGGTCAAAGCTTCTGGATAGGGTCTGGTCGTTGCTGAATTGTCTAAATAAATCATGATGGTTCCTCTATTTTCAATACTCCTATTGTAACACGAAAAGGGCCCCAAAACAACAAAAGAAAACGGCCTCAAGTCGTATCCCAGACAGGAAGCCGCTAACTTAACGCTCAGTAATCATAATATTCATGCAGGAGTGCAAAAAGCTCCTGCTGCTGCCTCAGCAGCGTCTGGCCAATGGTAGTGGACTTGATCAAGGTTCGCTGCTCCACGTGTTCAATCACCTTCTTCAGAGATGTATGCGCAAAGGGACTTTCTACCGCTTTTGCCACATCCTGAAAAGGCTGATGGGTCACCAGCTGAAAGCCGTAAGAGTTATTGAGCAGGGAATAGCCGGCTGTCCCAGTCTTTTTCTGATAGGCTTCACAGAGGCCGCCGTCAATGACAAAAAGCAGTCCCTGACCGCGAATGGGAGACTCCCCTTTGGTCGTCTTGACCGGTGTGTGTCCATTGACAATCCGTGATTCCTCAGAAAAAAGGCCGAATTCCTCTAAGATCAAACGGCAGATTTTCTCAGACTTTCGATAGGAAAAGTAAGGATTCTCCGCTTCTTTGTGAGTTGCTCTGTCATCGATAAAATAGCGCTCCAGTGTCGTCATCTTTTTCTTTCCAAAGAGAGGAGACAGCTTGCCATTCCAGCAGTACCAGATGAGATCTGTCGAAAAATCATCACCGACAGATGGATCCTTGGCCGCCTGACGGATATGATACTCAAAGAAATCCAGCAGTTCCCTGCCGGCATACTGGGCCTGATGGATCTGCAGAGGCTGAAAATCTCCTGAGGCTTCTAAGGGGATGCAGCCGTGAAAAAGCAGATGGTTGTTGTAAATCTTATACATAGACCCCTTATTCATGAGAAAGGCGATGTGCTCGGCCAGCTTGATGGAATGCTGAAAAGACTCCAGCAGGCTGTCCACGGCTTCTGCTTCAGCCGAGCTGAGTTTCTTTGGATTGTCCGGACAGACCGTCTGAAAGCAGCCGTTAACCAGCGCATGCTTTTTGCCGTCAATCTGGACACTTTCTTCCCAAAAGTCAATCTTGTCCAGCGTGATATGGTCCTGCATCTGAAATTCCGGCCGCCGCTCAATCAGCTGACTTTCCAGCTTAAACTGCAGGATT
>NZ_KQ969396.1:79277-81257 GCF_001578865.1 Streptococcus sp. DD11
GGTGTCGCTGTAGAGCAGCTCCTCGATGATATAGACATACTGAGACGGCAGGGCCTTTCTGACCTTGGAGCGGGTGTATTTGGCAGCGACAAAGGCCAGAAGGGTCAGCAGCTGGGGGATGACCTCCTGATACCAAGCCTTGCTCTTGGACCCCTCGCCCAGCACCGCTTCAGGATAGGAAACAAGAGCAGACAGCCGATTTTTGTCTGCTTCTGGCCATTCCGTCCCGAAACAGTCATTGATTTTTTCATTGAGATTGCCTGCGCAGCTCCTTAGGATATAGTCAAAGGCTGCGAACTCTCCATGAATGTCGCTGATATAGAGCTCGGTTCCCTTGGGCAGATTTAAGATTGCCTCCAGATTAATCAGCTCCGTAATGACCTTTTGCCGCGAATCAAATTCCTTCAATAACATACGCTTGTGCAAATCCATTCTACTACCTCACCGTATTTACTGGCAAAGACCATTCAGAATTGGTCTACAGCAGAGTCTTCAGATGCTCTTCGATCAAATAAGCTGTTTCTTCGATTGATTTATCCGTAATATTGATGACATGGGCCTGGTATTTTTTAAAGACCTCTCGGGAATAGTCCAGTTCTTCGTAGATTTTCTCCAGATCCGTATAGCTGCTTGACTGAGTGAGACCGAGGGAATTGAGCCGATTGCTGCGAATCTTGGCCAATTTCTCCGGCTCGCACAAAAGGCCGATCAGGCGCTTTTTCTCCACTTTCTCCAAAACCTGCGGCAGGGGAACCTGCGGAATCAGGGGCAGATTGGATACCTTGTAGCCCTTATTAGCCAGATAGATGCTGAGCGGTGTCTTGGAGGTGCGCGATACTCCCAAGAGTACCAGATCCGAGTCCAAAAAGCCCTGAGGAGCCTTGCCGTCATCGTATTTGACGGCAAACTCAATAGCTGAAATTTTATTGAAATACTCAGTATCCAAACGGTGCAGGGTCCCCGGTACTTCAATGGGACTGGTGCCGGTCTTTTGCCTGATGATTTCAAAAAAAGGATGCATCAAATCCAGATAGGACAGGCCGTGCGCCTGACTGAACTCTCTGGCTGCTGCTGCCAGCCGTCCGTCTACCAGCGTGCTGATGACCAAGGCATCATCCTTGATGGCATCGCGCAGAATATCCAGCAGCTCTTCTTCCTGATTGATAAAAGGGAAGCGATAGCTGTTGTTAAATAGGATATCGGGATACTGGGCCGTTACGGCAGACAGAAGCTTCTGGGAAGTGCCGCCCAAAGAATCGGAAATACTGTAGACAATAATCTCTTTTTTCATAACTGTTCCTCTTATCTATTTACTTCAGCCTTTCTGGCCTGCTGGATAATATAATCTAATAAAGCAGATTTGGTAACGGTTCCCAAGATGCTGCGCTCCTCTTCCTTATCTACTATAGGAAGCGAGTCAATGGCAAAATCCTGCAGGAGAGCTGCCGCCTCCAGAATATTCATATCCTTGTGGCAGGTTTTGATATGGGGCATCCGCGTCATGCAGACGGCGACCGGTGTGCTGTCAATGTTGGTATTGAGCGAAGCCCGCAGCAGATCCTTGCGCGATAAGATGCCCAGCAGGAGCTGCTCTTCATCAATGACATAGAGCACATCCGCATCATACATAAATAAGGTAATAATGGCGTCCTGAATAAAGGAATCGTGGGAAACCAAGACCGGTGAGGTCATGATGTCGGCAACATTTGCCCGAAAAGTATCAAAAAGAAGAGAGTTTCCAAATCCGAGCCCGAATAGGTATAGCCAACCTTAGGGGTGGCCTTTAAAATTCCTACCAGAGTCAGAAAGGACAGGTCCGACCGCAGAGTCGCCCTGGATACATCCAGCAGTTCAGAAATCTTTTCACCGCTCAGCGGCTGGTGCTCCTTGACGATTTCGACCACTTTCTTCTGTCGTTTGCTTAGTTTCAAATAAGGAATCCTCCTTTTTCTCATAAAGTCTGCAAGCTGTCCCCTCCTT
>NZ_KQ969396.1:81874-82667 GCF_001578865.1 Streptococcus sp. DD11
AAAAGAAAAAGTCAATAAAACAGGATAATTTTTCTGTTGACTAAACCTATGTGATGTATATTACAATGTAATTGTCTTTTAATGTGACACATATTTAATAAAATTGGAGGCAAGTATGACGAAATGGATTTATTCCTTTGAAGAAGGACACGCAGATGACAAAGCAATGCTTGGCGGAAAAGGAGCCAATCTGGCAGAAATGACCAATCTGGGCCTGCCTGTTCCTCCGGGATTTACCATTACAACGCAGAGCTGTATGCAGTATTTAGCAGCCCCTTCATTTTTTGAATCAGATTTAAAAGAAGAAGTTTTGAAAGCGGTTGCTGACTTGGAAAAGAAAAGCGGCAAATTCTTTTCCGGCAATGAGTCCTCGCTGCTCTTGGTCTCTGTCCGCAGCGGTGCTAAATTTTCCATGCCCGGCATGATGGACACCATTCTCAATCTGGGTCTCAATGACCTGCGCGTGCAGACACTGGCCGAGCAGACCAGCCCTGACTTTGCCTACAACTGCTACCGCCGCCTGCTGCAGATGTTCGCCGATGTGGTTTACGGCATTCCCAAGGAGCAGTTTGATGAGCTTCTAGCTTTCTTTGAAAAAAATTCCCGAAAAAAGGTTCAGGAGTTTAGCTTGGAAGAGCATCAGGCGCTGATTGACCAGTACAAGCAGCTTTACCGCGAGCATTACCAAAGCTTCCCGCAGAGCTCCAAAGAACAGCTCTATGCTGCGATTAAGGCGGTATTTAAGTCTTGGAACAATCCGCGGGCCGAGGTCTACCGCAATCTCAATGACATT
>NZ_KQ969396.1:84252-85364 GCF_001578865.1 Streptococcus sp. DD11
CAATCAGGAACTGCAGCTTCTGCTCTCCTGGGCCGATGAAGCGGCTGCACTCAAAGTCCGTGCCAATGCTGAGACCATTCAGGATTTGAAAACAGCAGTCCGATTCGGTGCCAAAGGGATTGGACTGGCTCGGACAGAGCACATGTTTTTCGGTCAGGAGCGCATCCTTGAAATGCGCCGCCTCATTCTGGCTGACAATGAATTGGAAACCAGAGCAGCCCTGAAAAAACTGCTGGCCTTTCAGGAAGATGATTTCTATCAGATGTTTCAAACCATCGGCGACAAGCCTATGATTGTCCGCCTTCTCGATCCGCCAATGCACGAATTTCTTCCGAAAGATCCGCTGGAAATCGAGCAGCTGGCTGCCAAACTGCGCAAGTCTCCGGAAACATTAGCCCGGAAAATCGAGCAGCTGCAGGAAACCAATCCTATGCTGGGCCATCGCGGCTGCCGTTTGGGCATCACCCAGCCGGACATTTACAAGATGCAGGCGGAAGCTATTTTCAAGAGTGCCATCAGGCTGTCTCAGGAAGGGCTGAGTGTCAAGCCCGAGATTATGATTCCCCTCATTGCCGAAAAAAGCGAGCTGGAGGCGGTCAAGCACTTCCTCGTGCAGCATATCGACAAGCTTTTCCGACAGGCGGGGGTTCAGCCGCTGCCTTATGAGATTGGCACCATGATTGAGCTGCCGCGAGCCTGTCTGATTGCTGATCAGCTGGCTCAGGAGGCGGATTTCTTTAGCTTTGGCACCAATGATCTGACCCAGATGACCTACGGCTTTTCCAGAGATGACATCGGAAAATTCATCGGAGCCTACAAAGACAGGGACATTCTGACCTTTGACCCATTCCAAAGTCTGGATCAAACCGGAGTTGGGCAGCTGATGAAAATCGCTGTCAGCAAGGCACGGCAGCTGAAACCGCAGCTTCCTATCGGTGTCTGCGGTGAAGTAGGCGGCGACCCTGCTTCTATACCTTTCTTCCAAGAAATCGGCGTGACCTATGTCTCCTGCTCCCCTTACCGAGTGCCGGCAGCCAGACTGGCGGCGGCTCAGGCCAACATTCAGCAGGAAAAACTGTAAACTCTACATCCGCACACTAGATAGAAGTGGC
>NZ_KQ969396.1:86306-89037 GCF_001578865.1 Streptococcus sp. DD11
CAGAAAACCAACCAAACAGCACATCAAAACCGGCTTTTCGGCCCTGCAGAAAACCATTGCCACTATTGCCAGTCTGCTGTCCATCATCATCGCCAGCATTACTATTATGAACCTGCTGGGCAATAACAGCGAAAAGTCTAAAACAGACACCAGCAGCTCAGCCTCAACAACAACCATCATCAAGGAAATAGAAAAAGAATCATCCGCTGCAGATACCGCAGCAACCGCAGACACTGCTGCTTCCAGCGAGACCGCAACAGCAGATACCAGCGCATCCAGCTCTGCAGCTGCAGATACTGCAACGGCCGGCGAGACCACTGCTTCCAGCCAGGCAACGGATACTGCCGGCGAGACCCAGACAGAGTCATCAAATTAAAAAATCTCGCTTCACATGTTGAAGCGGGATCTTTTTTCTTCTTCCTTTGATAAGGCTGCTCTGCGAAAAGCAAAAGCAAAAGCAACCTTCGTTAGCGCCAACAGCTCAAGCCTGAAAACCCGAAAGCGGGTCAAGACGGCCGCCGGCAGAGCAGACGGTTCATATTTTATACAGAGGGTGGGACAACAGTACCCAACTTCGTGATTTTCTAACGTTTGATTGCAAGATGCGGTGATTGGGAGTGAAACGGCCCAGGGTTAGGCTGTTTCAGGTCAGCAACTAGAAAAGAAGACTTGCTGACAAAATCGAAGACTCCGCCTTACCGATTTTTATACGGTGTCTTCCAAAAGATCCATCCCTCTGTGGGTGAGGACGCAGCCATCATGGGAGTCTATCCCACTCTCACCGCCCCCTCTGAGTGAGGGCACAGCCATCATGGCGGTCTGTCTCACTCTCTGTTTTTATTTGCGGTACATCTTGACCTGCAGGTAGAGGTCATTGTAAATCCCCAGCCATTTGGGACCGAGCTGCTCATAGACTTCTAAGTGCTTCATGGTTTCTGCGCTTGGATAAAATGCCTCGTCTTCCTGGATTTCCTTTGGCAGCATGGCCTTGGCAGGCAGATTTGGGGTAGAGTAGCCTACATAAAGGGCATTTTTATAGGCATTTTCCGGCCGCAGCATGAAGTTAATAAACTGATAGGCTGCTTTTTTGTTCTTGACCGTTTTAGGGATGACAATGTTGTCAAACCAAAGATTGCTGGCTTCGGTCGGCACCACATAGCGCAGGTCCTCATTGGCTTCCAGCATTTGGCGGGCTTCTCCGGAGAAAGTCACACCGATAGCTGCGTTGTTCTGCACCATATAGCCTTTCATTTCATCAGCAACGATGGCCTTGATATTGGGCGTCAGCTGATAGAGCTTATCCACTGCTGCCTGCAGCTGGGCTGCATCTTTGGAATTGAGACTGTTGCCGTCCGAGTTCAGGCCGATGCCCATGACCTCCCGTGCTCCGTCAATCATCATAATGGAGTTTTTGTACTCCGGCCGCCAGAGGTCATTCCAGTGCTCTGGCACACTGTCCAGCATTTTTTCATTGTAGACAATGCCCAGCGTTCCCCAGAAATAAGGGATGGAATACTGGTTGCCGGGATCAAAAGGCTGATCCAGAAAGTCAGATCCGATATTTTCCAGCCCTTCAATCTGACTGTGGTCCAGCTTTTCGACCAGATTCTCCTGCATCATCTTGGCGATCATGTATTCGCTGGGAATGGCAATATCATAGGTCGTTCCGCCCTGCTTGATTTTGGTATACATGGCTTCATTGGAGTCAAAGGTATCATACTGGACCTGCACGCCCGTTTCCTCACTGAACTTGGTCAGCAGCTCCGGATCAATGTAATCGCCCCAGTTGTAAATTACCAGCTTATCACCGCCCTTGCTTTGGGTTTGGCGCTCAAGCTGAGAACTGGCTCCCCACAAAAGCAGGATAATCGCTGCAATCCCGGCTAAAAATGAATAAAGCTTTTTCATAGCACTTCCTCCTTCTCGCGCGTGATAAAGTAATAGCCGATAACGAGGAGAACGCTGAAAATGAAGACCAGAGCAGACAGGGCGTTGATTTCAAGAGAAATTCCCTGACGGGCCCGAGAGTAAATCTCCACCGACAGGGTCGAGAAGCCGTTTCCGGTCACAAAGAAGGTCACGGCAAAATCATCCAGCGAATAGGTGAAGGCCATAAAGTAGCCGGCAATAATGGCCGGAGTCAGATAAGGCAGCATAATTTCCCTCAGCATCTGCGGCTGACTGGCTCCCAAATCATAGGCCGCCCTGATCATGTCATCGTTCATTTCCTGCAGACGGGGCAAAATCATCAATACCACGATAGGGATTGAAAAGGCTACATGGCTGGCCAAGACTGAAATGAAGCCCAGCTGGAACTTCACCGTGGTAAAGAGAATCAGAAAGCTGGCCCCAATCATGACATCCGGCGCAACCATAAGGATATTATTGATGGACAGGAAAGCCGCCTGATGCCTCTTGCGGGCTTGGTAAATATAAATCGCCCCAAAAGTGCCGATCAGCGTTGCAAGCAGTGAAGACAAAAAGGCCAGGAGGAAAGTCTGCACCAAAATGAGAATCAGCCGTGTATCAGCAAACAGGCTCTGAAAATGGCTGAAAGAGAAGCCGGTAAATCGGTTCATATCCTCCCCTGCATTGAAAGCATAGGCAATCAGATAAAAAATCGGAAGATAGAGAATCAGAAAGACTGCAGCCAGATAAAGATTGGCAAATTTTTTCATCGTTCTCTCCTTTCCTTGGTAGCCCACATGGTAAAGAGCATGGCAACAATCAG
>NZ_KQ969396.1:89057-89734 GCF_001578865.1 Streptococcus sp. DD11
CCACGCCGATAGTGGAGCCCATCCCCCAGTTCTGAGTGGTCAGAAAATGCTGCTCAATGGCCGTCCCCAGCGTAATGACGCGGTTGCCGCCAATCAGACGGGTCAGCATAAAGAGGCTGAGACTGGGAATAAAGACCGACTGGACACCGCTTCTGACACCATTCATCGACAGCGGAAAAATCACACTGCGGAAAGTCTGCCAGCGGTTGGCCCCCAAATCATAGCTGGCATTGATCAGATTGGGATCCATATCGTCCAAAACATTGAAAATAGGCAGAATCATAAAGGGCAGCTCGATATAGCTGGCTACAAAAATAAAGGAGAAATCCGTAAAGAGAATCTGCTGAGGTCCCACTCCCATAAAGGTCAGGAACTGGTTGATAGAGCCTTCCTGACCAAAAATCCCGATAAAAGCATAGGCCTTGAGCAGGAGATTGATCCAGGTCGGCAGGATAATCAGCATCAGCCAGAGCTGCTTGTGCTTGAGCTGGGTCAGAAAAAAAGCTGTCGGATAGGAAATAAGCAAAGTGACCAGCGTGATAATGCCCGCATAAAGGACGGAATTCAAGCTCATTTTGAGATAGGTCCAGTTCTGCGAGGTGAAGTAAGTCTGATAATTTTCCAGTGTAAACTGGCCCTCGATATTAAAGAAAGACTTCCAGACAATCATGACGACT
>NZ_KQ969396.1:90238-91732 GCF_001578865.1 Streptococcus sp. DD11
AGAAAGACTTCCAGACAATCATGACGACTGGGGCCAGCACAAAGAGGAAAATCCACAGCAGATAAGGCAGGATAAATAGATTAGAGCTTGTTTTCTTCATCTCTCTCCTCCTCAATAGCGTTAATCAGGCCGGCTTCCTGCTCCTCCATTTCCACATACTCTTCGATACGGGCATCGAATTCTTCTTCTGTTTCATTCAAGCGCATGATATGGATGTCCTCGGGCTCAAAGTCCAGACCAATTTCTTCGCCGACAATGGCCTTGCGGGTTGAGTGAATCATCCACTCATTGCCCAGCTCATCATAGGCGATGATTTCATAGTGGACCCCGCGAAAAAGCTGGGTATCCACCTTGACCTGCAGCTTGCCTTCCTCAGGCAGGGTCAGCCGCAGATCCTCCGGCCGGATGACCACCTCCACCGCTTCATTGGGACGCATCCCGCCATCGACCGCTTCAAAGCGCTTGCCGTTAAATTCGACCAGATAGTCCTCAATCATCTTGCCCGGCAGAATATTGGACTCGCCGATAAAGGTCGCTACAAAATGATTAATTGGCTCGTCATAAATATCCACCGGCGTACCCGACTGGACAATCTCGCCGTCATTCATGACAAAAATCCAGTCGCTCATAGCCAGCGCTTCCTCCTGATCATGGGTCACAAAGACAAAGGTAATGCCCAGACGCTGCTGCAGCTCTCGCAGTTCATACTGCATGTCGGTCCGCAGTTTCAGATCCAAAGCTGACAGGGGCTCGTCCAAAAGGACCACCCGCGGCTGACTGATAATTGCCCGGGCAATGGCTACCCGCTGGCGCTGGCCGCCTGAAAGCTTGCGGATTGAGCGGCGTTCAAATCCCTCCAGCTGGACCATTTTCAGCACCTGGGCCACCCGCTCCTCAACTTCTTTTTTATCAACCTTGCGCAGTCGCAGAGGAAAGGCCACATTTTCAAAAACATTCATATGCGGAAAAAGCGCATAGGACTGAAAAACCGTGTGAACATCCCTTTTGTTGATGGGAACATCATTGATGCGGACACCGTCCAGAAAAATGTCTCCTGCAGTCGCATCTAAAAGACCAGCGATGATATTGAGAATCGTTGACTTTCCGGAGCCGGAAGATCCGAGCAGGGTATAGAACTTCCCTTCTTCCAGCTCGAAGTTAATGTCTTTCAGCACGACTGTATGATTGTCTTCAAAAACCTTAGAAACGTTTCTGAACTCGATGATTGGTTTTTTCAATTTGCATAAATTCCTTCTTTCTCGTATTAACAGATTGAGGGTTCTGTCAGACCGCTGCTGCCTGGTGCGGGCTGTAAAGGCCCTTTATCCATTCCGTGTCGATAGGCTTTCACCCCCTTTACTAAGCTGCAGCCAGCTGCAGTTCCTTATCCAGCAGTCTCCTGCTGACTTCCATCCGTCTTACAGAGATTGACCAATGATGCGGACTTCACGTTCCAATGTAATATCAGAATGCTCCCGCACTGTTTCAATGACA
>NZ_KQ969396.1:92160-95537 GCF_001578865.1 Streptococcus sp. DD11
GCCGTTCCCTGATCCACATTAATCATGAAGCCGGCATGCTTTTCAGAAACTTCGACACCGCCGATGCGATAGCCTTTGAGCCCTGCCTCGCTGATCAGCTGGCCAGCAAAGTGACCCAGCGGACGCTTGAAAACAGATCCGCAGGAAGGGTATTCCAAGGGCTGCTTAAGCTGCCGCAGGTGCGTCAGACGCTCCATCTCCTGACGGATGGTCTTATGGACGCCGGGAGCCAGAGCAAACTTGGCAGAAATGACGATGTCCCCCGTCTCCTGCACCAGCGAATGGCGGTAGCCAAATTTCATATCGCGGGCCTCCAGAGTCTGGACCTCTCCCTCAGGTGTCAGGACCTTGCAGGAAAGCAGGATATGTGCTATTTCGCCGCCGTAGGCTCCTGCATTCATGAAGACCGCTCCGCCGATGCTGCCGGGAATGCCGCAGGCAAATTCAAAGCCGGTCAGACTGTTGTGCAGAGCGATATGGGTTGTCTCAATCAGATTGGCTCCTGCTTCAGCCTCAATCGTATAGCCATCCACCGCTACGCTATTGAGTTTGTCAAACATAATGACGAAACCGCGAATGCCGCCGTCACGGACAATGATATTGCTGGCATTGCCTAAAACCAGCCAGGGAAGCCCTTCCCGATTGGCGAATTTGACCACTCGGGCCAGCTCATAGCGATTGCGCGGAAAAACTAAAAAGTCAGCGGCACCCCCGACCTTTGTATAGGTATAATGACTCAAGGGCTCATCAAAGCGAATGTCAATCCCCTGCAATTCAGCGTTTATTTTTTCTAGGTTCTGCATGATTTTCTCTCTTTTATAAACAAAATACACTCTATTATAACAAAAAATTATCCCATTTACGATAGATGAAAGAAAAAAAGCTGAGATGGTCAGCTTTTTCTGTTTTTATAATTTTCTTGTCACATAGCGCTGTGTCTGATGAGAGAGGGCACTGGAGATGCTTCCGAAAGCGCCGGCTCCGGTAAAGACATAGAGCAGGATGATGTTAAACCAGTAATTATCCGGGAACTGACCGCTGAAGATCATTTCATTGACAAATGTGAAAGCGTCAAATACATTGGCATCTGGATATTCTCGCAAAATCAGCAAGGCATAGTCCAGCTGATTTGCCCCAAAAATCACAATTATCATAAGGACAACACTGATGATGATACCGGTCCTAGATAGTTTCTTCCCCAGCAGCTCATAGCCCTTGATGGTACAGAAGCCCATGGCAAGCCCAGCAGCAAAAGCCACATAGCCCATCTGAGCAAGCAGCAGAATCAGCGCACCGCCAATCAAGCTTCCGATAAAGGCGCCGACAATACCGCCCACGATATTTTCCTTTTGATTGTCATAAGTCTGATTATCCAGCGACAGACCTGAGCTGAGCTGGCTAAAGCTTTCCGGTGACAGAATGAGGAGATTGCCTCCCAGCTGATAGACATCAATCTGGCCCGTCTCGCCGCTTTGCTCGCAGACATTGCTAAAGCCGCGCTCTCTGAGGAAGGCCACGGCTTTCTGCACACCTTGGATGATATTTGCCTTGGTTTTCTCCTTGGTCATTCCTGCCTTGACAGAACAGGTCAGCTTATAATGATTGATCAGACTGCTGGTCAGGACCTTTGAATCCTTGGTCAGCTCCCTGAAAGCATCTGGTGACGAAAGAGCATCGCCTTCTCTAACGGAAAAACAAAGACGGTACTGTTTATTCTCAATATAAAGGGTGTAGCCGTCCTTCTGGCCGAAAAAGATCTGGCGAAGATTCATCAAACTGAAGGCCCAGCTCATCGGACCAAGCCTGCAGCTCAATCCGGTTCATAAAATACATATCCTCCTTAAGTACTAGAACTAGTATAACATACTTACTTCTAAAAAAAGATAGACCATAAAAAGAGCCGGCTGCCCAGCTCTTTGTGCTTATTTTTCCACGCGGACGCCCCGGCTGTCTACCTGAAGCTGGTAAACCTGACCGTTTAGCTTCTGCTCCTTGAGCAGGCGATAGATTTTCTCAGTTTTATGCTTAGGCGCCAGCACCATAACAGTCGGGCCCGCACCGGAAATATAGGTCGCATAAGATCCTTGCTTTCTGGCTAAAAACTTGATGTCAGAAAACTCCTTGATTAGAGGCTGGCGGTATTTCTCATGAAAGCGGTCTGACTCGATAGCCCGGCCGGCTGTTCGCATATCGCCTTTGAGCAGGGCAGCCACAGCCACATTGGCGATGGAGCTAGCGGCCACTGCTTCCTTGTAAGACAGGCGGTTGGGCAGAACCCGGCGGCTGTCAGCAGTCCTCAGCTCATAATTAGGGACATAAGCGATAAAACCAGCCTCCGGAAACTTGGAAACAACTGCAGAGACTTTGTTTTTAAAGGCGCTGGAAATAACCAAGTTGCCATAAATAGCTGGAGCAACATTGTCCGGGTGCCCCTCAATCTTGGTAGCGATTTTCAGCTTTTCATAGTTGGACAGATTGAGCTGGCCCAGCTGATTAGCTAGCTCAATTCCCGCTACGATAACCGAACTGGACGATCCCAGACCGCGGGCCAGCGGAATATCGCTGACCATTTTCAGGCGGTGCGGGCGGATATCCGGAGCCAGCTGCAGGGCAATCTTAATCAGCAGATTGCGACTGTCTGTCGGGATTCTGGGATTGAGATCATGCTCAATGAGCCAATCTTCCCTTTCTTCCAGAAGCTCGATTTCCAGGTATTTGGAGACCGCCACCCCGACGGAATCAAAACCGGGACCGATATTGGCACTGGTTGCCGGTACGATAATTCTCATTTTAATCTCCTAATACTTTAAAGGTATTGAGCAATTCAAAGTCAGCTGCTTCCTTCAGCTGAGCGCTGACATGCTCCAGCTGGGTCTTGCTGACAGCGTGCGTGATGATAACGACACGAGCCTTTTCGCCGTCTGTGCCTTGCTGCAGGATTTGCTTAAAGGAGACATCTTCACTGTTAAAGATTTCTGCCAGACGCAGGACCTGTCCCTTGGAATCTGGAGCCAAAATAGAGAAATAATAGCTGCTCTTGACGTCCTGAGGCTGGGCCAGTACCAGCTCACGGCTGTATTCATTAAAGGCCTTGCCGATAGTTCCTTCGCTGAGACGGCGGGCAATACGGACAATATCTGCGACAACACTGGTTGCAGTCGGTTTTTGTCCCGCTCCCGGTCCGTAGTACATTGACTCGCCGATGCCGATTGACTCAACGAATACGGCATTCATTACTCCATTAACACTGGCCAGCGGGTGCTCCTTGGGCAGAAAAGTAGGAGCCACTTCTGCTGCAATTCCTGACGGTGTTTCTTCGATAGAGCCGACCAGCTTCACCACATAGCCTAGCTCCTGAGCGGCAGCCACATCTTCTG
>NZ_KQ969396.1:95569-97667 GCF_001578865.1 Streptococcus sp. DD11
CGACATCTTCAAATGCGATATTCATCCCAAAGGCAAACTGGCTGAGAATGACCATTTTGTATGCTGCATCAATGCCGTCAACGTCATTGGTCGGATCGCTTTCTGCAAAGCCAAGTCGCTGCGCTTCCGCCAGAGCAGCATCATAGGACCAGCCCTCTTCCACCATCTTTGTCATCATGAAGTTAGACGTTCCGTTGACCACGCCGAGAACTCGGGTAATCTTATCAGAAGCCAGTGAATTGACCAAGGTCCGCAAGATTGGAATACCGCCGGCAACGGCCGCTTCATAGTAGAGAGCTGCCTTGTGCTGCTGAGCAGTCTCCAGCAGCTCTGTACCATGGACAGCCAGCAGGTCTTTATTGGCTGTCACAACATGTTTGCCAGCTTCCAGAGCACGCGTGATAAAGGTTCTAGCCGGCTCAATCCGGCCCATCAGCTCAACAACAATGGTGATGGCATCATCATTTAAAATCTCATCGACATTGGTCACAAAGTTAAAATCATGGCCAGCTGCCAAAAGGCGCTCTTTTTCGGCATCGTCCTTGACCAGAACCTTGGCTACTTCAATCTCTGAATGGGCAGCCTGAACAATCTTTTCCTTATTTTCCTTGAGCAAAAACGGAACACCGCTGGCTACTGTTCCAAAACCAAGCAAAGCAATTTTAATAGACATGAGCAACTCCTTGAAAATTTCTTGTATAAAATATTATAACAGAATTATGCAAAAATGCCTACAAATCTATTTCTTTATTTGTTATAATATGAGTAATGTTCCGTCAGGGATATGTTTATACTCAGATAAATTCAAATAGATCAGCCCAGAGATTCTGAGACAGCATAGCTCAGCTTCTGATACGGCCTTTAGCAAAGAAGCAAGGATTTAAAAGAGTATGATTCTCACTATCTATTTTCAAAGGAGATATGATGCCAGGCAAACACAGTGGAAACCGTATACAGCGCCGCAAGGCCAGAAAAAGGGCAATGTTTCTGATAACGTTCAACACCCTCCTCTTCCTCGTTCTGATTGTCGGAGGCTTTCACCTCTTGACCCAACTCCAAAACTCCCACAATCAAAATGAAGCAGACAAATCACAGACCAGTCAGGTCACTGCACCGTCAGACAGCGATGCCGCCCCTACCAGAGATAAGAAGGTCAGCACTTCTTCTGACGACAAGGAAAAGCTCAGCTGGGTCAAGCAGGACCAGCCTGTCCAAATCCCTATCCTGATGTACCATGCTATTCATGTTATGGACCCTTCCGAAGCTGCCAACTCCGGCTTAATCGTAGACCCAGCCACCTTTGAAAGCCAGCTTCAGGCCCTCAAGGAAGCCGGCTACTACACACTGACGCCTGAAGAAGCCTATAAAGCGCTGACGGAGAATGTGCTGCCGGAAAATAAAAAAGTCGTTTGGCTGACCTTTGACGACAGCCTAAAGGATTTCTATACCAACGCTTTCCCCCTGCTGCAAAAATATGGCATGAAAGCGACGAATAATGTGATTACCGGTTTCGTCCAAGCCGGCCGCGAAGATATGCTGACTCTGGATGAAATCAAAGAAATGAAAGACAAGGGCATGTCCTTTGAGGACCATACGGTCAATCATCCCGACCTGTCTGCTGCAGCATCTGAGCAGCAAACAACTGAACTGAAAGATTCCAAGGACTATTTAGATCAGAATCTCTCCCAATCAACTACTACCGTCGCTTACCCAGCAGGACGCTACAGCGACACTACCCTGCAGATTGCTGAGAGTTTGGGCTACAAAATGGGCCTGACAACCAACAATGGCCTGGCCTCTCTGTCAAATGGACTGCTGTCCCTCAACCGGGTCCGCGTCAATCCGACAACAACCGCCCAGGATCTGCTCAATGAAATCGCAGTCAACTAATTCTATTTACAAAGGCGGTGGGACAGACTCCCGTGATGGCTGCGCCCTCACCCACAGAGGGATGGATCTTTTAGAAGATACCGTATAAGAACTCTTTTCTTAAACTGATATTCTATTTTACACTCGAACGAAAACCATCCGCAAATCAGGCGGCAGCGCACCTGTTCAGCATGTTCCAATCTAATATCGTCATTTAGTTTATCTTTTG
>NZ_KQ969396.1:97687-104967 GCF_001578865.1 Streptococcus sp. DD11
GCCAGTACTGTCTGTGACTCGCTGCCTCGTACTAAAAGCAAACTAAAAGACTATAAAAAAACGAATGAGGGGCGGTCAGAATCTTGTGACCGTCATGCTCATTCGTTTTTTTTTGCTGATTCAAATCTTCATCATCAGACTTTTTCAGTGAGCGCCCAAAGAACCGGCGCCGAGTTTATTTCGATTTGATATAATTGATTCCATCGGCCTTGGTGCGACTGCCTTACCGAAGAAAGCAGCCAGAACGACAATCGTCAGAACATAAGGCGCAATCTGCAGATAGACTGTCGGTACTTTTGACAGGACCGGCAGCTGGTTGCCGATAACAGCCAAACTCTGAGAAGCCCCAAAAAACAGGCTGGCCAGCATGGCACCGATTGGACTCCATTTACCGAAAATCATCGCAGCAAGAGCAATAAAGCCCGGACCGACAATGGTCGTTACGGCAAAGTTGACGGAGATAGACTGGGCGTAAATAGCCCCGCCGATACCGCCGAGCAGACCGGAAATCATGACACCGCAGTAACGCATAAGGTAGACATTGATGCCGAGGGTATCTGCTGCCTGAGGATGCTCTCCGACTGAGCGCAGACGCAGCCCAAACTTAGTCTTAAACATGATAAACCAAGCAAGGAAGGAGAAAGCGATAGCCAGATAGCCCACCAGGCTGGTATTTTTGAAAAAGATGTCCCCAAGCACTGGGATGTCTGACAGGACCGGAAAATTAAATTTGCCAAATGAGCGCTGGATATTGTCCGTCTGCCCTTTGTTATAGATGGCCTTGACCAGAAAGACTGCCAGAGCCGGCGCCAGCAGATTCAGCACGGTCCCGCTGACCACATGGTCCGCCCGAAACTGAATCGTTGCTAAAGCGTGCAGCAGCGAAAAGAGGATACCGACCAAGCCGGCGGCAAGCAAGGACAGCCAAGGCGTCATGCTGCCAAAAGTCGGCTCAAAGGTCAAGTTAAAGACAACCCCAGTGAAAGCCCCCATCACCATAATGCCTTCCAAGCCAACATTAACAACACCGGAATGCTCAGAATAGGCGCCGCCGATACTTGTAAAAATCAGGGGAGCTGCATAAATCAACATGGACGATACTAACAGACTTAGTACAGTTACAATATTCATTCTAGTTTTCCCCCTTTACAGTTTTATTTGTTTTTCTGCTGTTTTGAAACCATTCAAAAACAGTTTTTCCCGTCAGGCGTTCAATGATATAGTGGGCACTGACAAAGAAAATAATAGAAGCTGTGACAATATTTACCAATTCAGTCGGTATCTGAGCGACATTCATCCCTGGTGCACCGACGCTCAGAACAGCGAAAAGAAAGGCAGCAAAAAGAATACCAATCGGTGAATTAGCCGCCAGCAGACTGACCGCCATGCCATTGAAACCGACGCTGAGAGAGCCTCCCTGAACAAAGACATTCTGGTAGGTCCCCAGTCCTTCCACTACTCCTCCGAGACCTGCAAGGGCCCCTGAGATAATCATTGAAAGGATAATCGTGCGCTTAGCTGACATTCCCGCATATTCGGAAGCATGAGGATTGAGACCGACTGAACGGATTTCAAAACCAAGCGTTGTCTTCTTAAGCAAATACCAGATAATGACCACAGCAATCAGCGCAAAGAAAATACCGATATTCATACGGGAATTGGAAGTCAGGCTCCGCAGCCAGTCTGTCTGATAGATGGCATTGGCGCCGACGCGCTTACTGGAATCCACACTCTGCATGACAGATTTTGGAAACGCATCATGAATAATCGCATTGCCGACAAAAAGGACAATGTAGTTCATCATGATGGTCACGATAACCTCACTGGTCCCCAGATAGGCCCGCAAGATACCAGGAATGGCCCCGATAAGTCCGCCGGCTGCAGCTGCAATGACAATCGTAGCTAAAATCATCAGCGGACGAGGCAGTTCAGGAAAGGAAAGGGCAAACCAGCCGGCCAGAATCCAGCCAGCCAAAGCCTGACCTGGAAGCCCGACATTGAAGAAACCTGCACGGCTGGCTACCGCAAATCCCAGGGCAATCAGGATCAGCGGCCCCATGGCACGAGAGATTTCTCCAAAACTTCTCAGAGAGCCAAAAGCCGTTTTAAAGAGGGACTCATAGCCCCAAATGGCATCATAGCCAAAGGCCCACATGACCAAAGCTCCTAGAAGGATTCCTAGAAGGACAGAAATCAAAGGAACCGCAATTTTCTGTGTTTTTTTAGACATTGGCATCTCCCTTCTTAAGCTTACCGCCAGCCATGAGAATCCCCAGCTCCTGCTTGTTGGTTTCTGCCGGCGTCACAATTCCCTGGATTTTACCGTCATGGATAACAGCAATTCTGTCAGAAACATTGAGAATTTCATCCAGCTCAAAGCTGACAAGCAAAACAGCCTTGCCTTTATCACGCTCCTCAATCAAACGCTTGTGGATATACTCAATCGCTCCCACATCAAGACCGCGGGTCGGCTGGCTGACAATCAGAAGATCTGGATTGCGATCCACTTCACGGGCAATAATAGCTTTCTGCTGGTTACCGCCTGAGAGCGCTGCTGCCGGCACATATTCGCTGGCAGCCCGTACGTCAAATTCTTCCATCAGCTTACGGGCATAGCTGTATATATTATTGTAGTTCAAAATACCGTTTTTGCTGAGCGGCTCCTTGTAGTAGGTCTGCAAAGCCATATTTTCAGAAATGGACATTTCCAGCACCAAACCATCACGATGGCGGTCTTCAGGCACATGGCTGACCTGCATTTCTGTAATCTTCCGAGGGGACAGACCGGCCACTTCTTTTCCTTTAATCTTGACACTGCCGGACTTAACCTTGCGAAGCCCTGTAATAGCCTGAATCAGCTCGCTTTGGCCGTTTCCGTCAATACCGGCAATACCGACAATCTCACCGGCACGGACATCCAGAGAAAGATTTTTAACAGCGGGGATATCGCGGTTCTCATGAACAACCAAATCCTGAATCTGCAGCACGGTCTCCTTGGGCTGTGCTGCTTTCTTTTCAGTTGTAAATGAAACCGAGCGGCCCACCATCATTTCAGCCAAATCTTTATTTGTAGCGCCTGCAATCTCAACTGTCTCAATGGACTTGCCGCGGCGAATAACCGTAACCCGGTCGGATACGGCACGGATTTCATCCAGTTTATGGGTAATCAGAATGATGGATTTGCCTTCCTTGACCAGGTTTTTCATAATCTGCATCAATTCATCAATCTCCGCCGGAGTCAGTACCGCTGTCGGTTCATCAAAAATCAGGATATCAGCCCCACGATAAAGAGTCTTCAGGATTTCTGCACGCTGCTGGGCACCGACTGAAATGTCCTCTACTTTGGCAGAAGGATCAACAGCCAGACCGTACTTTTCAGAAAGTTCCTTGATTTCCTGAGCAGCCCGCTTTAAGTCTAAAACGCCATTTTTGGTCATCTCGCTGCCAAGAATGATATTTTCAGCCACAGTAAAGGCCTCGACCAGCATAAAATGCTGGTGAACCATGCCGATGCCGAGGGAGGCTGCCTTAGAAGGAGAATCCAGCTTGACTGTTTTGCCATTCACCTTAATCTCGCCGCTGCTTGGTTCCAGCAGACCTGCCAGCATATTCATCAAGGTTGACTTACCAGCACCGTTTTCACCTAAAAGTGCATGAATTTCACCTTTGCGGAGTTCCAGATTGATTTTATCATTGGCGACAAAATCTCCGAAAATCTTGGTAATCTCACGCATTTCAATGACATTCTCATGTGTCATGGGAGTATTCCTTTCAAGAATTTAATTTTATTTCAATAAAACTTACTAGCTTTTCAGCTAGTAGGCTCTATTGAGACAAAAGCGTCTCAATCCTCAAAAGAAGCGACCCTAGAAGGTCGCTTCTTGAGTGGGTTTATTTTTCAGGAACAGTGATGCTGCCGTCAAGAATTTTCGCTTTCGCATCTTCTACAGCTTTTTTCGCATCTTCAGATAGGTTTGAAGTCGTCAGGTCAACGCCGCCGTCTTTCAGACCAAAAGTTGTTGTCTTGCCGCCTGGGAATTTGCCTTTGGCTGTTTCATTTGCAATATCTTGAACCGTTTTGCCAACTTGTTTCAGGCTGGAAGCCAGAACAAAGTTAGATTCTTTGCCGTCTTTAGATTTGTATTTTCCTTCGTCGGCCTGATCACGGTCAACGCCGATGACCCAAACTTTTTCGTCTTCGTTGCGTGTTTCGTTAAGAGACTTCGCTTCATTGAAGACACCAGCGCCGGTACCGCCTGCTACTTGATAAACAATATCTGCACCCGCAGCATATTGGGCAGCAGCGATTGTCTTTCCTTTGGCAGCGTCACCGAAGGAGCCGGCATAGTCAACCTGTACTTTGATTGAAGGGTCTACGGAATGGACACCTGCTTCAAAGCCTTTTTCAAAGCGAGTCAGAACAGCGCCTTCCATACCGCCTACAAAGCCAACTTGTTTTGTCTTAGTTGTTTTGGCTGCAGCCACTCCGGCAAGGTAAGCAGACTCATTATCTGCAAACAGAGCAGAGGCCACATTAGACTGGTCTTTGATCTCATCATCAACGATAACATAGTTGATTTCGGCATTGTCCTTAGCAGCTGCTTCCAAAGCATCTCGCAGTGCAAAACCGATACCAAATACAAGTTTGTAGCCGTCTGTAGCAGCTTGGTTGAGGTTGTTGGCATATTGGGATTCGTCAGTTGACTGATAGTAGGTATAGCCATTGTCTTTTGAAAGACCGTTTTCTTTACCCCAAGCCTGCAAACCTTCCCATGCTGACTGGTTGAATGATTTGTCATCCACGCCGCCGGTATCGGTTACGATAGCAGCTTTCAAATCTGTTTTGGCATCTGAAGAATCTGAACGAGATGCGCGGTTTCCACATGCAGCAAGTCCGACTGCTGCGACAGTTACTAGACCGAGACCTAGCCATTGTTTCTTGTTCATTTCTGAACCTCCTAAATAAGATGTGCAACACAGTTGCAAGTTTGAGTTTGGTCAACTGACCGGCAACAGATTTAGTTCAAATCTGTGAAAGAGTATGGAAGTAACTCCCCGACCGTCATCACGACCGTCGATTTATCTTTAGCGACCAAGGTCACCTTTAAATCCTTAGCAAAAAATTCCGCCATCACCTGACGGCAGGCACCGCAGGGTGAAACAGGCTTTTCCGTTTCCCCATAGACAACCAGCTCTTCAAAGTCCAAGACTCCTTCGGAAACTGCCTTAAAAATGGCTGTCCGCTCACCGCAGTTGGTCAGGCCGAAACTGGCATTTTCGATATTGACGCCGGTAAAGACCCGGCCGTCCTTAGCCAGCAATACCGCCCCAATCGGAAAGTGAGAATAGGGGACATAGGCTTTCCTGCTGGTTTCGACAGCTAAATCAATCAAGTCAGTAGTCGCCACTGGCCTCTTCTCCCTTCATAATCGCTACACCTGCCGATGTACCGATACGAGTTGCGCCGGCCTCAATAAAGGCCTGAGCATCCTCGTAAGAACGGGCACCGCCAGAGGCTTTGACCCCCATATCAGGACCGACTGTTTGACGCATCAGAGCAACATCAGCTACCGTCGCCCCGCCGCTGGAAAAGCCGGTTGAGGTTTTGACAAAATCCGCCCCTGCTTTTTGAGCCAGCTGGCAGGCTTTGATTTTCTCCTCATCCGTCAGCAGGCAGGTCTCCAGAATCACCTTGACCAAGGTTCCGTCAGCAGCTTCCACAACCGCTCGAATATCCTGCTCTACCAAATCGTAATCCTGAGATTTGAGAGCGCCTACATTGATAACCATATCCACTTCAGCAGCTCCCTTTCGGATAGCATCCTTGGTTTCAAACGCTTTGACCTCAGAAGTATTGGCTCCCAAAGGAAAGCCGATCGGAACGCAGACCTTGACATCTGAACCCTTGAGCTGCTCAGCTGCAAAAGCAGTCCAAGCTGGATTGACACAGATACTGGCAAAGTCATAGCTCTTTGCTTCTTCTATTAATTTCACAATCTGCTCTTTTGTTGCATCTGGTTTTAAGAGCGTGTGATCGATGTATTGATTTAATTTCATAATGGTTCTCCTTCAAGCTAAGCGATGATTTCAATAATCTCGCTCACTTTTACGGCCTCGTTACTTATTTTAACATTTTTTTGAAATCTGTAACTAGTTCTTGTGAAATTTTTTGATTGGCATAAATTTTGGCAAGAACCTGTCCAGCCCTGACTCTGTCGCCGACTTTTTTCTCGAAGACAAGACCGGTTTCATAGTCTAAGCTGTCCGTCTTCACAGCCCGGCCGGCTCCCAGCCGCATGGCAAAGAGACCGAATTCCATAGCTGGCAGTTCCGTGATGTAACCATCCTGATCGGCTGTCACTTCTAGGACATAGGCTGCGCTGGATGGCCGATAGAGGTCTTCCAAGTCACCGCCCTGAGCTGCAATCATGGCCTTAAATTTCTCAAGAGCAGAGCCGTCTGTCAGATGCTGACGGACTTCTTCTGCTGTCTTCTCCACATCTGCCAGAGAGAGCATGATTTGCGCCAGCTCACAGATGAAGACCGTAATATCCTCCCGGCCCTGTCCCTGCAGAATAGCCAGAGCTTCTAAAATCTCCAGACGGTTGCCGATACTGGTCCCCAGAGGCTGGCTCATATCGGTGATGACTGCTGTAGTCTTACGGCCGACCGCCTTGCCCAAGTCCACCATGGTTTGCGCCAAGCGGCGGGCATCGGCCAGATTCTTCATAAAAGCCCCTTCACCTACTGTCACATCCAGCAGGATACTGTCGGCTCCGGCAGCGATTTTCTTGCTCATGACCGAGCTGGCAATGAGGGGAATCGTGTCCACAGTTGCCGTCACATCCCGCAGGGCATAGAGCAGCTTGTCAGCCCGCACCAGCTGGTCTGACTGACCGATAACAGACAGTCCGATGTCCTGTACCTGCTGGATAAACTCTTCCTGACTGCGCTCCACCTGAAAGCCTTTGATAGATTCTAACTTATCAATCGTTCCGCCGGTATGTCCCAGACCGCGACCGCTCATCTTGGCCACCGGTACACCGAAACTGGCCACCAGCGGCACCAAGACCAGCGTCACCTTGTCGCCGACACCGCCGGTCGAATGCTTATCTACCTTAACACCCGCAATTTCTGACAGATCAAACTGCTGACCTGTTCCGACCATGGTCATGGTTAGATCGGAGATTTCCCGGGTGGTCATGCCCTTGAAATAGACTGCCATTGCAAAGGCCGACATTTGATAATCCGGCACCGTACCAGCTGTATAGCCTTCAATC
>NZ_KQ969396.1:105555-110463 GCF_001578865.1 Streptococcus sp. DD11
AGTTCCAATCCGTCACGCTTTTTCTGAATAATATCCACTGCTCGCATAGTTACTTCTCACTTCTAAGGATATAGTATCCCTTATTTTTCTTTAGAATCTGACAGTTGCCAAAGACCTCTTCCATTTTGGCTTTGGCGCTGGGAGCGCCCTGCTTTTTTTGGATGACAATGGTCAAATCGCCGCCTTCTTTCAAATGGCGGCTGCTGCCGGAAATCACCTCATGCACCACCTGCTTGCCGGCCCGGATGGGCGGATTGCTGATGATATGGTCAAAATGTCCCTCTACCTTTTCATAGATATTGGACTGGAAAATCTGAGCAGAAATGTGGTTGGCTTCCGCATTTTTCCGGGTCAGTTCCAAGGCACGGCTGTTGATGTCCAGCAGACTGGCCTTGACGGCCTGAGCCTTGACCAAGGTCAGCCCTAGCGCTCCGTAACCGCACCCTACATCCAAAACACTGGCCCCCGGCTTAAAATCCAGAGCAGACAAAAGGACCTGACTGCCGTAATCAATCATCTTTTTACTAAAGACTCCGGCATCGGTCAGAAAAGTCATCTCCTGTCCTAAGAGCATTACTCTCAGTTCATGTATGTCGTGCTCAGCATCGGGATTTTCTGCAAAATACATTTTACTCATAAAACTATTTTATCATATTTCAGCGGTGCTTGTAAATCGTTTACAATTCCTAAAAAAATATGATATACTAAAAAGCACAAATAGGAGTAACTTATGACCAACGAATTTCTTCACTTTGAAAAAATCAGCCGCCATACCTGGCAGAACCTGCACCGCAAGACCACACCGCCGCTGACGGAAGAAGAGCTGAATTCAATCAAGAGTTTCAACGACAAAATCAGCCTGCAGGATGTGACGGATGTCTACCTGCCCCTGACCCATCTGATTCAGATTTACAAACGTTCCAAAGAAGACCTAGCCTTTTCCAAGGGTATTTTTTTGCAGAAGGAAAGCCGGAAGCAGCCTTTTATCATCGGAGTTTCCGGCAGTGTGGCCGTCGGAAAGTCCACAACCAGCCGGCTTCTGCAGATCCTGCTGTCACGGACCTTTTCCAATGCCACAGTTGAGCTGGTCACGACAGATGGTTTCTTGTTGCCTAACCAAACCTTGGAAGCAAATGGGATTTTAAACCGCAAAGGATTTCCCGAAAGCTATGATATGGAACTGCTGCTCAATTTTCTGGACAGCATCAAAAACGGTCAAGATTTCGAAATTCCTGTGTACTCACATGAAATCTACGACATCGTCCCCCAGCAAAAGCAAAAGGTGAGAGCAGCCGACTTTGTCATCGTCGAAGGCATCAATGTCTTTCAGAATCCTCAAAATGAGCGACTCTACATGACCGACTTTTTTGATTTTTCTATCTATGTGGACGCGGAAGTGGCCAATATCGAAAGCTGGTATCTGGATCGCTTCAAAAAACTCCTGACGCTGGCCGAGGACGACTCAAGCAACTACTACCACCGCTTCACCACCCAGCCTGAGCAGGAGGTCATGGCCTTTGCTCAAAACATCTGGAAGACCATCAATCTGGTCAACCTGCTGGACTATATCGAACCGACCCGCAATCGGGCAGAAATCATTCTGCACAAGGCCGGAAATCACGAAATTGATGAAATTTATCTGAAAAAATAAAAAAGCTTGTCAAATCCTAACTTTTCATATATAATGAGATAGTTAGATTACAATGGAGGTGAAAAACTTGGCAAACATTAAATCAGCTATCAAACGCGCTGAACTCAACGTTAAACAAAACGAAAAAAACTCAGCTCAAAAATCAGCTATGCGTACTGCTATCAAAGCTTTTGAAGCAAACCCATCTGAAGAACTTTTCCGTGCTGCCAGCTCAGCTATCGACAAAGCAGAAACTAAAGGTTTGATTCACAAAAACAAAGCAAGCCGCGATAAAGCACGCCTTTCAGCTAAACTTGCTAAATAAGGCAGACAAAGGGAGCTCTTAGGAGCTTTTTTTGTGCTTTTATTCAAGAAAGGATTCCAATGAAAATCGCTATCATCGGCTATTCTGGTTCTGGGAAGTCCACTTTAGCAACACAACTGTCCCACTACTGCTCCATTCCCAAACTTCACATGGATACATTGCAATTCCAACCTGGATGGAAGGATAGTAACCGCGACTGGATGAGAGAACAGATGGATCATTTTCTGTCAAAAAACACCAGCTGGGTTATTGACGGCAACTACTCCTGGTGTTTGTATGAGCGGCGGATGGAGGAAGCTGACCAAATTATCTTCATGAACTTTTCCCGCTGGAATTGTCTCTGCCGGGCTTTTAAGCGCTACCTCAAATACCGTAATAAGGTCCGAGAAAGTATGGCTCCAGGCTGCCCTGAACGGTTTGACTGGGAGTTTATCCGCTGGATCCTCTGGGACGGACGGCGTCAGACAGCGCTGGCAAGATATGAGCGAATCCGACAAAACTTTCCTCAAAAATTCTACGAACTAAAAATCAGAGAGAGCTGACAGCTTTCCAAAAGGACCTAAAAACAAGCGAATCAGACTGACTCACTTGTTTTTCTTTTTCTGAGGAAAGAGCGGCATGCCTAGGGAGGCGATCTTTTCTGCCGGCACCTTCATGCCGTCCTTAATCCACTTGGACAGCACGGAGACAACCGCTGAAGACCAGAAAGAATTCATGTAGGAATTGGCTGTTTTCTTGGTATTATGGCTGCGCTTTTCCAGAAAGTCAAAGACAGCCTGCGTCAGGAGTTTTTCAAAATTATAGTCAATGGCTAAGCTGATTACTCGGGCTTCTTTTTTGGCTTCCTTAAAAAGAAAAGCCAAATCTGGTACATTTCCGTCTTAAAATTGAACTCTTCCAGTTTGTCAGTGATGCCTTGGACCGTATTCCGAAATATTTCTTCCAAAATCTGCTCTTTGGATGTGTAATTGCGGTAAAAAGCAGCTCGGGAAACACCAGCCCGCTCCACCAGCTCCGAAATGGTTATTTTCTTTAACTCTTTCTTTTCCAGCAGCTGCATCAGGGAAATTTCCAAAGACTCTCTGGTAATTTGGTTGGATTCCTGATTGTATTTTCTTAAATTGGCCAGCGATTTTTCTGATATTTTCTTTTCCGACATAACAATTGCTTCTCTCCTGTATCGGCTGACAGTTTCCGCTTCTTCATCAGCTTTCTTCATGTTATAATTGTAAAAAAAGACAGGCTTTTTGTCAATTTTTTACAATAAATACTTGGCAATAAAGGAGAAAAAGATGACGTGGAAAATTGTCGCCGATTCCGGCTGTGATTACCGGCAAATCGCTGAATTAGCACAAGAGACAACCTTTGAGAGTGTGCCCTTAACACTTCAGGTGGGAAATGAGATTTTTGTAGATGATGAAAAGCTCAATATCGACCTCCTGATGGAAAAGATGTATGCTGCTTCGGCGGCTTCCAAATCCGCCTGCCCCAGCCCGGACGATTATCTCAGAAGCTTTGAGGGAGCTGATCATATCTTTGCCGTGACCATCACCGGTACCCTCTCTGGCAGCCACAACAGCGCTCAGGTAGCTAAAAAAACTCTTTCTGGAAGAGCATCCTGATGCCAAGATTCACATTATTGACAGCCTTTCTGCTGGGGGCGAGATTGATTTGCTGGTCACCAAGCTCAATGATTTGATCAAGCAGGACCTCAGCTTTGAGGAAATCGCCGAAGTAATGACTCGCTATCAGGAAAAAACCAAACTTCTCTTTGTACTGGCCAAGGTGGACAATCTGGTCAAGAACGGCCGGCTCAATAAACTGCTGGGAGCAGTTGTCGGACTCCTTAATATCCGTATGGTGGGGGAAGCCAGTCCGACTGGTACTTTAGAGCTGCTGCAAAAAGCCCGCGGTCCTAAAAAAGCTCTCACTGCTGCTATCGACGAATTGCTGAAAGGCGGCTACAAGGGCGGACGAATCATTATGGCCCATCGCAGCAATGAAAAATTCTGCCAGCAATTTGCAGAAACTGTCCGGGAAACATTCCCCCAGGCTGCCATTGAGATCATCCCGACCTCCGGCCTCTGCAGCTTCTACGCTGAAGAAGGCGGCATTTTGATGGGCTATGAGATTTGATTTGATTGCAACTAAATTTTTAAAGTATACAAAAGTAAAGGATTAGGCTAAAAATTTGCTCTAATCCTTTACTTTTTCGATTTAATTCGCTATAATAAAGACAAGTAAAGGAGTTGATACCATGGCCAGAGGAAGAGGGGCATCAAGCCCTCAGGATAAGGAAGCAATGCTTCAGATTTCCAAGACATTGAAGGACCTGCTCAAGGAACAGGGGAAAAAACAGGTTGAGCTGTCACGCGAAACCGGTATTCCAGCCAGCACTATTACAGGCTATATCAAGGGCAGCTCTCTGCCGGTTGCTGCCAATCTGAAAAAAATAGCGGCTTTTTTCGGTGTGGCAGTGGAAGACATCGATCCCCGCTACCGTCTGATTGCTGACATTCCCCAGCAGTTCCCCGAATTAAATCGAATTTATCAGCAGCTGAGCCAGGACCAGCAAGAAGAAGTTCTCAAACTAGCTGAAAAGAAAGTTCAGGAGAAAGAGCAAAAAGAAGGCTTCAAGGACTCCTACTTCCCCTATCTG
Organism: Streptococcus sp. DD11; assembly: GCF_001578865.1. Lineage (NCBI taxonomy): Bacteria > Bacillati > Bacillota > Bacilli > Lactobacillales > Streptococcaceae > Streptococcus > Streptococcus sp. DD11. The sequence goes on from NZ_KQ969396.1 coordinate 110,170, forward strand.
GTCTATGAAAACTACTACATTTCCCAGCATAAAAAAGAGCAGGCGGACCTTGTCTGGCTGGATAGGGAGATTGATTATGACATCGCTCTTTGGGTGCGGACGGATTCACTGGAGCCTAAATCCCCCCGAGGTTCCGTTGCTCTGATTAAAGAGACCCACTTTGAACTGGCTGGCGCCATTTATGCCATCGACTACGATGGACAAACCATTATCAAGAAAGTTTTCAATGATCCAGCTGGCATCCGCCTGATTTCCCTTAATAAGAAATACAGCGATAAATTTATCCCCCATGAA
>NZ_KQ969396.1:110483-114216 GCF_001578865.1 Streptococcus sp. DD11
TATCCCCCATGAAGAAGAACCCAAGCTCATCGGCCGAGTCACGGCAACCTTTATGCCGCTGGAATTGGAGGAAAAGAAAAATAAAAGTTCTGCAGCAAATGGCAGAACTTTTATTTGTAGAGAAATGATGAAAATACACACTAGACAGGACACAAGCCGCAGATAGATGACATAGTCCAACTCACCAATTCCAAATAATCAAACGGAAGCTCCTTGCTGTAATCACCTTTTAAGTATAATTTCATTCGTCCTCGTCGTCATAAACGCGTTCGCCGTGAATGGCTATGTACTCCTCCCATCCCTTATGCAATTCATCCCAAAGCGGTTCATCTACCGCCTCCATAACCTCTAGTTCCTCCAAACTAATATCGACCGCTTCATCGTAGGTCAAATGCAGCAGGTCTGCATGTTTTGCTTTAAATTCTTCAATGCTCAGCCAAGTTTCTTTGTCGTCTTCGATGATTTGACCGTCTATTGCAGTCGCCACTTCGATTGCCATAATATACATGTCGCGCTTATCAACCGTTAGAATAGCCTTATGAGTCGTGATGATTCGGAGATAGTCTCCTTTTTCCCGCCCATCGCTTTCATAGGAATCTTCAAAATTTAAATTTTCACGCTTAAAAGCCGCCCAAGAGTCATTTCCTATTTTAAAATCAGCCATTCCCCAACGCTCATCATTTGAAGAAAATTTATCTAGAGTCAAACTCAAATAAAAATCATCATCAAGTGCATAAGAAAAACCAACTTTCACTCCCTTACGTTCCTTGAACCACATTTTACAAGGGTATTCCATACCAGTTTGATCGATACTAGTTTCGTAGTTGCCTTTAAGATATAGTCTCACTCATCTTCCTCGTCTTCGTATTCATCATCCAATTCCACTTCACCATGGATTTTAATGTATTCCTCGCGCTTCCTATCCAACTCTTCCCAAATGGGATCGTCTACAGCATCCATCGTTTGAATTTCTTCCAGACTCATCTCATTGGCTTCGTCAAAGGTTAGAGATAGAATATCTTCGTACTTTTTCTTAAATTCCTCGATTGTTAACCATGTTTAGCTTCATAAATCCACAAGGGATAGCATTTATAATCAAACTGAATTTTGATTTCTTTCATATCAATCCACCCTATATGTTGGATAAACAATATTATTCACTTGAATTAAATCTTTTCTTGAATAAGAAAAATAAATCGTTGTTCCCAATTCAGTAAAAGTCAGTTCGTTTGTTTTTTCAATATAATAAACAGCTTCCTCCTTATCATCGGAAATGCTGCAAAATGATTTATTTCCTATTTTCTTATCATCAAGATAGACACAGCATGCCCAGATAAAATACATTTTTCTTTTCCTAATTGAGATAGTACATCCTAATCTCAATAATTATTCCAAAACAGATATAAATTTACTAGCAATCGGCTCTGAAAGCCAAACATCTTCATTCCCAAGATAAAACTTTACTCCTGAATCCCAGGCCTTTTGGGCATCAATTTTTAAAATAATGGCCTTTTTATCTCGTCTTAAAGCAACCTTTATAGCTGTTTCAGGAGCTGTAGATAGATGAACATACTGTCGTTTCTTTGAAATTAGACCTTTTTCAAGAATAGAGTCCAAAAATTTTTCAACGGTTCCATGATATAAAACATTAGGTGGTTGACAAGGATTTTTTTGCAGTTTATCTTTGAGCGAATGGCCGTAAAAAGCTCGAATCTTATTAGACTGGATTTCATGTCTTCTTTTATCAGAAGAAGCAATCATTTTTTCTAAATCATTCTTAGAGAGACCACCCCATTCTGAGTTAGCATTTAATTTTTGCAATAAATCATTAATGTCTGCCCATCCCTCTTTATCCAACGTTAAATTGTATTTTTGAGGATTATGTCTTAAAATATATGAAATTTCTCTGCTCAGTTTTTGATAATCAAACAAGTTTTTCTACCTCGAATTTTTTGGCAAATATTTGGAAAAATCCATATCCATCTAAATAAAGAGCATAGTGCTTAGGGGACCAAAATGAGTATTCACGGTTGTTGATTGCTTCTAACTCAATCAGCCTTTCAGAACTTTCCACCTCTACAAGTGTATCATAAGAACCATCAATTATCCCAAAAACAGGAGATGTTTTAGTAAATTCAATCACTGAATAGAATTTCAATATAACTTCACTAAAATTTTCCTCGTCATCATAGCCTGCTATTGTAATAGAAACCTGCATTCCTTTTATTTCAATAATAGGATCTTTTTCTAAATTTGATGAAAACATTGGTAAAACATATTTTTCTGTAATATTCATATTAATTTCCTTTTCTCGTGCTAGGTCTAACATCTGAGATGCCTTCAGAAGTTAATTTGTTACGCTTTAATTGACCATCAAGTAATGACTCGTATAAAGAGTCTCCTGTTCTATTAATTGTGAACCATTCACTCCTTGGAATACCAGCTTGAGTTAGTGCTTGGGAAGTTCTAGTGTTCAATATCAAAGTATTTCCATCTCTTTCAATATATTCAACCGGTAACTCTCCTATACTTATTTTTTTAGTATTTATGGCCTTAACCAAGTCATCAATTGTATTAATTGGTTTCCCTGCTAGTTCAGAATATTTTTCTCTGCCAATTTCACTAAACGAGTTACTGTACGTTTTTTGAGCATAATTAGCGTTATCAGGCATTCCAATTTTTTCAGGAATATCTTTTACAACATTATTCCTCACCGCATCCTTGACCTGATAATATTCATCAATCTGGGCATTGGCTTTTTGGTTCTTCAAATCCTTGTTATAGGCATTCCAACTCCAAGCTGCCATGCCCACCATAAGAAAATCATAGCCGGTTTTGATGGTCGGCGCAAACTTGACATAGTTCTCGGCGTAGGCTTTGAGGTCCTTATCCGCTGCCTTGTTAGTGACTGGGTCAATCCCCGTCTTGACGATATGCTCAAAGCGTTTTTGGTCAAAATGGGGATTGTGCTTGCTGACAGGATTCTGGCTGTCCAGCTCCTGATAGCGGGCTACCAAATACAAATCATTGGCTTGGTCTGTCTCAGAAGAATAAAAACCACGAGCCAGAAGAGGAGCAAGCGGACTCCATCGAAAATCAGGGTAGGCTTTCTCCAACTCTTTCTGATTCATGCCGTCAATCTTCTTCTTGAAGGCCGGATCTACTTTTTTAAGAGTGCTTGGGCTGAGACCTGGTTCTTCGATCAGTGTCTGTTTGTAACGTTCGATGACCATGTCCGCCCTAACCATGCCGAGCTGCCCCTGTTTTCCGAGCCAGCGATAGTCCTTGGTTTCACCCCGGTGATAGGCAGTTATGATATCCTGATACTTTTCCTCAATCTCAGCTCGGGACATATTGAAAACATCCAGGAGATTCTCCCCTTTATCTGTCTTAAGAACTTTATTAAAGTTTGAAATAATCTTCTTCCATTCAGAACGTGGTTTGCCCTGCAACTTCTCTGCGAGCTTACTTCGGTAATAGATTTCAGCAGCACCGGATAACTTCATATCTTTGACAGCCTTGTCTATAGCCTGTTCTTGTGGTGTCCGATAATCACTCTTTGAAACAGTCTGAATCTTCTGAGCCTTCATCTTAGTAGACCAACTCATATCTATGCCATCAGTAGAGTAATTACCCTCACTGTCTACCAACACCTGACTAAGCTGCGTCGCTCCTTGAATAGCTATGCCCAAAACCTGCAGACTATCTGCAAAATACTGGGACACCTGAGCCG
>NZ_KQ969396.1:114484-116033 GCF_001578865.1 Streptococcus sp. DD11
GCTTGCGTGAGAACAGCCGCACTAAAGTCAGAAACCGCCTGTAGCATCCTGTTGGCCGCCTGACGTCCGGCTTCCATCCCAGCAATCTCAGCCGTATAGGCAAACTCCACCTGCAGATTTTGCGCAGCGCCGGTGTCCAGCCCGACCAGCTCGCTGATCGCCGAGCTAGCTGATATCATATAGTCTTTTAGTTTGCTTTTAGTACTAGGCAACGAGCCGCAGGCTGTACTGGAGTACGGCAAGGTGAGTTAACGACGTAATAAAAGATAAACTAAATGACGATATTGGATTTAATAGTGCCCATTACATACTCCTTTGCACGATTCAATATTTACCCTTTCATTATATCATAGTTTAAAGAAAAAGGGAGTTCATTTTCTATAGGCTTGTTTCGCACGCAGCCTCAAAACCTCCCCCAGAGGTTTTGAGCTAGTTTCGTCAAGAGGCTTTCAGAGTTTACAGCTTTTGTCCTAATGGACAAAACTGCATCCACTGCTCTAGGACTCAACTGCGCCCTTAGGGCTGGTTTCGTCAAGAGCAGTAGAAAATCCTCAGAAGGTTTCTTCTCTCTGAGGATTGTTTACTTTAATAGAAGACCGCCAATTCGGTGTTTAATTTTTCCTGTATGCCGGTAGCTGAGCAAGGCCAGCAGACCCAGCAGAATGACCAAGGCCGCCTACAGCAGATAAAGGATCAGGGCCGGCAGGCTGAGGGAGAGGAAGAAGAGAACTGCAATGGCTATCACCATTCCTATGGTAATCAGCAGAGCCAGCAGGGTCTTAACCATGCTGTTGCCCCGGTTCAGCAATTCTGTGACATTGGACCAGTTGGTCGATAGGTGCTTGTAGTCATAATGATAGCCCCAGGAACTCCAGATCAGACTGGCGAAAAACCAGACTAAGAGCATGGTGATGAGCGTAATGGGGTGCACACCAAGAAATAAACTGACAGCCAGCAGCAAAACAACCGGCAGCACAGACTGGAGGACAAAGAGATACCAAAATTTCAGACGGATGTACTTTTCCAGGTCAAAGGGCAGAACTTTGAGATAGTCAAAGTTTTCCCTTTCCAGTGAAATCCCAATGGCCGTCAGATTATTGCCGCCGGAATTGAGCGTGGCAATGAAAACAGCCAGCAGAATCATCGGCAGCAGAAAACGTGGTGTCAGATAGGAAGCAAGGGAGGGAAGATTTCTCATAACTCCCATGACTATACTGATAATGAAGAGATAGGGAAGAACAGCCGACATCAGAATGGTCTGCATGACGACAGAACCTTCACTCAAGAGCCGGATATGATAGCGCCAGGCAAATTTCCCTAAATTCTTGGCATCATCAACATTGATGTCTCGCACGCGCTCCTGCTTACCTGCTGCAGAGCCGGTCATCAGGGCTGCTTCGTAAAATTCAGGAATAACCTTGACTTTGACGATGAGAAAAAGAATAGCTGCTGCTGCCAGCCAAGCTGAAATACCGATGAGCGAGGCTGACTCAAATGGACTGATGATAAAATGGTAAAAGGCTTCCATAGGCGGAAAGAAAGAGGCTGG
>NZ_KQ969396.1:116852-119266 GCF_001578865.1 Streptococcus sp. DD11
ATGAAGAAATAAAGAATCATGGAAGCAATGGAGACAGCTGCCAAGATGAGATTGGACAGGAGATTCTTATACCGTCTGAAAAAAGCCGTTTTTGTGATAAAGTGCACGGCAATCAGGACCAAAAAAGTCAAAACAGAGCAGAGAATAAGTATAGAAAGCAGAGCCAAGGGAAGGCCCAAGAGAATATTGCCGCCCTGAATGGCCAAAACCAGAAAATAGCTAAACATAGGCAGGAGTGCAATCAGCAGGGTCAGAAGGACTGAAATCCCCTTGCCGACAATAATCTCTGCTTCGCTGAAGGCGTAAGGCCGATAAGACTGCAGGTCCTTGCTTTCATAAAAGACATTGTAGAAAGCCAGAAAACCCTGTGACATAGAAAAGAGAGCAAAGACTGTCACCAGATTGGCAAAAAGACCAGGGTTGCCCACCAAATAGTTGACCGCACCCATGAGGCCAAAAAGGAAGAGATAGAGAAGTCCTAAAATCAAATAGGTCCGGATAGCCTGCAGGGAAACATTAATCTTTCTGTCTGGTGTTTTGGCCTGTTTCTTGCGATACTGCTGGAGCTGGTTGGGCTGCACGGCATAGAGAATGTTAATTTCGACTAATTTTTTGACAGCTTTAAGACGCATCTGAGCTCACCTCTTCTCTTCGACCGGCCAAACCTAGATAAATGCTTTCCAGCGATTCTTCTGGATGCTGGCCTTTTAGCTCTGCAATGCTGCCGTAGAAAATGAGAGCACCTTTTTTAAGAATGGCAATTTTATCACAGAGCTGCTCTGCCACTTCCAAGACATGGGTAGAAAAGAGCACCGTATTGCCCTTGTCAGCATGCTGGCGCATCATTTGCTTAAGGTCAAAGGCTGCCTGCGGGTCCAGACCGGTCAGCGGTTCATCCAAAACCCAAATATCCGGATCCGACAGGAGGGCACCGATGACAAAGACCTTTTGCCGCATCCCGTGAGAGAAGGACTCGATGACCTCATAGCGGTGGCTGGCAAAATCAAAGAGATCCAGCAGCTCCGTCAGGCGCGCTTCTGTATCTGCCGTTGTCATATCATAGGAAGTCGCCACCAGCTCCCAAAATTCATTAGCAGTCAGGCGCAGGAAAAGGTCAGGGGAATCCGCAACATAGCCGATTTTTTCTTGATCTCCAAACGATTGGCAGCCAAGTCCTGGCCGTCAACCAGAATCTGACCGCTGCTGGGGTTAATCACGCTGACCAGAGATTTAATGGTTGTTGACTTGCCGGCACCATTATGGCCGATTAAACCGACAATCTCCCCGCTTTCTAAGACCAGGTTCAGCTGATTCAGGGCTACCGTTCCTTCATAAACTTTGGTAACATCTTTAAATTCAATCATAAAAAAGCTCTCCTTTATCTATTCTTGTATAATATAGTATACTATTTTCGCAGGAATTCGTCTTAAAAAAAGTTTATATTCAGTGAAACCAGTCTTTCTGCAAGATTGTGCCCGATTGCAGGCAGCAGACAGGCCTTTGTCCGCACAGCCGCATGCGGAAGGTTCAGCGCTCTGCAAGTCTGATGGCAGCAATATTCTCCAGCAAATAAAGCAAAAAGTTGGGGATGGTCTCCAGCATATCCTTTTCAAAGACACGCTCCGTCAGCTGGTGCAGATCCTTGCCCCAAGGTCCCAGATTGATTCCCGGAACATTGATGGCAGCAATCTTAGGAAAATCAATGCTATAGAGATTCCGCGGCACTGCCATGCTTTCCAGCAGCTGCTCATAATCTGCCAGCGGTTTTTCCAAGGAACAGTAGCTGATGTCGCAAATCCCCATGAAAAACTCCTCTACGTTGAGGCGGCAGCCTGCTGTATCAGCCAAATAGTCTCTGTACAGACTGATCAGCTTTTCGATATCAATCCCGCTCTCTGCCAGCCGCCGGCAGTTGACAGAAGGGTAATAGGGCGGTGCAATGGCTATAATAACCAGCGCTTCCTTGCGGTCGTGGAAATCAAGGATTTTCTGAATATTGCCGATGGTGATTTCCTGATAGGAAGCACCGTTTTTTAAAGACTCCTGTCCTTCCTGCTCTATCTGTGCCAGCACTGCTGCAAAATCAGGCCTGCTCTGGCATTCCTGCAGCAATTCCTGATAGGACAGGACCCGCGGTTTGGGAATCTCCCAGCTTTCCTGATAGATTTTCTGCAGCTGCAGATGGCGTTGATAAAAGTCATCAACGGCTTCCTGACTGAGCCGGCGGATAAGGGTCATCAGCTCCTTGGGACTGCGGTCCAGATAGAGCAGACTGAGAGCGCCGGCGGCCCGCAGCACGGTCGAAACATCATATTGCTCCTTGAGGTCCCGCATGTAGGACCAGGAAGGCAGCGGCGACTGCTCACCGTAGGCAGTGTCCGCTAGGACCGGATTGAGATCCATCTTCTCAACCA
>NZ_KQ969396.1:119286-120148 GCF_001578865.1 Streptococcus sp. DD11
AGAGAGACAGCACTGATGCCTTTCAGCGGCTCTTTCATATGGGACAGAATGCCCTGTGTGACAAAGACCGGCAAGAGCTTACCCACTGTGCCGATATGGAGGACTTTTTCTTCAGCAGACTCACTTTCAAAAGGCTCCGAATCCACCGCCAATATGTAATGAAGTCCAAAACGCTCCTGCAATTCACAGAGCAGGCTGTTTGCTGCCCGCATGCCCTGAGAGTAGGATTCTTCATCCCCGACAGACAGATAGAGCAGATTGACCTGTCCGGTATCGGCTTCAGCGTATGCTGCCAGCACTCCCAGCTGCAGGGCCAAGGCAGCCTTCATATCACAGGACCCCCGGCCAAACTGCCATTGGTCAGAAGAAAGATCATCCACTACTTCTTCTTTTGGAGACAGATCCGGCAGTTTTTCCTTGAGAGCCTGACTATCAAATGCATAGGCCCTGAGGCTGCCAAAATCTTCAATATCTACTGTATCATGATGGTGAAAGAGAATAACCGTATCAGTGGCATCCCGCTTCACCAGAGCCCAGTTGACACTGCGGCCGTAGACATCATCCGGGATTTGGAAGCGGCCGTATCGGTCTGGATGCTTTTGAAAATAAGGAAGCCGGCTGATTGTCTTCTGGAGAAAGTCTTCAATAGCGCGCTCAGAGCTGGTATGAGTGAAACTTTCAATCGCCATACTCTGGTCAAAAATGTCTTGAATAAACTGTTTCATAATGTTTTCCTTTGATATGTAAGAAAGTCCTATCCAAAAAATCAAAGAGGAAGCATCAAAAGCAGACAGAACTTCCGCTTCATAGAGAAGTTCTGCTGCTTTTGCTGTTTTCTAACCATGTGTTTTCTTTTTAGACA
>NZ_KQ969396.1:120168-121531 GCF_001578865.1 Streptococcus sp. DD11
GGTCTGCAAAGATATATTCAGGAATCACTGCAACGGCCGGTGCCACTAGCTTAGCTCCTGTGATGTCCGGCAGACTGGCATAATCGCTGTCTGCAGCATTGGCTGCATAGATGGCCTTTTGCAGTCGGGTCGCTTCTGCAATCGGTATGACCGCGCTGATAGAATCGGTCCTGAAGGTCACTTCATAGGGAGAGTCAATCCTCAGATCGCTGGGGTCATAGGTATTCAGTACCAGAGCCAGCTTGTGGCCCTTTTTGACAGTGTAGAGATTGGGCTGCAGATAGACCGTATAGTCGCGGAAAAGACCGTCTGTCGGGTCAATGCTGCTGCGGGAACTGGAGGGCTCATAGCCGGACTCGGGATTGGCCAGATTGATCCAGCCCTTGGCAATGACCTTGTACTTGGTTTTGATTGTGGCAAAGTTTTTAATATCCAGATTGCTCAGACTGCTGCCCTGCCAAAAGGCACCGCTGTCTGCTTGGTCGCTGGCAGAGCCATTTCCGACCACGTCAAATTCCTGATCCGATAGATCCACCAGAAGAGCATTCACCTGCAGATTGCTGCCGCTGCCCTTAGCCAAAGCTGCCTGAAAATGCACTGGAATGTGGCCCTTGATAGTCGTATCTTCTGTCACCTCGCTGATAAAGGTCAGATTGGCTTTGGAGGAGGCTTGACTGACTGCTTCATCCCGCCTGCTGATGTCAATTCCTGCGCCGGCATAATCACTGGAAATTGTTTCCTGCAGCCGTTTGGACTGAGCCGTCAGAATCAGCCGGCCGCTGCTCTTCCAGTCATCGTAGCTAGTCCATTGATTGGGATCGTAGTTGTTTTGTGCTAATACAGCCGGAAGCTCAGTGACCTTGTTTTCGACATCGTAGAGATAATGAGAAAGCCAAGTATTCAGCAGGTCATAGAAATTCTGCTTGTTGGCTGTGATACCGTAGCCGCGGGACATTGCTGCCGGATACACATGGTCGCCCTGATGCAGATAGAGCTTAACATCCTGCCCAGCCTTTTTCAAGGCATCATACATGAGCTCAAACTGCTTGGTTTTGACATTGTCATCATTGAGACCGTGCACCAAAAGAGCGCTGGTTTTCAGTTTTTCCGGGCTGAGAGTATAATCCCTCTCCTGCCAAACCTCGCTGTAATTGCGGCCGTGGGCATTCTGGTCCTTATTTAGCTGATTGATGTAATCAGCATATTTATTCCAGACAGTCGCCCAGTCTGCTGCATCCAGGATCCGGGTAGAGACATACAAAGACAGCCAGGACAGATCACTGTAAGGCGGATTGGTATAGGCTGTGCCCTGACTATTGAAATAATCATACCAAGAAGCAATCCCAGCCGCCGGAATAATGGT
>NZ_KQ969396.1:121622-123680 GCF_001578865.1 Streptococcus sp. DD11
TGGTCTTCAGGCCCTCAACGCCGGTCGCTGCGACACCGAAGGTCGTGGTGCCAGCCCAGGAAAGGCCCGTCATTGCCACCTTGCCATTGGCCCAGTCAGCCTTGATTTCGATATTGCCGGTCTTATCCGTGTAGGCTGTCCGCTGGCCATTGACCCATTCGATAATATTCTTAAAGGCTGCGATTTCTAGGTCAGATCCGGTCGTATTAAAACCTTCAGACCCTCTGGTTCCCAATCCGGCACTGGAAATAAAAGCATAGCCCCGCACCAGAAAATAATCATACCAATTCAAATCTTCATAATCATAAATCCCCTCATAAGGACTATAATAATACCAGTCTGACGCCTTGGCCCGCTTGGCCGCCTCAACTGTCGTCATAGCGGAAACCGGCTGACGTTTGGCCGGCTGGCTGCGCAGCTGCTTCATATCATAGGAGCCATTGGTCGGCAGGCCCAGACTTTCCAGCGTCACATAGCTTTCATCCAGCGTGCCGGCAACATAAGGGCGGGCTTCCAAAATCGTAGAAGCCTTAAAATCACCATTTGCCGCAGCCTTAGGAAGCTGCACAATGGCCTTGACCAAATCGCGCTGGCCGTCGCCGTCAGTGTCATAATCAGTCTCTACATAAACTGGAAAACGGACAATCTCACTGTCCTCATAGGCATAATCGCTGTCTTCCTTTTGGCCGCTGCTATAAGGGAAAATGGGCTGTGCTCGGCCATTCAGAAAGAGAGGTGCTTTTTTCTCTGCCCGATAGGCGTCATAAAGCTGCTTGGCAAGAGCGTACATCGACTGCAAATCTGCCGCCGGCACACTGGAGGCGGCATCCGTCTCCTGCCCAATCATGCCCAGACTTTTAGCGAAGCTGATTCGATCTTGAGCGCTGCTGCCCAGCTGAGAGTCGCTGACTGCCGCCCATTTGAGCAGTTCATCTACAGCATCCTGCACTGTCAGACTCTTGTCAGACAGAGAAGCATCAGCAAGACGGCCGGTATAAGCTGCGAGCTCTTGGCCTGTCGCCGCAGTCAGCAGAGCAGTCGGGGCAGCATTCGCATCCGCCCCAGACCGGTCCTGCCCCTGAGAGAGTTCTCCAGAGGATGCTGTTCTGTCCTCGGCAGTGCCGCCCCCGTCCACTTGGGAAGATTCCTGAGCTGCTGAGACTGCACTGTCTGCTGCTGCCTCCCTGCTTTCTACCGTCAGAACAGCCGGCTGGATGCTTTGATCAGAGATGGCCGCAGGGCTGACAGCAGTCTGCTCGGCACTGCTGCTATCAGCCTGCAGGACCTCATCCGCCTGCACGGCCTGAGACAAAATAAAAGGTGCAGCCAATAAGCTGGGCAGCATGAAACTGAGCCATTTTTTCTTTTTCATAAGAAGCTCCCTTTCTGTAAATCAGTTTTTTATTACCACTTCATTATAACCTGTAAGCGCTTCAAATTCAATATATTATTCTCATTATTTTGAGAAAAATTGACATAAAAGCAGGATTGCCTCCCAGAACAGCTGACGCAGCCGGCAACATCGCGGCTGGCTTATCTAGTCTTTTAGTAGCGAAACAGTCCGAGGGACCTTTTCACTCCCTCGGACTGTTAAGGCAAGCTGAGCTAACGATCTAATAAAAGCTAAACTACATGACTAGACGGAGCCTGGCTCGTCTCAGCAGCCTGCAGCTGCTTGCGCCGCTATCACAGCGGCCCCTCTCTTCTCGATAAGACCCTCGGAGGTTTGCTGATTTCTGCTTCTTTTGGTAAAATAGGTCCAACACCAAGAATGTGAGGTATCCAGTATGGACAATCAAACCTTAATGCAGTATTTTGAATGGTATTTACCAGATGATGGCCAACATTGGAAACGGCTGGCTCAGGCTGCACCTGAACTTGCTGCTAAGGGCATCCGAAAAATTTGGCTGCCACCGGCTTTTAAGGGAACCGGATCCAATGACGTCGGCTACGGTGTCTATGACCTGTTTGATTTGGGGGAATTTGACCAGAAAGGGACAGTCCGTACCAAGTATGGCAGCAAAGAAGACTATCTCAAGGCAATCCAAACTTTAAAAG
>NZ_KQ969396.1:124049-126605 GCF_001578865.1 Streptococcus sp. DD11
GAAGCTATCGCCGATGTGGTGCTCAATCACAAGGCCGCTGCGGATGAGACCGAGACATTTTCAGTTGTTGAGGTAGACCCAAGCAACCGAACCCAGGCCCTGTCTGAACCCTTTGACATTGAAGGCTGGACCCACTTTACCTTTCCCGGCCGCCAGCAGACATACAATGACTTTGAGTGGCACTGGTACCACTTCACCGGGACCGACTATGATGCCGCCCAAAATAAATCCGGCATTTATCTGATTCAGGGCGACAATAAAGGCTGGGCAGAAAATGGGCTGGTGGATAGGGAAAACGGCAACTATGACTACCTCATGTATGCTGATATTGACTTTAAGCACCCCGAAGTCATCCAGAATCTCTACGACTGGGCCTACTGGTTCATCGAAACGACGGGAGTCCACGGCTTTCGGCTGGATGCGGTCAAGCACATTGACTCTTTCTTTATGGGCAATTTCATCCGTGATATTACCGAAAAATACGGTGAGGATTTCTATGTCTTCGGCGAATTTTGGAATGGCGATGAGACAGCCAACGATGCTTATCTGTCCAGTATTGACTACCGCTTTGATCTGGTCGATGTTAAGCTGCATCAGAATTTCTTTGATGCCGGCAAGGCCGGGGCAGACTATGACCTGCGCACCATTTTTGACTACAGCCTAGCAAAAAATCACCCTGAATCAGCTGTGACCTTTGTGGACAATCACGACACCCAGCGGGGGCAGGCCCTGGAATCTACTGTTGAAGAATGGTTCAAACCGGCTGCCTACGCCCTTATCCTGCTGCGGGAAGCTGGCCTGCCCTGTGTCTTTTACGGAGACTACTACGGTATTGAGGGTGACTTTGCCCAGCAAAGCTTCCAAGAAATCCTGGATAAACTTCTGGACATCCGCCTCCAGCTGGCTTATGGGGAGCAGACTGACTATTTCGACGACCCCCACTGTATCGGCTGGACCCGTCAGGGCAAAGAAGACGGCCGGCCAATCGCCGTTGTCATCAGCAACAGCGGCCCCGCCAGCAAGCGCATGCAGGTCGGACCAGAGTGGGCAGGACAGGAATTTACCGACTACCTGGGCCACTCAGCAGCCACTGTCACCATCGACCAGGAAGGCTGGGGCGACTTTCCCGTGGAGGAAGGATCGGTCAGTGTGTGGAGTGTCAGATAAAGCCAAATAAAAACCGACTCGCAGCTCAAACTGCGAATCGGTTTTTTGCTACTGATTTTGATACTAGCCAATGAAAAACTTCAGCAATCAAGGCAGTTAGCATGTATAGTCTTTTAGTTTGCTTTTAGCAGTAAAACTGTCTGGGGGACAGTTTTATCCTGTCGCTTAAAATACAGGACGATAGGGCAGCGAGCTGCTCAAAACTCCAGTGGAGGTTTTGAGATGGCGGATAAAGCTTCCGAGAGGAAGCGTCAAAAGTACAACTGATGCAAGCTTCACTTGCCATATCCACAACCTACAACAGCCTTCTAGTCTGTTGTAGCAAGGCGAGCTAACAAAGTAATAAAAGATAAACTAAATGACGATAAGTCTTAATCCACCAACCTACTTCTCAGATAAGCATCCACCATGCGCTCTGTCGCGACAACTGAATCAATATGGGTACGCTCATAAGAGTGACTGGATTCGATACCAGCGCCTAACAGAGCATGCTTGACTTCTGCTCCGGCGCTCATGGCTGCGGAGGCATCTGAACCGTAAAATGGATAGATGTCCAGTTTGTAGGGGATTTCCTGCTCCTTGGCCAGGTTTACCAGATGCTGGCGAAATTCATAGTGGTAAGGGCCGGAGGCATCCTTGACGCAGATGGAAACGGTGTACTCGTCGGTCTGCTGGTCGTCGCCCATGGCTCCCATATCTACGGCCAGATACTCGACTGCCTGAGCCGGCAGGCTGGAATTGGCCCCGTGGCCTACTTCCTCAAAGACACTGAAGGCAAAATGAGTGGTCACCGGAAGCTTGACACCTTCCTCCTTATAGACTCTCAGAAGGTTGAGGAGAATAGCTGCGCTGACCTTGTCATCCAGGAAGCGGGACTTGATAAAGCCGGTTTCGGTCACAGTGGTCCGCGGGTCAAAGGAAACGAAATCTCCGACTTCAATGCCCAGGGCGCGTGTTTCTTTTTCGCTGGTCACTTTCTCGTCCAGACGGACTTCCATATTGTCCTGGGTTCGCTCCACCGTCCCGGCATCCTTGTAGACATGGCAGGAGGTCTGGTGGACCAAGATAGTGCCGCTGACCGTCTTGCCGCTGCTGGCCACATGAACCAGGCAATTCTCACCCTCGATCATATTCCAAGGGAAGCCGCCAATCCGGTCCAGCTTGAGCCGGCCGTCAGGCTTGACAGCGCGGACAATAGCCCCCAGCGTGTCGACATGAGCCGTCACCACCCGGTGTTGGTCATCCTTTGCCCCCTTGACCACGACATGGACGCCGCCTTTATTGGTGCGGATGGGCTCATAGCCCAGTCCAGTCAAAGTCTTCACCAGATAGTCCGCCACCTCAGCCGTAAAGCCTGTTGGGGAAGGAATAGCCGTTAATTCTTGTAAA
>NZ_KQ969396.1:126625-134885 GCF_001578865.1 Streptococcus sp. DD11
CCTCATTGTTTTTCTTTATTATAGCACAAAGAAAGCCTGAGCAACTATATTTTCAGCAGGCTTTTTATCATTAGGAGCAATCATAACTCCTCTATTTCTATTCTTCTTTCTCGTCGACTCCATTCTTATACGGTATCTTCCAAAAGATAGATTTCTCTTCGGGTGAGGACTCAGCCATCATAGGAGTCTGTCCCAGCCTCGCCTGCTTTAGAATTTATAAGACTAATCGTCAGTACATTATCAAGGATAGGTGATGACAAAAGCTAGAAAAAATCACCTCAGCTAGCTGAGGTGATTCGTCTGGCTAAAATTAATTAGCTTTTTTGAAACGATAGGCAAAAACTGATGCTGTCAGCAAGGCAAAACCTGCAAATACAGCAAGTACAGAAGTTTCACTGCCGGTTCTTGGCAGAACTTTCTTCGTAGCTTTTGACCTTAGATTGCCTGATTTTCCAGAGGTATTGCCTGCATCTGAATCATCAGAAATATCCTTACCATCCAAATCATTGCTGTCGCTATCAATCGAGGATGAATCCGGAACTTTTGCTTCAAATGTCCATGTGCCTGTAAATACGACATCTGCGCCTGCTACAGTTTTGCTGGCTGCATCGTAGCCCTTGAAAGTCCAGGTGCCGGCTGCGGTTTGGACTGTTTTCTTACTTGGGTCAATAGCCGTCACTGCTGTGCCGTCTGTGTATTCTTTAGAATCTTCTGGCAGCAAGCTGCTGACTTCAGCAGGCAGTGCATGGTTCGGATCGGCACTAACAAAGCTGTAAGCTGCCTTGTATTTAGCTGGTGCTGGTGTGAAATCCCATTTACCAGTAAATTTAAGGTCGCTGTTTGCCACTGTCTGTCTATCCGTTTCAGCATAGCCCTTGAAAGTCCAAGTCCCTTCCGCCACTGTGACGCTGGTCTGCGCCGGCTGCTTGGCATCTACATTGCTGCCATCAGTGTAGCGATTAGCATCTGCCGGAAGCAAATCGGTTACCTCTTTTGGCAGATTTGGATAAGCCGGATTGCTGCTGATAAACTCGTAGCTGACACCATAGTCTTTGTAACTATTGGTGAATGTTGGATTGTTGCCGGTGATGGCCGCTTCCAATTTTCCGTTATTGTCCGTCACTGTGACTGTCACAGTATGTTCTGTGCTGTCATAAGCCACTCCAGCTTCACTTCCAGCTACTTCTGTCAGCTTGTAAGTATAAGTTCCTTCTTTATCATAGTTGATTCCGAGAAACTTGATATCACCATTCGCGTCATTTGTTGCTTGAAGCTCTTGGTTATTACCGCCGACTTCGGTCAGCTTAAAGGTATACTTTTCAGCTTCCAGTGCTTTGCCGGTCAGCTCTTTCTTGGCAGTAATGGCCGCACTAGCCGGCTCTGCCTGATAAGTATTGACAAAGGACTCACGGTCATAGCTTGCTGTCGCTGTTCTGACCCCGTTCACGCTTTCAGCTTTTACTGTAATGTTAATTTCCGGATTGGCATCATCGGTCACGCCCGGCAGATTGCTGGCACGCTCACGAATGGCATAGTTAAAGGTTCCTTCTTGCTTAAAGCGGACTTTCTTAAAGGTCACACTGCCGCCTTGATTGGTCACAGTTTGGACAACCTTGTCATTATCATCCTTATTAATCAAGTCAAAGGTAAATTCGCCGTCTGCCAAAGTACGGCCGGTCAGCTCTTTCTGAACCTTAAAAATGACTTCATCAGGCCGGGTAGCTTCCCCGATACCATCCAACGTCGTCAGCGGTGCAAATGGCCGCGATACCAAGGCAGGCATTGTCTGACCGTTTGCCGTCACCGTCACATCGTTAAAGGCCTTTTTGGTTACCTTATCAACTGGCTTGGTCAGGCGAGTCCGGTAGACGATATAAATCCCTCTGCCATTGAGCTCTCCTGCATTGACAGTGAAGTGATTTTCATCAGTAATGGTCACAACTTCGCTCGGCTTAAAGGATGTGCGCGTACCTGCTACTGCATTTGAAGCACCTTCCCAGTCGGTAAAGTGGTAGCCTGTGATGCCAGAGTCTTCGTCCAGCTCTTGGTCATCGGGAATAGCATCTTCAACGACCACTTGGCCAAGATTTTGGACATCACGGTTGACGCGGATACGCCAGTTGACATAGTTTGGATCCTTAGAATCCTGAACACCCCACTTGGAATACCCCTGAGGCTCCTCATCGACCTTGATACGCTTGAGCTTATAGGTCCTGGCACCAGGAAAATGAACTTCCTGCTCCTGATTGTAGGGCATATTATCAGCCCAGACAACGGTAAAGGAAGCTGAAATCCGCTTGCTGTCAGGATTGGCGGCAAAATAAGCTGCATTGGTCACGGTCACCGTTGCAGTACCAGTCACAGGATCTGTCACCAACTTAGCAATGACCGTAGTACCGTCCGGCGCTGTCAGATTTTCCTCGGCGGCCCGTTCGATTTTGAACTGCTGAGGCACTTTGTAGACCATTGTATCGCCGTCATTTAATACCTTGTCATTTGCAAAAGTATAGGTCGGAGCGATGTAAAATTTGCCTTCACCATAGCCGGTATCCTTGAGTACATTGGTATTAATGGTGACATTTGTAGTCAGCTGATAGTCGCTTTCAGTCAATTCCGCAGCTGAAGCACTGCTATTTTGGCTCAGCAGGGGAATAAAAACCGACACTAGCAGCAAGACAGCCATCACAGCATGGGACAGCTTATCATAAATTTGTTTCAACTGAACGATTTCTCCTCCTTCTTTTCTTTTTCAATGCAGTCTTTCCGTTTGTCTTTTGCAGCAGGCCAGAGCGAGCTGGATCCTGCATAGAAAACCAACGAAAAACTGCGGAGACAAATAAGAGCAGGCACACCCTTACTTGTCTGGCTTTTCTTTTCAGCTGACAAAAAAGACAGAAAGACTCTATGCTTCATCGTCAAGCCAAAAAACATAAGATGCATATGCTGGAATATGACATATACATGACAATTATAACATCTTTTGTCATAAATAGCAGTATTTTATGCGCTTTTCGCCCCTATTTTGGTCTATTTTTTTCCTATTTTTTCTATTCTCAGATTAAAATAGACACGAAAGTCAGCAAAAAACCAATCCTTTCAAGCAACACTTGGCAGAATTGGTTTTTTTGATGGCTTGCAAGCCGTTATTGAAATCACAGCCAGCTTCGTTTTGCTGATTTGACAAGGCAAATGAAAGGACGAAGCGGGCTGCTGATGACTTACTGGCCGACCCCTTGAGGCGAACCAGCTCAATAGTCGGTTCCTAAGCAAATCTATTTAAAAATGGATTCTCTGAAGTCGTCTGTCTCACGCAGATAAGCATTGTAAATCTTCTTCTTGAGCAGGTTGACCCAGCTGGCTTCCACTTTGGTAGTGGCATTGGTGATATTGCGCACATCCTCTGCCACAGCCTCGTCCATGAGTTTCTGCATTTCTGCATAGGAAGAAATTGTCACCTTTTTGGTGCTGTTCGGCTTCTTCAGCTCATACTCAATGGTAATCGGCTTCAGATTTTGCAGTTTGTCAATCCGCTCTCGATACATGGCTTTCTTAAAGGCTGTCCATGACTCGTATTCACCTTTCAGAACATGGTCAAAGACTTTCTGGTCCGTCACCAGACCGACGTCTTTCTTAAGCCAGCTGTCATAAGTGATAGAACCTTCAGCCACAGCTTCCTTGGAGAATTGGCCGGAAACATAAGGCACGAAGCCGTCTTGGTAGCCCTTAGCCGCCAAGAGTTCGTAAGCCGTCCGGCGGAACATGACATCGCCCGGTGCACCATTTGGATTGCTGAGAGCTGAGTAGATTGGCGAGAAGAGGCTGAGACTGAGGTAGCCGTTACGGGTATACTGGCCGCTGTCTTTATTTTCCCTGCGGGTGATGACATCATTGTCAATCAGGGATTCAAAAGTCGTCAGCTGCTTGATTTCTTCAGCAGTGAAGCTGCGGACCTGATTGCCCGCGTGGGTCTGCTTATTATACTTATCCGTAACATAGTAGTTCTCCATCTTCCTGAACCACTTGAGCTTGGCATCATCAGACTGCTTGACCATCGAAGTGCCTTCCAGATAGTCCAACGTGTAAATCATGTCAAACATACCGTGTACATAGTGCTGCAGATCATCAGCATTCTGGACGCGCTCCTTAAAGTTGTAAGTGTGCATCCGTGTGGTAGAATCCTTATCCGTCTTAAAGAGGGTATTCAGGGTGATGGTTGCTTCGTCAGTACTTGGCGTAGACTGCAGGAGACCGCGGGCATAGAGCTCAGCTCCCAATCCTTCGCGGCGGCCGTTTCCTTCAAAGTAAATAGCGCCGTCAGAATTGTGGGTCATCTCATGGGTATAGACAGAGTTGCCGTAGTCTTCCAGCAGACGAGCCGCATCAAAGTGGGTGACATTTCCTGTCGCATAGGCATTGTAGCCCTTGCTGGCATACCACTTACCAGCCGGTCCGAAGAATTCCTGCATAGAAGCAGACGGATCATTGGCCTGCGCCCAGTATTTATTGCCCTTGTCATCCTTGAAGGAGAAGCCGTCATAGACCAGAACGGAACGGAAGAGCTTGTCCTTGCTTTCATCGCTCAAAATCTTGTACCAGAAATCATAGTGATCGCGCTGGAATTCAGCTGACTTTCTGACCCGGTCCTCGACATATTCAGCTAGCTCTGCATCTGTCCGCACCTTGCCGTTGACCGCATCACGGTAACGGTCATAAGCTCCCATGGAGATGGTGGACATATTGGAGATGACATAGACGCCTTTTTCGCTCATGGTCAGGAGCGGCAAGAGCATGCCTTTGTATTCCCAATTATCAGCAGTAATCTTGTCATAAACTCCGACAGAGTATTTACCGCCATTGACAGCCTCGTCCTGCAGTTTTCTGGCGGCGGCTACTTCTGACTTGGACTCAACGATGTAGGCCTTGGTATTGGTCTTCAGCCATTCGTTATTAGTCTTGGTTGGCAGGAAGAGCTGGCGGTAGCCTTCCAGATAGTTGAAGAGCCCCCTCTTGCCCGTTGCTTCAGCCAGTGACGTATCATAGGCCAGATAGCTGTTTTTAGCCTTGAGGTTGTTAAAGCCAGACTGGCCGAGAGCAATGATGGTATCCAGTGTTGAAGCTTCATTATTGCCATAAAAGTCAAACTTGTAGGCTGACAGATCCTTGACATTGATATTGTCATAGTTGATATTATACCAGCGGTTGAGGTAGGTCAGTCCCAGCAGGAAGGCTTCTTTATTGGCCGTGATCTTCTGAGCTAGATAATCAGCTACCGCATCTCCTTCGGTATTGATGGATTTGTCCATAGCCAAAACCTTGCGCAGCTCTTCTGACAGCTTGGTCTTGACCTGATCAAAGGCTGTATCCAGATAAAGATCATCCAGCGATGTATCAGCTGCCACACCCAGAACGGTGCGCATAGCCGGTGAGTCCAGGACCACCTTGTCCAGCTCTGGCAGCACTTGATTCAGCACTCTGCTATAGTCAGATAGGAAGGCTTCTGGTGTATAAAGGAGGCCTAAGTCATTTACAGTGTATTCTGCAATGGCCTTGTATTTGAAATCACCCTTATAGGTCAGATCCAGATATTGGACCGTATTGTCCGCAAAATGCAGCATCAGGCGGTTAATCTCAGTCTTATGGCTGTGAAGATCCGTAATGATCTGGTCCCCCTTCATCGGAACAACATCCAGCAAGAGCTCTGTATTGAGCTTCTGGTCTTCCGGAAGTTTATTGCCATAAGCTACAATGGTTTCCTTGTTGTAAAAAGGAAGGAGTTTTTCCATGTTGGCATAGGCAATAGCGCGGTTGTCCTGCGCATTCCTTTCCTGGCTGTAGTCCAGAGAGGTAAGATTGAGATTGCTGTCGTCCAAGCTAGTCGTAATGCCCAGTCCAGTCAGCTTTTCTTCTGCCTCTTCCAGTGTCAGTGTCGAGGTGACAAACTTGTCATTTTCCAGCCCTTCATTGCCTTCAACGACATAAGCCTCTGTGATACGGGTGTTGTCATAGCCTTGGTCTCCGGAAATACTGCGGAAATTCGTACCGCTGATGTTGCTGATGACCGTATCAATTAAGCCATTGGAATAATTAGACCCGACTACACCGCCGATTTGGCCGTTCTTAGTCGTATTTTGGATCTGTCCAGATACATACGATCGGCTGATCCGGGCATTGTCCTCCAAGCGGCCGACCAGACCGCCGAAGCGCTGTTCATTTGTCCGAGCGCCTGCGAGTATGGTCACATCTGCTCTGCTTTGGCTGAGCAGGGATCTGCTGCCTTTCAGATTGGCCACTAGACCGCCGGCATTGTATGCCTTGGTCTGCTTATCATTGGTCTGGATAGTCCCGCTAAAGGAGCTGTTGCTGATTTGCGTATTGCTGGCAACGACGACCAAACCAGCTACCTGTGAGGCCTTGTCCACTACAGCTACCTTCCCTTGGGCAGAGACATCGCTGATCCGGGCATTGTCCGCATTGCGGGCCAGAGCTGCCGAGTCATAGGTCCCGACAATATTGACATCCTTCAGATCCAGATTGGAAACAGAGGAGCCGCTCTTGAGGTTTTCAAACAAAGGCTTAGCCAGATTATAAATGGCGTACTGCTTGCCATCGTGGCCGCCTGTCAGGCTGCCAGTGAAGTTTCCTTTGAGATAGACATAGTCCGCCGGTGCCAGACTGACCTCGCTGGCATCCAGATCTGCTCCCAGCACATAGCTGCCGGCCATGTTTTTCTTCATAGCGTCCAGCAGACCGGTAAAGCTGGTGTAGACATTCTGCTGACTAGGACCAGCCTTGCTGATATAAAAGTCATAGCCAGACTTGTAGCCTGTCGCAGTCTCTTCTACCAGCTCCGGCAGAGAGACTGTCACCTTGTAGGCTGCCTTGCCATTCTTCTCACCTTCTGAAATGCTGTGAACCGGCAGAAGCATTTCCTTGGAGTCGCTAGACTTGACTTTGACAAAATAGTTTGACAGATCAGTAGGCAGGGCACTCATAGAGACGAGGCGCTTGTACTGGTCGTTTTCCTTGCTGTAAAACTCTGCCGCTTCGATATTACGGAAGGCGATTTTCTTGTATTCCAAGTTAAAAGTACGGCTGTCATTTTCAAGCTCTGTAAAGCTGCCGCTGTCCAGCTCATAGGTCAGCTGGGTCTTCAAAGTGTAGTCTGTATAGTAGTCCAAGCCGTCAATCTTAAGATTTCCTGCAAAATTGCGAATCGGAAGAGCGCGAACCAGCTGTTCTCCCCTGTATAATTCAGCAGTCGCTGAGCGGTAAGACTGCGTCCGATCTTCCAAAGTGTATTGGACCGTAACCGACTTATCCTCAGCGTTTTCTGTCAGACTTAGGATAGAAACGGTCGGCTTGACTTTGGCTACACCATTCAGTGCTTCTTTGGCTGCTGTCAGACTGGTAAAGGCTTGGTTGACCTGCACCTGTGTCGCCAGCTGGTTGCGCAGAACCCTTTCTGCCTGAGCTGCTTGGTCTGTATAAGCCGTTTGTTTGTCTGGATCCGCATTCTTGTACTGAACGGTCGCTTTGACACTTTGAATTAAATCGTATTCAGCTTGAAGGGCTGTTTTGACAACCTCAAGACCGCTTAACTGAGCCTTGGCTTGATTGATCTGTTCCACCAGCTGGTTGACTTCTGCCTGACTGGCCTGTGATTGACTGAGAATCGCTTGGCCTGCCGTCAAAGCAGTATCATAGGCATTCTGATGGCTCTGACTGTCGTTGAAATAGCGTGCCTGAGCTTTAACTTGATCTGCTTCTGCCAATAGATGGTGCAGTGGAATTAAATCGAACTCTTCTAAAACTTCTGCTTTCGGTGCCTCATTGGGCACCATGTGTGGCTTGGCCGTGCCGACCTTGACGACTTGCATCACTGGCGCCTGTGTTTCGACATTAGACAGCTCCTGACGGTCAACTTCCTGGCCGTTGGAATTGTAGACGCGGGTCGTAATGGTCCGCTCACCCTCCACGCCCGGAGTCGCAATCTTGCGGGCA
Organism: Streptococcus sp. DD11; assembly: GCF_001578865.1. Lineage (NCBI taxonomy): Bacteria > Bacillati > Bacillota > Bacilli > Lactobacillales > Streptococcaceae > Streptococcus > Streptococcus sp. DD11. The sequence continues at coordinate 134,627 of NZ_KQ969396.1, forward strand.
CCTTGCACAAGCTCGTCCGTTTCTTCTTCACGAATAGCGAAGGTGATTTTCTCTACCCGCGTTTCGTCAGTATAAGTCAGCGGGTACTCTGGCAGGGCGTCCGCTTTTGGTGCCTCATTGGGCACCATGTGTGGCTTGGCCGTACCGACTTTAACAATCTGGGTCACAGGGGACAGCGTTTCGACATTAGACAGTTCCTGACGGTCGATTTCCTGGCCGTTGGAATTGTAGACGCGGGTCGTAATCGTCCGCTCGCCCT
>NZ_KQ969396.1:134905-135469 GCF_001578865.1 Streptococcus sp. DD11
CCACGCCCGGAGTCGCAGTCTCGCGAGTGCCCTCAGCTAATTCATCAGTATATTGCTCTTCAATATTGAAGTTGATTTTCTCTACACGCGTTTCGTCAGTATAAGTCAGCGGGTACTCTGGCAGAGCGTCCGCTTTTGGTGCCTCATTTGGTACCATGTTTGGCTTGGCCGTACCGACTTTGACCACCTGAGTTACTGGGGCCAAGGTTTCTGCATTGGACAGTTCCTGACGATCAACTTCTTGGCCGTTAGAACTGTAGACGCGAGTCGTAATCGTCCGCTCACCCTCCACGCCTGGAGTGGCAATCTCGTGGGCACCTTCGACCAGTTCATCCGTCAGCTGTTCTTCAATATCGAAAGCGATTTTCTCTACGCGCGTTTCATCAGTAGAGGTCAGCGGGTACTCTGGCAGGGCGTCCGCTTTTGGTGCCTCATTGGGCACCATGTGTGGCTTGGCCGTGCCGACCTTGACAATCTGGGTCACAGGGGACAGCGTTTCGACATTAGACAGTTCCTGACGGTCGATTTCCTGGCCGTTGGAATTGTAGACGCGGGTCGTAATCG
>NZ_KQ969396.1:136429-140711 GCF_001578865.1 Streptococcus sp. DD11
CTACGCCGGGAGTGGCAATCTTGCGGGCACCTTGCACAAGCTCGTCCGTTTCTTCTTCACGAATAGCGAAGGTGATTTTCTCTACACGCGTTTCGTCAGTATAAGTCAGCGGGTACTCTGGCAGAGCGTCCGCTTGCGGTGCATCATTGGGCACCAGACTGGACTTGGCCGTGCCGACCTTGACCACCTGATTCACTGGGGCCAAGGTCTCTGCATTGGACAGCTCCTGACGGTCAACTTCCTGGCCGTTAGAACTGTAAACGCGGGTCGTGATCGTCCGCTCACCTTGCACGCCGGGAGTGGCAATCTTGCGGGCACCTTGCACAAGCTCGTCCGTTTCTTCTTCACGAATAGCGAAGGTGATTTTCTCTACACGCGTTTCATCAGTATAGGTCAGCGGGTACTCTGGCAGGGCGTCCGCTTGCGGAGCCTCATTGGGCACCAGACTGGACTTGGCCGTGCCGACCTTGACCACCTGATTCACTGGGGCCAAGGTCTCTGCATTGGACAGTTCCTGACGGTCGATTTCTTGGCCGTTAGAACTGTAGACGCGGGTCGTAATCGTCCGCTCACCTTGCACGCCGGGAATGATGACTTGACGAGCTCCCTCAGCTAATTCATCAGTATATTGCTCTTCAATATCGAAAGCAATTTTCTCTACACGCGTTTCGTCAGTATAAGTCAGCGGGTACTCTGGCAGGGCGTCCGCTTGCGGTGCATCATTGGGCACCAGACTGGACTTGGCCGTGCCGACCTTGACAATCTGGGTCACAGGGGACAGCGTTTCGACATTAGACAGTTCCTGACGGTCGATTTCTTGGCCGTTAGAACTGTAGACGCGGGTCGTAATCGTCCGCTCGCCTTGCACGCCGGGAGTGGCAATCTCGCGGGCACCTTGCACAAGCTCGTCCGTTTCCTCCTCACGAATAGCGAAGTTGATTTTCTCTACACGCGTTTCATCAGTATAGGTCAGTGGGTACTCTGGCAGGGCGTCCGCTTGCGGTGCATCACTTGGTACCAGATTTGGTTTCCTTGTTCCAACTTTGATAATCTGATTGACTGCTGCAAGGATTTCTTCATCTGATAAAACTTGACGGTCAACTTCCTGGCCGTTAGAGGTATAGATGCGGGTTGTGATAGCTCGCTCCCCTTGTACTCCAGGTGTGATAATTTGGCGGGTCCCCTCAGGAATGTCATCTGTATACTGCTCTTCAACTGAAAAATCTATCTTTTCTCTTCTTGTTTCATCCCTTGCAGTCAGCTCTAATTCTGGCAATTCTTCTACTGGGGCAGTATCAGGTGCGGTTCCATACTCAGTTGCTTCCGGAACTTCTTGAACGGGCGCAGTATCTGGAACAGTGCCGTATTCGGTCGCTTCCGGAACTTCATGTACTGGAGCAGTATCGGGAACAGTGCCGTATCCGGTCGCTTCCGGAACTTCATGAACGGGCGCGGTGTCAGGAGCAGTGCCATATTCGGTCGCTTCCGGAACTTCATGAACGGGTGCTGTATCAGGTGCGGTTCCATACTCAGTTGCTTCCGGAACTTCATGTACTGGAGCAGTATCAGGAACAGTGCCATATTCGATCGCTTCCGCTATTTCATGAACGGGTGCTGTATCAGGTGCGGTTCCATACTCAGTTGCTTCCGCTATTTCATGAACGGGCGCAGTATCTGGAACAGTGCCGTACTCGGTTGCTTCCGCTACCTCATGTACTGGGGCAGTATCAGGAACAGTGCCGTACTCGGTTGCTTCCGCTACCTCATGTACTGGGGCAGTATCGGGCGCGGTTCCATACTCGGTTGCTTCTGGTATTTCATGCACAGGCGCAGTGTCTGGAACAGTGCCGTAATTGGTTAATTCAGGCACTTCTTGGACAGGTGCTTCTTTTGGCACATAATTGGCCGCCGCAGTGCCGACCATGATGATTTCCGAAACGGGTTCGGCAGTGACTTGGTCAGAAATCAGCTCACTTTTCACAATTTGCTGACCGGCGCTGTAGTTGCGAGTCACGACTGTCCTCGTACCTGCAATACCCGCACGAATCACCTGAGACTGCCCCTGGGCCAGCTGATCCGAATATTGATACTCAGTTTGATAAGGCAAGCTCTGAGTCTGGGTGGTATCGTCACTTGTGATTTTCAGCTCGGGTACTTCATGGGTAGGAGAAAGCCGGGCAAACTGACGTTCTTGAGCAGCAATAACTTCCTTTTCTTGCTCAGTCAGTTTTTCCGCTTCATCAGTGACCGCCGTATTGGTCGTGCCAGTATTTTCTGGCTGGATAGCTGGCTGCTGATCCACTTCGACAGCTGACCATTCCTTTTGAACCGCAGGAAGCTGATGGCTTCCTGTTTGAGCTCCCTTGTCCTGCTCGCCGCTCTTCAGATAGCCGACATATTCAAAGCCAGTAATATCCAAAGGCTCAGGCAGCTTGTCTCCCACAGCCAAATTCAGCCTTTGATTATAAGCAGCCAATTCAATATTGGTCACTGCAAAGACAGAAGGAGCCAGAAGGATCGAGCCCAGTCCTGTCACCAGCAAAATCGAAGACAGGTATCTCTTGCCATTTCTGCCTCTAGCGATGACCAGAACCGCCAAGGTCACCCCTGCAACTGCGAAGGTCGCTTCCCAAAGTCCTGAGTAGCCTGTCCGCGGCAGATTTTCCGATGAAATCCCCTGAGTCTTTGGACGGTAGACCAGATAATACGCATCCGCACTTTCCTCCACAAACTTTGGAAGTTCCTTCACAACTGCACTTTTCTCAGCTTCGGTCAGCTCCGACTCTACTACATAGTGATAATGGACTGGGACGGATTTATCAGCCGAAACTTCTGCAGCCTCGACAGTGCTGACATTCCCCCCTATGGCAGTGCTCAAAAAGAAGCTTCCAATCGTAGCGGAAACCAATCCTACTGATAATTTCCTAAAAGAATAGCGCTGGAGTGTATCGCCAGTGACTCTTTTTTCCATAAAATTCCCTTTTCTTTATAAAATAATCTCTTTCAAATTTTACTGGATTTTCACTCAAAATTCAATCCTTTTGCTTAAAAAAATATCTTTTATCCCTGAAAGTATTTCATTTTTGAACAGCTGAAAAACAACTGTTCATTTTTCAATACCAAAAAAAGATTCCGCAAAGGGAATCCGATGAAGCAATATTTTTTTCTCTCTGTAATCAGCTGTTTAAATCCTGTTCAAAAAGACCATACTCATGCTTCTTACCCTGCAGTTCTGCTGCATAATAGCGGGTGACTGTCTTTTGATGAATCAAGGCACCGATAGCTGAAGCCTGTCGCTTCTGTGCTTCTTTAAAAATCGGATAGGCCAAGGCAGAGCCCAACCCCAAGAATTGCTCATCTACTCCTAGATACATAATCGTATAACGTTTTGGAAAACGCTTGGTCCAAAAAAGCTTGGCTAGGTTAAGCGGAGTCAGTTTTTGATAAACCAGAGAACCGTAGTCCGGCATGGCAATCAGAAAACCAGCTAGCTTGCCCTCCTTATAGGCCAGCTTAACCATAGAAAAATCAAGAATATACTGGTATTTTTGAAAAATCTGACTGAACTGCTGACTAGAAATTGACCGATAAATCGGAAAATCTTGATAGAGGCGATTGAGGAGCTCAAAAACCTGCAGCGAAGCTTCTTCCCACTCCTGCTTCTTTGGAGAGCAAATGGTGAAATCCGCTTCTTCAAAAGACTCAAAGCGATGAGCCAGCTTGTCCTGATGAGTTTGATTGCTGACCTTGGGATAAAAATTGGATAGATAGCGCTCCTTGATCTCAAAACCAGCTTCCTGCCATAGCTGAGGATAATAGGCTGGATTATGAGGCTCCCCTGTAAAAGGGAGCTCCTCTGTTCCAGTCAGCTGCATTCGATAACCCAGCCAAAAACTTGCCTGTACGGGACCGATAATCCTGCTAGCTCCGAGACTGCGAGCAAAACCTGCTAAATGCTCGATAAAAGCAGATGCAATCTGTTGATCATTGATCGACTCGAAAAATCCCAAGTAAGCAGCCTCATCATCTGGATAGAAGGTCAGAAGCCCTCGAATACAAGGCCGACTGTCCACATAGCCAATAAAAGCATAGGTTTCTAAGTCAGAACTCAGCGGGTGACTGCCCTCAATCAAAGCCAGCTCTTCCTCTTCCGACTGCATGAGGTGGTCTGGCTGGTAAATCTGTTTGGGCAGGGCTAGAAAATCGTCCAGCTCTACAGTATTAGGTTTGACTGGTTTAATTTCCAGCATGGTCTTCCTCCTTGATTAGTCGAATCTTGCCA
>NZ_KQ969396.1:141367-145459 GCF_001578865.1 Streptococcus sp. DD11
AAACATCGTCAGGCGTAGCCAGCAGACCTTGCTCGACTAATTGCTGCCCAAGCGTTCGGAAAATCTGCCGCATCATGCCATAGATTCGTGTGCGGTTTAAGCGGGAGCTTTCCCGATATTTAACACCAGTCATGGCTCGCTTGCGAAGAAAATTCGTCCACCAGCCTGATTTTTGCACCTCTTCAAGTTTCTGAGGTGCCAACTTCTTCTCCTCTTGCTGGCACATTTGCAGCAGGAGCTTGAGCAGACGCTCTGGGTGCGTTCGGAAGGTTGGAGTTTCTAACTTCAACTCTTCTGGAGCCCGATCACCAAATTCATGGATAAAATGGACTATTTCTTTGACCAAAGGATGCTGGCGACTTAGAAAGACTGCTGGACTTTCACTTGCCATGGCCTGTCTAATCGCTGCATTTTCTTCTGCTTTCAGCTGAGCTGTTAAAGCCTGCAGAGCCAAAGCCGGCCTCATACTTTCAATCTGCTCAATTCCTGCAATCTCAGCCTGAACAGCACCGCCACGACGCGACTTCTTCAGGAGTCCAGTATATACAAAAGCATAGAGATCATTGACCAGCGTAATGTCCCAGTGAGCCAGAATATCCTCTTTTAGCTTGCTGACCAAGCCAATCAAGGCCTCCGCATCTGCGTCGGGAGAAAAGCTCGCTTCGTATTCGCGCTGAATCTGGGCAAACTGCTCTTCCAATTGCCGCATTTGCTTGGGCGCCGTCCAAAATTCTCGGATGATACGGAGCATGATTTGCAGGCGTTTGAAAGCAGACAGGTGCACTGGCATCTGAGGCACCTCTGTCTCTCTCACTCCCAGCATATCCTGCCAGATAGGAATGATTTTCTTCGAAAAAGGCAGAAGCTGCAGCAGCTGATACCAACTCTGAATCTGGTAATAAATCCGGCTGTTGACCGGCTGCAGCATATTTTGAAAGGTGGCTTCATAGGCAGCCAACTCAGGGGCATCCTTGCCAACCACGCGCTGGGCCAGACTTCGAAAAATGCTGGCATAAGCCTCTTGAATAAAGCTAATGGTCAGAGGACTGGAAACGCCCGGATAGCTCTCGACAATGTTGCTGTTATCCAGAATAATCTGCTGTCCCTCTGGCAAGGTGGTAATAGGTCGTGCCTGCAAGAGATAGAGCTGACCATTTGCGAAGGTGAACTCCATATCCATATAAGGTCCGAAAAGCTGACTCACCTGACCAACCAAGGCCTGTAACTCCGCAAGTTGTTCCTGTGATAATTCTGGTGAGTCCTTCGTCTGCTCTGTATAAAAGAGTTGGTCCTTGGGATGAAGCGTCACCATGGTTGTAGGAATCTTATCCTCGACAACCTTGTTGCCCAAGCCCCGACCGATGACAATGATGTGCTCGTTCAGAATGCCCTTGGGATTAGCTGTGAAGTAAATCCCAGACAAGCCTCCCTCCTGCATGACCTGCACAAGGCAAATCATCTGCGCTTGCTTCAACGATAGTCCTTGCTCAAATAGATAACTAAGAGTCGACTCCTGATAAAGAGAGAGCAAGGTCGCTTGGATAGCTTCTTTAAGTCCATCTGGCTTCACATTGAGCTGGCTCTCAAACTGACCGGCAAAGGAGGAGGCCTTCCCATCCTCAATGGTTGCTGATGAGCGAACCGCAAAGCGACAGTCTGTCTGAGAAAACTCCTGCCGAATCCAGTTTTCTGCTGCTGTCAGATCTTCCTGCGCAAACTGCTCTTTAGCCCAATCCTGCAATTGCTGACTGAGTTGGGACAAGTCCAACTCTCCAGACCGATAAGCTTCTTCCATCCGCTCCAAGTCAGCAGAGCTGGCAGATTCTTGAAAAAAGTCAAAAGCAAACACTGCAAAGTCAGGAATCGGCAAACCAGCAGCCTGCATTTTCAGCAAATGATAGGCCTTGCCTCCGACCTGGTCAAGCCCTGTCTGCTTGATTTTTTTCATCAAAGTACCCCCATCAAGAGATAAACAGCAACGGACAGAACCATGGTCGTCTCCGTGATATATGTATAACGCTCCACCCGCTCCCGGATATTAAAGCGAGTTGGATCCTTGATAAACTGCTCAAACTGGACAGTCATCCAGATGACATTCAGCACTAAGACCACTACTCCGACATGGGAAATATTCCAGAGAAGGGCGAAATTGGTCAAGATATCCAGCAGAGTCACCACCTCGATAAAGCGAGTGGCTTTTTTGTAACCAAAAAGCTTAGAATAAGTCACATACTCGGTCTCGTCTTTTGGCGCCCGAATCTTACGGCAGACTTCCCAGATCAGACTTGGGAAATACATGGTAAAGGCCAGCAAGACGGTCGGTAGGGACAAGAGAGGCAGATTGTACTTGTAGCAAACAAAAGAGATAGTATAGAGATTCAAAATCATCATGACTGGATTATGGGTCACTAGAGCCAGAGGCAGAGAATTTTGAATCTTGTCACGCTTGAAGAACCAGAAGGACATGAGAGTTCCGTAGATATAGAGAAAGAGGAACCAGCCGATATTGTTCATAAAGAGGATATTGAGAAGTACAGACACCGCTACGATAAAGCTGAGGGCAATAGCCAAGTCCTTCTTTTTAACCCGGCCAGATGGCAGAGCCCGATGAGGAAAGAGCCGCCTGTCGGTCTCATAGTCCTTGAAATCATCTGCAATCCGCAGAATCATCAGAAAGACAAAAATCGTAAAAATCCCAATCAACTCCTGATGGTCAAAGTGAAAGGTGGTCACTCCGTCATTGAGCAGAAGGACAAAATAAATCTCAAAAAACATAATGGCAGCCACAAAAAAGCGCGGCAGCAAAGGAAACATTTCCTTATAATAAACAGCTAATCGTTTAAACATAGCTTTTCTCCAATCTTTTCACCCATTTGAATCTGGGTTTCTATTCCGAGGTCTGAGTAAGTCAAAATATCCTGATCCATGCGAATCGTGCCTTCTGGATAGAGGACAAGAATGGTTGAGCCGCCCAGACCAAAGCAGCCCTTCTCCTGTCCCCTGACCAAATGGTCCTGACTGTGATTGTATATTCTTCCGACCAAGAGAGCGCCTACTTCCATCTGCAGGACAGGTCCTAGGTCGGTATCTAAAAGACAGTATTCTCTTTTATTTTCCTTGTAAATCAAGCGCCACTTCTGGGCTACCTGCCTAACCGTATGCAAGCGGCCCTTGATTTTTCGACTTAGGGTAATTCTGCCGGATTCAGCAGCCAGATAGCGGTGCAGGTCTTCCACTCCCAAACGATAGACAAGCGCTGTTCCGCCAGTGAACAGCTGATCTAAGTCATCATCCAACAGTAACTCAGCTAGCCTGTATGTCTGCCCTTTAATCATCAGCTGCAAGTCCTGACTGATGGTAAAAACCTCTAACTTAGCATCCGCCACAGCCAGTACTTGACTATCAGAACAGACCGGACGCAGATTGGGCTTGATTTTTCTCTGGAAGAAAGCCGAGAAGCTAGAATAGGGGCCATCTTCATAGTCAGCTAGATCCAGCTGATAACTTTCAACAAAAGCTGCTATTTTCTTTCGAGAAAATGCAGTATAGTCTTTCAAAGTCAGAAGATAAGACAGGCTAGGTCGGGTCAAGATAGGCAATAGGAAGCGACCCCAAGCAGTACCATAAAGCTTGTCTAATAGACCCGCCTTGTATTCTGTCGGTTCCACTACTTGACCAGTCTTTCTCTGATAGACCTTAACCATGCGGGAGAACCCCCAGACCAATCAGACTTGCAACTGCTAGAATCGCAAAAGCCAGATAGGCCAGCTTGTTTGGCTTAGGAATCCGGCAGTTGTAGACAAATAGGAAGGGCAGCAAAAGAGACAAGCCCAGCCACACCCAGGCATAGAGACCAGGTGCCAGCCATTGACAGACCAGATAGGTCAGAGGAAAAAATAGGGCACTGTAAGTCACGGGCAAGCCGATAAAATAGGAGTCAGATCCTTCATCATGCTTAGCCAAGCGGTTAAAATGCGCCAAGCGCGTAACTGCAGCCAAGACATAGAGGACAGCCAAGATGATATTGGCCGCTCCCAAGGGCAGCTGAGTCATGAGGAGCACCGCCGGGAGAGCCGCAAAGCTAATCATGTC
>NZ_KQ969396.1:145555-147648 GCF_001578865.1 Streptococcus sp. DD11
ACTTTCAGTCCGCTTCATCCGTCGCGCCACCACGCCATCAAAGAGGTCACAGATACCGCTAACGATAAAGGCCATCATGGCCAGACGCAGCTGGGACTGAATGACGGCATAGACTGCCAACAGTGCAAAAGCGGCGCCCATATAAGTCAGGATAACAGATTTATCGTATTCACCGATAAACAAAGGTTTATTCTTTTTTCATGAATTCTTATTTCTCCTCTTCTTCCATCTAAGGTTACTAGCATGCCAGTTTCTAGCAGCTGAGTTGCATTCTTGGCGCAGACCAGAGCTGGAATCCCGCATTCCCGAGCGACAATAGAGGCATGACAGAGAACTCCGCCGTACTCTGTCACAAGACCGCCCAGAATACCGAAAACATAACTCCAACCCGTATCTGTATAGCGAGTGACAAGAATTTCTCCCGGCTCAATCGTCTCAATATCGGCCAAATCCAAGAGAACTCGAACCCGACCGGTTACCTGACCGCTGCTGGCTGGCATTCCCGTCAGCAGGGCCTGACTATCATGGGCCCCCTCTTCCAGGCTCATCTCTTTGTCAGTCAAATCACCCACTGGTTCAAAATTTCGATAGGCCTGGCAATAATGCTGATTACCTGCTGCTTCTTCTTGAAGCTGGTCGGCAGTCTTTTGCCCTTCCATAAAGGCAGTCAGACTTTCTTTCTTAATGTAAAAAACATCTTGAGAATCTTTCAGAAAGCCTTGCTTTTCATAGGCTCGGCCGAGTTTGAGGCTAATCTGACGAATGAGATGGTAATAGCGCGTGGAAATATCCTTGAACTCCTCTCGCCACCAGAGCAAGTTCCGCAGGTCTTGACTGATTTTTTCTATCTTTTTCTGCTTGACTTGAGATAGATGGGCAAGATTCAGTTTAGACTCTGAGACAGGACTGAGCGAAGCTTTGGCCGCTTGGTAATAAGCTGTATCAACAACCAACTGTTGGACCGCTGTCAGAACCTGATGAGCATCTTCTTCATAACTAGCTACTCGCAAGTCCAGCTCCCGTGTCGAGTGATAGCCAAAAACCTTTTGAAAATCCTGAATCTCGATAAAATCTGCTCGCTCAGGATATTGTGCAGCCAGTTCCTGCAACTCTTCCACCGATAACTTCAGCCAATCGTCTGTCAGTTTCTCCTCTGCCAAAATAAGATCCGCAGCTTCCAGCATTCGAGCCAAAGGCTTGGTATGAGAAACATTTCCCAACTTAGCTATCAGTTGGAAAAATTCATCAACCGTCAGCCATTTGAGTAGACTGGTCTTTTTCATAGACAGCTGGACCGTATTGATGTAGGCCTGCCAGAAATAAGTTCCCTCACTGTCTAAATAAGCCTGATTTAGCACTAACTGCCAAAGACTCTCGACTTGCTGGAGCGGGCTTTGGTCGTTCAGTTCTCGTATTTCTTGATTTAGGCGGTTAAATTGCTGGCGCAACTCTTGCAGCTTGTCTGGCGCCTGATGCAGAAAGGTTTTAGTTACTTTTTGTGTTTTTAAAGCTACCCGCAGGAAATTCAAGAGCAAGGCTGGACTTAATTTGTTGGTAAAACCTTGACCTTGGTAGTCTTTATTAACTCCCAGCTCATCATCAAAGTCTCGCTCAATATAGCCTGGAATCTGCTCCATACCTTGCTTGACCACTCCTAAGTTCCAGAAAGGCCGAGCATAATGCAGGCGCATCAGCGGCGGCATCACACCATCTGGCTCTAGGCCAATTGCCAGCAAAAAACTGGAGAGTGCCTCTTGCCAAGAATGGCGGTAAAGGCTCCACATCAGATTTGGACAGGGCTGGGCCGCCACGCCACCATCCCGAAAATTCGCCGTCGTCCAGCGGCCACTGTCGATTTTAGTTGGTACTGTCGTGATGGGCCGAGCCTGCAGTAGATAAACTTGCTCTTGTACGGTACACCACTCAATATCCATCGGCCGACCAAAATACGCCACAATCTCCAACACCAGTTCATGCAGCTTCTGCAAGACTGCCAGAGGGATTTCAGTCTTTTCAAACTGAAGCCAGTCTGGCTTGTACCAAGCAAGAGCTAGCTGCTCAGGATTGACTTGACCGCTAACCAAACTCTCAGC
>NZ_KQ969396.1:148229-154228 GCF_001578865.1 Streptococcus sp. DD11
GCATAGACTGGTCCTGATTAGTCGCCACATCTAGGGAAAAGCAGACGCCGCTAAAGTCAGGCTCTATCTGCTCCTGAATCAGCACTGCCATGGCAAAATCCTTCTCTGCCAAACCCTGACGCTGCCAGTAGGCCAAGGCTTCAGGATTAAAAAGAGAAAGCAGACAGGAACGAATGCCCTGCTCAATTTCTGACAGTGTCCGGCAATTGCCAATCGAGTCATACTGCCCAGCAAATGACATGTTCTGCCCGTCTTCTAAAAGGGCACTGCTGCGAACGATATAAGCTTGATTTTCCTGACAAAAGTATGCTAACTGCTGTAGCCAAGCTAGCTCCAAGGGATACTGCTGCAAACGCTCCGCAATTTCCTCCTTACCCAATTGAATTAACTCTTTAAGTCCCTCTTTTGAGTATTCTGGCAGAGCTGCTCTTAGCCAAGCCATTACTTGGTCTGCCGGCAAAATCAGAGCCTTGGGAACCGAAAGCCCCAGCTGACAGAGGTTGATTAACTGATTGATTTTACCGCCATAGGCTGCCGAAGGCTCTTTTTCCAGCCATAGTTCTTTCATCAATAACTCCCATCTCACATACGATTTTTTCTAAGCTTAGCCCAGTAGAGCAGACGATTGACTCCCAGATGCGTGCCCGCCCCTAGGATTAGAATGCCCAGCATCTGCTGCCAGGACAGAGGGATATAGAAAAGCAAGAAAATAATACAGCCAATCAAGGAATCAATCTGGTCTATCCAGATAAAGGTCCATTTCCAGCCATTCTCCGCCGTCTTGCCCTCTCTGATTTCCAACCGCCGTTTGATAAAGCTATTGGGCAGCTCAAACAAAACATAAGCCAGCCCTAAAAGAGCCCCAAGCACTAGATTAAACAGCAAGGTATTTTCGTAGAAAGCATAAACCAAGTGCAGCTTCTCTAGGGTAGGAATACTCTTTAAGAGCAATCCCCAAAGAATCTGCGCCAAAGCTCCCCAGACAATCATGCCCAAGAAACCTTTCCAGGTCTTGTTAGCCCCAAAAAGCCTCTTCCCATCCTTTAAAATCAACCCAGCATCCATTGGCCGATAAGCCGCCTGCAGCAGTGAAGACTTGCAAAACATCATATTCAGAACCCCAGCCAGAATGACCGGCATCAGAGTGATATACAAGGCAAGAATCGAGCGCATACTTATTTCCTATTCTTTTTATGAAAATCCACTTGAAAAGATGAAAAGGCTTCTCAAGCTTTTATGACTTCATTATATCATAAGTCTCTAAAGCCCTTACAAAACAAACGGTCAACAATTGTCTCATCTGATAACGGCGCAAAAGATTCACTCCCAATCCCTTCAGATATACTAATAACTAGTACTAACTAAGGTTTTAAATAACATAGCAACCAATCTTTCTTTTAGTAGACTTGTTTGGAAAACGTATCCTGAGTCAGTCCGCCTTAAGCGGCCGGCACACAGGCAAACGACTCCGTCGGTTCATTGCTAAAGGAAAAGCTAGCGAAATGATGTTAAGAGACTATTTCCTTCTCTTTCGTTCACTATTCAAAGAAAGCAAAAGAAAGAATCATCATTCGTTTCCGAACAAGTCTATTATATGCTGCTTTTAAACCATTATAAATAAAAGTTTTGTGATTCCACATAAAAATAGTGGGACAGACTCCCATGATGGCTGTGCGCTCACCCACAGAGAGTTATCTCTTTTAGAAGATACTGTATAAAAGCAAGAAAAAATCGGCTGTTCCGCCGATTTTATACATTAATTTCTGTCATCATAACCCTTTGGATGGCTGGAATGCCATTTCCAAGCAGTTTCGATAATGGTTTCGATATGGTCATATTTGGGCTGCCAGCCCAGCACTTTCCTTGCTTTTTCAGAGGAAGCAATCAGCGTATCCGGATCGCCTGGACGCCGCTCTGCTATTTCCAGAGGAATGGGATGTCCGGTCACTTTGCGGGCAGCCTTGACAATTTCTAAGTTGGAGAAGCCTGTTGAAGAGCCCAGATTGAAAGCAGCCGATTCATGGCCCTGACGCAGATAGTCCACTGCCAGACTGTGGGCCTCTGCCAGATCAAAGGGATGGACATAGTCCCGGACATTGGTCCCATCCGGCGTATCGTAGTTGTCGCCAAAAATGGAGATGGTATCGCGCTTGCCTTGGGCCACTTGGAGAACGATGGGCAGGAGGTGGGTCTCCGGTCCGTGGTCCTCTCCGATAGAGCCGTCTGGCTTGGCGCCCGCCACATTGAAATAGCGCAAGGCCACAAACTTGATGCCGTAAGCCCGGTCAGCCCACTTCATAATAGTCTCCATCATGAGTTTGCTTTCCCCGTAAGGATTGATGGGCTGCTGCGGTGTCGTTTCTAAGATTGGAATTTCCTGCGGAACGCCGTAGGTTGCCGCCGTTGAGGAAAAGACGATATTCTTGACACCGACTTCATTCATAACCTCAAGGAGGGCTACCATACCGGCCGTGTTGTTATCAAAATATTTCAGCGGGTCAGCCATAGACTCGGCCACGAGGGAAAAAGCTGCAAAGTGAATGACTGCATTGATGGATGGATGTTTGGCAAAGACGCTGCGCATAAAGTCTCTGTCAGCCAAATCCCCCTGATAAAACAAGGCATCTGGATGCACTGCCGCCCGATGGCCGGTCACCAAGTTATCTACGACCACTACCTCTTCCTCGCCTGCTTCTACCAGACGATCCACCATATGAGAGCCGATATAACCTGCTCCGCCTAATACTAAAATTGCCATGTCTTTCCTTTCTCTTTTCACGATATTCTATTTTACCATACTTCAGGAGTTTATGCCGACTGCCTCGACAAAGCGCAGAAAAGCGGCCTGTCCTGCTGCTGTCTGCTTATAAACACCGGCATCCTCCAGCACGCGGCAGAAAATCTGACCGACTGATTGCTGGACTGTTTTTTCAGCATCATCCGCCGTCATCTGGGGATAAGCCGCTTTTAGCCCGTCCGCCCATTCCTGATGAATAGCCGCGACATGGTCACGCCGGCCCAAGAGAAACTCCTCCACTTCCTTAAGCTCTTCCTTGAGCCGCGGCGGTAAAATCGCCAGTCCCATGACCTCGATGAGACCGATATTTTCCTTCTTGATATGCTGGACATCGCTGTGGGGATGGTAGATACCGTCTGGATGCTCAGCCGATGTCTGATTGTCCCGCAGGACCAGATCCAGCTCAAAGAAACCGTCTTTCATCCGGGCAATCGGTGTAACCGTGTGGTGCGGCTCACCATCTGACTCCGCCAAAATCTGCATGCTGGGATCCGAATAGCTGCGCCAGGTCTGAAGGATTTTATCCGCCAGCTCCACCAGCTCTGTCCTGTCAGCTGATCGGAGGCGCAGCACCGACATAGGCCACTTGACAATGCCGGCCTCCACGCCCTCAAAGCCTGTGAAAGTAAAGCTGCGGGCCAGCTCGGCTATTTCCATAGGAAAGGTGTGACGTCCGCCCTGATAGTGGTCATGGGTCAAGATAGAGCCGCCGACGATAGGCAGGTCAGCATTGGATCCGGCAAAATAACCTGGAAAGGTATCGACGATGCCCAGCAGGCGCTCAAAGGCCAGCCGGCTGATGGCCATAGGGACATGCTGGCTGTGCAGGAAAATGCAGTGCTCATTGAAGTAAGCATAGGGCGAATACTGGAAGCCCCACTGGGTCCCAGCCAGATCAAAGCGGATAATCCGATGATTGGCCCGGGCCGGGTGATCCAGACGGCCTTGGTAGCCTTCATTTTCCATGCAGAGCTGGCAGGCCGGATAGGAGCTGGTCTTGGCTTTTTTAGCTGCTGCAATCTCCTTGGGGTCCTTTTCCGGTTTGGACAGGTTGATGGTGATTTCCAAATCGCCGTAGTCGGTCGGAGTCCTGAAAGCGATATTCTTGGCAACAGCCTCGACCTTGATGTAGTCATTGCGCTGGCTGAGAGCATAAAAGTCAGCAATGGCCTGCTCTGGACTGACCGCATAAGCCGTCCAGAAATCCTGATTGACCTGACTGGGGCAGGGAGTGATAAAGTCCATCAGCTCAGCTCCCAAGCTATCCTGCTCAGCTAGGGTCGGACCGATCTTGCCGGCTGCCAGAGCCGCTGCTACCAGCTCATCTTTCAGGCCGATCAGCCGATCGGCTTTGCTGGCCTGCTCAGCCGCTCCTTCTCCGACCAAAGCCATGATACGGTTTTTCAGATAAATCCGGTCCATTTCCTCATAAGAACTGTTTGAAATAATTGCCTCCGCAAAGGCATCCGCCAACTTCTTGGGCATAGAATTTCCTTTCTCCTGAAAAGGGCTGCATTTCTGCTATAGTCTTTTAGTTTGCTTCAGCCTATCATTTTGAAATAAGAAAATGATAGGAAGCAAGGTTTTGAGGTGCCAGATAAAGCTTCCGTTAGGAAGTGTCAGCTATATCCGCCTACGGCAAGCCGAGCTAAGGACCAAATAACAGTTAAACTAAATGACGATATCAGCCCGAGTTCTCATTTAGCCCTCCTTAGTCCAGCACCCGACTGCCGCCGGCAATCTCCGCTATGTAAAAGCTAGGGGCATAACCGACAGCCTCTTGGTAAGCCTTATCAACATTTTCCTTAAAAGCCTCTAGGGCATCCTTACGGACTAGGGCAATGGCACAGCCGCCAAAGCCTGCTCCGGTCATGCGGGCTCCCAGAACGCCATCCTGTTCCCAAGCAGCGTGCACCAAGGTATCCAGCTCCAGCCCGGTCACTTCATAGTCATGCTCCAAGGAGACATGCGAAGCATTCATGAGACGGCCGAACTTCTCCAAGTCACCAGCCTGCAAAGCTGCCTGTGCCTGCAAGGTGCGCTGGTTTTCCAGAACAGCATGACGGGCACGCTTGAGACGGTTCGCATCCTCAATCAGGTAGCTGTATTCGTCAAAGGACCACTCATCCAGCTCTCCCAGTGTGGCGATAGACAGCTTGCGATTGAGTTCTTCGACTGCCTTTTCGCACTCTGCCCGGCGTTCATTGTACTTGGAGTCCGCCAGTTCCCTGCGTTTATTGGTATTCATAATCACTACAACATTTTCTTGAAGGTCCAGCGGTACCAGGTCGTAGTCTAAGCTATTGGTATCTAAGTAGATAGCCCGCTGGTCAGCCCCCATACCAATCGCAAACTGATCCATGATACCAGAGTTGACCCCGATAAATTCATTTTCTGTCTGCTTGCCAATCTTTACCAAGTCCAGCCGCTCCAGCTGCAAATTAAAAAGCGTTTCAGCCATGACACCGATCAATAGCTCCAGCGAAGCCGATGACGACAGGCCTGAACCATTGGGAATATTGCCAAAAACATAGACATCCATGCCTCGGTCAATCTGATGGCCTGCCTCCTGCAGAAAATGCAGAACTCCTTTGGGATAGTTGGTCCAGTTGTGTTCAGGCTCAAAGTGCAGGTTTTCCAGCGGCACTTCAATGATGCCTTTGTCTGCAAAATTTCCTGAGTAAAAGCGCAAGATCTGGTCATCACGCTTGCGGGCTGCCCCGTAAGTACCCAGCGAAATGGCCGCAGGGAAGACATGGCCGCCGTTGTAGTCGGTATGCTCACCGATGAGATTAATCCGCCCCGGCGAGAAAAAAGTATGATCTGCTTCAGCATGGAAGATTTCCGAAAAATCTGCCCGCAGCTGCTCAATAGAAAGTGTAGCTGACATGTGATAAACTCCTTATCTTTGGTTTTGAAACCGTTTTACTGTCTTTATTATAAAATAAGTCCAGTAAAACTTCAATA
This sequence comes from Streptococcus sp. DD11, assembly GCF_001578865.1. NCBI lineage: Bacteria > Bacillati > Bacillota > Bacilli > Lactobacillales > Streptococcaceae > Streptococcus > Streptococcus sp. DD11. The sequence goes on from NZ_KQ969396.1 coordinate 153,994, forward strand.
GTTTTAGTAAATATTTACTAGAAAATCCAAACAAGTGCTGTCTGGATTTGTTGAATCAAAATAAGGGATTAGAGCAGGCTCTGTTCGGTCTCTGCATCAAAGAAATGGGCCTTGTTGAGGTCGAAGCCCAGATCAATGCCGGCACCGGTCTGCAGGTAGTCCCGGGCGTCCACCCGCGCAATCAATTCATGGGAGCCGATTTGGCAGTAAAGGTGGGACTCAGACCCCAAAAGCT
>NZ_KQ969396.1:155153-156171 GCF_001578865.1 Streptococcus sp. DD11
GTTGTACTCCGCTGTGGAATACTTGCGCTTAACATTGGCTCCTACCTTGTAGAGCTCATTGGTGGCAAAGTCAATCTCCTCATCGGTCAGAATATCCTTGACATCCACCACCCCAATCCCGTCATGCGTATCCAAGGTCGTGAACTGCTTCATGGGACTCATTTTCAGCCACTTGACCAAGCGCTCAGCCTTGCCGCTGTAGAGCGAGTAAAGGGTCACCATGGGCAGGGCGAAGTCGTAGACAAAGTAGCCGTGCTCCACAATCTTGAACTGGATGGAATAATGCTCATGAATCTCCGGCAGAATCTCTGTGCCAAACTGACCCGCCTGCTGCTGCACTTTTTCTAAGAGGCTCCAAATCTCCGGCTCGACAAAGAAATCATTGGTATCCAGCTTTTTGACCGCATAGGCAAAGGCATCCAGACGAATCAGGTCGCAGCCATGGGCAGCTAACTGCTGCAGGGTTGTCCTGATAAAGTCACTGGTCACCTGACTGCGCACATCCAGATCAATCTGCTCCTCTCCAAAGGTATTCCACAGGTATTCGCTGCTGCCGTCCGCAAAGACAATCTCCTGCTTGGGCGCTCGGTCCTTACGCTTATAAATCAGATCGACATCTGCCTGAGTCGGCCGATTCTCCGGCCAAAACCTGTCCCAGCTGAGAAAGAGGTCGCGGTAGGGGCTCTGATCTTTCTTTTCCTGAAAATCCTTGTAATACTTAGATTGGCGGGAGATATGATTAATCATAAAGTCAAACATGAGATAGTACTTTTCACCCAGCTTTTCTACATCCTCCCAGCCACCAAAGGCTGAATCAACTTCTTCGTAGTCCACCGGGGCAAAACCGCGGTCACCAGTCGATGGAAAGAAAGGCAGCAAGTGCACGCCTCCGACCGCATCGCCAAAGTGCTGGTCCAAATTGGCATATAAATCCTTTAAATTTTTCCCCAAGCTGTCTGAATAAGTAATCAGCATGGTCTTGTTTTGAATGGGCATGGCTACTCCTTTGCATGATTTC
>NZ_KQ969396.1:156885-160802 GCF_001578865.1 Streptococcus sp. DD11
CCATAGGCCGTCGATGTTATGATACAGAGTCTTATACGGTATCTTCTAAAAGATCCATCCCTCTGTGGGTGAGGGCGCAACCATCATGGGAGTCTGTCCCAGTCGCTGCATTGATTTCCTATTTTCGCTTTGAACTTTTAATGAGCTTTGTATCTTACTTCACCGCGCCGTTGCTCATGCCAGCTATAATATGCCGCTGGAAGATGAGGTAAACGACGGTAATGGTGACAATGCCAACGATATAGGACGCAAAACTCGGACCGTAGTCATTGAAGTACTGTCCCTGATAATTATACTGAAAGAGGGGCAGGGTCCACATCTTGGAGTCCTTGTTGAGGATTAAGAGGGGCAGCATAAAGTCATTCCAGAACCAAAGAGCATTGATGATAAGACTCGTCGCATGCATGGGCTTAAGCATGGGAAAAATAATGCGGCGGTAGGTCGTAAAGCGGTCAGCACCGTCAATCATGGCAGCCTCATCCATACTGTCCGGAACACTAATCTTGATATAACCCACATAGAGAAAGAGGGTTTGAGGAATAGCATAGGTCAGATAAAGGATGACCAGCCCCCACATATTGGCCAGACCGAGCTTACTCATCATGACCGTAATGGGAATCATGATGACCTGAAAGGGAACGAAAATCCCCAAAATCAAGAGCGAATACATGATATTAAACGCCCTGCGCTTGGACATATTGCGGGCAATGGAGTAGGCTGCTGCAGGGATAAAGAAGGCTACCGCCAGCAGGGACAGGACAGTGATAAGCGCTGAGTTCCAGAAATAACCGCCAATCCCATCTGCAATCAAGCGTTCATAGTTACTGAGAGTAAAAGGATTGGGCAGACCAAAGAAATGATTCATAATATCCTTGGTCGTTTTAAAGGAGCTGAAAACAGTCGTCAGCAAGGGCAAAAGAATGAGAATTCCACCCAGAATGAGCAAGACATATTTCCATAATTGCTGGTTTTTTTCTTCTTTTTGCATGGATTTCCCTCCCTTAGATTTCAAATTTCTTAGACAGCTTGATTTGGAAGACAGATACAATCCCAATAATCAAGAAAAGAATGATGGCAATGGCATTGGCGTAGCCGTATTGGTTGCTCTTAAAGGCATAATTGTAAACCAGCAGACCCAGCGATGTCGTCGCATTATTAGGACCGCCGCTGGTCAGGGCAAAGATCTGGTCAAAGGCTGTCAGACCGGATTTAAGCGCCAAGATAAAGACCATGGAAATCGTCGGCAGGAGATAGGGCAGCTCAATAGACCAGAAAGTCTGTCTGCCGCTTGCTCCGTCAATGGCTGCTGCTTCTTTGATTTCTGAGGGAATGCTCTGCAGACCGGCCAGAAAGAGAATGATGGGCATGGCCACACCCTGCCAGAGGAGGACAAAGATCGTTGCCAATGCCGCACCTGCCGTTGTTCCAAGCAGGCTTTCTTCTAAAAATCTGAGATGAAGGAAACTCCCCAAAGCAGGCAAACCGTAGTTGAAGAACTGTTTGAAAATCAGGGAAACGGTCAGACCTGAAAGCACAGCCGGAAAAAAGAACCAGGCTCTAAAGAAGGTCTTGCCGGCAATCTTGGCATTCAGCGCCCGAGCCACCAATATCCCTATCACAATCTCTCCCACGATTAAGGCCGCGGTCAGAATCAAGGTAAAGAAAACAGCCTGAAAGAACTTGCCGTCAACCATAAGGAGCTTGTAATTATTGAGCCCGACAAACTTAAAATTATAAGTCAGACCAGTCCAGTTGGTCAGACTGTAAAAGGCACCCTGAGCCATAGGAAAGTAGAAGAAAACAGCTTGTAAGATAAGCGGAACTGCCAGAAAAGTCCAGCCCCAGTATTGATTGAAAATTTTTCGGATACCCATATCTTCCTTTCCTCCTAATCTAGGTCAGCTTTCATTGGGTTGAAAAAGGCGTTGAGTTCATCCGCCATAGCTTTCAGATCCTTGCTTAGCAGATAGTTGGCACTGAGATTGAAGAAATCTTCTTCAGAATTCCAGTGCTGTCCCATCCAGATGTAATGCTTGTCTGTGAAGGCCAGTTTATTCAGCTCTGCCAAAGCCGAATCAGGATTTTCCCTGACCCCTTCAACGGCTACCGGAGAACCGTCAACATCGTAGTATTTCTGCATGGCCTTAGCAGATGTCATATAAGCGATAAATTTCTCAGTCTCCTTCGGATGTTTAGTCGTCGCAGAGATTGACAGGGCCAAGTCCCCTGCCCCGACCGTTGCTTCTTCTCCCTCTTTTTCTCCGGGAAAGGCAAACATTCCGACTTCAAATTGAGGATCCTGTTGGTTAATGGCAGCCAAAGCCCAAGAACCATTGGACATCATCAGTGCGTTTTGACCAGCAAAGGCGACTACGGCATCGTTGTAAGAAGCACCGCGCCAGTTCTTCATCTCATTGCTGTCATCAGCCAGAAGGTTTAGACGCTGAGCATCAGCTTGGAGGATTGGGTCGCTGGCCTTAATAGAGTTGACCGGCGAATAGCGCAGGTAGTCGTTAGCCGCATCTGCGCTTCCTGTGATGGTGATGAGCGAAAGCTGGTGATAGCCATTGAGAGTCCAGCCCTCGGTCCCTGCTGTGGCAAAAGGTGTCTCTCCTTTGGCCTTGATCTGCTCGACCAAGTCCTTAAATGCTGCAAAAGTCTTGGGTACCTCTAATCCCAATTCCTGAAATTTTGTTTTATTATAGTAGATTCCCGAAACATTAGCCGTCAGCGGCACACTGTAAACCTTATCATCAATAGCATACTTTTGAGCATAGTTGTTTTTTATGTTTTTCAGATAATCTTTCCCTGTCATATCTGCAAAATACCCTGCTCCGGCCCACTCTTGGAAATCCATATTCTGCGGATAAATATTGATAATATCCGGTACATCTCCTGCCAGAATCCGTGTTTTTAAGACAATCCCTGCCGAGGGTACTGTCGTCAGCTTGACATCAATATTTGGATTTTCCTTTTCAAAATCGTCAATGATAGCCTGGATAGTATCCGCCATCTCTGTCTTTTGGTTGAAATATTCAATCGTGACCTTGCCGTCACCTGAGCTCTTCTCCTGACCGGCACAGCCCAGCAGCCCCAGAGCTGTCACAGCAAGCGCACTGAAGAAACCGATTTTTTTATACCATTTCATGGCTTTCCCCTTTATTCTTTCATAGCCTCTGAAGGCTGATACTCAAAACGATGAGCCTTTCTGTTCTAATACCGGCGGCTCGGAAAGTCTCTCATGATTTCCTGATGAAATGCAGCTGTCTGCTCAGATAATCTCCCTCAGGAAGGGCCATGGTCAGACCGGCATACATGAGTTCCGCTCCCGAATAAACCGCTCCGGTTTCCTGCAGTTCATAGAAAGCATCCTCTTCCAAACCTTTCAGCTTCAAAGTCCTTTCCATGACCTCAAAAACAGACAAAATCCGGACGTAGGTGACGAGGACCTGTTCTTCATAGTTAAACTGCACAGCCGCTTCATTGGATCCCGCTTCAGGATTGATGAGGCGGTACTGCTGCCCCAGCTGGACAATCGGCCGGATTTTCTTATAAAAAGCAATCTGCTGGGCAATTTGCTCTTTTTCCTCTGGGCTCAGACTGGTCAGATCCAGCTCATAGCCCAGATTGCCCATCATGGCTACATGGCCCCGCGTCGCAAGCGGAGTTATCCGATTCATTTGATGATTAGGCACGGCCGAGACATGGGCACCCATGGAAATCGTCGGATAAAGATAGCTAGAGCCGTACTGGATAGGCAGGCGGGCAATGGCATCACTGTTGTCACTGGCCCAGACTTGCGGAAAATAGCGCATCATGCCCAGATCATTGCGGCCGCCGCCGCCTGAGCAGGATTCAAAAAGAATATCGGGATGGTGCTCCGTCAGATAGCGGATGACCTGATAGACGCCCCAAGA
>NZ_KQ969396.1:160914-168138 GCF_001578865.1 Streptococcus sp. DD11
TGGCACCATTGCCCAGTTTGGTGATATTGCGGTTCATATCCCACTTGATGTAGTCAATATCATAGCGGCTGAGCAGGTGATCCAAGACCTGCTGGATGTGCTCCACTACCTGCGGATTGGCATAATCCAGTACCAGCTGATTGCGGGAATAGGTGTGGTCGCGGCCCGGCACCTGAATAGCCCAGTCTGGATGCGCCTTGTAGAGCTGACTCTCCACGGAAATCATCTCTGGTTCCAGCCAGAGACCGAACTTCAGCCCCTTAGCATGGATATCTGCAATCAATGTCTCCAAGCCGCCCTCTAGTTTTTTCTCATTGACAAACCAGTCGCCCAAGGCCCGGTTATCGTCAAAACGATTGCCAAACCAGCCATCGTCCAGCACGAAAAGCTCCAGGCCGACCTGCCGAGCCTCCTCAGCCAGATCCAGCAGCTTCTCCCTTGTAAAATCAAAGTAAGTCGCTTCCCAGTTGTTGATGAGAATGGGCCGCTCTTTGCGGGCAAAACGCTTAGGAAGGATATGATGCTGTATAAAATACTGGCTTTCCTGACTGAGCTTGGTCAAGCCCTGACCAGAATAGGTCACCAGAGCTGCCGGCGTGGAGAAAGTCTGACCGGCTGGCAGTTCCCAGGCAAAATTTTCATCATTGATGCCGAGGCCTATCCGAACCTCCCCCAGCTGGCTCTCCTGCACCCAGGCCTGAAAGTTGCCGCTGTAGAGCAGCTGAACAGCCCAAGCCTGTCCGGCATTTTCAGTCGTTTCAGCATCGCAGAGAATAAGGGCAGGCGTCTGCGCGTGACCGGATGCGCCGCGATTGGAGCTCACCTTAAAAATCCCCTGCTCCACCCGATGCCGGCGGACTGTTTTCTCCCGGGCATAGGATCCCTGCAAGGTCAGAACATCATAGTCCCCTGCCGGCAGATCAGCCATAAAGCTCAAATCCCGGTGAAGCACGACCGACTGCCCGCCCAGATTTTCCAAGGACGAGTAGCTGGCTATGGTACTGCTGTCCTCAAAAGCTGTAAAATAGAGCGTCAGACGAAGCTGAGCAAAGGAATCCTCCAGAACCAAGGCCAGTGTCTCAGCATCTTCTGTGCTGTGGGGACTGGGCAGATCCTCAAGCTCAAAACCGCCCTTGATGATCCGACTCTCCTCAAAGCGGAAGTCTGTGACTGCATTATTGCCATTTTGGATTTGGATGGAGGGCTGGCGAAAGTCCCCCAGACCGTGCTGACCGAAAATCTGCCGCTGAGTATCCAGACTAAAGGCCCGGTTGTCCGGTGTCGGATTGCCGGAAAAAGCATGGTCGCGCTCACATACTGTATTGGAAAAATGATAGCTCCCAATCTTTCGGCCCAAATGTTTGAGCAAAAGATAGCCGCCTCTTTCCTCGATAATGAGACTGGACTCCTTGCTGTTAATATAAAATAAGTTATTTTCTATTTTGATGCCCATTTTTCAACCTCCATTTTTACTAATATTTTACCCAATGAAACCGTTTTCTAAAATAGAATTTTGTTAGTAAGATATGGTAAAATGTTAGGTAGGAGGAAAAACATGGACTTTTTTTCAGAATATCAGACAGGCAGCATTGATCTGGGGCTCAGCTTCTACGGCTACGAAGACTGCCAGCCCGCTTATTCCTTCGGTCCGGCTATACGGGACACCTATATTTTGCACTATATCAAGCAGGGCCGGGGGCAGTTCCATTACAAAGGCAGGATCATGGACCTGCAGGCTGGCGATTTCTTTCTTCTCAAGCCAAATGAGCTGACCTTCTATCAGGCAGACCGTCAGGAGCCTTGGTCCTACTACTGGCTGGGCATCAGCGGCAGCCGGGCTTTTGATTTTTTCAGTCAGTCTCAGATTGAAGATGACTGCTATCTGCTCGCTGGCAAAGATGCCGGTTCAGACTCTGCAGGAAAAATCATTGAGAATCTGGTCCATTTTGCAGAGCAGACCAAGTCCAGCCAGCTGGCCCAGCTCCATATCATGGGCCAGCTCTATGAGCTCATGTTTTGCTTAGGGAGCATTGCCCCCAAGCCTGACAGCAGCAAACTCTCTCCCAGCCGCCAGCTCTATCTCAGCTGCAAGCAGATTATTGATACCCAGTATCCCCTCCCCCAGCTCAGCATTCAGGAAATCGCCACTGAGCTGTCCGTCCACCGCAGCTATCTGACAACCATTTTCAAGGAGCAGCACCAAAGCTCTCCCAAGGAATACCTGCACCATGTCCGCATGCACCGGGCCAAGCAGCTTCTGGAAAATACCCGCCAGCCCATTCAGTTCATCGCTTATTCCGTTGGCTTTTCAGACCCCCTCTATTTCTCCAAAGCCTTTAAAAAATTCTTCAGCTGCAGCCCCAGTCAGATGCGGGGAAAAGAAAAGGCAGCTGAAAACAAGCCCCTTTGCTGAAATTTACTAAATTACTTTTTGTTTTTTACTAACATTTAAGTTATAATAAGATTAGGACCATTCCCAAGAAAAGGACAAAAAGATGACGACGATTAAAGATATTGCTCAGGCTGCAGGCGTCTCTCCTGCTACTGTATCACGGGTTCTCAACTATGACCAGTCCCTGTCTGTCAGCGACCAAACCCGCAAAAAAATCTTTGATACGGCTGAGCAGCTCAACTACAGGAAGCTCAGAAAGAAAAGCAAGAAACAGCGGTCCCAGACCCAGCGCATTGCCATCATCGAATGGTACTCCGAGCAGGAGGAGCTGGACGATCTCTACTACCACTCTATCCGCTTAGGCCTTGAAAAAAAAGCCCAGGTGCTGGGCTATGATATTGTACGGATTTTCAACAATGACTCGCTGAGACAGCTGGAAGAAGCGGACGGCATTGCCGCTCTGGGGAAGTTCAGCCCCAAGCAAATCCGCGAACTGCAACAGTTCCGACGGCCGCTGGTCTTTGTAGACAGTGACACGCTGAGCCAAGGCCACAGCTGTGTGACGACGGATTTTGAGCACTCTGTCATAGAGGTACTTGATTATTTCCTCGCTCAAGACCTCAGTGGCATCGGCATGATTGCCGGTCAGGAGCAGACTGCGGATAAGACTGTCCAGCTGCCAGACCAGCGTCTGACGACCTTCCGCACTTACCTAAGCGAAAAGGGCCTTTACAGACCGGATTGGGTCAAAGCAGGCCGCTTTTCCTCCGAATCCGGCTACCAGCTGATGAAGGAGCTGATCGAGCAGCAAAGTCAGCTGCCTCCTGCCTTCTTTATCTCCAGTGACGCCCTGGCCGTCGGTGCTCTTCGCGCCCTGCAGGAGGCAGGGATTTCTGTCCCGCAGGAGGTGCAGATCGTATCCTTTAATGACACCTCGCTGGCCAAGTATATCTTTCCCACTCTCAGCACTGTCACCGTCTTTACTGAAGAGATGGGCCGGCAGGCTGTCAGGATTCTGGACCAAGAGCTCAAAAGCGAGACTGAAACCGTGCCTTATATGGTCAAGCTGGGCACCAAGCTGACCATCCGTGAAAGCAGCCGATAAGTTAAGGAAAACCATGAAAACATATGAAAAACTATTTCAAATCCTCCATCAGGCAGACGATTATGTCAATGGGGAGCAAATAGCCCAAGACTTGGGCATTTCCCGGACTTCTGTCTGGAAAGCCATTCAAACACTAGAAAAAGAAGGCATCGTGATTGAGTCTGTCAAAAACCGCGGCTACAGACTGAAGGCAGGCGACCTGCTCATTCCCCAGTGGATTGAGCAGGAAGCACCGATAGCCGTTTCTTTCAATCCTGACTGCCAGTCCACCCAGATGGATGCCAAGGCCGGCATCGAAGCAGGCGCTGCAGCCGATACTCTCTATCTGGCAGCTGCTCAGTCAGCCGGCCGCGGCCGTTTCGGCCGGGCCTTCTTCTGCCCCAAGCAGGGCGGATTTTACATGTCCCTCCATCTCAGGCCAGACCTGCCTTTTGACCAGCTGCCTTCTTATACCATTTTAACAGCCGGGGCTGTTTACAAGGCTGTCAAAAATCTCTGCCTCATCGATGTGGACATCAAATGGGTCAATGATATTTACTATAAAAATAAGAAAATTGCCGGTATCCTGACCGAGGCCACTACCTCAGTCGAGACCGGTCTGGTTACCGATGTCATCATCGGAGTCGGCTTTAACTTCTCTATCCATGACTTTCCGGAGGACATCAAAGAAAAAGCCGGCTCCCTCTTCGAGCAGGAGCCGCCCATCAGCCGCAATGAACTGATTGCTGAGATTTGGAACTGCTTCTATGAGAGCGATCCGGAAGAACTGTTTTATCTCTATAAACAGCATTCACTGGTCCTGGGCCGGCAGGTGACTTTCAGCCAAAAGAAAACCGACTGCACAGGGCTGGCCAAGGACATCTCCAGCAGCGGCCAGCTGCTGGTCCAGCTGGCTGATGGCCAGGAAATCTGGCTCAGCAGCGGCGAAATCTCCCTGACCAGCTGGTAAAAAGGAGGATGCTCTCGCAGGGAGTCCTATTTCACGCTTATAGTCTTTCTATTTAAACTGACACGTCGGCGGCTGCGGCTGGCCGGACTCAACTGAGTTCAGTCGAAACAAACGACAGTTGGCCTGGATTTTCGAAGCACCTGAAAGATCTGCCAAACGACCATAGACAAAAAAGATGCTGGAACAAAAATCGAAGACTCCGTCTGACCGATTTTTGTTCCAGCATCTTTTTCACTGTCATTTATGTCCCAAATGTTTGTCAATTTCATCTACAATGCGGCCCATGACATAGGAAACCTGCAGGTTGCGCAGTACCAGAAAAGCCCAGAAAATGGCCATGAAATAGTGCCCTGACATAATAGATTCATTGAAAAAATAGGTTTCTAAGGCCGTAAAAACAGCCATTACAATAAATTGTTGTCTATTCATACCTCTATTATAGCACGATTGCTGATAAAATACTCAGTTCAGTCCTCCTGAATCGTGATTTTTTCTGCTAAAAAGTCATAACCTTCCGGAATCAGGCTGTCTTCTTCTTTTTCTTGGCTTTCTACTGCCTTGCCTTTGCGGCTGCGGGCGGAAAAGTCTGCCCGGATTGCGGTCCATTCTTCCAGAGAAATAGCCAAGATTTCCGGTGAAAAGCCGGCCGCATTGCTGAGGATATTGCCAAACATGGTATTGAGATTGTCCCGCTTCATGGTCTGCTCAGCATTGAAGTTAGACTCAAAAGCCAAAATGGCATGACGCTCATTAGCAGCCACTGGCTGAGAGCCGACCAGCAGCGCCTTATCAGCGCCTGCCAGGCTTTCAATAATCTCTCCCCAGGCATTCTGCAGTTTGGTCAGATTGCTGCGGGCAAGACTGGGATTGTCCACTGCTTCTTCAAGAATAGCATTGACCTTGCTGCGGTCTGCCCGATAGGCTTTGGACTTCTGCGGCCGAACATCTGAAGTCTTGACAGCCGCGGGCTTGCTTCCAACAGCTGCCAGCTGGCCTTTGAGAGCCTGAATCTCCTCTTTGAGGGCAGCCAGCTCCCCAGCCAGATTAGCCGGAATCTCTGCAGCGGCAGCTTTGTCCTCTGCTTCTGCCAGACGAATGGTCATCATCTCCGTATAAATCTTAGGCTGCAGGCTGTTTTTGATGTCTGACAGACTGGCCGTTGCCGTTTCAATCATGGCAAACAGCCTTTCCTGAGGCGTATGGAGATTTTCCAGAAAGAGCTCACTGGCATGAGTATTCTCACCGCCTGTCTGGACGATGAGCAAATCCCTCAGATACTGCAGGAGGTCCGTCACAAAGCGGGCCATATTCTTGCCGCTGTCAAAGATAATATCCAGATTTTCCAAGGCTGCTGCCGTATCGTGCCCCACCAAGGCCGCCACGTAGCTGTCCAGCGCTCCCAGACTGATGGAACCAGTGATTTCTTCGGAAATAGCCGCTGTCAGATGGCTGTCCTGCGTCAGACTGAGGGCCTGATCCAGGATAGACAGGGCATCCCGCATGCCGCCCTCAGCCCTGCGGGCAATCACCTGCACTGCTTCCTTGTCAAAGTCAATGCCTTCCTGCTCTAAAATCCACTCAATATGACCGACAATCTCCTTGGTCTTGATGGACTTAAACTCAAAACGCTGGACCCGAGACAGGATGGTAGCCGGAATCTTGTGCAGTTCTGTCGTCGCTAGGATAAAGACCACATTTTCCGTCGGCTCCTCCAAGGTCTTGAGCAAAGCATTGAAAGCCCCCGTCGAGAGCATGTGCACCTCATCAATGATATAGACCTTGTGCTCGGCCAGACTGGGTGCATAGGTGGATTTGTCGCGAATATCGCGGATTTCATCCACGCCGTTATTGGAAGCGGCATCAATCTCGATGACATCTTCCAGACTGCCCTCAGTAATGGCCTGACAGATATAGCAGTCATTGCAGGGCTCGCCGTCTACTTGATTGGGACAGTTCATCGCCTTGGCAAAAATTTTGGCAACACTGGTCTTCCCGGTACCTCTGGGTCCTGAAAAAAGATAGGCATGGCTGATTTTGCCCTGCTCAACAGCCTGCCGCAGGGTGGTTGCGACCACCTGCTGACCGACCAGCTGACCGAAGGTCTGGCTGCGGTATTTTCGATATAAAGCTTGATACATTAGGCTTTTTCTCCAAACATCTCAAAATTCCAAATCGTCTTTTCCAGCAATAACTGGACAAAGTCTTGCAGATATTTCTTGTCAATGGCATCGTAATCTGCCTCCACCCGCGAATCCAGATCCAGCACGCCCAAGAGCCGGCCGTCTTTGACCATAGGCAGGACAATCTCGCTTCTGGCTGCACTGTCACAGGCGATATAGTTGGCATGCTGGGTCACATCTTCCACGATCAAGGTCGCCCGCTTCTCCGCCGCTTCCCCGCAGACGCCCTTGCCCAAAGCGATGCGAACACAGGAAACGCCGCCCTGAAAAGGCCCCAAGACCAGCTCAGCACCATCAAAAAGATAAAAGCCAGTAAAGACCGAACGCGGCAGGGCATGATTAAGCAAAGCACTAGCATTGGACAGATTGGCAAGCACATTGTCCTCGCCGTCCAAGAGCGCCTCCAGCTGGGCCAGCAAAAGCTGATAGTTAGAAATTTTTTCTGATTGATTCATACTCTCTATTATATCAAAAAAGGCGATGGGACAGAACTAAATTTTTAAAAATTTAGTTCTGTCCCACCCCGCGAGGCTCTCCCAGTCTGGGGGACTGGGAGAGGTTGGGGATGAGGAAAACAGAGTTTTCCTCAATGTAGGAA
>NZ_KQ969396.1:168433-181376 GCF_001578865.1 Streptococcus sp. DD11
AAAACAAAGCGAGGCTGAAGGACTTTTGTCTCAGCCTCCTATTTTTCTGTCCTTTTGCCTGATAAAAAAGCGGGGCAGTACGGCTGCTGCAAGCAAACAGTTAGAATAACAATCAAAATCAGACTAGGCAGTGAGAGGCAGGCATGAGTGAGGCAGCTCAAAACGAAGGAAGGTTGGTTTTCCGCGAGTATGAGCCAAGCTACTGGGCCTGCTTGACCTTTTTCTGCAAATCCTTCAAAGCCTGGATAAAGATATCTGGTTTTTCAGCATGAATATCGTGACCGCTCTTGATATTGTCAACCAAGGTGTTTGCTGGCAAGAGTTTATCCGCTCGTTTGGCATCTTTCTCATCCATCGCACTCAGGAGGATACCATTTTTATCGTAGTATGTTTTCTGATTCGAAGGGCGAGCTACATGCAGCAATACAGACGGACACTGAACTTTTTTCAAGGTCTCTTTCTGATGAAATCCCTCAAACCAAGAAAAATCGTAAAAAGCATTGCCAAAACGCAGATCATAATTCCCTGTCCCGTCCTGCAAATTAGCTGTCAAATCGTATATCGTATTGACCTGCCATTCCGGCGGATAATACCAAATTCTAGGAATTTGACCCGGATGATTTTTCATATAGTTAAGAGCGGGCTGGCTGACGATTTTATTGAAATTTTCCCGGCCGAAAAGCGCCCTCAGATAAGTGTGCTCTAAAAAATAGGCTGTATAATTTTTTTCGCCGCTTTCTAAAAAATCGTGCATATCTTTAAAGGACAACCAAGAATAGGTTGAAGGGGCGCGATTGGGCTCCGTTGAAAAGAAAGGCGCATCTTCAATCAACAGTCCTAAAACCCACTTCGGTGCCTCAGCTGCCACAAGCGTTGCCAGCAAGCCGCCTGATGAATGTCCCGAAATCAGAACCGGTTGCTGGATAACGTTTTGGATAAACCAAATAAAGTCCTGACTATTTGCCAGTGCTGTATATTTAGCCGGATTTTTGCTGGAGCCGCCATGTCCGTAGCAATCCACTGCATAGACATGAAAATGCTTGGACAACTCTCCCAAAACCTTAGCATAATCCTGCCAGGAAACCTGCTGGCCATGAATCAAGAGCAGGGGCTGGCCGTGATTAGGACCTTCGCCATAATTGATAACAGAGCCATCTGGTAAGGTCGCCTGCTTTTCGACTATCCCAGCCTGCTGGATTTGACGAAGGTTAGCCTTGTCATAGTGAAGATTGCGATAGGCAAAATACCCTATGCCGATTCCTAAAAAACTTATCAATATCAGTAAAACTACCATCATTTTCCTTTTCATTCTGCCACCTGCTGCTTTTCTGAGAAATGCTTGGGAGCTTCTAGGAAAAAACTTGGATCCAGCAGTGCCAATCCTTGATTTTCATCCCCCAGCAAGAGCAGCTGATCTCCCGCTTGTATGTGAAAAACATTTCTCGCCCGAGGCGGCAAATGAATTTCTCCCCGCTGCCCTACCGTTACTGTCCCAAAAATATATTTGCCCTTTCCATTAGGGGCCGTCAACAAATGGGACTCCAAATGTACCAGTTCATCCAAACTCACATCAAAAAAATCAGCCAATTGGGCGGAATGAAGCACATCTGGGACACTTTCTCCCGCTTCCCACTTGGCAATGGTTTGCCGCGATACACCTATTGCCTCTGCTAATTTTTCTTGAGAAAGGTTCTCTCTTTTTCTTAGAGTCGCAATATTTTCAGCAATCATTTTTCAATCTCCTTTTCCTATTCACATCACTAGTATAGCAAAAAAGCCGGTTTCTTCAACCAAGCTTTTCTTACTTTTCTGCACTTTTGTTAAAATCGTGGCACATTATTTAGCTTCTTTCCTGACGTGCACTTCATTTTCCTCCACGATTACTGCCTGGCTGTTGGTCAGCGGCAATAAATGGAGTTGGTCTTGGTAAGTGTCCAGGGTCGCCTGGGCACTTTCGACAAAAGGCTCCTCACCGACATGCGGCACCACATAAAAGTCCGTCTCAGCCAGCGCGCTATAGTCTGTCAGCTGGTCAGCAGCCGTTTTGTCATCCATGATTTGATTGTAAAGAATGTCAGAGCTGGCAATAATCGCGCCAGCGGATTCACCTACATAGACCATACCGTCCGCAATCTGCTCCTTTATCAGACCCAGCAGCTGCTTTTTCTTCAGCTCCTGCAGGAGATAAAAGGTATTACCGCCGGAAATATAGAGCAGCTTGGTCTGGAAAATCTTAGCCTGAGCTGTTTCTCTATCGCTTTGGGCCAGATCAAAAACATCCAGCTCAAAGCCCAAGTCCGCAAAGACTTCCTTTGCTTCATCAATGTAGCCTGTGTACTCCTCTGCATTTCCCGCTGTGGGGATAAAGAGGACATGGCCACTCAGACCTTTCTGCTTAGCATAGTTTTGAAACAGGTCCTTGACTCCTGCAAAATACGAACATAAAAATAATTGCTTCATAGGACACCTCCGTTAATTTTTTACGATTTTAGAAAGAGGGCTGAGACAAAAGTGTTTCAGTCTCGCTTTGTTCTGGTTAAAAACTCATAACGCAGCAGCTGATTGGCAGCCCACCTGACCATGGGCAGCTAAACCCGATTCCAGAGTTTCATTATCCAGATACCCAGCCAGCCCATCGGATGTTTAGATTTTCTGATTAGATGTAGAAATAGCAGGCTCAGCAAAAGAGCAAAGCCAAGCATAACAAGGTAAATCATATCTTCCCTTTCTCATACCGCCCGCCGTACAGCTGCTTGGCTTCCTGAGTGTATTTCCTGATAAAGTCTGTCTTGGCCTCCGTATAGGCATCGCGGTTGTGCTCGTATTTCTTCCAAAGTTTCAGCTTTAAAGCCTCATAATCCTTGGCAGCAGCTGGGTGCTCCTGCAGGTAATCACGGAAATAAAGCTCGTCATGGTCGCCTTCAGGGCGCAGATGCAGATGAAAGACCCGCTCTGCAAAGCCCTCCGGCGTGTAGCCTCTATTAAAGGACATCCGTCCCTCGCTCTCAGACATAAGCAAGTAACCCTCTGCCAGCAGCAGGTCTCTGAAAGCTTCCATATCAGCCTCCTGAGAAATCTCCAGCAGAATATCGACAATAGGCTTGGCCCAAATGCTTTTCAGCGAGGTCGAGCCGATATGACTGACCCGAATCAGCTTTTGCGCAGGCAGAAAGCTGAGCAGCCGGTCACGCTCTTCCTTATACCAAGCAGCCCAGTCTGTGCTGTGCTCTCTCAGCTCGATGGGAAAGAGCTGCCACAATTCTTCCAAAGACATGTCTTCCAGTTTCTTCGCCATAATCCCTCCGTATCTCATTTTCTGCTTTTCTCTACATTTATTATAACAAAAATGCAATCAAATTCCGAAAAATAGAATAAAAATAAATCTTTTTGGCTATTTTCGACACATTTCTGTAATCTGTTCGTAACTTTCACTTGTCAAACAATACATTTTATAGTAGAATGAAATCGGATACATATTATGGAGGAGAATAATATGAAAAAGTTTAGGATAGCTCATTGGCTAACGCTGTCAATGAGTGCTCTTCTTGTGCTTTCGCAAGCCCTTGATTATCAAGCTGTGAAAGCCGATCAAAAGGATAAAACCAGCGTGCAGCTCCTCAGTGAAGCTGACGAAACCGAGATTGGGACCTTGCGTTTCACTGGAAATTATCAACTAAGACTGGGGAAAAAGGATAAGTACGGCCGAGCAACGGCTGCACACATTCAGCTGCAGGCCAGAAATATGCCGCACAAGAAAAGGGAGACCAAGATTACTTACAGCCCTATCGGCTGGCATAACTATAAGTTTTACTACGGCAAGGGCGGAGAAAAAACTTGGCTCATGAGCCGCGGCCACCTAATTGGCTACCAGTTCAGCGGACTGAGTGACGAGGGGAAAAATCTCGTTCCCATAACAGCTTGGCTGGACTCAGGAGCCTTGAAAGGCAGCGACAGAAACAATCAGGACAGCATGTTCTATTATGAGCAGCGCCTGCAAAACTGGCTGACCGACCATCCAGGCCATTGGCTGGACTATAAAGTGACACCGATTTATGTGGAGGATGAACTGCTCCCCCGCCAGATTGAGCTGCAGTATGTCGGCTTTGATGCAGACGGAAATATTGTCTCGATTGAGCTGGGCGGCAGAGAGATGCTGGACCAGGACGGGATGACCCACGTCCTGCTGGACAATCTTTCACCCAATGCAGAGATTAACTACAAAACAGGCACTGCCAGCAATACGATGGACGAAAACACAAAAACAGACTGAGCTTTTCAGTCTGTTTTTTATTCCTTGACCTCTTCGATTTCCTTTGACTATCAGGCCATCAACAAAAACCGCTGTTACCAATACAAAAGAGCATAAACCAACAGAACGCTGATCATACTAAAGAGAGAGCCAATCAGATAGTATTCTGCAAAGGACTGGCTTTCGGAAATCTTATTGTAGCGGGCAATGGACTTGGCCGTAAAGACCAAACCAATCGAGGTAAACTGGCCGAAAATAAGAGAGAGCCCCATCATCAGCCGTTCCAAAATCCCTATCATAGCTCCAGCTCCGGCAATGGTTTCCTCATGATTGTCGCCAGCCTGATACTTGCTGAAGAAAAGTTTAAAAAGGATATTAACCGGCTTGCCGGTCAGAGCCAAGAACAGCAGGGCCTGGAAAAGCTGATAGCGCTCCGTCAGCCAGTTAGGCAGATTGGCCTTGCCCCCAAGCAGCAAAAAGTAAAAGAGCAAGATAAAGACTGTATGCAGGAACTGATCCAGCAGAAAGGCTGCCTTGTGCCAGCGCTGCCGAACTACTAAGGCATTCAGCCTGTATTTGAGAAGGTCAATGACCGCATGGCTGATCCAGACCAAGGCAAAAAAGAGGCTGTAGGCAGGCAGAAAGACTGCCAAAATAAGCAGCGGCAGAAAGACAAGAGCCAAATGACGAATGAGAACCTTCAGATGCCGGACTTTTAAATCTGCCATTTTCTGACTTTGAAGCTGAAAATCTGCCAAAACATGGGCCAGCAGGGTCAATACGATAAGGGGATGCTGCATGAAAAAATCTGATAATCCGATAAAATTTGTCACTGCTCACTCTCCTTCACTTCCTGTAAAATCATACGCATGGCCAAATGCCGGTTTCTCAGATAAATCTTAAGCCCGGATGATTTGAGCCGCTTGCTGAGAGCACTGGAGCTGATGTGCAGCAGCTCTGCCACTTCGCCATGGGAAAAGTCTTCGTCATAGATATATTCCAACAGCATCCGCTCCAAGACCTCTCTCTGGCTGGTATTCCACTTGCTCTGGATAAAGGAGCAGGCTGACAGCACTGTATTGACTGCCTGACTGCTGGCATCATCTCCCAATGAAACAGCGATGCGGCTGGTGCCATAGTCGTTTTTTTCATGGACAGCATTAATGGCTGCGCGGGCTCGCCAGTAAGCCGGACCGTCCGCCCCGATGCTCTGCTCAGGATTGATGTCGGTCAGGATCTCCCCCAGCCCCAGACCAAAGCGGATAGGATGAGGGAAGCCCAGAGCAATCTGGTCCAAGAGCTGCATCAGCTCGGGATTGGGCCTGAATAGGGCCTGAAACTCGTCTCCCGTCGTCACTGTAAAAGGCGACACCAGATAAGCCTGATAATCCTGATTGAGCACTGCCATCATATCCTGCAGGTCCTTCTGCGCCTGCTTGCGGTTTTTCAGCTGCTTGGACTCAATCAAATCTCCGATAAGGGCAATATAAAGCATACTCCACCTCCTTCAAGTCCATTATAACGGAAAATTTTAAAAATGTCCATTATAACGGAAAATTTTAAAAATGTCGGTTATTATAGACTTTGTTTACAGATATTGGGACTTTTATCCACCCAAAATAGAGGTCGCTGAATCAATTTTGATCCATTGCTTGAATATGTACCATTATAACAAAAAAGGAGGCCAGAAAGAAATATTTCCAAACCTCCTACTTTTGACCAGACTCAGTCTCTCTGTACAGGTGCTGCTCTAGCACGCCCTGAAAAGAAATTTCTGACTGCCTCATGAGCTGAGCAAAATTATCGTAGTCTTCCGCTTTTTGAGGAATCCGGATAGACCACTTTTTCAAGAGTGCCCCGTAACCTGCTAATTTGCCTATGTCATTGTCAACAGCCTTTTTTACGCTTGGGAAAATAAGACCGGCTGTTTTTGACTCTAGAATATAAGAATAAGAAATTAACTGATATAAATCTTCGCGGTTGATTTCTGTCAATTCCAGTTTTTTATATTTGGCATCTAAAACGATTCCGAGTTTTCTACTGTAAAAATCTGGGTAAACTGTCCGAGTGCGAGAGCTGAAAACTGAAATTCCTCCTGACTGTTCCTTATTCCGAGGGTGGACAAAGCCGTCTGGCAAGAGAGTATTGACATACTCCTCCCATAGCCAGGCCACGTCAAAAAGCAAGCCGTGAATTTTTTGCTTCTGAGCCCCAAGCCCGTGCTTGCTGCGACTCAGAAGCATCAGACACAGCTGCTGCAATTTCCTATACTCACGATAGTAAGCATGGCGGACAGGTTTGGTTTGATTCAGGCGGATTATTTTAGAACGGTCCGATAACTTATAGGAGGGCGTCACGCGCACAATTTCCGCTGCATTTTCTCGAGTTGAAGCCAAGCTGGATAAGATTTCCCTTCCGCTAGATGCCTGACTCTGAATAAACGCAATGGTATGCCGAATCAACTGCATGAGCGAATTGTCAAAAGAAAATTCTCTGGTCGAATAGGCAATCTTCCCCATAAAAGGAATATTCTCCTTCAGATGGCGAGCGGTATCCATCACACCTTTGACATGACTGTCATTATAGGAAAAATGCTGGTATTCCTTATAGAGTCCCTTGCGCAAGGCCGCCTGCAGATACTTGGGAAAGAGGTAAATCAAAAGCTGGTATAATTTTTCATCTTGTGACAGCCCAACATCGAAACTTGTGAGATTCAAATTGAGAACTTTTTGCAACAAATAATGCAGAAAATAGTCATTTCCATCATTGGAAAAACGCAAAGAAATGGTCAGCTTTTCTTGACCGCAGCCCAGAAAGCCAACAATATTGCCTGTCTTGACTTGCTGATTGACAGACTCTAAAACCTTGCACTCCTTATCCAAATCAGGAGAATTCAGCAAGTCATTGGGAAAAATGAAAACGCCGTCCTCTTTAGAAAGGTTGTCCAGCGTCCTGTCCAAAAGAGCTGCACTGATGTTGGGATGGCTATTCAGCAAATCGCTTTTAGAAAACTTTTGCTGATTATCAGTCAGTCTCATCAGCTTCTACCTTGCTTTCATTGCTATAAGCTGCTTTCAGCCCTGCCAGTTTCTCCGCTTCATCGTAAGCCCCGCGCAAGTAGTCTTCCAAGAGCGGCTGCAGATAGTCAGACCAGAGCAAATCATAGTTAAAGTCCAAATCCTTTAAGGCTAGGAAATAGCTTGGCCCAATATGATAATGGCTGTTTAAGCCCTCTATCTCAGAAATAGCCTGATTAAGCCTGAGCAAACGAGCCTTCGCTTCTTCGGCACCATCTCCAAGAGTCTCATCAAGCATGCTGAGCTGACTTTCAGCCGTGACTTCGACAAAGCGGAAACGCCGCCGCATGGCAAAGTCAAAAGTATCCACTGAGCGATCAATATCATTCATCGTCCCGATAATATAGACATTTTTTGGAATGTAAAATTTCTCATCCGTCTCATGCAGATTGGCATACTGGGTCGAAACCTCCCCATCTCTCCCACGATAGCCCGGATCAATGGAGAAAAAAAGTTCCCCAAAAATCTTAGAAATCTCTCCCCGGTTGATCTCGTCGATGATGAAGACGAAGTTTGGAACTGCTTCATTATCCCGACCACCAATCTTCTGCGCAGTCTTGGCCTTCTCACAAAACTGTTTAAAAATTCCATCCTGTAATTCAAAACCAATCTGCCCATCATCATTTGAAACCGGCCTCAGCCCTTCTACAAAATCCGTATAATCATAGGAAGGATGAAACTGAACAAAACCGATTTGCTCCTCATTTCCTCCAGTCAACTCCCTTGCAATCTGCTTGGCCAAGTAGGTCTTACCCGTACCAGGCGCACCGCGGAGGATGAGGTTACGAGATTTTTCTAGTTTTTCTACATAGCCACTAATGCTTTCATTCATAATTAATCTCTCCTTTTTATTTCCGTATGTATCATCTAAAATAGAATGATAAAGACTAATTCGTTCAGGAATTCTATCCCAGTTTACAGTATTTCTAGGAGCCCGCTTTCCCTGATAAATCCATCCTCCATCTGTTTTAAGCCACTTGACACCAATACAATGTTTAAAATCTGCTCTTGATTCATCATAGTAATAAGTCTTGGTACATTGCCCTATTCCAAAAATCTTTTTCGCTCCTGAAGTTGCAATAATGTAATCATTAATCTTAATATCATGTGCATATTGCCAGATAAATTTATTTTGATTGACTCCTTGTCCTAGTTTTTCTGGACTTTCATAGTCCAAAATATTTCCTAAATCCTTACTAAAATCAATACAAGCGATATTTTCTTTTTTGAAAATATCCCACATACTTCCTCCACTGCCAGCTATTATCATCCAATAATTAACCTTGTTCTCCATAAACAATCCTCCAACTTTTTTCCTATACATATATTAGTAGTTTCTGAACTTTTTTAAATTCAAACTAAACTTTTTAAGGCCTAAATTTCCCGCTGTGGTACAAGTTCTATAACAGCAATGCTGTTATAGAACCAGGAAATTTTGAGACTTTAGGCTCAAAATTTAGCCATGAAACCGCAGGTTTGCTGGCGTCCTTACCACTCAAGGGGAATTTAGGATAAAAAAATTTATAGAAATAAATTTTAAATTCAAAAGCTTAATATATAACCTCTTCTATCATAGCACTATCATAGGAAAAACACAAATAATTATACAAGAAAAAGCCCGGTATAGTAAGGATGGAATCCCTCATACCGGACTTGATTTTTCTTTTGTCTTAATAATACTCACCTTGGCGGTAATCCCATGAGTTAAAGGTATCGGACAGGTGCATCATGATCTTATCGATGTCCAACCCCTTACGGATAACCACTGGTGCAGGTGAGATGGAGCGTTGGCCGCCTTGTTCTGGGACCAGTTTGCCATCCTTGTCCACCATAGAGACCATGACACCTTGCTCATAGCGGGTTTCGATGGTCTTGTCCGGCTGGATAGATGCCACATAGTCGTCAGCTTCGATGACCAAGTCAACAGCGTTTTCGATACGGTCGCCAATGCCTTCAACCTTCCCGCGATTTCCTTTCCCGGATGGGTTGGCTGAAGAAGCATAGACCATCTGGCCTTCTTCCCAGAGCTTGGCCGCCAGCTGCTCGCCGGCCTTCCCAAACTTAATGACAAAACAGCTGGTGCCACGGACATCAGTCATCAGCTCCTCACGTCCATCACCAAAAGCTTTGAGCTTTTCAAAAGCTTCTGGCTTCCAAGGAAGGATACAGCCCAGAAGGATATCTTCATCCCAATGCTTTTGATAAAAAGCTTCAATTTCCGGATTCAGCTGGGCCAAAGCACGGAGCTCATCCATGCTGCCGCAGAGGACAACGCCTGGCTTGTTGCGCTTGCGGTCCTTGGCTTCAAACTTCCGCTCCAGACCTGCCTTATCGCTGGTCATGATGATGTAGCCAACCTTGGTCGGGCAGACGATACAGCCACCATCACCTTTGAGAATATCATAGCCCTCTTGTGAAAGTTGTCCGTTCCATTGAATGTGTTTTGTCATAAGTGTTTTCCTTTTCTATTATGTTAAGATTTATTTTACCATATATTTCCAGTAGAGACAAGCTTTTTCAGAATTTTCGCAATATAGCAAAAATAACCTTACTGCCAATAAGAAGGCCGGTGCTTCTCATACTCGGCAATCAAGTCTTCATACTGCAGGGTAATGCCGATGTCATCCAGACCGTTGAGCAGCTTGTGCTTCCACTCGCCGTCAATGTCAAAGGAAAATTCTCCTACCGGTGAAAAAATCTTCTGCTGGGCTAGGTCCACCGTGACCTCATCCGTGGATTTGAGGCCAGCCAGAGCCTGACGGACCTCCAGCGGCTGGACAATCGGCAGCATGCCGTTATTGAGCTCGTTATTGTAGTGAATATCTCCAAAGGAGCCGGCAATGACCACCTTGAAACCATAGTCAGCCAGCGCCCAGGCGGCGTGCTCACGAGAGGAGCCCGCTCCGAAGTTATCGCCTGTGATGAGAATGGTCGCCTTGCGGTATTCCGGCTTGTTAAAGATAAAGTCCGGGTCTTCTGTATAGCGGCTGTCCAGATAGCGCCAGGCGTACATCAGGTACTTGCCAAAGCCCTTCTTGTCAATCAGCTTGAGAAACTGCTTGGGCAGGATTTGGTCTGTATCGATATTGTCATTCATAAGCGGGACCGTCGTCCCAGTGTAAACTGTGAATTTCTCCATAGAGCCTTTCTAAAATCGAATCAAATGAAAGAAATGAACTGTTTCCTTCACCAAAGGCAGCTACAAGCTACTGCACTTCCGGCAGCTGACGCACATCCACAAAGCGGCCGGCTATGGCCGCTGCTGCTGCCATAGCTGGACTGCAGAGATGGGTCTTGGCACCAAATCCCTGCCGATCCTCAAAGTTCCGGTTGCTGGTAGAAGCGCAGTGGACGCCGTCTGGCACCTTGTCAGGATTCATGCCCAGACACATGGAGCAGCCCGGATCCCGCCATTCAAAGCCCGCATCGATGAAAATCTTATCCAGCCCCATTCGCTCTGCGGCCCGCTTGACCGGACGAGAGCCCGGGACCACGATGGCTGTCAGGTTGGGCGCAATGTGCTTCCCCATGACAAACTTAGCTGCCAGCTGCAAATCACTGAGCCGGGCATTTGTGCAGGAGCCGATAAAGATATAACCCAGCTCGATGTCTTCTGCCTTTTCTCCCGGAGACAGGTCCATATAGTCATAGGCCCGCTCGTCATTCATGTCCCGGATTTCCGGAAAAGCGGCACCGAACTCTACGCCCATAGAGGGGTTGGTCCCCCAGGTCACCATAGGAGCTAGCTGTGACACATCTATATGAATGACTTTATCATACACCGCATCCGGATCAGACACCAGCGTTTTCCAGTCAGCTACGGCTGCTTCAAAATCCTCAGGTGCGCTGGGCCGGCCCCGAACATAGTCGAAGGTCTTTTGATCAGGATTCATAATCCCCATCTTGGAGCCGAACTCAATGGACATATTGCAGATGGTCATGCGCTCTTCCATAGTTAAATGGTCGACAGCATCACCAGCATATTCCACTACATAGCCGACACCTGCTGCCACGCCGTATTTGGCAATAAGAGCCAAGATGAAGTCTTTGGAGTAGACCCCCTTAGGCGGCACTCCTGTAAACTGGACCAGCATTTTCTTGGGCTTGACCTGCCAGATGGTCTGAGTGGCAAAGACATGCTCCACCTCCGAAGTCCCAATCCCAAAGGCAATGGCCCCAAAGGCCCCGTGAGTCGCTGTGTGGCTGTCGCCGCAGACGATGAACTTGCCCGGCTGGGTCTTGCCGGTCTCCGGACCCACCATATGAACAATGCCCTGCAGCTCAGAACCATGAGCTGCATGCTCAATGCCAAATTCCTTGACATTATCCGAAAGCTTGTCAATCTGCGCCTTGGAAATGACATCGCGAATATCATAGATATTGACCGTGGGGACATTGTGGTCAAAGGTTCCGAAGGTCAGATCCGGACGCCTGACCTTGCGGCCTGCATCGCGCAGTCCCTGAAAAGCCTGCGGACTGGTCACTTCATGAATATAATGCTGATCCACATACATGAGCTGGGGCTGACCTTCTTCGCCAGTGACGACATGTCGGTCCCAAAGTTTATCAAATATCGATTTTCCAGCCATACTAGCTTCTCCAAATGTAATACAAAATTCCGATTTCTATGATGAGGCCGCAGATCCAAGTCAGCCAGAAATACCATTTTCTAGTCTTGTGGTGAAAGATTCGGCCGCCAAGGAGCGCTCCCAGCCCACCGGCCGCAAGAGCCGATAGCAGCAAGGTTTTCTCCGAGATTCGGTACTGGCCTCTTTTAGCCTTTCTTTTATCCCAGCCATAGAGGAGAAAGACGATGAGATTCCACATTAGGCAAAGGCCTGTTACAATCCATTTCATAAGCTGCTGATAATCGCCTCCGTCATTTGTGCTGTTGTCGCCTGTCCACCCAAATCCTTGGTCAGAATGCCCTGAGCAAAAGCCGCTTCTACAGCCTGCTCAATCCGGTCTGCTGCAGCGGTCTCGCCAAAGCTATCCCTCAGCATCATGGCCACAGACAAAATCATGCTGACTGGATTGGCAATGCCCAGTCCTGCAATGTCCGGAGCCGATCCGTGGATAGGCTCATACATGCTGGGACCGCTCTCCGAATGGCTGGCAGAAGGCATCACCCCCAGAGTGCCAGACAGAACGCTGGACTCATCAGACAGAATGTCGCCGAAAAGATTTTCCGTCACCAGCACATCAAACTTAGCCGGATGGGTAATCATGAGCATGGCGGCGCTGTCTACTAGCTGGTGCTCCAAGGTCACATCCGGATAGTCTTTTGCCACCTCATCTGCTACCTTGCGCCAGAGTTTGGAAGTCGCCAGCACATTCTGCTTGTCAATGCTGGTCACGCGCTTCTTGCGGCCGCGCGCAATCTCAAAGGCCTTGCGGACAATCCGCTCCACCTCATCATAGCTGTAGTCATTGATGTCCCGCGCAGCTCTTTTCTCTAAAATATGGTCGCCGAAGTAGATCCCGCCCGTCAGCTCCCGCACCACTACAAAGTCTACGCCGGCAATCCGCTCGGCTTTGAGAGGCGACAAATGCTTAAGAGCATCAAAAATCTTAACTGGACGGATATTGGCATAGAGCTCCAGCTCCTTGCGCAAAG
>NZ_KQ969396.1:181643-185370 GCF_001578865.1 Streptococcus sp. DD11
AGCTCCAGCTCCTTGCGCAAAGCCAGCAGTCCCTGCTCAGGTCGAACTGCTGCATTGTCATACTGAGGGCTGCCGATAGCTGCCAGAAGAATGGCATCTGCAGCCTGGGCCGCCCTTAAAGTAGACGCAGGCAGAGGGTGGCCAGCCGCATCAATGCCGGCACCGCCGAAAGGCAGCTCCTCAACTTCATAGGAAAAACCGATGCTTTCGGCTGCGGCCTGCAGGACCTGAAGACCGGCTGTCATGATTTCCGGACCGATCCCGTCACCAGCCAGCGCAACTATTTTCTTGGTCATAACTCTTTCTTTCTAATCAGTTAGCAGGCAAGTCCCGATAAGAGACTTGATGGCCGATTTCTCCGGCGTTTTCCTTTTGCACAAAAGCATTGGCATGAATATAGGCAATAGCGCTGGCTTTCAATACGTCAAAATCAATGCCGGAAGAGTTGAAAATGGTGTCCGTATCCATATTTTCAACCGCTACCAGAACGCGGGCCTGAGAGTCAATGCCGTCTGTCACAGCCTCGATATTATAAGACAGGAGCTGAACA
This sequence comes from Streptococcus sp. DD11, assembly GCF_001578865.1. Taxonomy (NCBI): domain Bacteria; kingdom Bacillati; phylum Bacillota; class Bacilli; order Lactobacillales; family Streptococcaceae; genus Streptococcus; species Streptococcus sp. DD11. The sequence goes on from NZ_KQ969396.1 coordinate 182,194, forward strand.
GACTGGTTGAAGAATTGGTCGATGGCATTAAAGATAGCCTCTACACTGCCCTTGCCTTCTGCCACGCAGCTGACTACTTCGCCTCCTGCATTGACCAGCTGTACATCTGCCGTAATGGTCTGGTCGTCATTGGTCGTCAGCTGCAGGTCATCAAAGTGGAAGCCTTCAGGATTTTCAACCGTTGTGCCGGCAATCAGAGCCCGAATATCCGCATCGGTGACTTCGTTTTTCTTGTCCGCCAAGACCTTAAACTTGGCAAAAAGCTCCTTGATTTCAGACTCTTCAAAGTCCAGAGCCAGCTCTTTCAGCTTTTCGACAAAGGCATGACGGCCAGACAGCTTGCCAAGCGGCAGTGAGTTGCTCTTGACACCGACCAAGTCAGGTGTGATGATTTCGTAGGTCAGCGGATTCTTGAGAACGCCGTCCTGATGGATACCAGACTCATGGGAGAAGGCGTTGCCGCCGACGACTGCCTTGTTCTTCGGCACCGGAATACCTGAGAAGCGGGATACCAGCTCAGAAGTGTTGATTGTCTCATTGAGCACGATGTCTGTCTCAACCTGATAGTAGTCCTGACGAATCTCCAGCGCGACAGCTACTTCTTCCAAGGCTGCATTGCCGGCCCGCTCGCCGATTCCATTGATGGTGCCTTCCACTCGTCTTGCTCCGTGCTTAACAGCCGTCAAACTATTGGCCACTGCCATGCCCAGGTCATCATGGCAATGAGGGCTATAGATAATCTCACGATCTGTCTGAACATTGTCAATGAGATACTGGAAGATATGGCCGAACTCTTCTGGTGTCGTAAAGCCGACTGTATCCGGGATATTGATATAGCTGGCACCGGCATCCACCGCGGTCTGAATCACTTGCAGCAGAAAGTCCAGCTCTGTCCGTGTCGCATCTTCCGGTGAAAACTCGACAATATCGAACTTGGAACGTGCGTAAGACACATGCTCCTTGATTGCTTCCAAGATCTCTTCCTTGGACTTTTTCAGCTTGAACTCTCTGTGAATCGGACTGGTCGCAATGAAGACATGAATCTGCGGATGCTTGGCGTCCTTGAGCGCTTCATAGCAGGCATCAATATCAGACTTGACCGAACGGGCCAGACCGGTGACAGAAGCTTTTGTGATGACTCTGGCAATCTCCTGCACCGCCGCAAATGAATCCGGACTGGCAGCAGGAAAGCCAGCTTCAATAGCCGAAATGCCCCACTTCTCTAACTGCTTGGCAATAGCGACCTTTTCCTTGATGGAAAAATTCACTCCTGGTGTCTGCTCACCATCCCGGAGGCTGGTATCAAGAAACTCAACTTTGCGCATAAATCTATCCTCTTTCTAATGCTTAGAGCAAGTTGCGGCTGTGATTTTTGAAAAAACTTCCCAAAAATCAGCCTGTCAAAGAAAAAACATCTCACTTGGAACCAAGCGAGATGTTGATTTACTCCCGCTTGGTAAGCCAAACAGGACTAATGCTTTCGCACTAGCCCGAGTAACGCAACAACAGGTTAAAGTTTGTAAATTGTGCTGACTTCATGTCTGACTGACTCCTTGTAAAGACGTATCTTATTGATTAGTATTTTAACACAGCATCATAAGGCTGTCAAGAAAAAGTTATTATTTTCAGAAAATTTTTAATATGCTGGATTATTGATAGGATTTTCTATTATCAGAAAGAACTTTTACTGTCTCCCTGAAAGACACCAAAATCATGGGCACTATCGGAATCGAAACTCTGCGAGCAGTACAAAGGAACAACGATATTGGTGGTACCAACTGGTTTTTTCAGCGGATCCGCTTTATCTCCAGGCAACTTAGTAATGGTATTTTCACGATTGAGCATACTCACCCTACCAAAACTAATCATTTATAAATAGCAATCGATTTTTCACGAATGTTGTTTCCCTTTTGATACTTCTGCAAATCTCACTTTCCCCCTGCTTGTACTTCCGCACAGCTAAGAGCCAGCGAATGGGGTTGTTTTGGAATAAGAAAAGGTACAACAAGGCAGGAAAAAGGCCTATCAATAATGAAAATAAAATTTGTGCATCAAATTTCTCCTGCCTTATAAATGAATTTACAATATTTGGTATGGTAGCAATTCCTATAAATGCTAAAAATATAATTACTAACTGTATTATTAGAAAAACTATCATCTTCCCAAACGTCGCTTTTTTCTTACTAAAATTTTCCCAAAACAGATTTGAATCAACGGCTTTCGCAAACTGTTGCGAACTTGCCCCCTGAACCTGCTTCACTTCTTTATACAAGGCCTCTTCCATCATCCATATAAAGCCAAAGCAGACAAAGAGCTGGACAGCGATATAAGGCGGGACCATCCAGCTGCTGTAGCGAAAACCGGAAAAAGCTGGTATGGCCACTATTCCTCCAATCAAACCCAAGAAAATGAAAACCAACATCAAAGGAATAATGGCCCTATTGGTTTTCCTGGCCCCCTCCGTATTTAAAGGGGCACTTTTATCGGCCACTACTAAGGCTTCTTTTGTTCGTGTGTCGTAATAGACAGCCTCATCACCGCTCTGCCCGATAAAAATTATTTTTCTCATTTTTCTTTCTGTTCTTACTGATTATTCTATGATCTTGCTTCTCAAGCTTCTCCATTCTGAAGCTTCTCTCCCCTCACCTCCGTATATACTGAATGCCTCGGCAGAGCAGAAAGGCCGTTAGGATTAGGGAAACCAGCCAGATGGTTTTCAAAAGGTAGAACTGGTCCAGGTAAGCGGAGAAAATAGCCCCAGCAACGAAGCTGCCCAAAAGGGCCACGAAAAAGAGACCTTCCCGCAAATAAGAACGGTCCTTGCTGCGGGCATATCTGCCGAAGGCCACCATGGTTTTCTTGATGTTGCCGGTCATAAAGGAGTTGTTGTAGACAATGCCGTCTACCTCTCCAAAGGCTGTCGCCACTACTCCCATGCAGAAAGCCAGCGGCGGGACAATGTAGATATTGGGAACAGCAGCCGGCAGCAGGCCGGCCAGACCGGTTGTTACAATCAGCGGCACAATGCTGGCCAGCCGCCACCAGGACTGCTCAAAGCGTCCCTGAAAAACAGTCAGCAGGAAAATCCCCAGCATAAAAGCCACCATGGTAGCCAGCTTGACCTCTATCGCCTGAGATTCACGATTAATCAGCTCCACCGACAAAAAGACCACATTG
>NZ_KQ969396.1:185390-190384 GCF_001578865.1 Streptococcus sp. DD11
TAAAACCGGCACAAAAGGTAAGCAGGCAGGCAAAAAACTTTGAGCGAGAGTGGAATTCTCTTTTGGTAAACTTTTTCATCACATTTCCTAAAAAGGGAGGCCTTCGCTCCCTTCCTTTCTATCCTTCTCTGGCTTCCTGCAGAATTTTCTCAATCTTGGTCGTAATCAGGTCAATGGCCACCTTATTGGAAGCTCCCTCAGGAATAATGACATCCGCATAGCGCTTGGTGGGCTCGATAAACTGGTGATACATGGGCTTGACCACACCTAGATACTGCTCAATGACACTGTCAAGGCTGCGGCCGCGCTCCTCCATATCCCGCTTAATCCGGCGGATAATCCGTACATCATCATCCGTGTCAACAAAAATCTTAATATCCATCAAATCGCGCAGGCGCTGATCCTCCAGTACCAAGATTCCTTCGACAATAAAGACATCCTGCGGATCCTGCCGGTAGGTCTTGCTGCTGCGGGTATGCTCGGTATAGTCATAGGTGGGAATGTCCACTGGACGTCCAGCCAAAAGCTCCCGCATCTGCTCAATCATCAAATCCGTATCAAAGGCAAAGGGGTGGTCATAATTGGTCTTAACCCGTTCTTCAAAGGTCAGGTGGGACTGATCCTTATAGTAAGAGTCGTGCTCAATCATGGCAATTTTTTCATTGGGAAAGTTGGCTAAAATCGCCCGGGAAACACTGGTTTTTCCGCCTCCAGAGCCACCAGTAACACCGATAATAATAGGTCTGTTTTGCATGTTCTGCTCCATCACTTGTAATCCTATCTATTTTACCCTAATTCATGTTATAATGAAAGAGCTAAAGCAAAAAAAGTATTGATCCAAAATAGAAAAAGGAGGAGCCCATGCTAAAACTAGGCATTATCGGTACAGGCGCCATTTCTCATGAATTTATCAAGGCTGCTCAGCTCAGCGGTGGCTACCAGCTGGCTGCTGTTTACTCTCGGACGCTGACTGCTGCTGAGCGTTTCGTGAAAGCCTACGAAAAAGTCGCGCTCTACACCGACATGGTAGAATTTCTGTCTGCTGACTTAGATGTGGTTTACATTGCCAGTCCAAACTCGCTCCACTTCAGCCATGCCAAAGTAGCCATTCTGGCCCGCAAGCATGTCATCGTGGAAAAGCCGGCCGTCTCTCTTCCTGCCGAATGGGCAGAGTTGGTCAAACTGGCTGCAGAACATCAGGTCTATGTCTTTGAAGCGGCCCGCAACTACCATGAGAAGGCCTTTGCGACCATCCGAGAATTTCTCAGGGATAAGACTGTCTGGGGGGCCAGCTTCACCTATGCAAAGTATTCTTCCAAAATGCAGGCCCTGCTGGAGGGACAGGAACCCAATGTCTTTTCGGCAAAATTTTCCGGCGGAGCGCTGATGGATCTGGGAGTTTATACCCTCTATGCCGCCATCGGTCTCTTTGGAAGACCGGAAAAAGCTCTTTACACCGCTCAGCAGCTGCCCAATACCGTGGATTTGAACGGTGCCGGCAGTCTGATTTATCCCGACTTTCAGGTCCGCATACAGGCCGGCAAAAATCTCAACAGCCAGCTGCCAGCTGAGATTTATACCGATCAGGGAACCCTGACTTTAGACGGTATTGAGTTTATCAGCTCTGCCATTTTCCAAAGACTGGACGGTCAGGAGGAAGTTCTGCCAATCGAGCAGGCGGCGCACCCCATGCTGGAAGAGGCTCAGGCTTTTGCAGGAGTGTTAGAAAACGGTGAAGACAGGACATATGCAGACTGGCAGCAGGCTACGGCAGCTGTTCACGACTGTCTGTTTGCCATGCGCAGGGAAGCAGGTATTAGATTTGAGGTTGATGATGATTAAGGAAAGATTTCCCCAAAGCTGGCGAGACCAGCTGACCCAGCTTGGCTTTGACCAGCTGACAGCTATTCAGGAAAAGATGTTTGAGCCGATTGCCGAGGGGCAGACCGTTCTCGGTGTCAGTCCGACCGGCACCGGTAAAACGCTGGCCTATCTTTGGCCCAGCCTGCTGAAGCTAACGTCCAAAAAAGCCCAGCAACTCTTGATTTTGGCTCCCAATACCGAGCTGGCTGGCCAGATTTTTGAGGTCTGCAAGGCCTGGGCTCAGCCCTTAGGACTGACAGCCCAGCTCTTCATTTCCGGTTCCAGTCAGAAACGCCAGATTGAGCGGCTGAAAAAAGGACCGGAAATCCTCATCGGTACACCTGGACGTATTTTTGAGCTGGTCAAGCTGAAAAAAATCAAGATGATGAATGTGGAAACAATTGTTTTAGACGAGTTTGATCAGCTGCTCAGCGATTCCCAGTATCACTTTGTAGAGAAGGTCTGCCGCTATGCCCCACGCGACCACCAGCTGGTCTACATGAGCGCGACAGCTAAGTTTGACCACGATAAGATTGCTGAAAATACCCTTCAAATCAGCATTGACGACCAGGCCTTGGACAATATCCAGCACTTCTACATGCAGGTCGAGAAGCGCGACAAGGTCGAGCTCCTGCGCAAACTGTCCAATGTGAAAGACTTCCGCGGTCTGGTCTTTTTCAGCGCCTTGTCTGACCTGGGCAGCGCCGAGGAAAAGCTCCAGTACCGTGAGGCCAATGCTGTCTCTCTGGCCAGTGATGTCAATGTCAAGTTCCGCAAGGTGATTCTGGATAAATTCAAAGAGCATCAGATTACCCTGCTGCTGGCGACCGACTTAGTAGCCCGCGGCATTGATATTGAGGCACTGGAGTGTGTGCTCAATTATGAGCCGCCGCGTGATCTGGAAACCTACACCCACCGTGCAGGCCGAACCGGCCGTATGGGCAAGGAAGGCACCGTCATCACGCTGGTCAGCCACCCAGAAGAGCTCAAAACGCTCAAAAAATACGCCTCCGTGCGAGAGCTTGTCTCGAAAAACCAAGAACTGTATATAAATTAGAAAAATTGGAAATGCTGCAAAGCAATTTCCAATTTTTTTTAGTTTCTGCCGTAATAGATGCGATGCAGATCCAGCTGGCCTTCCAGCAGTTCATCCACCGTCACCAGTGTGTAGCCTTGATTTTGCAGATACTTAATGACGCTGGGCAGGGCATCAATGGTGGTCTGATGAATATCGTGCATGAGAATAATCGATCCGGGCTGCGTTTTAGCCACTTCCTGCATGATAGCCTTGGTATTATGCGTTTTCCAGTCCAGACTGTCAATATTCCACATGATAAAGGACTGATCCAGAGCATTCTGAATCGTCAGATTAATGGCACCGTAAGGCGGCCGGGTAATGGTCGGTTTGCTGCCGGTAACCTTGGCAAGCGCTGTCTGAGTGTCCAAAATTTCTTGCTTGGCTGCCTCTAGCGGGAGCTTGGTCAAAATCGGATGGTCCCATGTATGAATCCCGATTTGGTGGCCTTCGGCATAGACCCGTCTGACCAAATCTTCATTGCCGGCAATATTTTGTCCGACCATGAAAAAGGTTGCCTTGGCGCCATATTTTTTGAGAATATCCAGAGCCTGCGGTGTCGTCTTGGCTTCAGGCCCATCATCAAAGGTCAGCGCGACCATTTTCTCATGCCGTTTGGCCTCAAAACTCTGATAAGACTCCAGATCAGCTCCTGTCAGATAGTCCGGGTTGATGCAATTGTAAAAGCTGGACAGGGGAATATCCAGACTGGTCAGTCCCTGGACCTCCTTAGGCAGGCCAATCGAAAAATGACTGTTTTCGTAGCGGAAGGTCCATTGGCTGAGCTCGGTCTGGCTTAGGCTGGTCATGACCTCTGTCTGCCCGCCCTCGTCCACCTGCCGAAAGGTCAGCTGGCTGGCTATTTCGCTGAGAAAAAGCTCCTTGGCTGCCTCGCCATTGGTAAAGAGCTGATCCAAGGTCAGCCGACTGCCGTCCTGGCGGATATAGCTGGCAGCAATCTGCCGGACTTCTCCTTTGCTGATCTCCATCTTTTGGACCTGATAGTCTCTGCGATGGACCAGCACTTCCATCACATCCTTCAGGCTTGTTTCCTTTTCCTCCGTATAATAGAAGGTCAGCTGCTCAATCTTGCTGTCTTTTTCTGATTATCCTTAATGGTCTGGCTATCTGCTTCTGCCTGCTCCTTGACTGCAGTCATGACCTGACCATTCAGCAGAGGATAAAAGGACTCGATATAGTGGCTGCCAATCATTTTACTCTGCTTTTCGGTGTTTTCAGCATGGTACTTCTCTTCTTGGGCGATTAGCGCATCCACCTTCTCCTGCAGTTCCTTTTCCTGAAAAATCGCATAAATCCTCACTGCACCAAAAAACAGAGCAGCAAGGACCGTCAGACTCAGCAGACTGAAAACGAGGAGCTTCTTCTTACCGTTTCTCTTTTTATCTTGTCTTTTCATACACCTATCCTACATGAATGTCGCTAATAAAAAGTTTTTGGTTTGCTTGAAGCAAGAAAGCCTCCGCCGCTAAGCTTTAGAGACTCTTCTCACGAATCACTTCCACCTTGTAGCCGTCAGGATCTTTGACAAAGTAATAGTTAGGCGGATTGCCGGGCAGACCTTTGGGACCCGTCACTTCATAACCCTTGGCCTTGTGCTCGGCATGGAGTGCCTCCAAGTCCGGCGTGCTGAGAGCCACATGGGCAAAACCATCCCCGATGATATAAGGACCGTGGTCATAGTTATAGGTCAATTCCAGCTCATAATCATCGCCGTCCAAACCTAGATAGACAATGGTAAATTTGTATTCCGGAAAATCCCTGCGGCGCAGCTCCTCAAAGCCAAAAGCCTCCGCATAAAAAGCAATCGATGCTTCCAAATTCTCCACACGCAAACAAGTATGTAACATTTTTGATGCCATCATTTCACCTCTTTATTTTCATATTTATTATTATACCCTATTTTAGGCAAAATGGATATTAAATTTTTAAAAAAGCAGATAAAACATATAGAAGGCGGTGGGACAGACTCCCATGATGGCTGCGCCCTCACCCACAGAGGGATGGATCTTTGGGAAGATACTGTATAAGAACTAAA
>NZ_KQ969396.1:191427-192526 GCF_001578865.1 Streptococcus sp. DD11
AATGTAGGAACTTTTGGAGTCTAAAAAACGAACAAAGTTGAGACTTGCTTTGCAAGTCCTATCCGCAACCTCAAAGCAGTGCTTTTGTTGCTTCCTCTCAGAAGCTTTATCTATAACCTCAAAACCTCCACTGGAGCTTTTGAGCAATCAGCTACCGCGTCAAGAGTTTTTTCCAAAACAAAGCGAGGCTGAAGGACTTTCGTCCCAGCCTCAAGGATTCTTTTTCAAAAACTGGTCGATAAAGCCGCTGTAGGAATTCCAGTGTGTCATCTTAATGCCTGCTTTTTCTGCACTTCTTTTGATTTCAAAATATTGATCAGCCCACTCAGCATAACCTGATTGCATATGATTTGTGACCATTTCTGCAATCAAGGGCTGACTCAGCATGGACTTCACTGCCGGAACCAACAGAAAGAGAGGCAGCGATAGATATTTAGTCGGTTTGTAACGAGCTTTGGGAATGCCGTATCGCTGACAGAGTTCCAAACCTTCTCGCCAAGCGCCAATCATCTTTCGAATTGCCTTTTTATCTTTCAAGAGTGCCTCAAAAGTCCCTGCTTCTGCAACTGCACCAGCCATTACTGCCTCCTGAAGACAGTGAACCTTCATCCAAGAAGCCAAGTCAGGCATCACATTGATGCCAATCCCGCTCGCTGTGAAGATAGGAGCCAGCTCCGACTGGTAAGCATCATCATCTAGTAAAGTAGGCGCTTTAAAAATAATAGCTCGGACCTGGCCATTGCTCCTGCGTCCTCCTCCGACAGAAGAAGGAAAAGCCAGCGTAACCTGCTTTCTATCCAAATCAGAAGGAATCTTAGACTTGATTGCCCAGTTGTTCTGTAAAATGAGTAAATGAGCTTTTCCCTTTGCAGCTGCCAACTGCTGCAAAGCTTGCTCTAGCTGCGAACTATTGACTGCTAAGAGAATCAGATCATAGTCTTGAGCAATGCTCGTCACCAATGCAGGCTGAAAGTGATGTGCTTTGTAAAGCCGATCATTTTTCCTTAAATCTTTAATAGAAAGGTTGAAACCATGTTCAAAAGCCGACAGCTTATGCTCTCTAACCAAGACAGTGACCTGATGTTGCTGAGACAGTAAC
>NZ_KQ969396.1:192856-194677 GCF_001578865.1 Streptococcus sp. DD11
CAGAGCGTTTTTATTGTCCTTCAGCGGCAGCCGAACCTCAAAACAGCTCCTTTGGGCTTATTATCCTTCACCGCAATGGTGCCCTTGAAGGCCTCCACAATCTGCTTGGCCAGTGACAGACCCAGACCGAAACCGCCCTTTTGGCGGGTCCGGGCCTTGTCAATCCGGTAAAAACGGTCAAAGATTTTTTTCTTATCCTCAGTCTTAATCCCCGGTCCGTTATCAGAAATCCGCAAAATCAGATTCCGGTCATTGGTCAGAGCCACGAAGCGAATCTGCCCGTCTTCCTCAGTGTACTTCAGAGCATTGTCAAAGAGGATGGTCATCAGCTGCTTGAGCAGGATGCTGTCGGTCCACACCGGCCGCCGGATCATATTTTCAGAATGGAACAATTTGGCATTTTCCTCCGAAATAATCCGATAGTTGGCAAAAGTTGTATCAAAAAATTCCGGCTCCACTTCGCCGTATTCCGGATTGATGCCGTCATCACGGCGAGCCAGATTGAGCAGATTGGTCGTCAAGAGGCGCATATTGCGCACTTCATCCAGACTGGAAGCGATATTCTCGCTGGAGTCCATGATGGTCGCCTCAGGCTTGCGAAAGAGCGATTCCAGACGGTTTTGCAGCACGGCCAAGGGCGTCCGCAGCTCATGGCTGGCATTTTCCACAAAAGCCTTCTGCCGCTGCACATTTTCCAGAAGCGGCTTCACACTCATCCGGGCCAAGTAAATGCTGGCAATGAGCGAGATGCCCCAGAAACTGACCATAACCATGGCAATCAGCTGCTCATGCTTCTCACTAGTCTGCTCCAGCTGGCTGATACTGGTCATCACTACCGCATACTTGATGTCTGGGTAGACATCATTGGGGTCAATATCAAAGAGATAGGCCCGGTAGCTCTCCGTCTGGCCAAAGCTGTTGCTGACGACAACCTGTTTGATTTGATCCAGATAGCTTTTGTTAAATTCCAGTGAATTAAAGTCAAGGAAGCCGTCACTCTTGCTGGTCGAGATATTTTTATAATCCTCGTCCAAGAGCAGGGCAAAAGTATTGGAACTGACATTGGCCTTGCCCAGCTCATCCGGCTTAGAATCGCCTGGTCCGCCGCCAGCAGCAGGAACACTGCCGGCTTCCTGGCCATTGCTGACCTTATTGCTGGGGTCAGACTGCTGGCCGGTCGTCCGATAAGCCAAATCAGCCACTGAATTGGGACTGAGGCTCAGCGTTTTCAAATTATCATCAACCGTCGTATAGAGGCTGGAGCGCATCACCTGGATGATAATCAGGGTCATAGCCGAGAAAATCAGGGTGAACAGCCCAAAATAGCGAATGAAATATGAAAAATCATCCGCATAAAAGGTTTTCTTAATTTTATTCAGCATCTTTTAAAATATATCCGACACTACGAAGGGTCTGCAGATTTTTCGCAAATGCCGTTCCTTTCAGTTTTTTGCGAATCTTCGAAACGTACACTTCAACGACTGAAATCGTTGTGTCGCTGTCAAATCCCCAAAGACGGTCAAAAATCTGAGTTTTAGGCAGGATAACATTTTGATTTTGCAGGAAATAAACCAGCAAATCAAACTCCTTGCCCAAGAGCTCAACTTCTTTGCCGTCCATCTGCGTTGAATTGGTCAGCAAATTAACCGTCACATCACCGTAGGAAAGAGTATTTTCGTTGAATTTTCCAGAGCGTTTCAACAGGGCCTGGATCCGCATTTTCAGCTCTTCCAGATAGAAAGGCTTGGTCAGATAATCATCTGCCCCCAGCTCAAAGCCGTGCCCCTTATCGTCCAGACTCTCCTTGGCTGTCATGATCAG
>NZ_KQ969396.1:194697-200336 GCF_001578865.1 Streptococcus sp. DD11
CACCCCCTTCTCCCGGAGGTCTTTCAGGACTTGGAAGCCGTCTTTTTCAGGCAGCATGAGATCCAGAAGAATGAGGTCATAGACCCCGCTCTCTGCCTCGTAGAGACCTTCTTCACCGTCAAAAACCTGCATCACATCTGCAAAATCATCTAAAAAATCAAATACTGAGTTTGATAAACCGAGGTCATCCTCTACCAATAGAATTTTAATCATTTCTTTCTCCTTCATAAGACAAAGCGTTGAGTCATTCTCGCCGTCTTATTCACTTTTCTATCCTATTATAACAGACTCGGCCCAAAATCAGAAACATTTTCTACGGCGATCAGCATTATTTTAGCTGCTTGTGCTTTTACTGCTGTCTGCTGTCGTCTTGTCGCTGTTGGAAGACTTGCTGCCGGACTTATTTTTGCTTTTCTGGTCTTGAGAGCCTGCAGATCTGTTGCTGTCAGAGTTTTTCCCCTCCTGAGGTGACATCCCTTGACCCGGTCCGCCGTTTTGCCCGCCGTTTTGAGCAGGACCTCCGTCCTGCGGCGGCATGCCGTTGCCCGGTCCGCCATTTTGTCCATGCTGCCCATTTTGAGCGTCTTGCGGCGGCTGGCCAGCACCAGCCTGACCGTTTTGTCCCTGCTGGGGCAGATTCTGATTCGTTGCGGCATTCTGCAGTCCTGACTGCTGGCTGTTTGTGCTATACACAGCTGCTGCCAGACCATAACCGCCTAAGAGCCCTACCGCCAGAGCGCCGCTGGTCGCCGCAGTCAGCCACCATTTCGTGCTCTTTTTCACCACAATCATTTTTTCCATATCCATTTAGAAATTTCCTTCTTTCTGTTTTTGGTAAAGCCTATCTGCACAGACTTTCCAGCCCTAGTTCAGTCTCACTAAGTTAGCATTATTATAAAAGTTTTTCTTAAAGAGGACTGAATTTTTCTTAAAGAAGGCTGAAAGGCGGATCAGTCAGCAGCAGCGAAATAGTGTTTTAGAATCCGGCTGTATTGATTGAGCAACAAAAAATCGGCCAAGGAAGGAGACAAGAGATTAATCTTAGCAAATAAGCCTGTCCCCGCCCCCATAAGAATGACTCTTCTGCGCTTCCTAATCCCCTTGAGCAGAGCCTGGCATACCTCAGCTGGACTGGAGATAGCAAGACCCATTTCACGCCAGACAGGGTGATAGGGAGCTTCGGACGGTGTAGCTGCTGCATTGGGACAAAAATAAGTGATATACTTTTTTCTCCCCTCTGCCCTTAACTCCCGATTCATAGCTTCAATAAAAGAAAAAACACCGGCCCGACTAGCCACATCCACGCTATAGTAAGGAAAGGCCAGCCGTCCATCTGCAAAACCGCCTGTATGAACAAGGGTAGAGCTTGCCTTATCCGATAAAAGAGGGAGGAAGCATTTTGTCAGCAAAACCGCACCCAGCAAATTGGTGTCCAGTGTCTGCTTAATCTCCGCTGTCGAATGGGCTGACAGAGATTTGCGTACATCGAAGCCAGTAGCATTGATAATGATATCCACTTGGTCTGACCAACTCCGAATCGCTTCTACTGCTGCCTGCAGCGACTCCTCGCTGCCAATTTCAAAACTTGCAAGAGAATATTCAGCCGCTGTTTTCTGGGCTAGTCTCTGAACTTTTTCGACATGGCGTCCTAGTAAAAAAGCTGGGCTCCTTCCTGCTGAAAGGCTTGAGCATAAGCACAGCCAAGACTGCCGCTGGCACCGATAATCGCTACCTTTTTATTTTTAAAATAACTGTTTCCCATAAATGCTCCTTTGATTAATGAATCTTTTGCGATAAGTTTAACAAAACAAGTCCCGAGATAACCAAGGCGATTCCTATGAGGCTTGTAGCTGTCACTTTTTCATGGAAAAGAAAAATAGAAAGCACTGTTGTTCCGACCAATCCGATACCAGCCCAAATAGCATAAGCAAGGTTGAGCTGAATGCCTTTCAAAGACAGCGACAAAAAGAAAAAACACAAGCCATAAAAGACCAGCGCAAGAATCCCAAAAAGCATTTTAGAAAAACCTTGCGATAGTTTTAAGAGACTTGTGGCAGCCACTTCAAATAAAATGGCAAAAGATAGATAAAGATAGGGCATATTTTCCTCCTAGAATAAAGAATATTAAAAAGCTAGCAGGAAAACAATGGCTTTAGCTGCGCGACGAAACCAAGCAGCTCCAAAGAGTGCAGGCATTGGTCAAAATCATGGTTCTGAGACCCGCTCCCTTGTATGCAGGGATAGCATTTCGGCCGCATAGCTCATCCAAAGAAATCTGATAAAAATCAGCTAAGCGAATCAGACTGCGGCTATCTAAAATCGTTTTATCATGTTCCCAATTCGAGATAGTCTGCCGCGTGGTTCCTAAATATTCTGCAATCTGAGCTTGACTATAGCCTTTTTGTTCTCGAATCAATTTTAACTGCTTTCCTAACATTTGCTTTTCTTCCACATTTTACTCGTTTCTTTACCGTTTGGCTAGACGAAATTCTTTGACATTCAAAATTATTCTAGGTAAAACTTCTTTGACAGGGCTATTATAACATGATTTTAAAAGATATGAAAATGGCGAAGCAGTTCTTTAAAAAAACAGCAAACTCATGAGTCTGCTGTTTTCTATATGTTAGCTGTTTGCTTTCAGAGCTTTCTCTACAGCTGCTTTTTCACGCGCAATCAGGTCCACACGTGCGGCGATGTCCTTGATGCCCATGCGGATATTGCGGCTGATGGCCATATCGTCCAGCTGAGGCTCAAAGAAAGCCTTGTATTCTGCCAAGCGCTGTTCGGTTTTGAAAATTGCGGCTGGCACCACGACATAGCTGTCAAAGCTCATGTCTCCGCCAAGAGCAGCTTTGATCCAGTCCCAATTTTCCCGTGCCCAGGTCCAAACGGTCTCCTGAGCATAGTCGCTTCGAAGGAAAGAAGCGTACCAAATCAGCAGATCCTGAGGTTTCACGACATCCTTGTTTTTCCACTCCTTCATCATCAGGGCCAGATGATCAGCGTCTTTCGTCTTGGAGAGCGCAGCAGCCAGCTGGCGCTGGAAGTTGCCGTCTGTCGCATGCACATAGGCATGGAGATACTGCTCAGTCAGCTCTCTGCTTTCATGATGCTTCATCTGATTGATGAGAATCTGCTGACGGATAGCCGCAGGCAGCTTGGCCAAATCCTCCGCATAGTCGGCAAAGATTTGACTGGCCTGAGCACTGGCCTGGGCATCGTCTGCCTTGATCATATTGGCAATGACCAGCTGACGGACCAGCTCATCCTCATCCGGCTCTCCTGCTTTGGCTTCAAAACCAAGGCGGTCAAAGTTGAAACGGTTGAACTGAGCCAGCAGCCGCTGATAAGCTTTTTCAGTTGCTGTCCCTTCATCGACAAAGCGTTCCAAGCCTGCCAGCACATCACTGACAGCAGAGACCACCAGATAGGATTTTTCTTTGGTCAGCGGCTTAATGACTGGCAGCAAGGCCGCAAAAGAAATGCTTCCGGCTTCTGCCAAAAGGAGGCGTTCCTGCACCACCTGAAGCTTGCTGGTGCAGTCCAGCTCTGTGAGTGTACCCAGAATAGCCTCCAGCAATTCGCCTTGATAATCCGTGATATAGTGAGCTGTATTCTCCGTATTGAAGCGCAGAGCGCCATGAGATTTGTTGGCTGCTGCCAAGGCTGCATAGTTAGGAATTTCCAGACTTTCTCCTTCCAAAGTATCCGGAATCCCTGTCCAGTTGCTGTTGAGGGGCAGGACCCACAGACGGCCCTTGTCTTCATGTTCGCCAATGAAGAACTGCTTTTGAGAAATTTTCAGCGTGTCATTTTCAACTTTAGCTGTGAGGAGGGGATAACCTGGCTGCTCCAGCCAAGAGTCCATAAAGGCTGCGACATCGCGGCCTGACGCCTGGCCAAGGGCATTCCAAAGATCACGGCCGATGGTATTGCCGTACTGATGCTGCTCAAAGTAGGCCTTGAGCCCCTTGCGAAAGGCAGCATCGCCCAGCCATCGGCGCAGCATATGCATGAGGCGGCTGCCCTTCGCATAGACAATGGCTGCATCAAAGAGCGTATTGATCTCATCTGGGTGCTTGACCTCCACATGAACAGACTGCACGCCGTCCGTCGCATCGCGTTTCAGTGCTGCTGGTACACCGCCTGTCTGGAAGTCCTCGAAAATATTCCAGCTTGGCTCAATGGCGTCCACGCTGACATACTCCATCATATTGGCAAAGCTTTCGTTAAGCCAGAGGTCATCCCACCACTTCATGGTAACCAAATTGCCAAACCATTGGTGAGCCAGCTCATGGGCTACGACCAGGGCAACTGTCTGACGGCTGGTGACGGTGGAGTTTTCATCTACCAGCAAATAAACTTCGCGATAGGTGACTAAGCCCCAGTTTTCCATGGCTCCTGCCGAAAAGTCTGGCAGAGCCACATGAAGCGACTGCGGAATGGGGTAGGCCACCCCGTAGTATTCCTCGTAAAAGTCAATCACCCGAACGGCAATATCCAGTGAAAACTCAAGATTCTGGAGCGGATGCGCTTTGGTCGAATAAACGCCGACCAGCGTTCCGTTCTTGGTTTTGGCAGTTATCCCCTGCAAATCGCCTGCAGCAAAAGCAAGGAGATAGGAGGACATGCGGGGCGTTCTTTCAAACTTCCAGATACCGGTGGTTTTGCGGTTTTCGCTGTCGATTTCCGGCATATTGGACAGGGCCAGCTCTCCATCCGCCTGGTCAAATTTCAAAGCCAGATCAAAGGTTGCCTTAGCTTCTGGCTCATCGACACTCGGAAAGGCTTCGCGGGCAAAATGGCTTTCAAACTGAGTAGAGATGACTTCTTTTTTGACGCCATCGACCCTATAGTAGGAGGGGTAAATCCCGGTCATATTGTCCGTAATCCGACCGGAATAGGTCAGGGTGACCGTCTGGCTGCCGGTTGCTCCGAGCTCCACATAAAGAGCTTCATTGGCATCATCGACTGTAAAAGCGAGAGCCTGACCGGCTGACTCAACGGTCTCAATGGTCAATCCCTTCTGGTGGAGGGAAATGGTCTCAGACTTAGCCTCCCCTGTAATGGAAACCCTGCCTGAAAAAGTCTTGTCAGCACGATTCAAGTCCAAAAATAAATCATAATGCTCAGGGACAAATGTATCAATAAAGTGCGCAACTGCTTGCATATTTTTCTCCTCATCTAACCTAGCAGAGCTCCCGGCGCTGCTTGGTATCATCTTTTAACATTGTAACATATTTAACTGAATTCGTCATAAATGGGTGGCAGAGAAGCCCTGTGAGCAGGACAAAAATCGGTCAGACGAAGTCTTCAATCTTGTCAGCCAGTCTTCCTTTCTAGCTGCTGGCCAGAGAAAGCCAAATCCCAAGCTGTTTTTGACACTTACTTTGTCAGTTTTATGTCCCTGCCTCAAACGAAAAGACGGAATCGTTTGCTTGTGTGCCGGCCACTGAAGGCCAAGGGATTCTGCATACGCTTTCCGGGTAAGTCCGGCATAAACAATCTCTCCTTTTGTTTCCTGATACAGCAGGCTTTTGCAACTTATCCTAAATATATTTTTCTAAATATATGGTAAACGCTTTCTTTTTTAGAAAATCAGTGGTATAATTAACATATGAAGTATCTTTTCCTAATCA
>NZ_KQ969396.1:200356-202213 GCF_001578865.1 Streptococcus sp. DD11
TTTTCCTAATCATTTTAAGGAGGTGGTACTATGGAAAAGAACAATAAACAGCTGAATTGGGCGATGATTTCATTAATCGCCTTCAATTTGGTATGGGGGCTGGGAAATGTCGTCAATAACTACGCCCAGCAGGGACTGAGTGTCGTGACCTCTTGGGTCATCATCCTCGTCATCTACCTGATTCCTTATGCCCTCATGGTCGGTCAGCTCGGCGCTACGTTCAAGGAGCAGGAAGGCGGGGTAACGGACTGGATTGCCAATACTTCCACCAAGCGTCTGGCCTTCTTTGCTGCTTGGACTTACTGGGTGACGCAGATTCCTTATCTGGCTCAGAAGTCTCAGGTTATCCTGATTTCTTTGGGTTGGATCGTGCAGGGGAATGGGGATTTCCTCAGCTCACTGTCAACGCCTGCTCTGGTTGGACTGGAACTGCTGGCCTTCCTTTTCCTGCTCTACCTGTCCACCAAGGGCCTCAAAGCCTTAAAATATCTAGGCACCTTGGCTGGCGGTTCCATGCTGGTCATGTCCCTTCTGTTCATCCTTCTAGCTGTAGCCCTGCCTGCTATCAAGCCTGACCTGCAGCTGGCAACGGCGAATATGGACAAGGTTCCTACCTATATTCCTAAGTTTGACTTTGTCTACCTGACGACCATCGCCCTTCTCGTATTTTCCGTCGGCGGTGCCGAGTCAATGTCTCCTTATGTCAACAAAGCCAAAAACCCCGCCAAAGAATTTCCCAAAGGCATGATTGCCATGGTCATCATGGTTGGGGTCTGTGCCATCTTTGGCTCCTTTGGAATGGCCATGCTCTTTGACAGCAATAACATCCCTGCTGACCTGATGCGCAACGGTGCTTATCAAGCCTTTGACGTCCTTGGCCAGCACTGGGGTATCGGCCGTTTATTGGTCTTCATCTATGCAGTGACTCAGTTTCTGGGACAAGCTTCCGTATTGGCTCTCAATGTGGACTCCCATATGCAAATTTTCCTCGGCAGTGCTGATAAGGACTTTATCCCCGGCTGGCTGCGAAAACGCAGCAAGACCGGTACACTGGTCAATGGCTACATCCTAACAGGAGTATTGGTCAGCATTCTGATAGCCCTCCCGCTTCTCGGACTGAAGCAAATCGACAGTATCGTGCACTGGCTGACAAATCTGAATGCTATCGTGCTGCCAACATCCTATCTGTGGGTTTTCCTGGCCTTTATCTTCCTCTATCGGAATTGGGATCAATACAAGAATGCCCAATACATCTTTATCAAGAATAAAAAACTAGGCGTTCTTATCGGAGGCTGGGGATTCTGCTTTACAGCTTTTGCTTGTATACTGGGAATGTTTCCGCAGATAGACATGGACAAACAGCCGACTGAATGGTGGTTTACTTTCCTGACAAACATCATCACGCCGGTCCTTCTCCTCGCCATCGGCTTAATCCTGCCATGGCTGGCACGCAGAGAGCAAAAAGCAAAAAATTAAAAAACGAGGCTGGGACAACCGTACCCAGCTTCGTCTATTTTTATCATTTGATACTCTTCAAACTTCGTCAGCTCCAACAGACTGTTAAAGCAAATCGTGCGGAGAGCCTCATATCGTCATTTGTTCCTCTTTTATTATGTCGTTAACTCGCCTTGCAACAGTCCGGGGGGAGTGAAAAGCAAAGGAAAAGACTGTAAAAGGCTATAATTCAATAATCTTACCTGTTTCGAAGTAGACCACCCATTCACAGATGTTCTTGGCATAGTCGCCGATGCGCTCCAGATAGGAAATGACTTGGAAATAGTCACGGCCCGTCACAATCAGTTCTGGGTTCTGCTTGATTTCCTCTGTTGCCAGTTCGCGGATGTCATCGAAGTATTG
>NZ_KQ969396.1:202567-229007 GCF_001578865.1 Streptococcus sp. DD11
GATTTTCTCATCCATAGCAGCGATGGCATAGGCCTGATCGACGTTTCCGTTGAGATAGACATTCAGCGTCTCTTCTACGAAATTCTTGACACCGCGGCCCATTTTGCTGATTTCATTTTCGACAGATTCGATGCGGACTTCCCCCTTCATCCGAATGGTCGCCTGCGCAATGGAAACCGCATGATCTCCCATACGCTCCAAGTCAGAGCTGGCCTTGAGAACGGTGATAACCGTCCGCAGGTCCTGAGAAACCGGCTGCTGCAGAGCAATGATTTCCAGCGATTTCTTCTCCAGCTTGACCTCGTATTCATTGACCTCGGCATCGTCTTCGATGACCTGACGGGCCAAATCGCGGTCATGCGTCACAAAGGCTCGCACTGTACGGTTAATCTGCGACAGCACTTCATTTCCCATCGCGTAGAATTGGTTATGGAGTTTTTCTAAGTCTTCTTCAAATTGTACTCTAAGCATAAAATTCCTTTCTCTTCTGCAGCTGTTTAGCCAAACTTACCGGTGATATAGTCTTCTGTTTCCTGATGTTCAGGACTGAGGAACATCTTTTTCGTCTCGTTAAACTCAATCAGATCGCCCCCTAGGAAGAAGCCGGTCCTTTCGGAAATCCGTGATGCCTGCTGCATGGAGCGGGTGACCAGCAGCATGGTGTACTTGTCTTTCAGACCGTACAGCGTTTCCTCAATCTTTCCGGCAGAAATCGGATCCAGCGCTGAGGTTGGCTCATCCAGCAGGATGATTTTCGGACTGGTCGCCAATACCCGGGCCACACAGACCCGCTGCTGCTGACCGCCGGAGAGACCGATAGCCGAATCATGCAGGCGGTCCTTCACTTCATCCCAGATAGATGCCCCGATAAGGGAGCGCTCGACTGCTTCATCTAAAATATTTTTGTCCTTGACACCATTGATGCGCAGGCCATAGACCACATTCTCATAAATGGTCATCGGAAAAGGATTGGGCTGCTGAAAGACCATACCAATCTCCTTGCGCAGCTCCACCGTATCTGTCCGCGGACCATAAATATTGTGGCTGTTGTAAATGACTGTCCCAGTCGTTGTCACTTCGGGATTCAAATCCCCCATGCGGTTGATGGCCTTGAGCAAGGTTGATTTGCCGGATCCCGACGGTCCGATTAAGGCCGTGATTTCATTGGGCATAAAATCCAGTGACACACTGTTTAAAGCCTTCTTTTTATTATAATAAACCGACAAGTCCTTGACTTGCAAAATAGGTTCTGTCATTCGTTTTTCCTTTATTTTTATTAGCGTTTATCGGAAAGGCATCGCCGCATCCTGCGCCCCCCTCCAATGTTTAGCCAAAATGGCCGGATACATAGTCATTGGTGGAGCGCAGTTTGGCATTCTGGAAGATATTGGCGGTCTTGTCGTATTCGATCAAGTCGCCCAGATAGAAAAATCCTGTATAATCACTGGCCCGGGCAGCCTGCTGCATGTTGTGGGTCACAATGATAATGGTATAGTCATTCTTGAGCTCAAACATCGTTTCTTCCAGCTGCATGGTCGCAATCGGATCCAGGGCAGAGGCCGGCTCATCCATGAGCAGAATGTCCGGCTTGACGGAGATGGCCCGGGCAATGCAGAGCCGCTGCTGCTGACCGCCTGACAGGGTCAGAGCAGACTTGTGCAGGTCGTCCTTGACCTGATCCCAGAGAGCTGCTTGCTTGAGCGAGGTCTCCACGATTTCATCCAGAACCTTCTTATCCTTGACACCGGCCCGCTCATGGGCAAAGGTGATATTGTGATAAATGGATTTGGCAAAAGGATTGGGCCTCTGAAAGACCATGCCGATGTGCTTGCGCATCTCATAGACATTGATTTCCGGCCGATTGACATCAATGCCTTCATACCAGATTTCTCCCGTTACATTGGCAATATCAATGGTGTCATTCATGCGGTTCAGGCTGCGGAGATAGGTGGATTTGCCTGAGCCGGACGGACCGATCAAGGCTGTAATCTTATTTTTTCAAACTGCATATCGATGCCCTTAATGGACTCTTTCTTGCCGTAGTAGACATGCAAGTCCTTGGTCGACAGGGCCACTTTTTCTTGAGGAAAAGTAATGATATGTTTTTCGTTCCAATTATATTCTGTCATTTCTCCTCCATTATGCAGATGTTAATTTCTTATGCAGGTAGCTGCCGAGCTTTCGGGCACCGAAGTTGAAAATCAGGATAAAAACCAAGAGCACCGCTGCTGAGCCGGCCGATACCGCCGTTCCGTCAGGAATAGTTCCTTCACTGTTGACCTTCCAGATATGAACAGCCAGGGTCTCAGCCTGACGGAAGATGGAGATGGGGCTGGTCACGCTGAAAATATTCCAGTTGGACCAGTCCAGAGCCGGTGCTGACTGTCCCGCTGTATAAATCAGGGCAGCCGCTTCACCGAAAATCCGGCCGGAAGCAAGGACAATCCCCGTCACAATCCCCGGCAGCGCTTCAGGAATGACAACATGCAGCACCGTTTCCCAGCGGGAAATCCCCAGAGCCAGGCCAGCCTCACGCTGCGTATGGTGAACATGGCGCAGGCTGTCCTCGACATTGCGGGTCATTTGCGGCAGATTAAAGACGGTCAGCGCCAAGGCCCCGGAGATGATGGAAAATCCAAACTCAAACTGCACAACAAAAATCAAGTAACCAAAGAGGCCGACAACGACAGAAGGCAGGGAAGACAGAATTTCAATACAGGTCCGGATAAAGTTGGTAACCGGCCCTTTTTTAGCATACTCGGCCAGGTAAACCCCAGCTCCCATAGATAGAGGGACTGAAATAATCAGGGTAATGACCAGCAGGAAAAAGGAATTGTAGAGCTGAATACCAATCCCTCCGCCTGCCTGATAGGAAGAAGATTTACCAGTCAGGAAGGACCAGGAGACATGGGGAAGTCCCCGGACCAGAATATAGAGGATAAGAGAGGCAAGAATAGCAACGATAATGCCGGCTATGGTATAGAGAAGCCCCGTCGCCAATTTATCCATTTTTTTAGCGTGCATAGTTTTTCTTACCTCTTTCTTTTGTTATCAGTTTAATGACACTGTTAAAGGCCAGACTCATCAGCAGGAGGACCAGTGCCAGTGACCAGAGGACATTATTGTCTACCGTACCCATGACGGTATTTCCGATTCCCATGGTCAATACAGAGGTCAGGGTTGCTGCCGGTGTTGTCAGAGAAGTTGGGATCACTGCTGAGTTCCCCACGACCATTTGAATAGCCAAGGCTTCACCAAAGGCACGCGCCATGCCAAAGACCACTGCTGTAAAGATACCAGAACGGGCAGCCTTGAGCGTGACCCGCCAAATCGTCTGCCAGCGGGTGGCCCCCATGGCCAGACTGGCCTCTCGGTAATGACGGGGAACAGCCCGCAGACTGTCAGTGGTCATAAAGGTCACCGTCGGCAGAATCATGACAAAGAGCACAAAAATTCCGGACAAAATCCCAAAGCCAGTCCCGCCAAAGACCGTACGGACAAAAGGCACGACCACCTGCAGGCCGATAAAACCGTAAACTACGGAAGGAATCCCCACCAAAAGCTCAATAGCCGGCTGGAGAATCTTGGCTCCCTTAGGTGACACTTCGGTCATAAAAACGGCTGCTCCGATTGCAAAAGGGGTAGCAATTACAGCTGACAGGATGGTGACGATGAAAGAGCCCAAAATCATGGGCAGCGCTCCAAATTCCTTGCCAGATGGGTTCCACGTTCCGCCAAAGAGAAACTCAAAAACATTAACGCCATTGACAAAGAAAGTAGAGAGACCTTTTTGAGCGACAAAAATCAGAATCATCGCTACAATAATGACAATCAGAGACAGACAGGCAAAGGTCAGCCACTTGCCAAACTTCTCCAAGCGGGAATTTTTAGAAGGCGATACCAAAGTCTTGGTCAATTCTTCATTTTTCATTTACTATCTCCTTCTAAGGCAGTCACATTGCCGTCAGCATCCTTGCTGACTTTCATATCATTGATAGAAATATAGCCCATGCTGGATACAATCCCCTTCTGAACATCGTCAGACAGCATGTACTCCAGAAATTCAGCCGCCAGACCCGAAGGCTCTCCCTGTGTATACATATGCTCATAAGACCAGAGCGGCCAGCTGTTGGTCGTCACATTTTCAGCAGTAGGCTCATAGCCATTCAGCTTGATGGTCTTCACCGAATCATCCACATAGGCAAAAGCCAGATAAGAAATCGCCCCCGGTGTCTGAGACACGATGGACTTCACCATACCGTTTGAGTCCTGCTCCTGACTCTGTACTGCAGTTTTTCCATCCATAATGACGCTGTCAAAAGTCGCCCGCGAACCAGAGCTGGCAGCCCGATTGATGATGGAAATCTCCAGGTCCTTGCCGCCGACCTGATTCCAGTTGGTAATCTCACCGGCAAAGATCTTCTGCAGCTGCTCGGCCGTCAGATTGTCAACATCGACTTCTTTATTGACAATCACTGCAAGACCGGCCACGGCAACCTTATGGTCCACCAGAGCCGAAGCATCAATGCCGTCTTTTTCCTCCGCAAAACATCGGAATTGCCGACTTCTACCGCACCGGACTGAACCTGCGAAAGCCCCGTACCAGAACCGCCGCCCTGGACATTGACAATTTTGCCAATATTGTTGGAAGCAAACTCATCCGCCGCTGCTTCTACCAAAGGCTGCAGAGCAGTTGAGCCGACCGCCGTCATGGACTCACCGCGGTCAATCCAAGACGAACAGGCTGAAAGAGCCAGACCCAGAGTCAGCGCCGCCGCCGACAAGATTATTTTTTTGAATGTGTTCAAAAGATTTCTCCTTAAATAAAATGAAGAGGGCGAAAAAGCCTTGCCATTCTGAAGTCACCGCTGGCCATGCCTTCACACCTTCAACTATATCATATAATAGCAGCTTTTCCTAATATTTTACCTAAATCGCAGACCCTTGGGAAAAAAATTTTTCAAGGTTGTCCCAGTGACCTTGGCAAAGCCCAGACCATTGCCCTCCAAAACCAGCTGATACCAGCCATTCGCAAGGCTTTGAGGCAGCACCAGAGTCTCACCGGCAGCATATTTTTGGAAATCCTGCCGGTCAATTTTGACGCACTTTTTTACTTCGCTGGGTTTGAGAGCCAGACCGAGAGCAAAGCTCGGCTCAAAGCGATTCTTTTTGAACTGCCCCAGATGCAGGCCGTTGCGGACGATCCTCAGCTTGGACATATCCGGGAGCCCGGCAGGCAGCAGATAGAGATGATCCCCAAAAGTCTGCAAATCACCTGTCAGATCAGCCTTTAGGTGCTTTTTCTGAAAGTCCTGCCAGAGCTGCTGCTGTTGGGCTGTCAGACGATGCCGAAAGGGCTTGATGTTCTTGCAGGTATGGTCACCGGCAAAGCGGAATTTCGCCGCAAACTGCCCCTCGCCCCGAAAATGATGCGGATACATGCGGGCTGTCTGCGGAAAGCCAATCCCTTCTGTCATGCCGTTGATTTTCGGAATTTCCTGCAATTCCAGCGGAAATTCCTGCAAGAGCCAGGCAACCATTTCTTCATTTTCCTCCGGCGCCCAAGTACAGGTCGAATAAAGGAGCTGTCCGCCGGGTGCCAGCATTTTGACCGCATCCGTCAGAATCTCTCGCTGAAGGCGGGCACAGCTGGCAGGATAGTCCGGTGTCCAGTACTGGGCGGCCTCCGGCTGCTTGCGGAACATCCCCTCACCTGAGCAGGGAGCATCCAGCACAATCAGGTCAAAATACCCCTGAAAGACAGCTGCCAGACGATCAGCTGATTCATTGGTGATCACGGCATTTCTGGCTCCGAAACGCTCAAGGTTCTCCGCCAGAATCTTGGCCCGCTTGCTGCTGATCTCATTGGCCACTAAAAGGCCGGTATTGTCCAGAAAAGAAAGCAGATGGGTAGACTTGCCGCCGGGAGCGGCAGCCAGATCCAGCACTTTCATGCCCTTAGCCGGAGCAGCGGCCTGCGCTACCATCTGCGCGGCCGGCTCCTGTGAATAGACCAGACCAGTCACATGCTCAGGCGACCGGCCGGATACCTTGCCGTAGTGTCCCCAGTCCGTATGGGGAATGGCATCAGGAAAATCCTGCTGCCCTTCTTTCAAAGGATTGGTCCGAAAGGCTGCGACGGGCTCCTCGTCAAAAGCCGCCCAAAAATCAGCTGCTTCTGATCCCAGCAGTTTCTCATATTTTTCCTTAAATCCTAGCGGAAAATCCATCACTGCTCTTTCCCCTTCTCTAAATACTTCTGCAAGTCTTTCAGCTTAGACTGGGGAGCCATCATGATGGGCTCCTGCCTTTGAAAATCAGGCTCTTTGCCGTCCAGGGTCTGAATGACAAAGCCCAGCTTAGCTGCCATGACATAAGCCGCCGCATAATCCCAAGGCCAGTTGTAGGAGAAATAAGCCACCAGACCGCCGGACAGGACCTTGGCAAAACTGATGCCGGCACTGCCATAGACCCGCACTCCCAGACATTCCCGTGAAAAATCCGCCAATCCCCAGTGATTGTGCTTGAGCATGCCGGCATTAGAAGCCATCAGATAGTCACTGAAAGGCTTGTTTTCAAAAAACGGCAGTTTTCTGTCATTGCAGTAAACATCAAAAAGCCCGCCGCCATGATAGAGCTGGTCTCTGGTCACATCATAAATCAGGCCGAATTGACCGATTCCATTTTCAAAATAGGCCAGCATAATCGCAAAATCAGCCTTCTGGGTAATGAAATTGGTCGTGCCGTCAATGGGGTCAATCACCCAGACCGATCCGTCCGCAATGCTGTGGCGCAGCCCGTTCTCCTCCGCCAGAATGGCATCCTCGGGGTAGCGGGCCAGAATCTTCTCCACCAAATCGTTCTGAATCTTTTGATCCATCTCCGTGACCAGATCGGTCGGACTGGACTTCTGCTTCACATCCAAATCATCGTACAGATGATCCAGCAAAAAAGCACCAGCCTGATAGATGATTTCCTTCGCAAAACGAAATTTATTTTCCAAGAGAAATGCTTCCTTTCCCCTTACTTTTCGCCTCCTGAACAGCACGATAAAGCGAATAGCCGCTGACAGTCTCAAACTCACGGCCAATCCGCTTTTCCTCTCCCTTGCCGGGAACGACCTGCTTAAAAGCTGCGTAGGACCTGAGCAGGCGCTCCGCCTGAATGTGCCGCTCATAGGCAGCTTCTACATCATTAAAAAAAGAAAGCACCGAAGCAAGCTCTTCAGTGCTCCACGATAAATCTAGTGGGTAACTATAATTTTTGTCCATCTTTACTGAATCTCTGCTCTCATCGTTGCAGCTCTCAGCTCTTCCTTACGGTAGCCCCGAGGCAGAAAAGCGCGAATTTCATCCTCATTAAAACCAATCTGCATGCGCTTACCGTCTAAAATAATCGGACGCCGCAAAAGACTGGGGTTTTCCTCAATCAACTGAATCAAAGTTGAAATGGACAAGCTCTCCACATCCAAGTCTAATTTCTGAAAAATTTTTGAGCGAGTTGAAATAATGTCATCCGTACCGTTTTCTGTCAGCGAAAGGATATGCTGCAATTCAGAAGCTGACAGCGGGCTTGTCATGATATTGTGTTCGGTAAAGGGAACTTCATGATTAAGCAACCAAGCACGTGCCTTGCGGCAGGAGGTACAACTCGGCGATAAAAATAGTGTGATCATGCTTTTCTCTTCTTACTTTGTATAATAACTACTTCTATTATACTAAATTTTACTGGACTTGACTAGGTTTTTTTGGGAATCCTTCAGCTTTTGTCATAAAAATATAATCTTTTTATCTTTTTAGGCTCCTGCTGTCCATGCACGGGCCGTCTCCTCATCTCTTTTCAGCTGGGCAGCCAGCTGGTCTACACCGTCAAATTTGACCATGTCCCGGATCTTATCCAGCCAGAAAACCCGAATGGTATCGCCGTAAATATCCTGCGAAAAATCGAAAATATTGACTTCAAAGCGAAGCTCATCGCCTTCAAAGGTCACGTTTTTGCCAACGCTGGCCATACCGCGGTAAAGCCGGCCTTCATGCTCAACATGGACTACATAGACACCGTCCGCCGGCAGAATAACCCGGTCCAGCGGCGCCAGATTGGCTGTCGGATAGCCAATCGTCCGGCCTCTGGCATTGCCATGCACCACAATGCCCCGTGTAGAAAGCGGGTAGCCCAAAAGCTCCTGCGTCTTGGTCATGCTGCCAGCTGCAATGGTCTCGCGAATGCGGCTGGAAGAGATCTTCTGCCCGTCCAGATTGACTGAAGGGATAATGACAATTTTCCCCTCAAAATAATCACCCAGTTCATGCGATTCCTTGCGGTCAGAGCCAAAATGATAGTCAAAACCGGCCACCACAGCCTTGGCCCTCATACGTTTGACATATTTTTCAAAAAACTCCTGAGCAGTATTGCCCGCAAAACGGCTGGTAAAGTCAATCAGATAAAGGCAGTCAACTCCCAGCGCAGCCAGCTGCTGCCTGCGGTCTGCAGGACTAGCCAGATGCAGCACGAGCTCTGGCTGGTAACGGACAAAGGCCAGCTTGGGCGACTCCGGAAAGGTCAGCACTGCAATCTTCAAGTTCTGCTCCTTGGCGATTTTCCGAGCCTCAGAAAAGAGAGCCTGATGTCCCCTGTGAAGTCCGTCAAAATACCCCAGAACCAGAACCGTGTCCTCCGCCTGCTCAATATCTTTTTCATCTTTAATACGAATCGTTTTCATCATTCCTCTATTTTACTATGCCTCGTAGTTTTTTACAAGATAGAAGCTGAAAAAAACAAAAAGAGGCCAGTTGTGCGGCTGGCATCTTTTTGTGAGGTTTAATGTAGCCATTATATCATAGAGACAGCTGACTATCCATTACACCATTGTGACAGTTTTTTGACAATTCTAATGCTGAAGATCAGAGAAAGACCTTTCTGGGCTTGTACATCTCGTCCCGCTTTTCCAAAATCGCCGCTAACTTCTCCCCATCAAAACCAGCCAGCTGGACCTCGTCTGAAAGCAGGCTGATAAAACGGCCGTTTTTCACATCTTGGATCTGCTCCTCTGTGAGCTGAACCTTGGTCAAATCACCGATTCCTAACTCCAAGGGCTGGAGAAAGGAGAAGTCCTCTGCTGCCGCCAGCTCTTCAATCTGAGCCAGCGTCAGTGCCTTTTCTAAGCGCATACCGGCAGCAGCCGTCCGCGTCAGCTGGGACATGTGGCTGGCATAGCCCAGCCTGGCTCCCAGATCCACCGACAGGGTGCGGATATAAGTTCCCTTACTGCAGCGGACACGGAAAGGAAAGCGGACTGCCTCCTCCTCATAGGCCAAAGGACCTGTCCGCTCAAAACTGTATATCGTCACCAGCCGCTCCGGCCGCTCCACTTCCTGACCGCTTCTGGCGTACTCATAAAGTTTGCGGCCCTTGACCTTGACCGCTGAGTACATAGGCGGAATCTGCCGCAGCTGACCGGTCATGGACTGCATCGCCTCATCAATCAGGGATTCTTCCACAAGCTCTTCTACCGGTGTGCTTTCCACCCGCTCACCGCTGGCATCCTCAGTCGTCGTCGAAAAGCCCAGAGTGATCTCCCCCTCATAGGTCTTGCCTTCCTCCTGCATAAACTCCACCAGACGCGTGGCCTTGCCGACTGCAATGGGC
This sequence comes from Streptococcus sp. DD11, assembly GCF_001578865.1. Taxonomy (NCBI): domain Bacteria; kingdom Bacillati; phylum Bacillota; class Bacilli; order Lactobacillales; family Streptococcaceae; genus Streptococcus; species Streptococcus sp. DD11. The sequence continues at coordinate 212,213 of NZ_KQ969396.1, forward strand.
AGAACCCCCACCACATCCGGATCCAGGGTCCCGCCATGACCGATTTTCTTGGTCTGTAAAATCTTTCGCAGCCTAAAAACTGCATCATGCGAGGTCATGCCCGCTTCTTTTCTTAAGTTGATAATTCCGTTCATTGGTTACTTTCTAAAAATTCCAAGACAAGCTGCTGAAATTCTTTATTTTTTTCGTAAAGAGCGTGGCCGCAGTCAGGCAGGACAATCAAGCGACTGTTTTCGATGATTCGATTTAATTCGTAAGAGGCTTCCAGACCCAGAACATCATCTTTCTCTGCCCCGACAATCAAGGTCGGACAGAAAATCCTGGCCAGCTCTGCTCTGGCATCGTGTTCCTGACAGGCCTGGGCCTGAATCAGCAGTCTCTCTTTATTCTTGATTTTCCCGAAAAAATCCATTAGCTTATAGGGATATTTCAGACAAGCATAGGTCCTGCTGCTATAGGAGTGTTGCCCAATATCAGCCATCAAATCCTGATACTGATCTGCCTGAGCCAGCGTCATCCAGTATCCGACCCGCTCCTTGCTTAATTCATTCGCTCTAGCTGCTGTGACAGCCAAAATCATCCGGCTGACTTTGGCCGGAAAATCAAGGGTCAGCCACTGGGCAATCATGCCGCCCTGAGAGATGCCCAGAACAGGAGTTTGGGTCAGTCCCAGCGCTGTCATGGCTCGCGCTAAATCTCCGGCCATGTCTCGGGTGCTACAGCCCACTGGCAATTCATTCATCCGGCTGAAAACATAGACCTTGTAGGCCCGACCCAGTCGCCGATATAGAAAAGACAAGCTCTGAGCCATGCCCCTTACAGTCGCCAAGCCGTCCCCCAGGCCGGGAATCATCACCAGAGGCTTCTCCCCTCGGCCAAAGGTCACATAATCCATACTTTTGTCTGCCAGATGCAGGACATGATTTTTTGCGCTATATACCATCTTCCAAACCTTTTTATAAGAGCAGACTAATCTACAATGTCTTCCTCAGTAATAAGCATAAGTTCTTCTTTTGAAACTGAGGAGATTTTGAATATTCTTTTTGCCTGGTTCATAATCACGGCATCAAATAAATTCCTAGCCAATCGTCCGTTAGAATTAACTTCGTCTTCATTTTTCATCTGTTTTTCTAATACCTCTTTGAGTTTTATTTTAGCTTTGTCACTAATCAGATAATCGTTCTTGTTACAAAAAATGTAAAAATAGAGAACATTTCATCTAAAGAATAATCATTAAAAATTATAAAATTATTGAACCGTGATTTTAATCCTGGATTTGATTGAAAAAACTTCTCCATCAAATCTTGATAACCTGCAACTATTACAACAAGATCTTCTCTATAATCTTCTAATGCTTTTGTTAGTTCAGTTAAGCATTCCCTCCCATAACTATCACTATTTTCATTTTCAGTAATACTATACGCCTCATCTATGAATAGGACTCCTCCTTTGGCCTTTTGAACCAAGCGCTTCACCTTGATAGCTGTTTGTCCTTGGTACTCCGCAATCAAATCTGTTCGACTTGTTTCAATAAAGTGTCCTTTACTTAATAGGCCAAGAGATTTATACATTTTTCCAACAATCCTTGCTACAGTTGTTTTAGCTGTTCCTGGATTTCCTAAAAAAGCCATATGCATCGTTCTATAAGCTTTTTTTAGATTTTGTCTTTCTCTTAAAAATTGTACTTTATTAAAACAAATCAAATTGCTGATTTGTTCTTTTACAAAATCTAATCCAATCAACTCATTCAGTTGATTAGATAAATCCTCAAAGGAAAGAGCGGCTTCTGACTTTAAAACACTATATTTCTCATCAATTTCCCTTGCCCCTAAATATTTATAAAGCAATTCTATAATATTCCCCTGCTTAACATCAAACTTAGGGATAATTCGTTCTTTCTTTAAAATTCCCAATTTTTGAATAAGTTCAAGCTCGGCATTGCTAGAATAATTTGCTATATCATTGACTATCTTTTCCAACTGATATTTAGATGAACTAAATTCGTCTAAATTCCTAACCTCTTTACATAATAATTCAAAATACGTTTCGCTTATCATCTAATCCCCCAATAAAGTGTCAAAATAAACAAAACAACAAAAAATATTATAAAAATATACATTGTCTTTCTAAGCATCGCACTTTCTGCCTTTACAGTTTTTAATTCAGATTGATAACCAGTAATTAAAAGTTTCAATTCATCGTATTTACTTGTATCAGAAATATTTTTTTCTATTTTGTTTATTTGAGATTGTAAATAATCTTGGTTATTCTTTTGACTAATAAAATTCTGTAAAATTGAATCGTGTTTATTAAGAATCTTTAAAATTGTATCTTCATTGTTTAAAACTTCATTTAATAATTCTTTGTTTTGGTTTTGGTAACTTTCGATTTCTTTTAAACCTTGAAGTGCTTTTTGGTTTGCAGCTTGAGCACTATTCAGTGAAAATGATATATGTTTCAAGTAATCATCATCTAAAATCTGAAATGTCTCATAGATTGTATTAAATTCCTGAATAATTTTTTTGATATTTTTATTCTGTTCAATCATTCTATCCTGAATTACTTCAGTCAAATGATTCATATCTTTTCCTTTTACAGCATAATCAATATCAACCAGCCCAAACATTTTTTCATTTTGTGGCACTGTGGGCAACTCAGATTGTTTTGGAATTTTTTCACTAAATTCTTTCAACTCATCTTTTTTATTATTAAACTTTTCTAAATTTTTAAGTCCCATAACTTCAAGCGATTGTTCAATTTGTTCCGACATTTTTCATTCCTATAATAAATCAAGCAAGTCTTCCTGCATTTTTTTTAAACCAGTTTGTTTATTTACAAAATATTCTTCATTTTCAATAATTTTCTGCTTATAATCATTCGTTTCTATAAGTTCATCATTTCCCAATTTAGCTACTATTTCTTGCAAATTCCGATGATTCTCAGACATGTTTGCCAATATACTGTTGCGATAATGAGCTACTTTACCTTCTACAACAGCAATTTGGGTATCCTGAATATGTAATACACTATTTTTCACCTCTAGTTGCTTCTTTACATTCTCTTCAACCAGTCTATTAGAAATGAATCTATCTAGCTGGTTAATTGCAACAGCTCCTATTAAGCCAGATGTTAAACTAGCAAAAAACAGACCTATAATATTGGCAAAGGATCCTAAAAATGGAATTTCTATCTGCATTCCTGGGACTGTCATTAAAAATTTTGAAATAGTTTCACCAAGAAAAAATGCTCCTGTTGCTGTAATCCCTGTTATAAGAATTTTAGAAATACTTGCTATTTTTAATTCTACAGTTTGATTTTTATTTGCAGGATTTAGCAAGTAAGAAATTGCCTGATTTACAGAGGCTATAGCCTGCTTAATAATACTTGTAAACTTCACAAATGTTTGACCTACAGCACCCAAAATTTCTGAAATGATACTGCCAATAAAGGAAACTGCTCCCGCTTCAAAAATACTAGAAAGCTTGTTAAAAAATGATTTAATTGCTTGTTTCATTTCCTCCAAAAAAGAATCAACTGACTTTTTCTTAGATTTTAGAAAACGTATAAAAGCATTCATGATTTCTTTTAACAATGCAAATAAAGATGAAATTGCCATAACTTTTAAAGCATCTTTACCTGCTTTTTTTCCTATATTCAAAGTTGCTTTTGGAGCGATGTCTTTATAGATTGCTTTCTTTGCAGATTTTTCAGAATCCATCATCAACTTATCCTCTGCATCTAGTTTATCCTGTAATTTTTTGTCATTTTTTGCTTTAAGCTGTTTCTTTTCAACTGTACTAATACCACTTCTCTTATCAATCTTATCATTAGCACGTTTATTTTGCTCTATTAATTTTTGTTCTCTTACTTCTCTACCTTTAATGTATTCTGTATTTGATTTGGCACCTTTACTCTTATTAAGTGATTCGTTGGTCGCTTTAAGGTTTTCTGGTTTATTTGCTAAATCTTTTGTATTGATATCAGCAATCTTACGCCAAGAATTATCATATATTTCTTTTCTAGGAACAACATGGTCCAAATTAGCTTTATCATTAATTTTCAGTTTCTTTCCTGTGTATTCATCTTTCAAATTCCCCTCACGCTGCTGTTGTTTCATTTGCTTATTGGCATCACGATAACTCTTGTCCTGAAGAACAGAGTTTCCTACATTTTTAGTGTATCCATCAGGATTTTTTCTGTCATAGGCTTGCACGAGTGTTTCATCTGTTAAATCCAAACCAATTTGATTAGCAAACTGATTCCAGACTTCTTCCAAAACAATCTCTCCTAAATTATCTGGGTTGCTGATTTTTTCTTTTTCTTGTTTCAGAATTTCCAATTCTTCAAAACTTATTGCCAACTGACTTTCCAAAAGTTCCTCTAGTTCGCCATAACTAAATTCCGATTCACCATTGGTTAGTTCAAAATTTTGTGATAAATTTTCATTTTTCATAATAATCTCCAATAAAATAAACTTAAGTTTGTTTTTTTAAAATAGCTTCGTCTATATTTCTACTCCCCCATCACTCCCCCTTCAAAGCTTCAAACTTAGCTTTCATGGTAGGATTTTTGCGTGTCAGTTTTTTGACCGAGACATCGTCCAGCTTGTTGTTGGCTAGGCGCAGCTGATTTTCGGAGGTCGTCAGGAATTTCTTGACCTCTTCCATGCGCTTGATAGCCTTGTCAATCTCATCAATGGCCTTGCCAAAGTTGGTTGATGCTGAATTATAATTTTTGGCGAAGGCCACTTTGAAAGCATCCAGATCCTCCTCAAAGTGGGTAATATCAATATTTTGCTCCCGCACCAGGGCCAATTCCTGCTTATATTGGAGAGAATTAAGGGCCGCATTGCGCAGGAGGGTAATCATGGGCAGGAAGAACTGGGGCCGGATGACATACATCTTCTCATAAGCATAGGAGACATCCACGATACCCGAATTGTAAAGATCGCTGTCTGCCTCCAGCAGGGTCACGAGAATGGCATACTCACACTTCTTCTCATTCCGATCCTTATCCAGCTCCTTGAAAAAATGCTCATTCTTTTTCTTGGTCGCCGTCTCGTCACCTTCATTTTTCATTTCAAACATGATGGAGAGGATCTCAACGCCATTCTCATCCACCTCCCGGTAGATGTAGTCGCCCTTGCTGCCGGTTCTGGCGTCATTGTCTTTGCCAAACTCCGCTCGTGGAAACATGGCCATACGGTTCTTGTTAAACTCGTACTCGCAGTGCTGTTCCAAACTCTCGCCAATCATCTTGGTCGACTGCTTGGCCTTGAAATCCTTGTAAAACTCAATAGTTTCATCCTTCTGCCGCAGCTGGATTTCATAGCGTTCCTTGAGGGAAGTCTGGGCAATCTCCGCTTCCTTTTCCTGCAGGGCCAGCTGATTTTTAGCCGCATCCCGCTCCTTCTCGACAGCAGACAGGGTCTTCTGCAGCTGATTTTCATGCTCCAAGCGCAGACTGGCCAGCTGATTTTCCAGCTGCTGGACTTCCCTGTCCTTCTCCTGCAGCTGCTGACTGGCTGCCTGCTCAGCCTCTTTCCTCGTCAGCTCCTGCTGGGTTTCAAACTGAGCAATCTGACTGCGGAGATCGGCAAGAGCCTGGTCCTTTTCAGCCATTTGCTGATTATAGTCCTTCTCCACATCTTTTTTTGACCAGCTCCTTTTCCACAGCAAACTGACTGACCTGATGCTGCAGATTTGCAATCTCCTGTTCCTTTTCCGTCAGCAGGGTCTGCTGCTGATTCTGAGCCTTTTGCTCGGCCAAAGCCAGCTCCTGCTCAATCCGCGCATGAATCTCCCTGTCAAACTCCGCCGTCCGTACTTGGGACAAAAGTTCACTATACTGGCTTTCGTTGACTGTAAAAACTTCCCCGCAGTTGGGGCATTTGATTTCGTTCATAGGGTACCTCTTTATTTCTATCGTTTCTCTTTTCCAATCTTGTAAATTATATCGCCTGTATATACGATTTCTAATTGGCAAGAAAAAATCTTGTTTTCTATAGACAACTCTCCTTGCCAAAGACATTTTTCGTAACCGTAATATTCATAAATAATCGTAAAATCAAACTGTGGAAATTGCTTTAAAAAATCCTCCAATGAATAGAGACAGCCTGTGAATGTCTGATTTTTCTGATTATCCAAAATGTAAGCTTGGCAAAAGTCAGGCTCAGCATTTTCAAAACAAATACTGGCTTCATAATATCTTTCTTCCTCTTGGCTATAATCAATCATATACTCAAACTGAATGTGTAAATCATTATTTTCGTATAAAATTTGACTGACCCTTAAATCGTGTAAAGAAAATGGAGTATCAAAACTTCTGTAAAAAATTTTTTTCATATTTCTCCTAACCATAGCCTCTACTTCCTCAGCAATACTACAATACTAATAATGTAATGGCTAGCCTAAACTAATTCCACAAACCAAAATAATCCTTCGCTTCTTTCAGAGTCAAACTCTTTCCCAGCTGATAATTTTGATAGGCATGTTCTGACTGTTCTTTCAGCTCTTGTATCAATCTTTTCTCAAAATCGTTCTGAAAATTTTCCTCAACTTTTGGCATCTTGCCCCTCCTATATCTTCTACATCATTATAGCACACTTGACTGGTCTGGCATAGTCGAGAACATAAGCTCCTGCGAACGAAAAAAAAAGCAAACCTAGGGCTTGCTGAATATTATGGGATTAAAATCCTTTCTTTATAATCCTCAGGGAGTTCGTAAGATATTTCACCTATACTATTGCCTAACCTACTTTTGCTAAAAATAGAAGAAAGTTTTGAATCAGCCTCGGATTTAATAGCAAAGCGTCCATTATAAAAACTTATAACGGCCGGTACTGAGGAATCCTTAAAAATAGACCGACCATCCTGTGAATAAAACTCTGCCTCTATAGTCGCTGCTTCCTCAGGATATTTTTCAAATGTAACATCGAAACGCAGCTCTTTAGTGGAATAAGGAAAGTAGTCTTGCCTTTTACTCAGGCGAATGCTTTGAATCTTCCCCAATGATTGTTCCAGTTCTGGATCTGCTCGATAGAGTTCTGTTTGGATAGCTGACTTGAAATTTTCCTGGTGTTCTTGCAGCCACTGGTCAAAGAGAAGGGCTGCTCTTTCTGTTTGAACCTGTTTCACAAGACTTTTCCCCAAATCAGAAAGAGAGTCCGCGAAATTTTTCCATGCATATTCTGCGACCTCTTCCTCTCGTTTCCAATCCCAAAAAGAATTTTCAGACACTTCAAAGTCTGCATACCAACTGGTCATATCCTGATCGGCATCTTCATAAGGATTAGGGTGAATAAAAGTAAAAGGAGGTATCTCAGCATCCGGGAAAGACAGCTCGCCCTTTAATGACTGTTCTCGATTGTCATTGACATAAGCCGAAAAATAAATATGATAGTTCCCGCTGATTGAGCCGCCATTATCGTATTCACCCTGAGCAGTGCCCGGTAAAAGTGTAACCGACTGTATATGCTTTTTTTCAGGATCCAGCATTTCAATGATTGTTTCCTTGATTGACTCCTGATGTTCGACAATAAACTTTCCGTCATCGGTATAGTCATAAGAATGCTCAACCAAAGATGGGAGACAGGCAATAAAAACAAGTAGGGCAATACCACAGAAAATAAAGATGAATTTTTTTGATTTAAACACAGAAAAAGCCTCATATTGATAATGATTCATCTATTATACCATTCCTCCCCCAAATTAAAAACAGCAAACCTCTCAGTCTGCTGTTTCAGCAATCATTCACTCGTCTCAATCCGCCAGCTGGCGGCCCTTTTTCTTTCTTGGATAAAGCGGCTGTAGAGGCCGTCTTGGGCCAGCAGGTCTTGGTGCTTGCCCTGCTCAACGATGCTGCCTTGGTCCAGAACGATGATTTGGTCCGCCTGCTCAACGGTTTTGAGCCGGTGGGCAATCATGATAATGGTCTTATCATGGGTCAGAGCCTGAATGGCCTGCATGAGAGCTTCTTCATTTTCTGGGTCCACATTGGCCGTGGCCTCGTCCAGGATGATGATGGGGGCATCCTTGATAATGGCCCGGGCGATGGAAATCCGCTGGCGCTCTCCGCCGGACAGGCTGGCGCCGCCTTCGCCGATTTTGGTCTCGTATCCCTCCGGCAGCGAGAGGATAAAGTCGTGACAGGCCGCTTTTTTGGCCGCTGCTTCTACCTCTGCCTGACTGGCATCCGGCCGGCCAAACTTGATGTTATTGGCAATGGTATCCTCAAAGAGATAAACCCTTTGAAAGACAAAACTGAAATTGCGAATCAGGCTGTCATAGCTATAAGTCCGGACATCGTGACCGTCCAGGCTGATCCGGACCTCATCCACATCCCAGAAACGGGCGATGAGATTGCAGAGGGTGGTCTTGCCAGAGCCAGACGGCCCAACCAAGGCTGTGGTCGTCTTTTCCGGAATCTTGAAAGACACATCCTGGATAATCTTTTTATCCCCGTAGGAAAAGCTGACATGGTCCAGTTCGATATTCGCGGTCTCAGGCTCAATCTCCTGGCCGCTGGTATCCATGGGCTGGATAGCCAGCACCTGATTGACCATATCGACTGACAGGTCAACAATCCTCAGAAGTGAAGAATAGCTGCCCACGCCATCCAGATTTTCGTAGACCATAAAGCCGCTGACAATCATCATGACGCAGACCAGCAGCTCCATGCTGCCGTTCAGATAGAAGTATATAGAGGCCAAGCCCATGAAGACACCCGTCAGCTTGGTCGCTATGCCCTGCAGGGCGATATAAGGCGAGCTGGCATAGGTCATCTTGCTATCCATCCGGCTCTTATAATCAATGGCTTTAGACAGTTTCTTGGCCGAGCGGTTGACCAGATTGTAGTTTTTGACCTCCGCAATGCCCTGACTGTACTCCAGCACAACGGCCACCAAGTCCGTGTCTGCCTGGTGCTTCTCATCCGAAACCCTGCCTGCATGCCAGCGCATGATGCTATTTGGCAGGAGAAAGAGAGCGAGGCCAATCAACAGGACCAGCCCCACCCGCCAGTCATAGACAAAGACCAGCAAGGTGATGAGGGCCGTTGTCAGAAAGCCCTGCACCGTCATCATGACCACCCGGGTTGCCACATCGGAGAGATTTTCCAGCGTATTGGTCGTGACACTGGTAATCTTGCCCAGACTGTTCTGATTAAAATAGCCCATAGGCAGATAGCGCATGTGCTCAGCGATTTCGATCCGCTTCTGTGCACAGGTATGGTAGCCGGCTTCTGTCTGCAGCATGGTGATTTTGAGGGTAATCCAGACATTGAGGAGGACAGAGACCAGCATGATGGCCAGACTCAGCCAAAAGGTCTGCATGGACAGATTTTTCTCAATCAGGCCCATAACAACTAGGCCGATTGCCGGGATTCTGAGGGCAATGATAAAGGATTTGAGAATACCCAGATAAATGGATTGGTAGAATTTCCTGCGGTCTTCTGCCGTACAGAAATCAAAGAATTTTTTCAGTGTATCAAGCATGGGCCAGACCTCCTTCCAGATCATCGCTGTCTTTGACCGCGATGTGAGCCTGCCACATAGAAGCGTAGAGCGGACTTTCTGCCAGCAGCTCCTCATGCCGGCCCTTAGCCTCTGCTCGGCCCTTATTGACCAGGATAATCTGGTCTGCGCTGATGATGGTGGACAGGCGGTGGGCGATGACAATCAGCGTCCGCCCTTCTATCAGGCGGGCTAGGCTGGACTGGATGCGGGCTTCATTTTCCGGATCGGTATAGGCCGTGGCCTCGTCCAAAATCAGGATTGGCGCATCCTTGAGCATGGCCCGGGCAATGGCAATCCGCTGGCGCTCGCCGCCGGACAGATGGCCGCCGCCAGAGCCGACAATGGTATCAAAGCCATCTTCCAGATTCATGATAAAGTCATAACAGCCGCACTTGCGGGCAATGTCCACGACCTCCTCATCAGAAGCCTCGGGATTGCCCATGCGGATATTTTCCCTAATGCTCTCGTCAAAGAGATAGTTATCCTGAGTCACATAGGCAATCTGCCGGCTGTAATAGTCCAGCGGCAGCTGACGAATGTCCACGCCGCCGTAGGTAATCTGACCAGATGAAACATCCCAGAAGGAAGCCAGAAGCTTAGCAATGGTAGACTTACCGGATCCGGAAGGACCGACCAAGGCATTGATGCTGCCGGCCTTGATCTGAAGGGACAAATCATGCAGGACTTCCTCATCCTCCGAGTAGCCAAAGCAGACGTCTGACATAGCCAGCTCTGTCCCCTGCGGCCGAACTGTCAGCTCCTCGGGCCGAGCCAAATCCGGCTTTTCCAAAATCGCAATGACTTCGCCGAAAATAGTGCCAATCTTGCGCAGGTCGTCCATATAGGAAGCGACCAAAATCAGCGGCGTCAAGAGGCTCAGTGACAGGATAATCATCAGGATAAAATTCCCGGCGCTCAGACTGCCCTGCAAGTAAAAATAGGTACCGGCCGGCAGCAGAAAAAGCAGGCCGGAAGGCAGAAAGGCGGTCACAATTCCCATTTCCAGATTAAACTTGCGCATCCACTCGATAAAGCAGTCTGCTCCTTCCTTGGCCGCCTTGACAAATTTATCATAGGAGAATTTTTCTTTGCCGAAAACCTTGATAACCTCAATACCGTTGATATACTCAACCGCAGTATCATTAAGCTTCTGAGTCTTGGCAATGGTATTTTGGTAATCTGCTTCGCTGTTTTTGGCCATACGGATATAGGCCAGAATCACGACCGGAACCGTCAGGAGGGAGAGCAGGGTCAGCCGCCAGTCAATGACCAGCATGGCAGCCAAAATAATCAGGGGACCAAAGAGACCGGAGGTAAATTCCGGAATCAGGTGAGCCAGCGTTGTTTCCGTGGCATCGACCCGCTCCACAATGATATTTTTATAGGTACCAGACGACTGGCTGAGCACCGTTCCCAAGGGGAGTCTGGCCAGCTTATCTGTCAGCCGGTGCCGCATTTCTGCTAAAATCCTAAAGGTCGCCGTATGTGACAGCAGAGTGGAAATACCGTGAAAGCCCCAATAAGCTGCCCAGAAGAGCCCGATCCAGACGGACTGCAGCAGATAAAAATCCCAGTCTTTATTGCCAGCCAGGAGCTGGTTGATCATGCTGCCAATGAAGAAATAGGGCAGAAAGCCTGCGAGCACAGAGGCAAAGGCAAAGAGCAGGCTGAGGGCAAAATATAATTTATGGAGGGAAACAAATTCCCATATCCAGGAAACGACAGATTTCTTTTTCATCCTTATTCCTTCTTTCTATTCAAAAATCCAGCAGGGCTTCCCAATTAAAAAACTGAAGAACCGAAGTGCAAAATGACATGGCCTGACTCTTAGGCCAGTCCTGCGCCAAGGGCTCAAAAAGAGCGGTATAGTAGGCGGTCATGCACGATTGCAGATATTCGTATTCCAGCAGGTGACGGATCTTGCCTTCCTTATGGGCCCGTTCCAGATAATGATAGGTCTCAATCGTAGCAAAGTAAATCATATCGGACTTGAAATTCGCCAGTGAAGAGCCCTGCGAGCGAAACAGGAGCAGGCGCATATTGTCCTTGTGCTCATAAAGCAGCTGCATCAAGGCCTCCAAATCTTCCAGACGGTGCTCCCACATCCGGGACAGCTGACTCTTCTCCAAGAAATCATAATCGCGCGTTTTCTGGGATTCTCCATAGGCCTCAATAGCCTCCAAGGTCGGTGCAAGCACAGCTTTAAAGAGCTGGTCCTTGCTGGAAAAGCGCTTGTAAAGCGCCCCTGTCGTCAGCCCAACACCGCGGCAGATACGCCGCAGCGAGGCATTCTGATAGCCAAAAGTATAAAACTCGCTTTGAGCGCTGGCTAAAATTTTCTCATTTAAAAGATCGCTTTCTTTTCCCATTACTGCCCTCACTCCATCTTGATAACACTGTTATCGGTTTTCTACCTCTATTATAAATTCTGACAATTCTAATGTCAAGGAAAATAAAAGACAGCCCTTCAGCTGCCTTTGGTCAATCATCTATCGTATATCCTTCCAGTTGCAGATCTTCTCTTCCCAGATATAAGCATAATTTTTGGCCAATTCACGTGCGGTCATGGGTTTTTGTCCCGTCAGAATTTCTACATCGTCAGATGGCACATCCATCAAGCCTTCAGCAATGCTGGCTTCGTTTGTGACCATATCATTGCCGCACCAAGGAACAGGCGACTGAGAATAATCGCCCGTGGCCTCTCTCGGGATATGCATGGAATCCAAGTAATCATAAAATTCCTGATGACTGACAGGACAGTATTCGATGGAAATGCCTGACAAGTCACTGATGATGGCAGCAATATCACGCTGAGAGATGGATTCTGAACCGCAGATTTTATAGGTTTTCTCTGGCTGACCTTTCCCTAACAGCAAGGCTGCCGCCACACGCGCCACATCGTCCTTGGGGATAAAGGTCCCTCGCCCTTCTCCTGCTGTCGTATACCATTTATTGCCTGACATGAGGGCCAGCATGACAGAGGTCGTCAGATAATTTTCCAGATAGAGATTGTCCTGCATAAAATTATAATCCACTCCGTGGACAGAAGCCGCTTCACGAATGTAAGACTCTGTTGCCGTATGGTCTGGGGTCACATAGACATGGGCATAGGCAGGATCGCTGGCTCCCAAGAAGGAGGTATAAGTGATATGCTGAACCCCTGCTTGAATCGCTGCATCAACCACATTTTTGTGCTGCTGAATCCGAATGGCACCAATGGTCACAGCAGATACGATAAAAATGCGGTCCCCGCCTTGAAAAGCAGCCGTCATTTCTTCCAGATTGTCATAATTGGCCTGACGAACGGCTATCCCCAAGCCTTCCCAGCGTTCCTTCTTCTCAGGATCCAAACGGTCTAAAAAGGGACAAGTGACAATCAGATCGCTTCCCTTGACCTCTTTTAGCATATTTTCTGTGACACGGCCGCCCAGCTGACCGTCACAGCCAGTAATAATATATTTCATTGCACACCTCATTGATAATATTTCTTTATTTTTATCATTATTTTAACAGTTTTATAGCTGAATTAGAAATTCTTTTATGTTATTATTAATAAAAGGTTTTTATCAGAAAGGACAGCCATGAACAGCAGACAATTAGAATGTTTCATTCATCTGGCTGAAACACTGAATTTTAACGCCACAGCCCGATTGGTCTATATCAGTCAGCCGGCTGTCAGCCACCAGATCAAGAGCTTAGAAGAGGAGTTGGGACTGCAGCTCTTTTTGCGAAATAAAAGACGAGTTGAACTGACACCGGCAGGGCAGTCCTTTTACCAAGATATGAGGGAGATTTACCCCAAGCTAACCGCTGCTGTCAGCAAGGCCAAAAGTCAAGGCAAGCTTTTTACAGACAGCCTCGTCATCGCTTACGAAGGCAATGAGAAAGAGCAGGTCTGGATGGCCGAGGTGATTGCTCATTACCATAGGCAGTTTCCGTCCCTGCGCTTATTTTTAAAAAATTTAGACTATAAAAGCAGCAAAAAAAGCCTGCTAAACCAAGAACTGGATCTGATTTTCACTGTTTCAGAAAATATTCAGGCCTATTCGGAAATTCAATTCCAAGAACTGTTTCAAGAACAGTTTGTCTGCGTCTTCAGAAAGGACCATCCGCTCAGCAGGCAAGGGCAGCTTTGCTTAGAGCAGCTCCAGCAAGAAAGCTTAGTATTCTTGGACCCTCTCAATACACCGCCCGAACTGGCGCAAGTCCAGAATAGAATCGAACACTCCCTGACAGAGCCACAGATCTATTATGCAGATTCTGCTCAGATAGCTCAGGCCATGATTTTAGGGGGAGTCGGTCTTGCTGTTATGCCGCGCTTTGCCGTCCAGCATTCCGATTGGCTGCAGGCCATACCTGTCAAAGACTTACCTGCCCTATCCTATGGCATCGCCTGGCACAAGCAAAATCCAAAAGACATTTCAAGCTTTAGCCAAGAAATAGCCTTTATTTTCGAAAGGTAAATTGCAGTCAAAATACTGGGACAGACCCCATGGTGGCTGCGCTCTCCTTTTGGAAGATTCCGTATGAGACTCCCATGATGGCTGCGTCTTCATCCGCTTCTTGCTCCTCATTTCGGTAACGGTCCAAAATATTCTCTATAAATATCTGGGTCATGCGAAGGTATGATTTCTAAGTCTAGATTTGCTTTCCAAATCCTATTTAAGACCTTATATAAATCATGGTATTGCCTTATATTTGCATGCACAGCATTTGTAAGAATCGAACCGTAGGCCATCTCTTCATAGTTGTCCCTGCAATAGACCAGCGTCCACACACAGGAAATAGCGCTCACTCTCAGAGCAATTGACAATCAGCCCCATCTGTCCTGCTGAATGGCCAATTAAAGGAAGCAGGATTAAGCTGCCATCTTGAAAAATATCAATACTTTTACGAAACGGTCCGTAAGGTGTTCCTTGTTCAAAATCGACAATCTGCACCTGTTCCTGCTTCAGCATAGAAAATAGGGATTTGAGATAGCCTTTTTTGAGCAGTTGCAGATCCGTTTCCTGTCCAAGCTCCCACTCTTCCTTTGAAATATAGTATAGACCGGTGCATTTGGAAAGTCACAGATACCTCCTGTATGGTCGATATGCAGATGAGATAATATAATAGTGACTTCATCAGGAGATATTCCCCTTTTTTCCAGTTGCTGCTTTGCATCTTCTTCCTGCTGAATTTTTACGGGTAAAATCCAATTTAGCATATTGTATGGAAATTTTTTCGTCACTTCATAGTATCGGGAATGATAGCCCGTATCAAATAGGATTATTCCCTGAGCCGGATGCTCAATAATAAACCAAAAGGCTGGGCCCCAAATATGCTTTCTAGGGTTCCCCCTTTTTTATCATATTTAATTTTGTGCCATAAAAACCCGCATTCATCAGAGTGAGCTTACACTTTGGTGTGGTTGATTTTACGGGCGGTAATTTCAAATTCATCCAATTGTCCCTCTATACGATTGTATTTGTCAGGCTTCCCAAGCGTTCAATTTCTAGACGGATTGTATCGTCTGTTTCCAGAAAATTTCCATTTTCAAGACCGCAGCAATTTACGACTGTTCCCGAACCAATAAACTCACCAGAGTAAACATTCTCTCCCTTGGAAGCATAAGCAACAGCTGCTCCAAAGGAATGTTGAAAACACTCAGTCGAACCAGTCGCAGCCACTTTGCCATTTATGATCACAGTTGTTTTCAGCTTATATAAACAGGGGAGAATTTCATCTGCAGTCACAACTGTATTGGAAATGGAGCTGGCAAAATCTTTTGATTTACATGGACCTGTTGAATTCATTTCTTCATATTGTACATTCCGAGCACTAAAATCGTTCAAGATACAAAAAGCACCAATTGCACCCAGGCCCTCCTGCTCTGTCGCATCACGAATTTCCTTTGTAATAATCATACCGACTTCTAATTCGTAGTCTTTTAGAGCTGCATACTCAGGAAAGGCAATCGCTTCCTTATCACCTAGAAATGAAAGGTGATTCCCTTTATAATAAAGCGGATGGTCATAGAAGGCTTTTCTGGGTTTTAGCCTAGGAAATGGTCTGCGGAAAATCAGTTCATAGCCTTTTACAATAGGATATAAATTCCTCATAGTCATTTTAACCAAACCGCGGGCTGCATTTATCATATGTGTATCTGACAGCAAAAAATCGCGGTAAAGCAGCGGCTGAAATGGAATTGCCTCCTCCATATCAGGCGTAACTTCACTAGATACAGCAGCATTGTGAAGACCTTGAATCAAGCCTTCTTTATGAGCTTCATAATACTGTAAAAATGAAATGAGCTCATCACTGCAGCTCTTCAGCTCTTCATTGCCGGTCTCTTCCGCATAGCTGTCTATCCGTATCCATCTTTCATTATCTAATACAGCCAGTGTTTCTGTTCCACTCTCAACAAGACGGTATTTCCTTATTTTCATAACCCTGATCCTTTCTTTGGATACAAAACCAATCATCTGGTATAATTTGTTTCACATAGGTATTTTAAGAGACTGCAACCCCGATGTCAATGGGGGAATGTGAAACAAAAAAGGAGAAATTGTTCCATGGATAAAAGAAAAATTGCCAACCAAGAAGTCAGAGACAAATTCTTTCAAGCATTAATGAGCCTGCTAAAAGAAAAGCCTGCCTCAGAAATTACCATTACAGAGCTCATCAACCACTCGGGTACAGCAAGAGTCTCTTTTTACAGAAACTATCAATCTATCAATGATGTTCTCTATGACAAAATAGATACAATGATTGAAGATTTTAACCAACATAAGCCAGCAGATTTGGAAAAATATGATGACTATGAATTTATTCTGAACCTCTTCTGCTTTTATAAAAAATATGCGGATGTCATTCTGACGGCTAATCGTGCTAACGTTAGCATTGATGTATTAGATGAAATCAGTGATTACCTTATCAGTATGAACGGAGATATGAAAGAAAGTTCTATCAGAAAATATGAATTGTACTACTACTCTGGTGCCTGGTACAATGTTGTCATCCACTGGCTTGAATCCGGTATGAAGGAATCTCCAGAAGATATGGCAGCGGAATTTATTCGAATCAGCAAAGGCTAGAAATGGCGCAGTAAAACACAGGGAACCGCCAAATCAAAAAGTCCGGATAAAAGAGCTCACAAAAAGCAACGACTCAGAAAACAGCCGTTGCTTTTTGCTCTATAGAAATAGTCGTTTTCGCATATATTCCTTGACCCTTACCAGTAAATCTCTTGGAAACCTCTAAAAACTCAAGTCTAAGAATAACGAAATCATCTACAAAAAA
>NZ_KQ969396.1:229027-233421 GCF_001578865.1 Streptococcus sp. DD11
ACAACTTACAAAAAAATTCTACATCTTAGATTCTTTTTCTAACTGTTCGTCCGCTCTTCTTTTCGACTTAACTACTTCATTAAATAGTTCAAACTCTAATTCAAGAAAATCGCTTTATTTTTTAAGCTTTTAAAATTATTCAGTCGTTCATTAAGTTCTTCAACATAATCTTCGTTTGACATTTTTTGTACCGATATTTTCAGACTGAGTTGTTTTTTTATTATCCATTACGCCGCTCTTCTATACTCCTTTGTTAACTTTATTGTATATTATAAATGGGAAAAAAACTAATCATCTTATTTTCCAACCTACAAAAAGGAATGGCCTCTGCCACTCCTTTCTGAAATCTATACCTCCCACCTATCTCTCCAGTTCTATCACCTTATCATAGCGCTTCAAGTCCTCTTCGCTATAGTGATGAATCACTTCTACGATTGCTTGTGGGAGAGAGAAGAGAAGTTGATTGATTTTCTCTTGGTTTTTAAGGTCCAGATTGGCTTTAACTTCATCAGCTAGGATAAATTGGCGATTGTGATAAAGCGCGCGGGCAATTTCTAGCCGCTGCTTCTCACCACCTGACAAGGTTTGATTGCTGGGTGTTTTGCCTTGGAGAGCTTTCAATCCGGTTTGCTGCAGAATCTCTTCCATCCTTCTGGAATCAAGTTCTTGTCCCAAAGCGATATTTTCCTCTAGTGTCAATCCATCAAAGACATGACTTGACTGGAGAATGTAAGCTCCTGCCTGATAGATTTCATCCGAGTTTAGCTCTTGTCCGTGATAGTGGATCCGACCTTGACTAGGCTTGATTTCTCCATAAATGAGGTTAAGTAAGGTTGTTTTTCCTGATCCGCTTTCTCCGATAATGGCAATCTTTTCCCCTTCCTCAATGGTAAGGTCACAAGGGGCTAAGATTTCTTGGCCATCACGCTCTACGCTGACTTGCTCTAACTGGATAGGAAAGACGGAACCTTCAAGAACCGAAGGCATTATCAACTCCTCTCCCAGCAGTTTTTGATATTTATCACAGAGAGACTTGGCTGATTTTCTAGTATTGATAAAATAAGATAGCTCCTGAAATTGGTAGCCGATATTATGCGATACTAGGTAAATCCCAACAAAGCTGGCTGCAGATAGGTAGTTATAATAGGTCATGAAACCACCAATGACAATAGGCGCAACCGAACAAAAAGCATCAATCCCATTGATAAGGAGACTGTTTAGCGTCCGCTGCTTTTCATAGGCGACTTCTTGCTCTAAAGCCTTGTGTAAATCTTTGGAAAACAGTTTGTAAAACATGCTTTGTCCCAGATAATGCCGTATCGGACGAGCACCCGCAATCATATTGGTCACTTGAGAGACGTAGCCTTGGTTAGCTAGGGATTTCTGCTTAGTAATCGTATCCAAGCGTTTAGAGCCAATTCCACTGCAAAGAACAGGTATCGAATAAAAAATGATAAAGAGCAAGCCGAGATAAAAATTTGTCCAGAGAGCATAACAGATGGAGACGGTTGTAAATCCCAAAGAAGAAATGATAATGACAGTCGGCTCAATATAGTTATCTTCTAGCTGTTTCACATCATTTTCCAGGTCGGACAAAACCTCTTCATCCGCTATCCGACGGCTATATAAGAAAGTTTGAAAGATAGCCTGCTTAATCCCCAACTTGAAGTCCGTCAGCACTCGTGCATAGTAATAGCGTTTCCCTGCCAAACCTAGCAAGAGAATCAAATTCCCCACAATCCCCCAAATCAAGACCTGCCACAGCAAATGCAACTGGTGATTGGTAAAACTAGAGACAATATACTGAATCAAAGCTGGTGTAATGACAGCCTCCAGCCAAGTAATCATAATCGCCACAAAATAGAAGAATATATACTTTTTAGTTACATAAGATCTAAGCATAGCGTATAAACCTCCTGAAGTTATTTACCAACTTAGATAGTTGCTCTTTATCTCTAGAAAGGTATATAATTTGTTGTATGCAATATTCCATAAGTTCAGGCTTATGGCACTCCATGAATTCTCCATTCTCGTTAATGACAGTAGAATAACCATCAATAACATTGGCAACACATTCTATACACATACCCCTACACCAACAATCTTTACACTTCGAAAAATTATCTTTATTATTAAACATTTCTGCATTTGGACTATTATGACTCCCCCAGAACCTAAAGCATAATTTCTTACTTCCATCAACATCAAAAGTTATTGTATTGGAGGGATCAATATCATCGCAGAATGTATGGTTAGTACTCTTGTAAATCATAGATATTAAAACATCATATAAGATTGGGCTAATAAATGCTTTCTCATTACTGTCAATTACATTCTGAATAGATGCATCTATAAAAGTTTTTCTTTCAGATAAACTTTTTTCCATTTCTTTAACAATAAGTACTTTATTTTTACTAAAGACATCATTAATATTAAAATGGACATCCATCTCAGTAAAATACTTGAAAATATCCTCTCTACTAATACCATTTTTTTGATGAATACGAGTATACGTTGAAGCGATTTCGAAATTATTATAATCAATATTTTTTAAATACTCAATAAATCTCATGGTCTTTCTGTGACTTCCTTTTCCCCTTAGCCTATCATGAACAACTTCTGGTCCATCTAAACTAATTGTCAGATAAGGATGAAATTTATTCAACATTTCCTTTACACGATGGTTCAAAACAGTACCATTAGTGACTGTCTCAACTTTTAATATATTTAAAAATTTAGATAATTTCTCAATAAAATATACAAACAACTCAATATTTAGAAAAGGCTCTCCTCCAAAAAGTATTAATCGATTAATTTGTTTCATTCCCTTACTTACAATTTCCTGGATTATCTTATCAGCAGTATCAAAATCCATAATCCGATTGTCCATGCCATAGTTTCCACCATCGGCATAGCAGTATGAACATGATAGATTACAGCTATTTGAAATATTTATTACAACTTTCTTTAAAATACCTTCATCGATATAATCCGAAGTATTCGACGTATTCTTATATTCAGGTGAAGAAGACAAAGTGAAAGAAATAGAATCAAAATAATATGTACCAAAATCAGTATCAATTTTTTTAATCATAGTAATCCTCTTTAATGAAAACAGAGATGGGGAAATTTCTCCCCATCTCGGAAGAAACTATCGACCGCCGCCACAAGAATGACTTGGTCCACAGTTATTATTAGGAACATAGCCTTGATCAAACTCTAAAAGGTCTTCAAGGTTAATAACTTGTAGTTCTTCCATCATTTTCACCTCCTATATTTGATATAGATATCATACTACCTTTTTAGGAGTGCTATAAATAATTCCCTTATACACAGTTTATTCTAAATCATTCAACACTTTTTCTAAATGGTGTTCAAACGTACACGCCAATTGTTGACTATCTACCAGTTTCATTGCTGCTATACATTTTCTCATCTCAATGAAAGCATGTTGGTTGTGTGTTTTCTTTAAATCGTACAAATTTTTTGCATAATGAAACACTAATTTTTTATAAATTTCCGTTTCTGAGAAGTTACAAAATTGTAGTTGCTTTTCAAAATAAAGAGCATCTATTAGCTCGTTTCGTTCAATACATGTTATGTAGGCATTTAATAACATAGTTGATAATAAACGACGATTATTTGGAATATCTCTATAGAATTCAGAGCGATGGCACATTTCTTTTGATAAAACCATCATAGTTTCATGATTTAAAACGTCTAATGTATTCATAAACAACAACAATTCATAACATCCCCAGTATTCTACAGAAAATAAGTACTCACTTACAGAACTAATATCTCGATCTGTTACATATATCTTTCCTGATAAGTCTTGTAAACGAATCTTAACCAAAATCGTATTCAGCTCATAAAAAGGACCTTTCTTCTCTCTCTTTTCCAACAGACTAATCAGTAAATTTTCCATTCCAACAATATCTCGCTTCGCTACTAATAAACGAATTTTCTCTAACAATTCATTAAAGTCATCTCTATGAAAATCGCGCGTTGCATATATGAATTCTTCAATCGGCATATTAATTGCTTCCAGTGCTAAAATGAATTTCGTAATAGTTAAATCAGCCTCTTCATGCTCAAATCTTGACAAGTGAGAACTTGATACTCCAGATTTGGAAACATCTTTTAGTGACAGTCCTCTTGATTCTCTAAATTTCTTAAAAATTTTTCCGTATTTCATTTTAAGCACCTCTTAAATTGTGTATAAGGGAATTTATTTCGGTATCTTAAATAATATTATATCATAGAAGAAAAAGAAAAGAGGTTGCTATTATGAATAAAAAACATTTTTTTGCTTATTTTTAGTAATACTTGAAGGAATCTTAGTTATCGGAGTTGGATAATTTCGCTCTCTTACAAAAATTCTAGCGACAAAC
>NZ_KQ969396.1:233610-237889 GCF_001578865.1 Streptococcus sp. DD11
TCATGTCTGAGACGTTCATAGTTTCCATAATATCTTGAACATAGATTGTTCCCGTCTTATTGACAAGGTTCACAATCTCATCTAATCGCTCCTGTTTCCTCATTTTACTACCTTCTTGTGCTTTTTCTGTTTATTATATACTTTTAATGTGACAAAAGCAACAGTTATATGTTTTAAATAAACAAAAAACTGAGATTGACTCAGTTTTCATAGTGTTAACATAATCTTGTTCAGAATGTCTACTTTATTAGAATAATCGTTAATAAGAGCCAATACAACTCCTAAGTAATTTTCTATTATATTTGGTGATTCATTTAGATTACCAAGTAAATTTTTACTATTTTGTAATTCTTCATAAAGCTTCTCTCTTACAAACATTCTATTTTTTCCTATATAGTTGAATGCACACATCATAACACTCATCCCTGCATAACCGCGACAAAGATATAAATCATCATATTTCCAATCTCTACTGCTATCAAATATGCAGAATATTTCATTATACAAGTAACTACTTATTTCCTGTTCAACTGATAGTGAGTATAGCAATAAAAGTATGGAAAGTCTAGATTATTATATCTTATAATTAAGAGTTTGATTTAATCATCCCTTCCTCAAGAGTTAACACTTCATCAAACATTGAGATAAAATTATCTGATGGTTCGTGAGCAATACAAATAATCATTTTTCCTTGCAATGAGGCTACTAATTCTTCAATACGCAATCTATTTTCTTTATCTAAAGACGATGTAACCTCATCCAAAAGTAAAATTTCTTTATTAGCAAGTAGAGATCTAGCAAAATCTAGCCTCCTCTCTTGCCCACCAGATAACTTATTTTTGATTTCATCCTCTAAATTAATAGTTTCTAAACTGACCTTCTGCAACACTTGATGAAGTAGACCTTTATCATAATCTTTATACATTGTTAAATTGTCAATGGCTGGTTTATCAAAAATAAACGTTTTCTGCTCCACATAAGCAACTGATGAGTAATCTAACTTGATACTAGTAAAATCCTGCCCATTAACTAAAATGCTCCCAGTAGTATTAAAACCATCTGGTATCAAACCTATCAAAGAATTCAAAAGTGTACTTTTCCCACCTCCACTTTTTCCAACAATGAGATATTTTTTACCTATCTCAAATGTTAAATTTATATTTTGTAATATATTTTGTTTCTCTCCTAATATTCCAAAATTAACCAGTTCGATTGTATCAATTTTTATATTTTCTCTATTAGATGCTTCAGCTGGTACTTGCTTTATCGTTTTAACTAAATCATTAACCAATTTCTTTGAAGATAAGATATCCGTATAGCTATGCTTCATGTTAGTAATTGGATAAGTAATATACATCACTAATTGACGGAGTCCAATAAATTCTCCTAGAGAAAGCCTCCCCTTAAGGACAAAAAATCCTCCAACTACCCAAGCTCCCTGGTTTACAATCATTGTTATTGCATATGATATCGCTTCTATTGAATTTGCTTTTCTATAATAAGCCACGTTTGATTTTCTCAACTGCTTACTTTTTGAATTCACAATATCAGTGAAAGAGTGCACTGCTTCAAATAGCTTGACTGTCTTTAAACCAAAGTAAAAATCTGATACCACATTAAAATAGTTTTCTTTTGATTTTACGCTCACATCTCTTGCTTTTTGTAAAGAACTTTGAGTTAACAAAGGATAAAAAAGAGGGAGTAAACTCAAAATAACCATTATGATAGTATAAGATGGTTGTAAAAATAAAGATATGATTGAAGCAAAAACAAAAACCAAAATATCATTAGTTATACTAATAATTTGTTCTAAGTATTGTTTTTCTAAGACTTCTAGTTCATTAGTATAGGTTGAAATATGCATTTCAGGATTGCTACGATAGATAGCAAGCAAAGACTTTCTTCCGTTACTATCAGTCAAATCACTTCGTATATCATGTAAAATTTTTTGAATCAATTTCTGATTTGAAACTTCAACACAATACTCCATTAAGGAATCAAAAACTATATAAACTAATAACAACACTACGTATAATATGAACGTTTCTGAGTTAACATTTGAAATAGAATCAATGATTCCTTCTAGTACAAAAGCTAAGCTCAATACAGAAATTGCACCAATGATATTTACTATTAAAAATTGGCCTACTAAAAAAGGATTTTGATAAAAATATTTTTTCATTTGAGATTCTTTGTAACTTCTTTAATAAAAATAACCTAATAAAAATCAGGAGCGATAATAATTATCACCCCTGACTCAACAAAATGTACTCTAGCATCTATGTTGACTTGGCTGATTTCTTCCCATCAAGAGAGCAGCTACATCAATATCATCAACATCGATAGAAACATTTTCTTGTTTTAGAGTAAGATATGTATTTTCCATAGTATGTATTATCCTTTCATAAATATATTTAAGATTTTTATCCTGCGAGGACAAATCTTATCAAACCTCATAATTGGCGTTATAGATTACTGAATAGTTAAAAAATTTTTCCATTTGCAGGGCCTGGATCGATACCTCTAGTCATCTTATGGACTCGAGGTCCTCCTGCAATTCCTAATAGGATTAAACCCATAACTAACAAAGCAACTGTTTTCCTAAACAAACTCTTCATATGTCTCTCCTCTTGTTTTCTTACATTTATTTTATCACTTCAAAATTATCTTGTCTAGAGTTTTTATATTTTTTTAATTTAATACTTTTATGTATCTAATGCAATTAAAAACAATGCTCTTCGTTGAACATTGTTTTCATTATTATGTGACATCTGCAAGGTAGTGCTCGACTTTCAGAGTCATTGACATATTTTCCTCAAGTTTGTAGAGGAAATGAGCTATCTCAAAATATTCTTTTACCGAACTTTTAGAAGAAAAACTTTCACTGACATTTCCCATCAATAAATACAAATCAGCCAAAAGATAAGTTGTTCTATAGTCACTACACTGCTTTATCGTAGCTGTGATTTTAGTAATAGCCTCTTCGATATTTTTCTCTAACCATAGGTATCGACAAACGTTATAATTGAACTTAATAGATAGTTCTAACTCTTCAATTGTGTTTAAATTAAGTTGATTCACTTGATGCTCTAGCTTGTCTCTAATCTCATTAAAACGTTCTAAATCTTCAATATCATAATAAAAATTGAATAGAGTATTTGAAACTTGAAGGTAGTTCAAGTCAGATACACTTAACTGAGATAGCATCTTCTCTAATCGTGTAATTGCCTCTTCTTTCTGTCCGTAAAAATAAAAATCTATCAATGATTTTATCCACTCCATATAAAACTTATCTGTTAGAGATAAGCGATGAGCTTTTACACTTTCCAATTCATATATATATTTCAAAGATTCATAATTTCGATTTGTGATAAAAGTTTTCGCCAATTTTTTAAACTCTGATAACTCATTAACTTCCTCTACAATCTGATCATCGAAAAAGTAGTCCATACTAACATTCAATTTTTTAGCCAAAGCATGCAGAAAATCAGCTCCAGGAGTAAACTCCCCACTCTCTAACCGACTAATTTGACCTTGTTTACAAATCCCCTCAGCTAGTTCTCTCTGAGACATTTTTAATTCTTTTCGTCTATTTTTTAATCTTGTTGCTAATAGTATACCCACGTTTGTATTTCCTTTTCTTATTGATTCCTCTTTAAATTGTAACACGATTAATTCTAAAATTCCAAATATATTATTCAAAAAATACAAATTTTAATCTCTAAATAGGAATGAAGATAAATATATAGTATCTATTCTTTCCTATTGTCACAAACCTATAAATCAACTTCTGTTCCTTCTAAAAATTTAATACTGATGCAGCCGTCTTCCCCGAGTGCTATTTTCTCTAACACCTGGCACATCCTTCGTCCATCAAATGCAGTCTGGTCACTCTCAACTAGTTTCTTCAGTTGCTCCGAATGGTACTTCTCCAGCTTTTGATCCTCACTAAAGTTGGCCCATTTTTCTAAAAGCGTGTCCTTGTTTTCCCTCAAAATTTCTAAGGCTCTGAGGAAAGCCTGCTGCAGGGTTTCTTCATCAATATAGCGATTAGTGCACCCCTGGACTCCTTTTACCTTGTAGCGGTTATTGCAATGCCAGACAGGCCGTTTCCCTCTGCTCGTGGTCCAGTTTTTTTGCCAAACAGACCTCCGCATTCCTTGCAGAATACTTTGCAGGTAAACGGATTATAATCACACTGAACAATGTAAAAATTGATATGATTGTCCTCAATGTTTCTCACAATATTTCTTGGTTCGTAGCATTCCAACTACTTCAA
>NZ_KQ969396.1:238128-245620 GCF_001578865.1 Streptococcus sp. DD11
ATGCGTCTGCGGGAATAAGTCCACTGGCTGAACCTGCTTGAGTATATAGCCCTGCTCTTGGTAAAGTTTGATGTCACGCGCCATGGTGGCAGGATTGCAGGAGATGTAGGTGATTTTGTCTGGCTGCATAGCTGCGCTGGCCTTGATAAAGCTTTCAGTCAAGCCCTTGCGCGGCGGATCCACCAGAATGACATTGGGACGAATGCCTTCCTTGAGCCAATCTTGGATGGCCTTTTCAGCCGCTGCACAGACATAGCTGGCGTTGGTGATGCCGTTGAGAGCCGCATTCTTCTGGCTGTTTTCAACCGCTTCTGGAATTACCTCCACACCATAGACCTGCTTGACCTGCTTAGCGACTGACAGGCCGATTGTGCCAATGCCCGAGTAAGCATCCAGCACCATATCTTCTGCGGTCAGTCCGGAGAAGTCAATCGCTGTCTGATAGAGCTTTTCTGCCATCTCGGTATTGACTTGATAAAAGGCAGGTGCCGCAATTTGAAAGTCATTGCCCAGCATGCAATCTGTGATGTAGTCCTGACCGTAGAGAGTGCGGAATTCCTTGCCGAAGATTGCATTGCCCGGCTGGTCGTTGATGTTCTGCATAATGGACTTGATTGCAGGAAAAGCTGCCAGCAGCCGCTCCACCAGCTGGTCCATGCGGAAAATCTTAGGCCGGGTCGTCACCAGAATGACCATGATTTCCCCTGAATAATGCCCCCGGCGGACCACCAGACTGCGGATGAGACCGGTTCTTTCCTTTTCATCATAGGGTTTGATGTCAAAACGACGCAGCAAATCCCGGGTAAAAAGGATAACTTGGTCAATGACCGGATCCTGAATGTAAAAATCTTCGATTGGCAGAAGGTCGTGGGAATGTTTTCTGAAGAAGCCGGTTTCCAGCTGGTCCTTGACCCGGCGGACTGGTACCTGTGCTTTGTTGCGATAGTGCAGCGGCTCATCCATGCCCAGTGTGGGCAGGACCTCTGCATCCGCAATACCGGCAATCTTATAGAGGCTGTCCTTGACCTGCTTGCGCTTGAAGTCCAGCTGGGCTGGGTAGCTCAGATGCCCCAAGTCCGCAATGCCGGTCCGCAGGTAGGCCATGTCAAGATTTTGATTGCGCTGGTCTGAAGTACGGAGAAATTCCTCCACCTTGCCAAAACCAATTTTTTTATTAACCTTGAGCACGCGCATGTGGATGAGCTCACCCGGCAGGGCATTTTCTACAAAGAAAACCAGCCCGTCAATCTTGGCTATACCGGCTCCCTCGTGGCTCAGGTCCACGATTTCAACTTCTATCACATCATTCTTTTTTAACATATTCTTCACTTTCTGCTTTATACTCTGCCATTTCCAAAAGAAAAGGCGGTGGAGCGAATCTGAAAATTAAATCTCTGTAGGTCCTAGTCCCAGCGCCTTCATCCAAAACCTCAAAGCAGTGCTTTTGTTACTTCCTCTCGGAAGCTTTATCTATAACCTCAAAACCTCCATTTTGAGCAATCAGCTGCTACGTCAAGAGCTTTTGGCCATCATAAAAGGAGGCTGAGATTTTTTCAGCCTCCCTATTATACCATTTATCGGAAACCAAGCTGGGCTAATCGTTCTTTATAAGCGTCAAAATCAATCAGGAGGCCTTGGCCGCCGTACATGTCATAGGTATCGATCCAGTCACCGTTTTCCGGTATTGTCAGGCGCTCAACCCCATTGCGGGAGTCTGCTGCCAGTGAAATACCGTTGGTCAAAAGGAAGCTGTAAGGCACATTGGTCGAGGTCAGGGCAAAGACCTTGCCCAGGGCTTCTGATCCGGTAAAGAGCTTGGTCGGGTCCTTGACCTGCTGGAAGATAGCCGTCAGGACTTCCTGCTGGCGGCGGGTCCGGCCAAAGTCCCCCTCGTCATCCTTGCGGAAGCGGGCATAATTGAGCAGGGTCCGGCCGTCCATCTGCTGCTGGCCGACCTTGATGGTCTGGTTGGGTACGACGCCGTCCTGCATATTGAGATCGTCAGGCACTTCTACCTCCGACACTGCTTCACCGTCAATGGTTGAAAACTGAGCATTCATGCTGACACCATTGGGAAAAAGAGTATCAATGGCTGTCGCGAAAGTCTGGAAGTCCACCAGGGCATAGTATTTGATGTCCAAGTCAAAATTATCCTTGAGCATCTGACGGACATAGTCTGCCCCGCGATTGTGATTCTGCTCGCCAATCGTATAGGCCGAATTGAGCTTTTGGTCATAGTAATCTGCCTGCGAAGGGTCGCTGTATTCATTGCTGATGCCATCGATATGAATCAGGGTATCGCGCATGAAGCTGACCAGCTTAATCTTGTGGTCCTTATTGCCCACATTCAAGACCATAATCGAGTCGGTCCGCGTCTCCGTCGAATCCTCTCCGACCCGGCCGTCCGTTCCTAAAATGAGGATATTGACGCCATCCTTGGTATCCTGACCATCAAAATATTCGGTCTCAGCCGGTTTGGAATTGCCGTTATTGGCTGTGGTCAGTCCTTTGATAAACATGAAAATCATGCCGCCCAAGACCATGAGCAGGAAAATTCCCAGCCAGAGAAGGATTCGTTTGAAGCGGATTTTCTTGCCTTTTTTCTTGGGCTGCTGCCCTCCAGATGCTGTCTCTGCAGCCGCTTGCTGTGCCTTTCGCTCTTTGCGGCTGCGTGAAGGCTGCTCAGGGTATTTGGGCAACAGGCCTGACGAGTCTGTCTCAGCCGGCTCTTCTGCCGGAGCAGCAGACTGGGACGCAGACGGCTCCTCATAGCGGCTGGCTTGGGGACTGCCGGATGGCACAGCCTGACCTTTTGATTTCTGGCGCAGATAGGAAAATTCTTTTTTCTCTTTGTCGTTTAGATAATAGTAATTCTTGTAGAGATAATCCAAGCGGAGCTGCTCATGATGGCTAAGATTTTCTGATTTTTTCATCTCTTCTCCAATCTATTTCTCTGGAATTTGAAAAACATTGTAGCTACCAAAAATTTTATAAGTAATTCCCAGACTTGTCAACTCTTGAAAGGCAAAATCCGCCAAATTTTTCTGTCCATTGTCAATATCAATGATGAAGAAATACTCGCCCAAAGCCGTCTTCAGAGGGCGGCTTTCAATCTTGGTCAGGTCAATACCGCGCCAGGCAAAAGTTGACAGGGCCTTATAAAGAGCTCCGGGCAGATTGTCCGGCAAGGTCAGAGCCAGCGTCTGCTTCTCTCCCTGCTGAGGCAGGCTGAGCTGAGGCAGATGATGGCCCAAAATCCAGAAACGGGTGTAGTTTTCCTCCATTTCCTGAATGTCCCGGGCCACTACCTGCAGGCCGTACTCATCGGCCGCACTGTGCGGTGCGATGGCTGCATACTGCCGGTCCGGATGCTCAGCCACTAAGCGGGCCGCATTGGCTGTACTGGCCGTCATTTCAAACTGGGCATGGGGAAAGTGCCGGCGGATATACTTTTTCCCCTGAGCAATGGCCTGAGGGTGAGAAAAGACCTTCTCAATAGGCCTGCCAAGCTCAACAGCCAGCAGCTGCTGCTTGATTGGCTGGATAACCTCAGCTACCGCCTGGATCTCCGACTGGTGAAAGAGATAGTCCAGCGTTTCATGGACGCTGCCTTCAATCGAGTTTTCCACCGGAACGACCGAGTAATCCACCTGACCGGCTTCATAAGCCTTCATAACCTCAGTAATATTCTGATAAGGGACTAGATCGTCTTGGGGAAAGGCCTTTTGGGCGACATGGTGAGAAAAAGACCCCTTGGGTCCTAGGTATCCTACAAGCATCGAATCAGCTCCGCAATTTCTTCTGGGCTCTTATCTGCTACATCAATAATATGGGTAGCAATCCGTTCATAGAAAGGCAGACGTCCTTCAAAAAT
The DNA here is from genome assembly GCF_001578865.1 of Streptococcus sp. DD11. Taxonomy (NCBI): domain Bacteria; kingdom Bacillati; phylum Bacillota; class Bacilli; order Lactobacillales; family Streptococcaceae; genus Streptococcus; species Streptococcus sp. DD11. The sequence continues at coordinate 242,003 of NZ_KQ969396.1, forward strand.
TTCCTTAAACTGCTCACGGCTGTTATTGAGGAAAAGCGGCCGTTGCATGGCCACATCATTTTCGATCCGCTCATAGAGGGTATCAAAATCAACCCTTAGGTAAATATTATGCGGATTTTTTTCCAGCAGCTCACGGTTATGAGGATTGACCACGATTCCCCCGCCGGGAGAAATGATGTCCACTTCATCCTGCAGCAGGCTCTCCAGCATGGCCGCTTCCAGACGGCGGAAGGCATCTTCTCCCTCTTGTGCAAAAAAGTCATTGATAGACATGCCGATCTTTTCAACGATTAACTCATCCATATCATGGAAATTGGGGTCCAAAAGACGGCCGACCGTAGTCTTACCCGCTCCCATAAATCCTAGTAAAATTTTAGCCATGTAGTAGTTCCTCCAAATCAGTAAAAAAGCTTGGGTAGCTGGTATTGATAGCTTCTGCTCGTTCCAGTGCCATCTTTCCTTCTGCTGCCAAAAGGGCTGCAATCGCCGTCATCATACCAATGCGGTGATCGCCAAAGGTATTGACCGCCGCACCATGAAGGGCTGTTTTCCCCTCGATAATCATGCCGTCCTCTGTCGGGACAATCGCTGCGCCCATGCTGTTGAGAGCGTCAGCCACCACCTGAATGCGGTCGGTTTCCTTGACCTTGAGCTCCTCAGCGTCCCGGATAACTGTCCTTCCCTGAGCCTGCGTCGCCAAGAGGGCGATAATAGGCAGCTCATCAATCAGGCGCGGGATAATACTGCCGCCGATGTCTGTCCCTTTCAGCTCAGAGCTTTCAACCGTAATGGTAGCTGATTTGGCCACTTGGTCCACATTGGACAGGCGAATCCTGCCGCCCATAGCCTGTATGACATCCAAAATGCCCGTCCGGCTTTCATTGATGCCGACATTCTCCAAAACAATCTTGGAATCCGGGACAATCAGGCCCGCTACCAGCCAAAAGGCCGCACTGGAAATATCGCCCGGTACCGTTACCTGCTGAGCCTGCAGCTGCTGACCGCCCTCTATGCGGATTTCCTTGCCATCAACAGCAATCTGTCCGCCAAACTGGACAATCATATCCTCGGTATGGTTGCGGGTCAGCTCCTTTTCGATGATGACGGATTCACCCTGAGCCTGCAAAGCAGCAAAAATCAGAGCGGATTTGACCTGAGCAGAAGCCACCGGCAGCTGATAGCGGATAGGCTTGAGGGTCTTGCTGCCGCGAATGGTCAGAGGCGGCAGGTCACGCTCGGTCTGGCCGGAGATCTGCACCCCCATCTGCCGCAGGGGAATGGTCACCCGGTCCATGGGCCGCTTGGACAGGCTGTCGTCACCGAACATCTCAGCTTCAAAGTCCTGTCCGGCCAAAACACCGGAAATCAAGCGGATAGAGGTCCCCGAGTTACCCATATCCAGCTTATGTTTAGGAGCTTGCAGGCCGTCAAAGCCGACGCCGAAGATCCTGACCGTCCGGCCGTCATCCTCTATCTGCACCCCTAAATCACGGAAAACCTGCATGGTCGAAAGGACATCTTCCCCACGCAGGATATCATGAACAGTGGTCACTCCCTTGGCTAAACTGCCAAAAATGATGGAGCGGTGGCTGATTGACTTATCACCCGGCACCCGCAGAGTGCCCCTTAAGCCCTTGGCATTGGTTGTTAATTCCATAGAATTCCTCGCAGCTTCTTTCATTATTACTATTCTATCATAAAAGCCCCAGAAATTCTAAAAAATTCCGGGACTTTTTCAATAACTTTCAGAACTTTCAGCAAATTTTCGGACAAATGGACTCTGACTAAGCAATGTCAAGCGAGGCAGCGGCTGAACGGACACTTCAAAATGCGAACGCAGCCGCCGTCGGTTTCGCATTGCTCCAACGGTCCGGAGAGCTGACACCGTGTGAAGAGATTTTCGGAGAGTATCGTCTTTTTATACAGTATCCTTCCAAAGATACATCCCTCTGTGGGTGAGGACACAGCCATCATGGGAGGCTGTCTCACTCTCCCTGCTAAAAGCATACTAAATGACTATATAAGACAAGACAGACAGTCTAAAAATCACCCCGAGATAAGCTCGGAGTGATACAATGAAAAGCTGTAAGTAGAGGGAATTAATCCCCTTTAATGCTTTCGGCAGCCAGCTTACCAGAGGTCAGGGCCCAGGCATTATTGGCGCCGGATGGAGAGTCCGTCCCCATGACACCGCCGACGACTTCGCCAGCAGCATAGAGGCCTTGGATGACCTTTCCTTTCGTATTGAGCACTTCCAGCTGGCTATTGACAACCAAGCCGCCCATCGTGGTGGCAAAGCGCGGTTTCTGCTCAATGAGATAGTAAGGCCCCTGCCCGACCTTCTTCTGCAGGAATCGACTCTGACGGCCAAAATCTTCATCGACACCTTGTTCTACAAAGTGATTGTAGCGCTCGACAGTAGCAGCCAGTGCCTGCCGATCCATACCGGCCAAATCAGCCAGTGCCTGCAGATTGTCCGCATGGAAGAAATATGGGGTCCTGGAACCGTTATTCTCCAGCCACTGGTCAATATCCGCCTGAGAAATACCGCCTTCAGCCACTTCCTCACGGAAAATAGAGAAGTGTTCCTGATCCAGCAGCAGATAAAGAACCTTGGGCTCTTGTTCCATCAGAACGTCCAGAATATCATGATTGCTGGCCCGCTCATTAATGACCCGCTGGCCGTTGGTATTGACCAACAGACCGTTTTCACGCAGGACAGCAATATTGCCTCCTATGGTCGACTTAGCTGTGCCCTGAGCTACTTCTACACCATTGGGGTAGATCTTTCCTTGATCCAGCATGACCGTCGCAGCATCAATGCCGTGGGCCTGGGCCATGAGAAGGCCTTCCCCCATAGAGGAGCGGGTCCCGTAGAAGAGGACATCTTTGAGCCGCTTAGGCAGCAGCTGTTTGTTGTTGCCGTAGCCGCCGGTCGTCAGAACCACAGCCTTGGCCGAAATCCGGTGGGTCCTGCCGCTGTCTTCGACTGCCACCAAGCCGGTGACATTGCCTGCGCCGTCGGTCAGAAGCTGCTGAGCCTTGGTCTGCAGAAGGAGCTGCACGGCTGAGTCCGCTACCTTGCTGCGGACAGCCGCAGCAAAGCCATGACCGCCATGATCATAAGCCAGCTCCCGGTCCTTGCGGTATTCGGCCAGGACATGGAGGCCGCCTTTCATATCGTACTGAACACCGACATAGTCATGCACCCAGTCCGTTGTCTGGCCGATATTGTCAGCCAAGAGCTGCAGGAGCTCTCTGACGTTGGCCTGATTGCCATTGGCCAGAAAATCTTCGACCATAAGCTCAGCCGTATCGTCCGTCACGCCGGCTTCTTTTTGCAGCCGTGAGCCCATGACGACCTGATTGCCGCCTGATACGGAGATTGCCCCTCCGATAAAGCTTAATTTTTCGAGTAAAATGACGGACAAACCGAGCTCTTCTGCCCGAAGAGCCGCAGCTACACCAGCTGCACCGGCACCGACAATCACCACATCAACTGTTTCTTCCAGCACTTCATTGGACAGCTCAACACTTGGCTTCTGACGGGCTTTGAGGACATCGACGGCATCCTGGCTGCTGGCCTGCAGCACAGCGTCCGCCACACCGTCCACTACT
>NZ_KQ969396.1:245935-252749 GCF_001578865.1 Streptococcus sp. DD11
CCACTACTCCCTGACTGGTCGTTGAGGCTCCGGAAACTGCATCAACATTGAGGGTTTGGAAATCAATAATCTGCTGCGGCAGGCGTTCAAAGACCATGTCAGACAGGCCTTCGGATTCGCCTGTGCTGTCAATTTCAATACCGGTGATTTTATGTTTGCTGAAGGTAACCACCATCGGCAGATCACTATTATGCCCCTTGGCAGCTACATGGTACTGGCCTTCCTTGAACTCCAGCTCTTTTCCCATGAGCTCAATCAGCCGCTCGGCTTTCTTCATTTCCGCATCAGCATCCTTGACCAGCTGGAAGCTCTCATCCATAAATTTCCAAAGCGGGGTCGGAATGACTAGATTTTTCCGGTCATGGATATCAGCAAATCCCTTGACTTTACGGCCGTCTCTGACGGCTTCAACCCAGTTGGGCTCCACTAGGAATCCCTTGGCAACAGCCACTAAATCATAGCCCAGCTCAAGAGCCTCTTCGGCATCGGTCTTTTGCAGAATGCCCCCAACACCGATAATCGGAATTTGGGCCAGAGCTTCATTGCGGCCAGCCAAGAACTTAGTAATCAGCATCTCAGGATCATCTGGCTGTACAATGGAATTGCGGGTGTAAATACCCATAGAAAAATGGAAATAATCCAGTCCCAGCTCTGCCAGGCGATTGAGCAGATAGAGGGTATCCTCAAAGCGAATGCCCGGCTCCTCCAGCTCCTCCGGAGAAAAGCGGTAGCCCAAAATGAAGTCCTCAGCGCCTTCTTCAGCAATGACCTTCTTAGCTGCCTCCAGAACGGCCAGCGGGAATTTCGCCCGCTTCTCAATCGTTCCGCCCCAGGCATCGGAGCGCCGGTTGGAATGAGGCGAGAAAAACTGCTGAATCAGATAGGTGTTGGCACCGTGCAGCTCTACCCCGTCAAAACCGGCCCGAATAGCCCGTCGGACTCCGTCCGCAAAAGCTTCTATCATATCCAAGATTTCCCGGTGGGTCATCTCCTCAGGAATAGGTGCATTAGGCCGCAGCGCTGCTACACTGCTTGCTGAAATGGGAAGACAGCCCTTGTTCATTTCCGGAAAGGCCATGCGGCCGGCATGATAGATTTGAATAAGGGCTTTAGAACCCTTGGACCGGATAGCCTCTGCCAGACGGGTCAGGCCTTCGATCTTGTCATCTGTGTCAATCCCGATGGCACCGAAAAAGCCGCGGCCCTTGTCTTCCACAAAGGCGCTTTCAACAATGACAGCCCCGGCCTGTCCTGATCGATGGGCGTAATACTCAATCAGCTCATCGGTCAGATTGCCGTCATAATAGGCTGACTCTGTCGTCATAGGGGCCATGAGGATTCTGTTTTTGAGACTGGCTCCTGAGGGCAATGCAACCCTGTCAAATAAATGTTTTGTCATCTCTTTTATCCTTGTATTTTTTCGTCTATAAAAGGTCCTAGTATATGCGCTTGGCCAGGACCTTATCAGATTTAGGCTTCCAGCTTCAGCGTATCCAGAATCTCTCTCAGGACTGACACCGGCACCTGACCGGGAGCCGAAGCTTTTTTGGCTGCACCGAAGGTTGCAGCTGAGCCAAATACTTCTCCGCTGACCCGACTGACCATACCCAAGGCTCCCATTGACATGGTAATCAGAGGCCGGGTCGCCTTGGCTTTCATCTCTGCCGTTGCATGAAGCAGGGTCAAAACATCCTGATTGGAATTTGGCATGACTGCAATCTTACAAATATCCGCATGCTTTTCTTCCATCAGACTGAGACGGCGGACGATTTCTTCCTGACTAGGTGTCGCGTCAAAGTCGTGGTTGCACATGACAATTTTGACACCTTTTTGATGTGCCAATTCAATCGTTTCCTGCACAGGCTGATCAGGCATAAACAGTTCCACATCTAACAGGTCTGCCGCGCCATGATGAAGCACTTCTCGGTAAATGTCGAAGTAGGATTGGTCAGAAAGTTCCAGCTCACCGCCCTCTTTTTTAGTACGGAAAGTGACCAGAAGAGGTTTTTGAATCGCTGCTTTAACCTTGTGGGAAAGAGCCGCTGCTTGGCTAGCTTCTTCCACTTTTTCGTAAAAATCAATGCGCCATTCAATCAAATCGCAGTCTAGCTCTTTCGCCTGAGCTGCTGCTTCTAAAATTTCATCTTCTGTCCGTCCAACGATTGGTACGATAATTTTCGGCCGTCCCTCACCCAGAGTGACATTGCCAACAGTAACAGTTGCTGTCATAAGATTCTCCTATTTTTTAGAGGTATCAACGGTTTGATGATAACGAATATAAACGATAATAGCAATGACAAAACCAATAGCTGCAAAGACGGTATCAAGCAACATCACATTGTGCACACTTGTCTTTTCAGTCATAGCAATGAGATTTGGCACTGCATAAGAAGCAATGGAACCAAAGGTATAGAAAATACCTGTAATGGTCCCCTTACCAGCTGGGAACATTTCCCCCATAACAGTCAAGCCAAGCTGCATAACGCCGCCAGCCGCAAAGAATCCAACAGCTGCCGTACCGACTTGAACCACAAATGGGCTTGGGAACAGCCACATAGAAGCGATAGAAACTAAGGACATGAAAGTATAAACCAAAACAAGATTGACTGACCGCAATTTCAATCCAACAATAGCTGTGAAGGCCACACAAAGGAGAGAGCCTGTTGAATAGCTAGAAAGCAGCAATTTAGAAGCCGCTTCTGTCATGCCTGCCGCTTTTTGACCATAAACAGAGATATACTGAGAAATCAAATAGAAGGTTGCTTGTGAAATAAAACCATAAATGATGAAGGCCACACCTTCCAACCAGATTTTTGGTTGGGATTTAAAAGTCACCGCTGAAACGACAGCTTCTTTTGCTTCACCCTTTTCGGCATCTTCCTTAGCGTCAGCATCAGGAAATGGCAGCTTCCAGATAAGGAACATATTCAAGAAAAGTACAACTGCCGCAATCCAAAAAGCTAATTGCCAAAAGCCCATAGCAGAAGCTGCAATGATGATAAATGGCAGGATAAATTGTCCAATCTGAACAGCTGCTTTAATCAAAACATTGGCTGTCCCTGCTTGTTCTGGAAATGATTCCATAAGTGCCGGATAAGTTCCTGAATCAAGGAAAGAATTGGCAATCCCCGCCAAAACTGTCAAGATCATGGCCACTAAGGTGTTGGGGCTGTAAATCAGTCCCAAGAAATACAGAATGTAAGTCGCCGCTCCCAACATAACAAATGGCTTACGGCCAAACATATCAGACAAACGGCCAGAAATGAGAATGGCAATCAAACGGCCAATCCCAAGCATCGACACAACATTCATAACAGCAGCCGCATCGGCTCCCCACTGGAGACCTAGCTGATCTCTATGCTGTGAAATAATGACAACCCCAATCCCATGAATAATATAGTTGAGGTAGAGAGATAGAGCGGTCGGTAAATAACGGTTTTTCATACATATTCCCCTTCTAATGGTCCTGTTTATTTAAAGAGCACAGACTTAACATAGTCAACCGGCATTTCTTCTCCGGTGATCAAGTGGAAGGCTTCTGCTCCCTGATAGAGCATCATGCCCAGACCATTGAAGGCAATCTTGGCCCCATTTTCCCGTGCAAATTTGAGCAGTTTGGTCTCAGCCGGAGCATAGACCACATCCATAATGGCCAAATCAGGGCGGATGACCTCTGGGTCATTAATCAAAGAAATGTCTTCCTGCGGCTTCATACCGGCACTGGTCGCATCGATATAGACTGAGGATTCAGCGATGGATTTCTTGAAGGCTGCCTGATCTTCCAGCGGAGTCAGGCTGGCCTTGCAGTCGGTATTTTCCAAAATTTTCTTGACCGTTTCTTGGCCATTGGCGTAAAACTCATCATCACGGTTAAAGATGCGCAGTTCTTTGACACCGTCCAAGGCTGCCTGAATGGCAATGGCTGTGCCGGCGCCGCCGCAGCCGGTCAGGGTCACAATCCGGTCCTTGATGTCTACTCCTTCTTCGGCCAGAGCTCTCATAGCACCGGTTCCGTCGGTGACGTGTCCAATCAAATAGCCGCTTTCGTCCTTATTGACCACCGTATTGACTGCGCCGACCAGCTTAGCAGCAGGGGACAGCTCATCCAGCAGGGGAATGATGGCCTGCTTATTAGGCATAGAAACATTGGAACCCTGAATCTTCAGTGAGCGGATGCCCTGCACAGCACCGGCTAAGTCTTCATTGCCGACTTCAAAAGCCAGATAGGCATAGTCCATGCCTTTTTGGGCAAAGGATTCATTCCACATGGTTGGTGAAAGACTGTGGCGGATAGGGGTCGCAATCAAGCTGACCAAGAGCGTATGACCGTTTAAACGTTCTGACATAAGAGATACCTCATTTCTTAAATGTTAAATAGTGACGTTTTCTTTGGAAAAGACCTTTTCATAGCGGTATTTGACAAGCAAGATGGCCAAAAAACCGACAAGGGCCAAAAAGAAATCGTAGGCAAAGACTTGATAAATGGACCGCTCAGCCATGAGCCCAGTCAGATAAGGTGTGACCATAACGGAGATGGCTGTGGTGAGCGAGTAGAAACTGGTGACCATCCCCTTGCTCTGGGGGAAGAATTCCAGCAAAAGTGCCAGCCCCAGCTGCCAGATCCCGCCGGCCGCAAAGACTCCGACTGTCAGACTGGCCAGGACAATAGACTGGAGCGAGGGGAATAGGAGCATACCACCTAAGGACAAAGCTGTAGCCAGCAGACAGATCAGGATCAGTTTGGCAATATTTGCCTTTCTTTTAACGATAAAGGATGTTAAAAATACCGAGACAAAGGAGGCGATACTGTAGATGCTGACAAAGAGCAGACTGTCTTCATTTTTGATGGATAAAACCTGCTCAGAAAAGCTGGGAATCCAGAGGATAAAGACATTGAAAAGGGAGACCGACACAAAGGAAAACAGCATGAGTGCCGCTCCTTCTGCTCCTATCTTTGCCCGAGGAAGCTGGCTCCTGATTGGTTTCTTTTCCGCCAAATCCTGCCTATCCGGATAGGCAAAGCGCCTTAAAAAGAAAAGGTTGAGCAGCAGTCCCAGAGCACACATCAGAAAGGTCCAGCCGAAATAAAGATGCTGCTGTATGGTCCAGCGGGTGATAAAAGGAAAAATAAACTGTCCAATGGAAATGAAAGCCTTATTCAGCACACTTAAGGCACTGTTATCATTTTCCGACGGAAAGGACTCTACGACAATTGGATAGGTGCTGGTATCCAAGAAGGCATTTCCGACTCCTGCCAGCAAGGCAACCAGAAAAGCTGGCAGATAGTGGTTTGTCCATACGATTCCAAAGAAAAAAAGGCAGTAGGCAATGACGCCAATCAAGACCGTCTGCTTTCTGCTGAAACGGTCTGAAAACCAGCCCGAGAAATTCAGGCTGATAATCCGGCCTAAACCAATCGCACTGATGACCAAGGTCACTTGGCTGAGACTGGCCGACCACTGCTTTTGAAAGAGAGCCAGATTCTGCGAAATGGCAATAGCTGCAATCCCTTGAAATAAGTAATTGATATACAAACTGCCAATGAGCGGAAGATAGGTTTGATTACTTTTTTGCATATACTCCTTTCGTCAGCTGCATCATAACTGAAAAACAATGTGAAAGGAAAATCATCAATGAATCATTCTGCCGCTAGCTGCAGGGCGGCGAATATCCGATGGCATCAAGACTTTTCCTTTGTTTTTCAGTTTCTGTTTCATATGTGATTTTCATCACAAGGTGTAATGTTTACGGTTACAGTATACCATATTTAGCTGACTAAGTCTATTTTTTCTGAAAATATCATCAAGAGTGCGGAGACAAAAATCGCGGAAACAGAGTCCGCGATTTTGTCAGCGAGTCTTCGTTTCCAGTTGCCAGCCTGAGCTTGTGAATACAGTCAAATAAAGCAGCGGCCTGTAAGAGTTGATGGGTCAACAAATGATACTCTTTGAAAATCTCTTCAAACCGTGTCAGCGTCGCCTTACCGTACTTCTCAGAAGCTCCATCCACCACCTCAAAACTTCCACCAGAGCTTTTGAGCAGCTAGCTTCCTACTGCGCTGATGATTTTCATTGAGATGACAAGCCGCTCAGCAGGGGTTGATGGTGCTATAGCTCCTAATGAACTGCGCAGAGGAAATGCTGGCTGACGAAAGTCAGCAGAAATACTCCCAAGCCCTGCGGCTTGCAATCAAACGATAGAAAAGACAAAGCTGGGTACTTTCGTCCCAGCTTCTGCTTTTCTGTGAACCGACCAGTCTTTGCACATCAACATGATACTTCCTTTTGAGTGCAGCAAAGGCGCTGCTTTGAGGCGGCAGATAAAGCTCCTGCAAGGAAGCGTCAGCCTCGGCTTGAGTCGGCCGACGGTCGGTTTTGATTTTCGAAGGGCCTGACTGACTAAGAGAAAGGGCACTACTCCGCCTTGACCACCAGCAGCTCTTCGCCGCCCAGCAGAACCAGGTATTTCTCAATCGCAGAAATCCCATAAGAGCGGCTGAGCGCTTCAGCATAGAGGGTCAGCTGGCTGCGGTAGCGCTCTGTCAGTTCGGAAGGATGCCGGAATTTGTCAGTCTTGTAGTCAAAGAGGACAATGCGGTCAGCAAAGAGCAGGTAGCCGTCCAAGATACCGCGGACGACAAATTTCTGGCCGCTGGCATCATCTGTTTTCAGCATGGCAAATGGCGCTTCTCGGCGAAGCTTGTCCTTATGCTGGATGAGGAGCTTACCCAAGTCGCTGTCAAAGAAAGCAGCAATCTTATCCAGATTGACCTGCTGCTTGACTGCATCATCTGCCTGCACCTGTGACAGGGCCT
>NZ_KQ969396.1:252841-254146 GCF_001578865.1 Streptococcus sp. DD11
AACAGCCCGGCTTGGCTTTTCCTGCAGAGGAATCCGCTGCATGAGCTCGTGAACAGCGCTGCCGATCCGAGCGCCGGTGACTGGGCTCTTTCCGCCAAAGTCCGGCAGCTCAAAATCCGGAGACGGCCGATAGCCTTCTCTCTGATCCATAATATCCAGCCCTTGGCTGTCCATGATTGGTTCGTAGAATTTCTTGATCTGGCTGGGAGTACGGACGCTGGGCAGCTCAATAGCTGCCTGATAAAGGCTATTGAGCCGGTCCACGCTTTCCAGCACATCCAGAGCCCGGCTGATATTCTCGGACTGCCGATTATCCGCCAGCACATCTGCTTCAAAACGATCTGTTGGCGCCAGGCTGCCGATTTTCTCCGCTGTCAGCTCCTCATCGGTCACAAAGCGGGTCCGAAAGGCCAGACTGTCCCCCTCAAAAACGGCCTGAATGGCATAGAGCCAGTCCTGAAAAGAGCTTAACCGGCTGCGCAGACTGACAGGCAGCCGACCGTCCTGACGGACTCCCCATTTGCGCTCACTCAGCTTGCTTTCCTGCCCCTTGCCGACCAGATAGAGCTTGGTCTCAGCCCGGGTCATGGCCACATAGAGCAGACGCATCTGCTCAGACAGACTGGCCAACTGCAGTTCCTCTAAGTTCTGCTGATAGGGCAGAGTATCCATGGAAATCCGCAGCTGCTCCGGAGCATGAGCATCCTCCGTCTCTACTGCGACATCTGCCACATACTTGATGCCAATACCCTTTTGGCGGCTGAGGATAATAGCAGAGCTGCTGTCCTGTCGGTTAAAGGGCTTGTCCATATTGAGCAGAAAGACATATTTGAACTCCAGGCCCTTGCTCTTATGAATGGTCATGAGATGCACGGCATTCTTAGGAGCGGCCAGCTGGACACTGGCCAAGTCATGCTCGTTTTTGATTATCTTATCAATCATGCCGATAAAGCGGGACAGGCCCTTGTAGCTGGACTTTTCATAGTCATTGGCCCTGAGGGAAAGGGCGTAGAGATTGGCCTGCCTCTGGGCGCCGCCCGGCAAAGCCCCCACTGTATCATAGTAGAAACGGTCCTGGTAAATCTTCCAAATTAAGTCGTAGAGGGAATTGGTCTTGGCGTAGGCTCGCCAGCTGTCCAGAGTCTGCACGAAATGCTGCAGTTTTTTGCGCAGTTCAGGCAGAATCAGCTCAGGATGAAGCCCCTGACCCGCTAAGGCATTGCCCAGCTTTTCATAGAGATTTTCCTTGGACTGCTCGGATCCAGCCTGCAGGGCAATCCGGGTCAGTTCGTCTTCATCAAAGTC
>NZ_KQ969396.1:254977-257411 GCF_001578865.1 Streptococcus sp. DD11
CAGCAGGGTGATGTCTCCGAAGGCCACTCCTTCTTCATTGTGCAGGCGGATAATCTCCTTGACGACCAGCGCTATTTCCCCAGCAGAAAGGCTGGCCGGCTGGCTCTCACTTTCCTCTTCAGCTGGGCTGGCCGCAGAGCTGTCATAAAGCAGAAATTCTGCAGTCTTGTGAGGATCAGGCTCCTGCTTCGCAGGATTGCCGGCCACTAGATAGTGGCTTTCATTATAGTCCACTTCTCCCACTTCCTCGTCCATGAGGCGTTTGAAGACATCATTGGTCGCCTGCAGCACCTCCACATGGCTGCGGAAATTTTCTTTGAGGATAATCAGCTGCCCTTGGTCAGGCTGCTCCTGATAGAGCTTAAACTTATCATTGAAAATCTGCGGGTCAGCCTGACGGAAGCGGTAGATTGACTGCTTGATGTCGCCCACCATAAAGCGGTTATTCCCCTTGGATAGGAGCTCCAGCATGCGCTCTTGGGTGTGGTTGGTGTCCTGATATTCGTCCACCATGACTTCATGGTATTTAGCTTGGTAAAAGGCCCGAATCTCCGGGAAATTCTCCAAAATCTCAATGGCAAAGTGGCTGATGTCACCGAATTCAAAGGCATTTTCCTCCTTTTTGCGCTCCAGATAGGCTTGGGAAAAGTCTCTGACAAAGTCCCGCAGCAGCTCCAAAAGCGGCAGACTCTCCGCCTGATGCTCTGCCATAAAGTCCAGATGATAGAGCCTGATCTCTTCCTCGCGCAGTTTTTCAATCAGGGGTTTGCGGGCCTCGTTATAAGCCTGAGCCAATTCTTTTTTCAGCTCATCCTTGCCGCCGCGGGCTGTAAAGGCCTGACCGTTGGACTGTCTGGATAAGGCCGTCATTTCCTGCAAAATCTGCAGCAGCTGGTCCGTCTCAGTCTGCTGGCTAACAGGATCCAGCAGGACCAAAGCAGCCTGTACATGGTCCTGATACTTGGCACCGGCAAACTCCCGGCCGTCATTGTCCAAGTGAAAGCGAAAGAAATCTCCCAGCTCCAGCAAAGCCTCCCGCACCTCACTCACTATCTGCTCTTTAGCAGCTGCAAAATCGCTGTGCTCGTAGCCGTAGAGGAAGGTCTCCTGCAGCCAGACTTCCGGATTGCTGGTCGACTGCAGAAAGCTGTAAATGCTGTAAATCTGCTGGCGAAAGCCAGCAATATCCTTGCGCCGGCCGGTAAAATTCTTGACCAGACGGCTGAAAGGTTCTTTTTTCTCACTGTCATAATAGCGGTCAAAGAGCTGCTCAAAAACTTCATTCTGCAAAACCAGCTGCTCGCTGGCATCCTGCAGAATCCGAAAATGCGGAGCCAGGCCCAGCAGATAACCGTACTTACTGAGGAGCTTCTGCGTGAAAGAGTCCATGGTGCCGATGTCAGCATTGGGCAGATCTGCCAGCTGCCGGGCCAGGTGGCGGCGGAGCCCGTCATCGTCACACTCTCTCAAACGCTGCTCCAGCTCGCTTTCCAGCCGCTCTCGCAGCTCTCCGGCCGCCTTGACCGTAAAGGTAGAGATAAAGAGCTGGCTGACCGCCACTCCGCGGGCAATCTGATCCAGTATCCGCTGGACCATGACAAAGGTCTTGCCAGAACCGGCTGAAGCCGAAACCAGAATATTCCGGCCGGAGGAGTAAATGGCTTCTATCTGCTCTGGCGTCCGCTTTTGAGCCTTGTCAGAAGCAGCTTCAGCTGCCTGCTTGGCTGCAATTTCTTGGCTGCTTAAAAAGGGAATCTGCTTCATTTTCCCAAGTCCTCCTTCATCTTTTCTAACCAGGCCTGCCGCAGTTTGTCCCCGGTCGGCCGCCGGTCAAATCTGCTCACATCCAGCTTCTCCAGCTGCCGGGCCTGACCGAGGTGCAGATTGGCTTCAAAGCCGGTAATGGCCTTGAACTGATCGACATAAGGCGCGATGCTGCGGCCGTTTTCCGTATAAGGGTTGATGGCAAAGTGCCCCGACAGAATGCTCTCAGCCGCCCGCCGGTAGAGGGCAGCATTGTAGGCCAAAAGCAGCTCTAGCTCCTCTCTGCTGAGCAGATTGGCCTTGTTTTTCTCATAGGCCGCCCCCAATTCCTGAATCTGGTCTGCCAGAAAGAGGCCTTTGTACTGCTGGGTTTTCATCACATTCCTGACCGCATCTGCCAGCTCTTTGGTATCTTTGAGAGCCACGATGGGATCGGTCATCTGCAGATACATGGCCCCAAAGCTCCCCTTCTCTTCCTGATAGTCTTTCAGCTGCCGGATGGCTGCCAGATAGGTCGGCAGCTGGGAATTGAGACCGTTGAAAAACTTTTCATAGCTAAACTTGGTCTCGCCGGACTTGTAATCCACCACACCCAGACTCTCTGTCTGAAGCAGGCGGTCAATCCGGTCCACCTTACCAGTCACCGTTACCGCTCTGCCATTGTCCAGCG
>NZ_KQ969396.1:257506-260462 GCF_001578865.1 Streptococcus sp. DD11
ATCCGACTGGGCCAAGACCCGGCCGGTCGCCTGAGCCGTATCCAAGAGCAGGCGGCGGGCAAAGCGGCTTTGGCCATTTTCATCATAAAGACTGGCAAATTCGGCCTCCTGAGCGGTCTCTGCCATAGCCCGCTGCAGCCGGCTGTCAAAATCCGCTTCCGAGTCATCCTGCAGGACTTTTTCAAAAATCCGGTGAAGGAAAGTCCCGTGGCTTCTGGCATCAGGATGAATGGTCCACTCTTCCTGCAGCCGGAGCACATACTTAAGAAAATAAGCATACTGATTCTTGAAAAACTCATTGAGAGCCGAGGCCGACAGCTTCAGAGCCTGCCCTTGAGGATAGAGGGCCTGCAGGGTATCTGCCTTGAGGCTTTCCGTTTTCAGCTCCTTGCTGATCAGGGGAATCCGGATACCTTGAGAAGCCAGCTTTTTACGCAGGACCCGGACCGCCACCGCCCAGAAAGTCCGCTCTTCCGGTGTCCACTCTCGGTCAATCTCCTCCTGATGGAGCTCAATGATACGGGACAGCAGGGCCTGATAGGAGCCAATGTCGTCGCTCGAAGCCTGCGGTTTTTGACCGTTATCGGCAGGGACAGCGGCTCAATGGTCAGCTCCGTCAGATAGGGAGACATGCGGCCCTCCACTTCATTGACCAGCGCCGGTGCCGACAGCACCAGCTCTTCGGTCGCTGCATTGAGCAGGGACAGGGCTGCAAAACGGTTCTTTTTGAGATTTTCACTGCTGGCAATGACCAGTCCGGCTTCTTCTGCTGTTGCCTGATTGAGCCGCTCTCGGTCTTCGTCACTGAGCAGGCTCTGATTCTGAGCAATCTTTGGAAAGCGGTCCTGAGTCAGGCCAACCGCATAGACATAGGGAGCAGTCAGGGGCTCAATCAGGTCATAGGACTGGACCGTCACCACATCCACTGTAGCAGGGACTGTCCGGTAATGAGACAGCAGCATCCCCGAGCGGATCAGGGTCAGAAAATCATCCAGTCCCAGCCTAGCACCTGCAAAGACCTGGGCAAACTGCTCCAGCACATGGCTGAAAGCCTTCCAGACCTCCTCCTGTTTCTCCTGCTCCTGCTGGCCGGCACCTGCTGCCAGACGGCTTAGATTTTCACCGACCTTGGCCTGACGGATAAAGTCAGAAAACTTCTTGAGAAGACCGGCTGCCGTCTGACTTCTGGTCTTGAAAAGCTCCTGCAGGGGGGCAGTCGTTTGCTGCCGCAGTTCATTGAGGCGCTTGAGGTCAAATTTATGCTGGCTGTTGATGGTAAAGTCTTGGGCAAACTTACCGGCTCCCTTGATATCCGCAAAGCGCAGATACTGCTCCAAGTGGTCCAAATCATCCTGTGTCAGATCGCCGTAGAGACCGGTTTTGAGAAGATTGAGAAAATCCTCTGTCCGAAAATTGTAGCGTTTCAGCCGCTCCAAAGACTCCGCAAGCTGGACCAGCGGGTGGTGGGCCATCGACTCACTCCGGCCCAGATAAAAGGGAATCCGATACTGATCAAAAATGGTTTTCAGCTGCAGCCGATAGGCTTCTACATCACCTAAGAGCAGGCGGATTTGCTGGTAGCGGGCCCCGTCATGGAGCCTCTGGCGGATGGACTTGGCCACATACTCCAGCTCCTCTTTCTGGTTCATCGTCGCCCAGATCTGCAGGCGGGAACGGTCCTCCTCGCTCAGCTCAAGCTCTGCCTGGGAGAAATCATAGCGGCTTTCCAACAGCTTGGAAATTCTGCCGAAAGCATCCTCTTTTTCTTCTCCTTTTCCTACTGCATACTGGGGCTGCACTCCATAGTCCTTGGCCAATTTGAGCAGAAAGTCCACGCTGGCCTGATAGAGATTGCCCTCACGAAAAGCTGAGCGATAGGCTTTGCGGCTGGCATAGGTCCCGATGACAATCTCCACTCCCTTGCGGTGCAGAAGGCCCAGCAGGTATTCTTCCTCAGCAGAAAAGCGGGTAAAGCCGTCAATGACCAGCGCCAAATCAGCCAGCTCACTGTCCACGTCACCGGCCGCAATGTGCCGGGCAAAAGCCGCAATCTTTGAGCTGGCATCAAAATCCTGGTCCTCAAAGGCCTGAGAGACTGCCCTGAAAATCTTCAGCAAGTCCTCCCGCTTCTCCTCTTCCTCCAGATACTGCAGGTCCTCAAAGGACATCTGAGCCGTCTGCAGCTCATGGTAAAGCTCCAGCAGCTGCTGGATAAACTGCGGGTCTTTCTTGATGCGGCCATAGACCGTCAGCTCCCGCTCCTCCATCTCAGCCAGCGTCCGATAAAAAAGCATGCCCAGACCAATGTCGTCCAGACTGCGCCCCTGCTGCACATCATTGAGGACAAAATAGCGGGCCATCTGGGCAAAACGCGTCACCGTGATAGCAAAAGAAGCGTGACGGTTCAGCTGCTCCAAAACCGCCCGCTCCTTTTCAAAAGACAGGGAGTTGGGGGCGATATAAAAAACCCGCCTTCCGGCTGCAGCCAGCTGCTCCGCTTCGCGTGTCAAAAGCTCCGTCAGCGAATGACGGATATCTGTATACAGTAATTTCATAGCTTCCTTTTCCAAGAGAAAATATAGACCTATTATACCATTTTTAGCAGAAATACTCATGCAGCAGCCATTCTTGGATTTGCCATGATAAAAGAGCGGGCATAACTGCTAGCTCTAAATCGCTACCTATTTTGTTTGGCTTTGATGAGGTCATGAAAGCCATAGATGTCCACTGTCGTTTGGCCGCTTTGGATAGCCGCCAAAATTTCTTTTTCTTTCTCAAATTTTTGAAAGGCTCTGGCCAGCACCTGCTCCTCGTCTGCCTGCGGAATCACAACGACCCCATCGCAGTCGCCGATAACCAAGTCTCCTTGATGAATAGTCACTCCCCCGACAGTCACAGGCAGCTTTGTCTTAGCCAGACTTTCCTTAATAGTCGGAGCTGGATTGTATCCTCTGGC
>NZ_KQ969396.1:260935-262272 GCF_001578865.1 Streptococcus sp. DD11
AGGCCAAGTCGTAAATATCCTGAGAATCCCGGCAGCTGCCGTCAATAACGACACCAGCAACCCTTGACCTTGCAGCAAAAGATAAGCAAAAAAGACATCGCAGGAATGTCTTTTTCAGCTTTAACTATATAGATTTTGTCCTGATCTTCCCAAGTGCTTGGAAAGTATCAGCATTCTGCCTGATTGAGGTCTTGCAGGCGGGCAGCCAAAATCGGAAGGGCCGCAAGCCAGTAATCTGCGCACAGCATGCCGGAAGACATCCCGCCATGGTGAAAAGCGTCAACAAAATCCATCGCCCCTGACCTAAGCTCTCTGCCGGTCAGCTCCCTGTAAATCTCAAGAGTTTCCTGCCGGAAGTCTTCTACAGGGTAGGGAACAGCCGTATGTGCATAATAGTCTGCCAGATAACGCCACAGATAGGGGTCGCCCCGCAGGCAGCCGACAGACAAATTCGGCATCCCCTCTTTAAAAACAGCTGAAACGTAAGCCATGCTGCTCCTTTCTGTCATCTTAGAATGATTTAGCCTAACTGGTCACCGGTCTTTATACTCAAGGAAAATCGAAATCAGCCGAGGCAGTCAATCAAGGCCACGGGACAGCCTCCTTTAACTTGCCTTGAGCATGTTAGTCGCTCCGCCAGCTTATATCCGCACCCGAGCCTCTTCCTTGCGCTCACCTGTGACAAACATGGTAAAGGTCGCCTTGCAGACATTAGCCCCCTCTTGATTGGCAATCACTACATCTACGACCCGAGTCGTCCGCCCGGCATGAACACAGTGTCCGCGGATGGTCAGCACATCTCCCAGACGCCCTGCCTTGAGATAGTTGATAGAAGACTGCAGAGTGACACCGTCCACACCTTGGGAAATCAGCACCAAGCCGCTGATCTGGTCGCAAAGAGTAAAGAGATAGCCGCCGTGGGCATTGCCGTAGTAATTGAGCGACGAGTCCACAACCTTGGTCGTCACGACGACCCGTCCGCCCTTCATTTCTTCTATTTCATAATTTTCAAAAGCCGCAATGGCATCAAAATGAAAATCTTTCATCATGCACCTTCCTTTTTTCTTTGCTTACATGATACTACTTTTTCAGGACAGACACAAGAAAACCCTGCTAGGCAGGGAAAGCTTTTATATTTAGACTTTTAGTAGTGAGGCTGGGACAGCCTATCGCTTTACATACAGGACGATAGGGCAGCGAGCCGCTCAAAGGCTCCAGTGGAGGTTTAGAGGCGGTGAGAAAAGGCGGTGGGACAGACTCCCATGATGGCTGCGCCCTCACCCACAAAGGGATGAATCTTTTGGAAGATACTGTATAAAATTTTTAAAAATTTAGTT
>NZ_KQ969396.1:263199-264233 GCF_001578865.1 Streptococcus sp. DD11
CAGTCCGGGGGACTGGGAGAGGTTGGAGATGGGGAAAACAGAGTTTTCCTCAATGTAGGAGCTTTTTGGAGTCTAAAAGACGAACAAAGTTGAGACTTGCTTTGCAAGTCCTATCCGCAACCTCAAAGCAGTGCTTTTGCTGCTTCCTCTCAGAAGCTTTATCTATAACCTCAAAACCTCCGCTGGAGCTTTTGAGCAATCAGCTGCCGCGTCAAGAGTTTTTTACCAAAACAAAGCGAGACTGAAGAACTTTTGCCTCAGCCTCGTCAAAAAGCTCCAGCGGAGGTTTTGAGCGGCCAGCTTCCCAGTTTGCTTTTTGATTTTCTTTGAACATAAAGTGTCTAATGAACTGTGCAGGGGAGATGCTAGCTGACCGACGTCAACAGCATTTCTCCCAACCACTGCGTCCATCTGTTTTTCTCATGCAGCAGCAAGAGACTGGACTTTTTGCCCAGCCTCTTGTTTCCTCTCAGCTAGTCATGAATTTTTAAACCGTGCAGCAGCTTGACAAAGTCCGGATCAGCGTGATTGACAATGTCACTGTGCCCTTGATCCAGCTTGGCTATTTCCGCCCTGTCATCATCGTCCAGAGTGAAATCAAAAACAGCAATATTGGCTTCGATACGAGACGGTGTGACAGACTTGGGCAGGACAATGACGCCGCGGTCCAGATTCCAGCGCAGAGCTACATGAGCTGCGGTTTTGCCGTATTTCTCACCGATTTTGGTCAGAACTGGATGGGTAAAAATCCCAAATCTCCCTTCGGCAAAGGGCCCCCAGGCTTCAAGAGCTACATGATACTCTTCAGCAATCGCCAGTAAGTCCTCTCTTTGGAAGAAAGGATGGGTTTCCACTTGGTTGACCGCCGGCTGGATGTCCACTGTCTGGCAGAAATCAGCCAGACGAGCCGCATCAAAGTTGGAGATGCCGATGGACTTGATTTTCCCATCGCGATAGGCCTCTTCCAGAGCCCGCCAAGCGCCGATATAGTCTCCAAACGGCTGGTGGAGCAGATAGAGATCAATGTAGTCCAG
>NZ_KQ969396.1:264477-265526 GCF_001578865.1 Streptococcus sp. DD11
ATTCTAAGCATCCAGCAAGGTATCATAGCCGCTCAGCAGTTCCAGCAGCTGGTCCATGCCGTCTGCCGTATCGGGCAGACTGTAGCCGCCGCCTTGGTCCAGCCGGGCAATCGCTGCCATTTCACTTTCTGTCAGGGCAAAGTCAAAAACAGCCAGATTTTCCCGCATGCGCTCTATCCGCACGGTCTTGGGAATAGCCACAATATCCCGCTGCATAAACCAGCGCAGAATAACTTGGCCGACAGTCTTTCCATGGCTTTCTGCCATGCTCTTCAGGACTGGAGAGTTGAAAATCTCAGTATTGCCTGCGCCAAATGGTGCCCAGGCTCCCATCTGCACCCCGCGCGCCGCCATGGCTTTCTGGTCCTCTGTCCGCTGGTGCAGGACATTGGCCTCTACCATGTTGACAGCTGGCACGACCTCATTGAAAGCAGCAAATTCAGCCAGCTTGGCCTGGGTGAAATTATCCACGCCGATCGCACGGAGTTTCCCAGCCCGGACAGCCTCCGACAGATAGCGCCAGGCCCCATAGAGATCTCCCAGAGGCTGGTGGATGAGGTAGAGGTCAATATAGTCCAGACCCAGATTTTTCAGACTGCGCTCCAGCCCTCGCTTAGCTCCTTCATAGCCATCGGTTTTGATGTCCGATAGCCAGAGTTTAGAGGTGACAAAGATGTCTTCCCGGGCGACACTGGTACGGACAAGGGCAGCACCGACCGCTTTTTCATTGCCATAAGCTGCCGCCGTGTCAATCAGGCGATAGCCGACCTGCTCGACTGCCTGATAGACCATTTCCTCAGCCTGAGCCAAATCGGTCACCCGAAAAACTCCCAGGCCAAGCTTGGGCATTTTGACACCGTTGTTTAAGGTTACATATTCCATTTCCATCCTCGCTTTCTTTTCTTACTGACTCTATTTTAATCCTCAAAACAGCAAAAGTACAATAGATTCTGTTTATTATGCTATAATGATTCATTATAGTGAACATCAAGGAGAGACCATGAATCCCTATTTACTGGAACAGCTGCTGGCTTTTTACCGGACCGGCA
>NZ_KQ969396.1:265709-270307 GCF_001578865.1 Streptococcus sp. DD11
CCAGCCGGCCCTCAGTCAGTCCATGAAAAAAATCGAAGAAATCGCCGGTGTGCCGCTCTTTATCCGCCAAAAAAATAAGACTGTCTTCAACGAAAACGGCCGTCTCATGGCAGAATATGCAGAAAAAATCCTCAGCCTGCAGGAGGAAATGCTGGCGGCA
Source organism: Streptococcus sp. DD11 (assembly GCF_001578865.1). Lineage (NCBI taxonomy): Bacteria > Bacillati > Bacillota > Bacilli > Lactobacillales > Streptococcaceae > Streptococcus > Streptococcus sp. DD11. The sequence goes on from NZ_KQ969396.1 coordinate 265,870, forward strand.
GTCCGCTATCAGGCCAGCCATCAAAAGAGCCTCCGCATCGGCTCTATCGCACCGGGTCCTCTCCTGCTCTTAGAACCTCAGCTGGCTCAGATTCAGCCGAGTCTGGAGCTGATGACGGACCTGCTGAGCGACGAAGAAGATCTGACAGGCGGCCTGGAGCAGGGCCGCTATGACTGGATTGTGACCCGCCAGCCATATGAGCATGCCGGCTGGATCTGCCTGCCCTATCTCACTGAAAGGCTCTCTATGCGGATTCCCAAACAGCATCCGCTGGCCAAAAAAGAAAGGCTGACCTTTGCCGATCTAGCCCGGCAGAATATCCTGCTCCTGTCTGAGCTGGGCTTCTGGACGGACCTGGTCAAAGAGCAGATTCCCACGGCCAATTTTCTCTACATTGACAGCCGTCATGCTTTTTCTGAAATCGCCAGCATGGGGACCTTCCCCACTTTCGTTTCCGATTTGTTCACAGCAAAGCAAGAGGCCGCCGACAGCGTCATCCTGCCCCTTCAGGAAGACTTGGCCACTGCCCGCTTTTACCTCCTGCTCAAGGAAGAACAGCTTGGCAAATGGGAAGGACTGCTGAGGCAGGTCCGATCGGGGCGGTCTTAATTTCCCTCACTCCTCCATAAAGGCCTTGACAAAGCCCACCAGACCGACATTGGTCACCTTGGAATGAAAATCGCTCATTGCTGCTGAACCATACTGGGGGATGTTCCAGCCAGTAAGTCAGAGTTCCCATAAAAGAAGCTGTCTGGTGATTAAGCAGCAGCTCTCTCTGCAGCTCACTCAAGTGTGGCGAAGCCAAAGAAATACTCTGGTCAAAGAGTTCCCGCACAGCTGCCTGCAGCTTTCTTAGACTGGCCGGCCGGCCTTTTTCACCCAAAAGAACGGCCAATTCAGCCAAACGAGGTTCAAAAAATTTGAAAAAATTCTGCTCCCCATGGATATAATCTTCTGCCTGAAAATCCTTATCTAGCCGGACCAATTCAGCAGACTGGAGGGCCGTCTGATAATAGGAGCGCAACTCTGTCAGCAGCCTGTCTTCTATCTTTTCTATCAGCTCATATTTATCAGCATAATGGCGGTAGAAGGTCGAACGGTTAATGTCCGCCAAGTCCGTCAGCTGCTCAATCGTAATTTTCTCAAAAGACCGTCCTTTCATCAGTTCAAGAAAGGATTTTTCTATATTTGCCTCGGTTTGCTGATTCTTTTCCTGATAGACCATGCGTTCTCCTTCAAAATGCAACATTCTGTCCTAAATTGGTGCTTGTTTTCCGCTAGTTCCCACTATATAATAAAAATGTTCAGAACACAAGAAAGAAAGGAAAAGAGATGAAAATTATCATTGGAAACAAGGAACTGTCCGACCAAGAACTGGCTGTCTGGCGAAAAAGAAGGCTGCAAAAGGCAGCTAAAACACTGGGCTTCCAGCTGCCCCAGACTGACAAGCTGGAGTTGTTGGAAGAGGCGCTGCTGGACTATAAAATGGCGCTGTCCGACCAAGAAATGCGGGCAAAATTAGCCAAAAAGCTCAAATGGAGCCAGACTGCCATGGCTGCAGCAGCCAAATGGTCCAAAAAGCCCAGAAAGAAAGCCCTGACGACCATTTTTGCCCCCGGCCTGACTGCTGCTGCTTTCAGCTATCAGCTGGAAGAGCTGATGCTGACAGATAAGACTCTGCATCGGAAAATCAATCTGAGCGCCTGTCCGGACCATTATCTTCTGCGGGCTGAGGGCGAGGTTTTGGAAGTGATTGAGACAGCCGGCAACAGCCCGCTTCCGGCCCAGTTTTTTATCTCCTTTGACAGCGAGGAGGCAATCGAAGAACCTCGTGACCCCCGCTATCCCTATCAGTCCGTCGGGGCGGCCAAACTGCAGGACGGCAGCATTCTGGGAGGCATCCGCCATCAGTTCCGCGATACAGCAGAAGGTTTGGAAGCCCGGCTCCTGGTCGAATTTCCCAGCCTCTGCCCGGACAGCCTGATTCGTCAGCATCAGCTGCACCTGGCAGCCGAGTGGTCTGTATGGATTGGCTGGTGCAGAGAAGCCCAGAAAAAGAAAGCCTGAGATTCCGGCCTGCTGAAAGGCAGCCAACACTCAGACTGCATCAACAGCCCTAAACTCTGCTCCAATCTTTAAGCCCGCATCATTAAAGGGGGCGGCGGAAGGCAGCCATCACCGGCGGCTGTCCCACTTCCGCCATCTTACGGCAAAGACTTAATCAGCCAAATGTCCATGGCGGTGTGGCCAGCTTCATTGGAAACAGGCTCCTCCAGCATTTTAATTTTAAAACTGTAATGCTCCTAAACAGCGACAGCAGCAGACAGCTCGGTGCAGGTCTCCAGATAGAGCTGCTCATCGCCTTCATCCCGAGCCACCTGAAAAATCTTCTTGAGCAGGCCGCTGGAACAGCTCTTCCCGCGGCTCTTTTTGCTGACATAGAGCTTTTGCAGCTCAGCTGTTTTTCCGTTACCGGGGCAATTCCCCCGCAGCCGACCAGCCGTCCCGGGCTTGTCCAGACCATACTCTTCCAGACTGCTGCGAATCAGCTGAGCCACCGCATGGATTGGCCGCTTCTTCCATCATTCGTAAGTTCATATCTTCTCTCTCATACTGTCTACAGCAGGTTTTTGCTTTTTGAGCTAATATAAAAAAGGATGATTCCCTTCTATCAAGAGAAATCATCCTCAGCCTATGAGCTGCTGCACTCAGCAGCGGGATAGTCAAACCAGCAGCAGTTAGGCTTAAACAAAAGTCTATCAGTCTAAAACAATCATCGATTTGATTGTCTTGCGCTCATCCATATCCTTGTAGGCTTGGTCAATGTCATCCAGTTTATAAGCACTGGTAAAGACCTTGCCCGGATTGATAACGCCGTCCAGCACAGCCTTGAGCAGCACTCCCTTGTCATAAGTGGTGACAGAAGCCGGACCGCCGGCAAAGACCGTATTGCGCATGAAATAGTCACCGATATTGATATCCTCCGTATGAGGCACACCGACCCGGCCGATAACAGCGCCCGGACGGGCGATGGCAATGGCGGTTTCCGTTGAGAGCTGAGTCCCCACGCACTCCAAAGAGGCATCCACACCGTCACCATTGGTCAGCTCCAGCACCTTGGCAATGCCTTCCTCGCCACGCTCAGCTACCACATCGGTAGCACCAAACTCAAGCGCCAGTTTCTGCCGGTCCTCATGGCGGCTCATGATGATAATCCGCTTAGCACCGCGAAGTTTAGCCGCAATAACCGCACAGAGTCCCACTGCCCCGTCACCGACAACAGCCACCGTGTCACCCGGCTGCACATTGGCCACACGCGCCGCATGATAGCCGGTCGGCATCACATCCGCCAGAGCCAAGAAGGACTTGAGCATATTTTCACTGTAGTCGCTGGGCTGACCCGGCACCTTGACCAGAGACCAGTCAGCATGGGTATAGCGGACAAACTCAGCCTGATAGCCGCCGCTGAAGTTGCTTTCCGGCCCATGATCCTGACAGCCGCCCTCATAGCCAGCCCGGCAGGCCGCACAATGGCCGCAGCCATGAGTAAAGGGGGCGATGACAAAGTCGCCTGGCTTGACAGTATTGATGTCGCTGCCCACTTCTTCGACAATACCGATAATCTCATGGCCGGAATTAGCCGAATGTTCCTCTTTCTCGCTGATACCGCGGTAAGCCCAGAGGTCGGACCCGCAGACACAGGAGCGGACCACACGGATAATCGCATCATCACTCTCCACAATCCGAGGTTTCTCCATCGTTTCAACGGCCACTTGACCGGCTTTGACAAATACAGCTGATTTCATTCAGAATACTCCTTTAATCGTTATATGATAACTATTATACACCTTGGAGTCAACTCTAAGTCAAGTATTTTACAGAAAAATACGAACTTTTTTCAATACGGCTTTCCGCACACCGGCTTCCAGCCCACTCTCACCGCTGCTGCGCAGGATTCCCCTGAGCTGGCCTAGAAGCTGCTGGTGGGGCAGCTTTGTGAGGAGGCCTGATGACAGAGTCTCAGGTTTGGCCTCCAAAGACTAAAGCGGATTCCTGCAGGTAGCGATTCGGGTACTTGAGGAGCAATTCCCTGACCGCTGCTGCCAGAGCCCCCTGCTCCGCCCGACCGGCTTGGTAACGCTCCAAAAGCTGCAGAAACTCTGCCTTTTCAGCCGGACTGGCCTTCTTCTTAAAATAACCCCAGACATGCTGGAAGGCATTGCAGACCTGACCGCGGTTTTCAGGCAAGCTGACTGCCTGGTCTATCATAGCCTGAACCTGAGCTACTTCTACCTGGTCTCCTTTCAGATACTGACGGATTTCCAGATAAATCCTGCTGGAATGGCTGAGCACCAAGTATTTATTGCGAGCCCAAAGCTTCTGACAGAGGGAGACTTGCTTGGCATCTTTCATGATTTTCTTTCCTGCCAATCCTCAA
>NZ_KQ969396.1:270596-294959 GCF_001578865.1 Streptococcus sp. DD11
CGGATTTATTTCTAACATTTCCTTGGTCAATCAAGTCCTGCTCATCCAAGTCATTAATCACGTCCCAGTCATAGCCCTTCCAGGCTCTGTAAAGGGGAAGGTCGGAATAGCGATTCCTTTCCTGAAATTTGCTTAGATAGAGCAAGACCAAGGTTAAGTCCTTCATGGCCTGTTCTGGCTTCTTTTTATCCATAGTGCTGCCTCCTTCTATTTTTACAAACGGCTAAATTCCTCTAACATAGCAGGCCGGTTGTGATAGGCGGTTCGCCATTTGGCGAGGAGCTGCTGGACCACCGCCTCACCGCCAGCTATTTTCTTCATATTCGACAGGATTTCAGCTAATTCCTTATAGTGCTTGCGGGTGCTGGAATGCCTCAGAGCATCCTCCAATTCTGCAGACAGTATAGTCAAAGTTTCCTGCGGGAAATGCCTGCCCAAGTCCAGATAGGTCTGTTTCAATACCACAGGATTGGACTGGGCCCGAAGCAAGACTTCCTCCCAAAATCCCTCTTTTCGGTAAAAATCAATCAAGCGCCAATCATTTCTCTGTCCCCAGTTTTCCTTGAGCCGCAAGCGGACGGTCTGCCAGTCAGCTGCTCTTTCAGCTCATCTATGAGATTAAAGTCAATGCTCTCAGTTAGAAGAATCTCTTCTAACAACTGACGATAATCCTCCCACTTTTCCTGCCGGCGGTAGAGGTCTTTGAGTTTCAGGCGCAGACGGCCGTGATGGATAGCTTCTGGAGCGGCTAGTTCTTTCTTGATAAGCTGTTCAGCTTCTGCATGCAGTCCCAGAGCAATGTGTCCATCAATAGAAAGTTCCCGAACACTCGCCTGACTCCAGTAATCCTGCAAAAGCTGACCAAAATCTGTCAAAGATTTCCCCAGCTCTTTCGAGATTGAAAAAACGAGCTCAACCATACTTTTAAATTCAAATTCCTCTGACCAAGAAGCATTTTGGGGAGGAACTTTCAGATGCTCCAGCAGAAAAGCCAGCTTTCTCACAGCAAAGTCCTGACCGGAAAAATGCTCTTCAAAGAGATTCCAATCATAATCTGTCAGAGAAGAATTCCTCTTCTGTGACAGGGCTGCCAGAAGCTGGGCAAAGACTTGCTCATCCTGACCCGGGCCAATTCTGTCTTCCAGGCTTTCGAATACTTGCTCAGTCAGCCTCATCAAGCTGCCATCTGAATCGTCCATGTCAGTATCATCCAGCTGAGCAAGCAAGTCATCAGCAAGGTCAAAATGCTCCTCGACGGTTAATCCATAAAGGAGATTTCCCCGCTGCTGGTCCAGAAAGAAACTCAGCTCATCCTCAAAATCATCCATGTTTTCATAGTAAATATAGCCGCTGTGTCCTGCATATTTGCTGATGATGGAGGACACACATTTTTTGAGTTTGTCCAGACTGACACCTTCCGTCCTGTCTGCTATATAATGCTGCAATTCACGCTTAAATGCCGGCTTACTGCCAGCCTTGGCCAGACAAAATTCCTTAAAAATGGCTGCATCCACCTCGTCTAAAGAGGGGGGATTTTTTAGACGGCTCTGTCTTGCTCTTTTCATAGACCATCAAAACCGCTGCCATGTGCTTACAGAGCTCACCCACATCCTGATTGTAGGGACGCTTCGTAAGTCTCCCCACCCTCTACTGTCAGCTCGACATAGTAGTCAAAAGTTCCTTCTACTCGCGCTTCGATAAACACGCTGCCATCACCAGCGCCTCAGCCTGCAAATCGTAAACCGCACCAATAGCGGCATCAGTCTTGCCCCGCTCCCAAATTTTAGAAATAAATTCACTTTGAAAAGACATGGTTGCTCCTTTAAATCAGGTATACTAAATTGCACTTAGATAAATAAGTGATTACTTGACACTCACATTTGAAATCAAGCTGTCTGAGCTTAATCTGCATGTCAATCTTTTCCATAACTACTGTTTATCGCTATTCAATGAACAACATTCGGCTATCTCTTAATGAACCCTCAACATTTATATACTTCCCATTTTCTTTGACATCCAACTGAGATACAAACGCAATTTTCTTTCTAGCAGCTAATTTTTGACATTCACGATACGCTACATTTCCGCAAGGGATTTCTGAAAGAATTTTTTTGAGGTAATTTTCCATTATGTAGGCACTAATTTTTAATGTAAACAGTAAATAGCCACGTTGATAATCAAAAATTTTTAAAAAATAACAAACTGGTTCGTGAGCATCTTTAGGAATATAAGGGACGAGATATAGTTTACAATCTCCATAATATATTTTGTAAATTTCTGACGAGGACTCTTTCTTAAGATTTTCATCCAACTTTTTTCTTGGTAAAGATTTTGGGGTTTTGTCACTTACTTTTATTGTCAAAGAATTATGTTCGTTTAGCTCAGTTTTAGTATCTTCCTTATACGTTTTCGTAGAAGTAGTTTTTTTGAATTGAATAGAGAATGAATTAGTAGTTCTAATCTCTTATTTATATGGGATTTATCAAGTTCTGATTCAGAATAGAACTGATTTGTTTCTTTCTTATTCGCTTCTTCAACTGCTTTAGAGCACCCATCTAAATGTTTACTCTGATTTTGTTGTAATACTGATAATCCTTTTCTTTTAGGGCCAAAATTAATATTTAGGGGCGCTTGTTTACAGATTGAGCAGTATATTTTACCCTCATATTTTACATCTAACTTTGCCCTTCCATATTTTGAATAAAAATCAATCATTTCTCTTAGTTCATGGTTGACTTTATCAACTTCAAAGTAAAATTCATCATGTTTTATTTTATTTGTCATTGCTACATCCTCCTCATTTTTTATTATACACATTTTTTAAAAAATGAAAAGCCTATCATACAAACAACAAATTTAAACCAGGCATTTACCCTATAATACATATATTAAATAAGATATTCCCTCGTCCACATCTCAAATATTCTTATCCTTTAGAAGCAGCAAAGTAAAAGACTAGGCCCTGTTCTCCTATCATTGTCCGCAGAAAGGGGGAGGCTGGCTCAAGTGCAGGCTCAAGGCCGAGCTTGGAGGCTAGCTCTGCAGCGAGCTCCTCTGCCAACTCTTCGTGGCTGGTATAGCTCAAAGCAAACCGCCCAAAAGCTTGACCGCGCCATTCTTCAGTCATGTCTTCCAGAACAGGCTCAAATGCCTTGAAGGTCCGGCCCCTTTTCAGGACAGTAAAGCCGTCCTTTTCTAATCTCAGCAAACAGCTGCTTTCCAGCATGTCCTGGTCTGCCCCAAGCCTAGCAGCCAAACCTTTATTTGTCAGCTGCAGCTGCCGGATAGAGGGCAGGGGGATAGGAAGCCTCTGATCTGGACTACACTATCCTCCGTCCCGGCTGGTTTGATTCCAGCTCTGACACCTCTTACGAGCTCATTCCCAAAGGTCAAGTGGTCTAGGGCAACAACATCTCCCGCTTAGCCATCGCTAACTTTGTCAAAACGGTCGCTGAAAGCCCAAGCCTCCATGTCAAGGAAAATCTGGCCATTGTCAGAGACTAGGGCCAGCTTAATCAGACAAGAAAAACCCGAACTCGCTCGGGTTTTTGACGTATTCGCTTCTCTCCTTCCTACTGTCACAAGGAGAAATGCTACTCTTTGGTAAAGGTCAGAGTATCAGGGTCATCATCCAGCTCATCCACAATCAGCTGGCCGCCCTCTTGGCGGTAGCTTTTAAGCTCGTTTCCAACCGTAAGCTGCTGTTTGCCCGTATCCACTTGGACCTGCTTGACTTCTTGCTCGCCATCAACCTCCGTCTCGGTCCAAGTACCAGTCGTGCCCCTAATCTCCAGTCTGTGCTGGTCCCCATCGTGGTCGGTCGCCATGTAAGTGCCATCCAACTGACCGCTTTGAGAAGCATTGGAAGAAGCTGACTGGCTAGAAGAGGAAGAGGAGCTGCTGGCAACGGAACTGCTGGCAACGGAACTGCTGGCAACGGAACTGCTGGCAACGGAACTGCTGGCCGGCTGGCTGCTCTGGGATTGAGCCCTGTCGCCTCCCTGATTGGCATTGCTGGAGCAGGCCGCTAAAAGGACTGCCGCAGACAGGCTGAGGAAGCCTGCAACGATTTTCTTAGAAAGTTTCATGTCTATTTCTCCTTTTCTACAAGTGTAGTTTATACTTATATTCTACATTTGTCTGTTCTATTTGTCAAGAAAAGCGCCTCTGAAAATGAGACGGGTGAGAAGGCAGCTAATCCTCAATAAAACAGAAACCAGACGAGACAGCGAGACGAATAGCAAAGCTCCCCTCTTTAACTTGAATGAGGCTGGCTGGCTTGAGCAAGTCTTCGTTTCGAGCTGCTGGCCTAAAACATCCTAATCCTAGGCTGTTTTCGACACTTACTTTGTAAGTTTTATTTTCACCCCACTTTGCGCACAGCTGCTTCGGTCATCTTTGGAGTTTAAAAAGCGAAGGAGGTTGCCACTCAGCAGGGAGTGACAGCACTAAAAGCAAACTGCAAGACTCTAACAGAAAGGAAAAGAGAATAGAGATATAATAAAAAGAGAGCAAGCCAAATATCGTCCAATTAACAGATAGGACGTGTTGAAACAGTCCTATCAACCAACTTACAGGAGGGAATGCACATGTCTACAGAATGCTTTAATCAACACTCTCTTTTTTATCATTTCTATGCTGACTGGATTCACATTTATAAGGAGGGCGCTGTCCGAGAAGTGACCTTAAAGAAATACCAGATGACCCTATATTGGTTACAACGTTTGATTCCCCAGCTTGAGATTGGTCAGTTCAATCGAACCGCATACCAAAAGTTGCTCAATGATTATGCACTCTACCATGAGCGGCAGACTACCCTAGACTTCCATCACCAACTCAAGGCTGCCATACTTGATTGTGTAGATGAAGGCTGGATTTCTAAAGATCCTACCAGAAAGGCCATCATAAAAGGTAAGGCGCCACGCGCCAAGAAACAGAAATTCCTTAACCAGTACGAGGTGCACAAGTTATTGGAGGACTTAAGCCTGGGAAGTCAAGCTGACTGGGACTGGATGATTCTTCTCATTGCAAAGACGGGGCTGCGTTTTTCTGAGGCACTAGCTCTTACTCCCAAAGACTTTGATTTTAGCCATCAGGCTATTAGCGTGACCAAAACTTGGGACTACAAAAGCAATACTGGTTTTTTGCCTACTAAAAACTTTTCATCCAATCGAAAAGTGCCTATTGATTGGCAGACTGTTATCCAGTTTAGCGAATTAATCAAGAACTTGCCCAAAGACCAGCCGATTTTTGTACATGGCCCTGTCTGGAATTCGACGCCCAATAAATGCTTGGAACGGCACTGCAAACGAGCCCATATCCCTGTTATTAGTCTTCACGGTCTGCGACATACCCATGCGTCTATCCTGCTTTTTGCAGGTGTCTCCATCGCCAGCGTAGCCCAAAGACTGGGGCACTCTAGCATGACGACAACCCAAAAAACCTATCTGCACATCATCGCAGAACTGGAAAACAAAGATGTCGATCTAGTCATGCGTTCCCTTTCAGCACTCAGTAATTAAACTCGCCTCTGAGAATGCTTACGCTGATGACTAGCGATGGTCGCGTCTAGGGTTTGAAAGAAGTCTGCAATTTGCTGTTGCTCTTTTTCATCTTTCGGAAGTAATAATTCTGTTTTAAAAAAATCAGTGGCAGCAATATTTAACAGCCCATGATTTCTAGCACCTTCTGCGGCATGTCTTGAAACCTCACTATACCATCTTGTGGTATCATAATACGTTGCTAGAAAATCTGAATTCACATCTGTGGGTTTAAAAACAATATAAAGAGTTGATAACACCCCCATATCATATCTATCAAGTCGCTTTACAGCCCCCCACGGATAACCATTAGAATATGATTTGTTATATGCAAATTCCCCGTTTTTCACTAAATAATATCCACTCACATCTCGACTTGCAACAGTTTTGTTAAAAAACTCATTTTGATCAATAAGTCCATCTTGAGCAGAAATAGTCAAAGGAAGTGTACTTAATAATTCTTTGTTTTTTCGTGTTACTCTTTCCGCCACTTCCCCCAGCCTACGCTGTTCCCAAGCGTCGGCATCTGTAAATTCTGGAAAGCGATGTTTTGATTTTCCAGTCTTGCTCACCCAACTTGCGCCCTTTTCCTTTCTATTTTCTTGGAAAAGGCAGAAAATCTCCACTGGAGCTTTTCTGTCCCAAGCGTCAGTAAAGCTAGGAAAACGAATTTCCGGAAAACTAAAAAGAGCTTGCGCTCTTCAGTTTATTTCTTTAACAACTTCATATAGTTGCTTTTTGACGGAATTAGGTGAGTAACGATAACTATTTGATGTTTTTTATCTACAAGGAACAATATCAAATAATCATCACAAACTAATGCCTGTGTTTTAAAATTTGGATTCAACTTTCTGCCTAATTGGTCATCAAAATCAAATCCACCGGGCATATGCTGAAGCCGATTTATCTTGGCTCTGATCTTTGAGATTTTTCTTCTAGCACCCCCTATACTAAAGTTAGTAGAAATATAGCCGTAGATTCGATCGAGTTCCTCTACAACCCTTGCAGTATAACGAATACTATAAACCATAGCGTTCTACCAAGTCTTCGTCTGTATAGTAGCTTCCAGACTGCACCTCATCAAGGCTCTCTTTAATCTCGTTTTGCAGTTGCAAAAACAAGCGTTCATTTTCCAAATCATCCTCCGTTTCAAGGGGGACTTCCTCCCTAACAGCCACATTTTTCAAAAAAAGGGTCAAGCCCTTTGATAAGGTATAGCCATTTTGCTTCAAAATAGAGCTCGCTGTAGTTAGTAAGTCTGCGTCAATTTTAAAAGACACATTCTTAATCCTTCCATCCTTGTTCATGACAGCACCTTTCACACGTTTTTTTACAGGTCTATTTTACAGTTTTTTTGAACTGTTTGCAAGGATCAACCTCGGTCGTTCAATATAATCTAGTCGTTTCATTTTTTATAACAGAAGTAAAACCGACCACATGCAGTCGGTTTTGCTTGCGCTTTAGACCCCTAGTTCTTTCAAAAGGGCATTGATTTCTGCCTCGAGTTTGGAAATTTCTTGGTCGTCTTGGGCTAGGAGTTGCTTAATCTCATCTAAATCAATGGGCTCCTCCTCCTCAAATGTATCCACATAGCGGGGGATATTGAGGTTGTAGTCATTTTCCTGAATCTCTTCCAGACTGGCTAGATGAGCATACTTATCCACATCTTGGCGGGCCTGATAGGCAGAGACAATCTTCTCAATATGCTCCTCAGATAGGCTGTTTTGGTTCTTCCCTTTGCTGTAGTCTTTGGAAGCATCAATAAAGAATACATCCTTGGTCTTACGATTTTTCTTAAAGACCAGAATGGTGGTTGGAATGCTGGTGCCATAAAAGAGATTGGCTGGAAGACCGATTACCGCGTCCAAGTAATTTTTCTCAAGCAAGACTTGGCGAATCTTGCCCTCAGCGGCTCCTCGGAAAAGCACGCCGTGGGGCAGGACAATGGCCATGGTTCCTGTGTTATTGAGATGGTAGAGACTGTGGAGGATAAAGGCATAGTCAGCCTTTGAGGCGGGGGCTAGCTTGCCATAGTCTGAAAAGCGGGGATCTTTGAGCTTGGAGTCAGCATTGTCCCACTTGGCCGAGTAAGGAGGATTGGCAACGACGGCATCAAAGGAGCGTGGGTGATCAATCCCTTTTTCATCCGGCCCATCTGGCCAGTCGCTTTCCAGCGTATCGGCATTATTAAGGGTCATATTGACATAGGAGACATCGTGCATCATAAGGTTCATCCGAGCCAAGTTGTAGGTAGTTGTCCCCAGCTCCTGACCGAAATACTTGATGGCTCCTGCTTTTTTGCCTTGAGGGAGTTCATTCCCTACGGTCAAGAGGAGCGAGCCAGACCCCATGGTCGGGTCATAGACGCTAAAGCTTGTATCACTGCTTTCTACGATATCAAGCGTGACTAACTTTGCCAATATCTGGCTGACCTGATGCGGGGTGTAAAATTCTCCGCCTTTCTTACCAGCTGAAGCCGCAAACTTTCCAATCAGGTACTCATAAATCTCACCCAGAATATCCTTGCCATCCTCACTTTTATAGTCAATGCTGTCAATGAGTTTGACGATGGCATTGAGCGACTTAGCACGCGCCGTTGTCGAAGCTCCCAATCGAGAATCTCCTAGATTAATGTCATTAAAAACACCGCTAAAATCTCGCGATGCTTCACGGTTACGCTCCACATTGCGGTTGAAATGCTCAAAAATAGTCTGATAATCACTAGGCATGACCTGACTGTCTGCAATCTTCTCCCGCAAGGATTCCCAAGTATCTTCAGGCTCAATGGCATAGCCCAGAGTCAGGGAAATATCCTCCAGATAATCCTCTAAGTCCTCACCAGAAGCTTCGGCCTTATAGGCTTGATTAACCGTCAGGCCCTCTGGCACATCAATGACCTGATTGGACACCAGATAGTTCTCCTGATGCTCGGATAAGTAGCGGTAAAAGATAAAAGCCAGGATATAGTTCTTATACTCGCTGGCATCCATATTGCCCCGCAGTTCATTGGCCATAGCCCAGATTTTATCGGTAATTTCTTGTGTTTTACTTGTCATTTATAAATCCTCTGTTTTGTATGATTGTTATTATACTTGTCACTTTTCTTTATTCTCCCCCCATAAAACAAACAAGGCTCTATGGGAAAAGCTGTTGCAAAAGCCCTTTCTTCAGTGTTTTCAAATGTTCCAGCTTACGCTGATGACTAGCGATGGTAGCGTCTAGGGTTTGAAAGAAGCTGCCGATCCGTTCTTGTTCAGGAAGGGAGGGGAAAGAGATTTCAGTTATAGAAAGATTGCGTTTGCTAATAGATGAAACTTTAGCACCTTGTATCATTGGTAATACCTGTTTTCTATATATATCTGAATTAAGGTAATACCCCATAAAATACGAAGCAAAATTAATACGAGGTCTAGCAACAATCGTATGTAGACCGGAAACAATATTTCCCGAAATGTTAGTTAATTCAATACATTTTCCAACAGAATAGTCTTCAGCAGCATCTGCGAAAACAATATCACCATCTTGTAAAAACATTTCTGGTTTTACCCCTGGTTCACTCTCAGCTATAAACGGAATATCCGAGCTTTCATAATCTAACACATTATTGTATTTAACTAGAATATCTCCATAATGTATGTTTTTTACATCTCCCTCAACAATAACTAGTTTTTCACGCGAAAGAGAATTTGTCTTGACAGAAAAATCCGCCACTTCCCCTAACCTACGCTGTTCCCAAGCGTCCGTAAATTCAGGAAAACGAATTTCCGGAAAACTTTCACCATTTTTTGGAAACATTTTCTGTAAGAGGCCTTTCTTACGCATTTTCAAATGTTCCAGCTTACGCTGATGACTAGCGATGGTCGCGTCTAGGGTTTGGAAGAAGCTGCCAATCCGTTCCTGTTCAGGGAGGGAGGGGAGGGGGATTTTAATAGCCTCAATATCCGATCCGTTATAAGAAGGTAATGCTCCTACTTGTGAATATTTAGGAAGATTGATTGTATCAAATAGCACTTTGCAAAAATTGATATCCCATTCTGAAGATGGAATATATGCCATAGTATTATTATCAATCAAAAACGGCTTATTTACCAATCTTTTTCTATTCAATAACAGCGCTGCTCCTACTTTTGCAAACATAATAGCAGGAACTTTGTCTATAACTTTCCATTTTCTACGACTGATCTGAGCCTCGGTTACGTAATTGTTCGAAGATGTCATTTGGTATTCATTACCAATATTATTCATATCAGACACTTTATAAAACGGAATTCCCTCATTCCCGCCTTGTTCATCATCAGGAAAACCTACTCCTGATTTAGTTTCTCCCACTTCCCCCAGCCTACGCTGTTCCCAAGGTTCGGTATCCTTGAACTCTGGAAATCTTAATTTTGGTATGTTTTTCATAAAAACTCCTTTCCCAATTGTTTCAAAAATTCTTCAGATACGATATATTCCGTCCAATTTTGCCCTTGAATTTGCCTAGTGCTATCTACCAGAAGATAATGAATCTTATCGGAATCACTAATTTTTAATTTTTTAGCCATATTTTCAGTTCTAACCTTCTCCTCTTCATAATTAGCTAAGTCCACTATAACAAGATGTTTATTGTGTTTTTCAATAACATTTCTGATTATACCGTTGATGTGCTCATCATCATAATTGAACCCAAATCCTATAGAACATATAAAATCTGAATTGCTTAATAATTCATAATAATGAACGTATTTAATAGACATATCAATAGATGTCATCGGCTTTGTACCGCTTTGTGTAAAGATTAAAGGAACTGCAAAACGTTCATACGTTATATACTCGTCTTCAGAAATCAAAGTATTCATATACGGATCATAATACTCATTAACACTCCCATTTAAAAATGTTATAGAATGTTTTGATAACTTCTCACCGATTAAGCCGTTAATATAATTTGATGTCGCTATACCAGAGACGCTAAATTTTTCCTGTGTAGCCAAATCATCATAATAGCCATCATTGCCATCTTCAGAATCAAAACTAAGAATGTATTCACGAACAGAGTGTAAAAATATGCTAATATTACAAAATTTCCCCCATTCACTTTTAGGACTATACAAATAGTGCCAGTTACTATCAATTACTGTTTTATAATCTAGTACATCAGCATAAATGTGTTCAACCACTTCAAATGCAAAATCAACAATTGGATGCAGTTCTCTTGATCGAGTTCGAGAAAGTAATTCTAACCCCTTAACTCCAGCTGATTGATAATTTACGTTAATA
Organism: Streptococcus sp. DD11; assembly: GCF_001578865.1. Taxonomy (NCBI): domain Bacteria; kingdom Bacillati; phylum Bacillota; class Bacilli; order Lactobacillales; family Streptococcaceae; genus Streptococcus; species Streptococcus sp. DD11. The sequence continues at coordinate 281,396 of NZ_KQ969396.1, forward strand.
TTACTTCCCAAATCATCAAAAATATCCAAGCCTAACTTATCCTCATCAAAAATATTTTCTTTAATATTTCTCGAAAGATTTTCACTCATTGCACCTATATGCAATTGTAACAGCGATTTTACTATATCACCCAACAACTCCTTGTCTTCTTGGTTGCTGAATGCATAATTTTTATAATAAGTTAACAGTATTGCAAAATATTTACTTGAAAATAATTGATTCCCTTGTTCTAAATAGTGGTTATACCTAAGTTGATGATTAATGTTTATATCAGAATAGGATACCTCAAGATCTTGTTCGACAGATTTTTTAAATTCTTTAGTGTTCGTTCCTTTATTTTTTAAAATAATATCCCCAACCTTATCAAATTCGTTAATCCGCTCAATGATGTAATCTCTATTATTTACAACTGTGTCTTTGATAATTCTTTCATAAACACTTTCTCTAAAAGTGGTAACTCTTTTGGTATCATATTCCTGAGGAAGCCAATTTGAAGCATATTGTGAGCTCTCTACAATCCTACTTCGATTATCTATAAATGCTTTCTTTGCCAAAGAAGTATCTTTCCTGAAAATATCAAGTGCAAACTTTCCCCCTGTTGGCATTCCATAAGAAATTTCAGCTCCTGCACCAAATAAAAATCCAATTTTTTTCTTTTCATCCTCCATTTTTTATCCTCCATTTTAAAATTTCAAACATTTACCAATGATTTATGAATTTCGACTGGTTTCCCATCACAAAATGCCGTCTAAATCGTTTGTGACTTTCAATATTGCTTTTGATATCCTTTCTCACTGCTGCACACCCCGACTATCTATTGAGACTATTGTATCATCTTTTCGCTTCACAAAATACGGGAAGGTAAAGTTTTTCTCTTATCCCTTGCACCTTTTCCTTCTCGGGTGTAAAATAATGCTAAAGATAACTTGGGAAGGATTCGCTCTGGGTTCCCGAATGGGAGTAGGCAACTGCTTAGAATTCCTATGACCCTGGGGCTATCTTTTTTTCTTGCTCAAAACTCATTCACAACTGCTCAATAAGTTGGTCAGCCAGCCGGTAAATGGCTTCTCTGAGGCCGTTGCGGTATTTGATTTTGCTGAGGGACTGGACATCTGGATCAAGTGCCATCTCTTTATAAGCCAGACTGGCTTGAGCAATCAAATCGCGAATTTGCCCCATATCATCCAAATCTTTTTGCTCGTAACGGTGGCTGGAGAAAAGATGACGCAAGTCTTGATTGGTCACAATATCCGTGATTCCCCACTGGTTTCGGAAATCTAGAAAAATACGATTCAGACTGATGGCATTGGCTTCTTGGATGATAGTCTGACTTTCCTGAAGACGGGCAGGATAGGTAAAGCCGCTTCCCGCCGGAGGAAAATGGCCATTGAAAATAGCCTGCGTCGCATTGATAATTTTCTCTGCATAGGACCGGTCTTCCAAGCCATTGGCGAATTTCTTAATTTCTTCCTTGGTTTTTGCAGCGGCTTCTTTTTCGCCATCGTGCACTTGGTTGAGGAGGCGCTCAACAAGCTCGGTCAGATAGTCATAATTGACCTGAACATCCTTGACATGGGTCATTCGCAGATCAATCTGCCAGACTGGGATTTTCTTTTCATTGGCCATATGTCCTTTCAGTTCATTTGTCAGGACCGTTGTCAGCATAACCTCTTGCTCAGGAGTCATACCGAGCTCACGGATTAGCTCATCTGGATTATCATAGTTAAAACCGATATCCTCGCCGCCTTCATCATCAGGAGTGTATTGCTTCAGCTTAGCCATTCCGCTATTATAATCTCTCAACAGGTCAACCATCTCGTCTTTTTTCTTTTCTGACGGAGGCAGCTGCTGAAATTCTTGGGTCATTTCAGACAATTTGCTCACTGTTTTCTTGACTTGCAGCAAGAGGTCTGTGAACTCAGGAGCTGTAATTCCCTCCTTGGTATTAAGGGCTTTGCGTTCCTCATCTGTCAATTTAGCCGAGTCTTTGTTGGCATAGGTGGCAAGCGCCTCATTCATCAGCTTTTCATTATATGATGGCCAGCGGTAGTTGACCACTCGTCCCCAAGGTTTTTCCTGCATATCAGCTACCCGATTGGTCCGCGAGTAAGCTTGGACGAGATTTGCACCTTTGAGGGTTCGGTCTACATAGAGGGTGTTAAGCTCCGGAGCATTAAATCCTGTCAAGAGCTGTTCCACCACAATCACCAAGTCTAGGAAATTGCCATCACTAGCCGTTTTATCAAGACGGGACTTGACATCTTCAGCATAGCCTGAGACATTATCCATCTCAAACTCAGTCTCAAAGAGCTTATTATAGGCCATCATGGCCTCATGGAGACCTTTGTTGCTCTCCAGCATGCTGTCGTTATTAGACGTATTCTTACTAAAGGTTACGGCTACCTTGAGCACTGATTCACCTTTTTCATGCCTCTCTGCATTGACCCGCTGAAACTCACGGAAATACATCATGGCCATAGGAATACTGGCCTTGCCACCTCCTACATGAGTCGTCAAAAGGGCATTGTACTTGCCATCATTGGAGCGGTTGCGCCAGTTTTTAAAGATGTCCTCTACAACCAGCTTGATATGGTCAGGGTTTTCGTCATAAAAACTGGGCTCTATAGCATCATCCATATCTTCCTGGGAGAGATTGGCAATCTTTTCTTGGATTTGTCCCTCTGTCCACTGGGGATAGCGCAAACGATAAAAGTCCGGCAGGTAGTGGCTTTTCATAGCCTCTTCGTCAATCGTCGTTTCAAAATCTACCTTAAAACCTAAAACATTGCGGTCCGAAATAGCTTCTCGAATGGTGTAAGCATGGAGCAAGTCCCCAAAGATATCTTCTGTCCGCAAGCCCTTGGTCGTATCATCAAACATCGGTGTCCCTGTATAGCCGACCCAGGCGGACTTGGGAAAGGCCTTCTGAATCCCTGCGAAGGATATTCCGCCCGTTGAGCGGTGGGCTTCATCCACGATAAAGACGATACGCTTATCTGGAGCCTTAAAACTTTTACGATTCACCAAGGTATTGAGCTTTTGCACCGAAGTGACGATGATCGCATTGTCCTTACTCTTGAGGCGGCGATTGAGTTCAGTGGTTCTCTTGGTATCCTGGACACTTCCTGCCGTCCCCTCAACGCCATCAGCATCAGGATCATAGGCCTTGTATTCATCAAAGGTTTGGTTGGTCAGAGCAATACGGTCCACCACAAAGACAACCTTATCGACATTTGGCAGACGGCTGGCCAGCCAGGCTGTTTTAAAGCTGGTAATGGTCTTGCCTGATCCAGTCGTATGCCAGATGTAACCGACTTTATTACTTGCCATGTCAAAATCTGTGTTCTTGATTTTCTCAATAACTTTTTGCGTCGCATAGACTTGATAAGGGCGCATCACCTTGAGCATTTGCTTATTTTTCGTTCCATCCAGGATCATGTAATTGGTCGCCATCTGATGAGCCATAGGAATAGACAGTACACTATCAGCAAACTCTTTCCAATCTCGGACCAAAGTATTATCTGACTGACGCTGCCAGTTAAAGGCAAAGTCTTTATTGAACAGTTCACTGGTGGTATTGGCCATGTACTTGACATTATTGGGCGTCAGGCCTACTAAAATCTGCAAAGTAGAGTAAATATCGCGATACTGATTCTCATCAATGTATTGGTGCATTTGATTAAGGGCATCATTCACATCAACCGTGTCGCGCTTCTCTTCGATCTGAATGATTGGAAGTCCGTTGATGAGCAGAGTTGTGTCAAAAACACGATTTTCCTTTCCTGCAATCACAGCCGGCCGCTGAATTTGATTGACAACCTGATAGACCGTATCGCCTGCTCCGACCTTTCGTTGATCAAATACGGTCAAAAAGGCATGCCGTCCATCATCCATATCCACTTCAATTTGCGAAATGCCATTAAGCCCATAAAGAAACTGACCAGCCTGATAGGGCGTTTGCAGGTCAGAAATAACCTTTTTCACTTGGTTGAATTCCGTGACAGATAAAGGATGGCTGAGCACATCCTGATTATGCTGCTCCAATATACTTTTGAAATTCTGCCAGAGATCGTCTGTCGTCTTGATATTTTTTTCATAAGTCCAAAGACATTTTTTGGTGATGTAGCTCCCCAGAGCATCCGAGACTTCTCTAGGACCTGTGCCGCTTTCTGATAAGATACCTGTTGACAGGTATTCGATTAACTTCTTTTCAAAGACGGATTCTTTCATGACTTTCGAGCCTCCTCTAATTCTCGTATTCTCAGTAAATATTCTCTATCTGCACGCTCTACCCTCAGCACTTTCAGGCGCAGTTGTTTCTGATAAATCTCTCCGATAAGACGCTGACGTTCAATGTTTTCTTCAATAGGCAAAATCAAATCCCGAACTTGCTTGACCGTGTATTTTAAAACTGTTGAACCTTGCAGACTCAGTAAAAATTGACGTTTGATCGACTTGTCTTCATTCAGTAGGTAGAGCAGATAGGATGGATCTAATTGCCCCGATGGTCTTAGAACGGCATAGTTCTGTGTGTATAGATACCCCTCGTGTTTTCTTGTAACGATTGCGGCTGTACCAGATATGAAACTAAAGACCAGATCCCCTGTTTTTAAAGTTGAAACAGAATCCGAAGTGCGGATTTGTTTTGACTCTGTTTGCTGAGTCGTCTTTCCTGTCAAATCCTCTTCTAAGTCGAATTGGTTGTAAATTCTATAAGTAATACAATCTTCATTCAGATTTTCTTTTATACGGAACTGGGGTGAGCCGACCTTTAATCGGACAAGCTCTGCTAACTTTATTTTTTTCATATCATACCTTTGTGTTTTTTATAAATTACATTATGAAAATAGTTTAGCATACCTGTTTTAAAAAGTCAAAGAAAAACTGCGTTATATTTTGTGGTTTTTAAAAAACACAATTTAGTTTATCTGACCTATGCAAAATAAAGCTCAACAATCAATTTTTGCTAGCCGTCCTTTTTTGATAGGAATGTTTATACATGGATATAAATGAAAAACATCTTGTCTCAGCTGAAACAAGATATTTTCGTCTTATATTTACACTGTCTGAGCAAACTGGCTCTTGTAGAGACCTGCGCAGAAAGAATTTGGCGCCATTAGCCTTACGCCAGTACAACTAACTCTCTCTAACGAAAGCTCTGTCCGCCACTTCAAAATCGCTGCCGGAGCTTTTGATAGTCTTTTAGTTTGCTTTTAGTACTAGGGCAACGAGCCGCAGGCTGTACTGGGGTACGGCAAGGCGAGTTAAGGACATAATAAAAGATAAACTAAATAACGATAACACTTCCCTGTGGTCATTTATCTACAGTCTCAGAGTTTTGATTTTGATGCTCAAGTGGATGATTTACTCTTTTCTTTAATTACATAGACCGGACGGTGCTTGGTTTCCATAAAGATTTTCCCGATATATTTACCTAAAATACCAATCGTCAGCAGCTGAAAACCGCCGATAAAGAGGATGACCGTCATGAGCGATGGCCAGCCTGAAGTCGGGTCGCCAAAGACTAAGGTCCGGACGATAATGACCATCATCAGGATAAAGGCCAGAATCCAAGACAGAATGCCGCCCAGAAAGGCGATATTGAGCGGCGCATCAGAGAAGTTGATAATGCCCTCCAGGGAATAGTTAAACAACTGCCAGAAATTCCAAGAAGTCTCACCGGCAACCCGCTCTACATTCTTGTATTCCAGATATTCCGTCTTGAAACCGACCCAAGCAAAGATTCCCTTAGAAAAGCGATTGTACTCTGACACTTCCAAGATTGCATCTACCATAGGCCGTCTCATCAGGCGAAAATCACGTGCCCCGTCTACCATCTCCACCTGACTGATTTTATTAATCAGCTTATAAAAGAGATTGGCAAAGAAACTGCGGATAGGCGGCTCTCCCTCCCGAGTCGTCCGGCGGGTACCGACACAGTCCAGCTCCGGATTCATATCCAGCATTGCCTTCATTTCAGCCAAGAGCTCAGGCGGATCCTGCAGGTCCACATCCATAACCGTCACAAAATCGCCCGCCGCATGCTGCAGACCGGCATAAAGCGCCGCTTCCTTTCCAAAATTACGGGAAAAAGAAAGATAGTGCACCTTGCGGTCCTGCTTGCTTAATTGGCGCAAAACTGCCAGAGTGCGGTCCTTGGAGCCGTCATTGATAAAAATATACTCTAAGTCTTCCCGCAGCTGATGGTTCATCTTTTCCATCGCCTCGTAAAAGATAGGAATACTTTCTTCCTCATTGTAACAAGGAACAATTACTGAAATCGTCATGTTTATCACCTATTGTATATGAATATCTTTCATTATAACAAAAAACCAGGCAAAAACCTAGTTCTTTGTGAAATAGTACAATTTTAAATCAGCTTTTTAAATCTCTTCCAAGGCCAGCCGCAGGTCTTCAATGAGGTCATCCACATTTTCCAGACCGATAGAGAGACGGATTTGATTGGGCGTGATGCCTGCCGCCAGCAGGTCTGCTTCGGCCATCTGGCCATGGGTGGTCGTGGCTGGATGCACCACCAGCGATTTGGCATCCGCAACATTGGCCAGATCAGAGAAAATCTCCAGACTGTCAATGACCCTGCGGGCCTCTGCTTCCCCTCCCTTGACCGTAAAGGTAAAGATAGAGCCAACGCCCTTAGGGAAGGTATTTCTCCGCCAGAGCCTTATAAGGACTGTCCGTCAGCTTGGGATAATTGACCTGCTCCACCTTTGGATGCTGGACCAGGAAGTCCACAATTTTCTCCGCATTGGAGACATGGCGCTCCACGCGCAGAGACAGGGTCTCTAAGCCCTGCAGGAAGAGAAAGGCATTGAAAGGGGACAGGGCCGCACCGGTATCGCGCAGAAGCTGGGTCCGGACAGCTGTGACAAAGGCTGCTGCTCCGACATCCCGGGTATAGCTGATGTCATGATAGCTGGGATCCGGCTCGACAAACTGCGGGAATTTGCCAGAAGCTTCCCAGTCAAACTTGCCGCTGTCCACAATGACCCCGCCGATGCTGGTCCCGTGGCCGCCGATAAACTTGGTCGCCGAATGAACAGAAATATCGACACCATGAGAAAAGACATTGATCAGGTAGGGCGTAGCAAAGGTATTGTCAGAAATGAGCGGAATCCGATGGGCATGAACCAGCTCAGCCAAGGCTTCAAAGTCTGGGATATTAATCAGAGGGTTGCCCAGAGACTCAATCAGCACCAGTTTGGTATTGTCCTGAATAGCTGCTTGGACCTCTGCCGGCTTATCAATATCCACAAAGCTCGTGGTAATCCCGTAACGCGGCAGGGTTTCCTTGAGCAGATTGAAAGTGCCGCCGTAGATGGTAGAGGCTGCCACCACATGGTCACCCGCATGGGCCAAGGCCAGAATCGTGTAAGTCAGAGCCGCCATTCCCGATGCCGTGGCCAGAGCACCGACACCGCCCTCCAGGGCCGCCATCCGCTCCTCAAAGGCAGCGACAGTCGGATTGGTGATACGGGTGTAGATATTGCCGGGCTTGCGCAGGGCAAAGAGGTCTTCCCCCTCCTGGGTATCCTCAAAGACATAGGAGGTCGTCTGGTAAATGGGCAGAGCCCGGGACTTGGTCGTCGGATCCACTGTCTGGCCGGCATGGAGCTGCAAGGTTTCAAATTTAAAATCGCGTGTCATAAAGCTACCTTCTTTTCTCGTTTTTCCCAGTCTACCACTAAATCCCTCCGCTGGCCAATAGCTATTTTTTATCAAAGCAAATAAAGAGAAGCTATAGGTTTACAGCTTCCCTATCATGATGCGAAAAGTCTCCTGATTGCTGGGCCAGTAGAGCTGAGAAGGGACTTGTGCCAGATCAATCCACTGGAAATCGGTGTGCTCATCTGAGATCAGAATATCCTTCTTTTGGGTCCAGACAAGAAAAAAGTTTTATGAATTAAACTAGGTTTGAGTTTGCATTACTAACTCTTTTTTATTTAGAAAATCATTAAGCTATTAAATTTTCCAATATAAGAGATATACAATCTAAAGCCGTACTTTTTAAAGAAATAATCTCTTCATTTGAATGAGGAGAATAAAGAATATCATCTACAATAGATGTGATGAAATTAAACAAAACATTCGATACAGATCTTAAATTTTCTATTTTTTCATTACCATCTACATAATATAATAAACATTGGTAAGTCAGTTCTTTCATTTTACTATTATGTTGATTCTGTATTTCTTTAACTTCCGGTATGGTATAAGATAACATCTCAATTTGAGCATGAAATTCCCTATCTTCAATCTTAATCAAATTTTCAATTAGTTGTTCAATCCAACTTCTATAATCACTCCTGAACAATTCAAAATTTTCTGTGGTATTCAGCTGATTAAAAATTACGATAAAAGATTCATTATAATTCTTTAAAATTACGGACAAAATTTCATCCTTGTTTGAAAAATATGAATATAAAGTCCCAATTGATATACCGGCTTCTTTCGCAATCTCATTAGTTGTTACATTGAAATAATTCTTATTTGAAAATAATTCTTTTGATACTGACAAAATCAAATTTAATTTGTCAATACTCCTTTTTTGAACTGGCTTTCTGACCATCCTTTTAGTCAAATCCTTAACCTCCTTCTAATAATTTTTCTAATCATATAATATCATATTTCTATCTGATATCCAAACATAAATATGAGTTTTTACTCTTTTTTAAAAAAAGTGAGTAAAAACTCATATCTCTCTTGACAATTTCTTATTAAGTGTTATAATAACACTATAGAACACGAGTTAAAGCTCACGTTTTAGAAAGGAGAATTGCAATGAATAAAAAAGTAACAATAACTATTGCAATGTGTTTAGCTATTTTCTTGGTTATGCTAGACACAACAATCATGAATATTACCCTGCCCGCTATACAAAAAGGATTAAATGTTGGACTGGACAGCTTATCTTGGGCTTTGAACATTTATACCATTATTTTTGCTACATGTACTATCCCATTAAGTAAATTAGCAGATATTTATGGGAAAGGGAAAATTCTTATTATTGGGTTGGTATTGTTTGGTATTGGAAGTTTAATTTCTGGACTAGCAGTAGAATTTTACCAGCTTATCTTAGGTAGGATTATTGCTAGTCTTGGAGCCTCAATCTTATTACCAGTCGGAAATACATTAGGAATTTCTTCTTGGAAGGTTGAAGACAGATTTAAAATTGTTGCCGCCTTAGGACTCACTCAAGGAGGTGCTGCTGCTATCGGTCCTACTCTTGGAGGAATTATTACCGATAGTTTATCTTGGCATTGGATATTTTTTATCAATATTCCTATTGTTATGATTGCCCTTCTGCTATTGATGAAATCTTTTAACTTTAAAAAAGATTCTACAGTTTCAACCAAAATAGATTGGTATGGTAGCTTGATTTCCATGATATCACTCTGTTTACTAACTTTGGGATTAATTAAAGTAAGAGATTGGGGGTTCAATGACTGGAGAAGTATCACATGTTTTAGCGTTTCCATTATCTCAGGCCTTCTATTTATTATTATAGAGAAACGAATCTCCTCTCCAATGATTAATCTGAATTTATTCAAAATCAAAGAATTTTCATCTGCTTCATTAATCGCATTTATTGTCCAGTTCTTCTACATTGGTGTTATTGTTATTTTACCAACCTTCTTCACTTCTGTTCAAGGTAAAAGCGAACTGGATGCCGCTCTAATACTACTTCCGATGTCATTAACCGTTTTCATCTTTGGAGGATTGGGAAGCCTAGCAATTAATAAACTAGGCCCCCGCTTATTAGTATTTACTGGTCTACTAGCAATCCTAGCTTCTTATATATTATTGGTGACATTAGATTATAACAATACACTAGCTATGAGTTGCTCAACATTAGTTTTAGGAATTGGCTTTGGTATCATCGCGGGACCTATCAATGTTTTAGCAGCCTCTACATTAGACGGAGAATTGTTAACTGCTTCTCAAAGTGTCATCAGTGTTGTTAGACAGATTGGATCAGTTATAGGAGTTTCCGTATTCATCTCTATGCTTACAAATAATATGCAAAACCTATCTATCCATAGTCCTCAGAAAGTATCTGAAGCCTACCTATCTATCTATAATATATGGATTCCTTGCCTATTTGCCTTGCTACTACTTTCCTTATTATTTGCAAAACGAGACATTTATTTACAAACAAAGGATGGAAATCATGAAAAAATTTGAAATTGATGTAAATCGAACTGATTTTGAAATAAAAAAGGAAAACAATTCAAATTATCCTTTAAAAATTGCTCTAAAGAAGATTTTAAAATTGTAATCAACGATTCCGAATTTATCTTACAAGAAATTAATGTATTTAAAGCAATCTCTTTCTGGATGATTCCAAAGATTACTATTACTGTTCCTTTCAATAAGCTTGAAGCTTGTAACATTAAAGTCAAATATAGTACGGCGGTGTTTAAATGGCTAAAAGCTGATGATATTAGTCTATATACAGCTGGAGGGAGTATCTTTATTAACGATCTAGAATGTAATACTTGTAGTTTAACCTGTGATATGGGGAATACATCACTTCAAGGTATTATTCAAAAGAATGCTAATTTCACATGTGGTATGGGAAATATAATTTTTTCAGGCGATCAAAAAACGCCCTCTTATAAACTAAAAGTCAATAGTGGCATTATTACAGTAAATGGCTTTAGTTATACGAATACCACCTATGAGCAAAAGAATCCTAATTGTGAGTCTCCTAATTTTTACTTAAATTGTAATATGGGAAATATAGCTATTACTTAGTTACTTTAATTTTTTTGTTCGTAAGAATTCACTTAGCCAGTGTTTATAGATAATCATTTCATGAATCCAAGAAAATTTTCCTTATGAAACAATTTACGGATTATTCTATATGCTTAAGATTAAAAGGCAGTTCAAAACCGCCTTTTTTCGTTTTTCTCCATCATCATCTGAAAAGTCTCCTGATTGCTGGGCCAGTAGAGCTGAGAAGGGACTTGTGCCAGATCAATCCACTGGAAATCTGTGTGCTCATCTGAAATCAGAATATCCTTCTTTTGGGTCCTAGCTAGGAAAAGACTTTTGTGAATGCTTAGATTTTTATCAATTTCTACCGTGTAATGCCCCAGAGGCTGAAGTTCTGACCAGGCCATTTCCAGACCGGTCTCCTCCAGAATCTCCCGCTGGCAGGCTGCAGCTGCCCTTTCGCCTTTTTCTATGCCGCCGGTTATAGGCTGCCAAAAGGACAGCCCATCTTCTTCAACCTGCAAAAGCAGGATTTGTCTTTCTCTGGGGGCAAAAATCCAAGCTTCGATAGAATTTCGAATCATATCTTCAATCTCCTTATCCGATTCTTGATAAAATTGCAGCCGACTTATTCCTTATCCCTTCTTCTCAATGGGGGCAATGCTGGCTAAGACTTTCTTGAGCCCGACTTCTGGGAAGTTGATTTTCAGCTCCTGACTGGATCCGCTGCCGGACACAGACAGGACGGTTCCGTCCCCCCATTTCTTATGGCGGGCAATATCGCCGATGGCCCAATCTTCAGCAGGGCTGTCCGCCTGGCTGGCCTTGCCGAAGGGCAGACTCCCAGTAGAGATAGAGCTGGGAGCGGCCTGGCGTTTGCGCTCCTGCAGAGCCTGAGCCAGACTCATACCCTGACCAAACTGACGGGTGTCGCTATTGCTGTAGCTGACCTTATAGGCAGTATTGGCCGGCCGGGCCAGACCTTGGTAGTCCAGCAGGTCTGAGCTGATTTCCTTAATGAAACGCGTTGGATGATTATAATTGGTTTTCCCGTAAAGCAGGCGGGAATTGGCATTGGTCAGAAAGAGAACCTTCTCCGCCCGGGTAATGCCCACATAAGCCAGACGGCGCTCTTCTTCCAGCTCGTCCTCATCTTCTGCTGCCCGGCTGAGCGGAAAGACATTCTCCTCCATGCCGATCAGAAAGACCACCGGAAACTCCAGGCCCTTGGCCGCATGCAGGGTCATGAGGGTCACTTCAGAGCTCTCATAATCTCCGTCATCGGTATCGGCGATGAGGGCCAGGTCATTGAGGAAGCGCCCCAGCTTGTCCAGGCCGGATTCGTCAGCGGGATTATCTGGATGTTCATCGAAATTCTTGGTGACAGACAGGAATTCCTCGATATTTTCAATCCGAGCCTGACTTTCCAGAGTGGCCTGAGCTGCCAGACTTTCTGAATAGCCCGTCTTTTGCAGAACGGCTTCCACCAGCTCGGTCACCGTATAGTCGTCCAAACGCTCTCGCAGATCCAGTATCAGATGGGCAAAGTCAGAAACCGCCTGAGCAGCCTTGCCCTTGACCGGCGACAGCAGGATATTAGCCGAAGCATCCAGCAGGGACAGCTCCTGACTGGCCGCAAAATTCCGGATCTTCTCCACCGTACCCGGACCGACTCCCCGTTTGGGCTCATTGACTACCCGCTCATAGCTGATATTGTCGCTGGTATTGGCAATGAGATTGAGATAAGAGATGACATCGCGGATTTCCTTGCGGCTGTAGAACTTGGTGCCGCCCACCATGGTATAGGGGATATTGGCCTTGAGCAGGGCTTCCTCCACCGTCCGTGACTGGGCATTGGTCCGATAAAGCACGGCAAAATCCTTGTGGCTGTAACCTTCTCTGCTCAGCTGATCAATGGTCCTAGCCACAAAGAGAGCTTCTTCCTGCTCATTGTCCGCCCGGTAGTAGACAATCTCCTCACCGTCTTCATTCTGGGTCCAGAGATTCTTGGGCCTGCGGTTGCGGTTGTTTTTGATGACTTCATTGGCTGCCTGCAGGATGGTCTTGGTCGAGCGGTAATTCTCCTCCAGCAGGACGACCTTGGCCTCGGGATAGTCCTTTTCAAAGTCCAGGATATTCTGCATATCCGCTCCCCGCCAGCCGTAGATAGACTGGTCGGCATCCCCGACCACGCAGATATTTTTAAAGCGGGAAGCTAAGAGCTTGACCAGCTGATACTGGGCGTGGTTGGTATCCTGGTACTCGTCGACATGGATATACTGGTAGCGCTGCTGGTAGTAGGTCAGGACATCAGGATTGCTGTCAAACAGCCGCAGAGTCAGCATGATCAGATCGTCAAAGTCCATGGCCTCGGACCGGCGCAGCTCCTTCTGGTAAGCCGTGTAGCACTTGGCCACAATCTCTGTATACAGATCGCCTGCCTGGGCTGCGTAGGCTGTATCGTCAATCAGGTCATTCTTGGCATTGGAAATGGTGCCCAGAATAGCCCGCTCATTCCACTTTTTAGGATCCAGATTGAGATTTTTGAGAATCCGCTTCATCAGGGTCCGCTGCTCACCCGGATCAACAATGGTAAAATTGCGGTTGTAGCCGATATGGTCCGACTCCCGCCGCAAAATGCGAACGCACATGGAGTGGAAAGTAGCAATCAGACAGTCCTGAGTGGCGGGATTGAGAGCAAAAGCCCGCTCTTTCATCTCCCGGGCCGCCTTGTTGGTAAAGGTGATGGCCAGGATATTCCAGGGATTGATCATCTTTTCATCAATCAGATAGGCGATGCGATGGGTCAGGACCCGGGTCTTGCCCG
>NZ_KQ969396.1:295358-305639 GCF_001578865.1 Streptococcus sp. DD11
GAGTTTTCCTCAATGTAGGAGCTTTTTGGAGTCTAAAAGACGAACATAGTTGAGACTTGCTTTGCAAGTCCTATCCGAACCTCAAAGCAGTGATTTGAGCTGCCTGCGGCTCGTTTTCTAGTCTGTTCTTTGATTTTCATTGAGCAGCAATGAGACTATTATAGCATTTTTCTGAGCTGAAAACTATGATTTCCTCCTGCCTCATCTTCAAAAATTCTCTAGCCTTAAAATTGAAAAATCAGTCAGAATCTGCTATAATAAGCGTATTTTAAAAGCTCACTGCCGGTTCTTATTGCAGCAAAGGAGGAGCCATGAACAATCACCCATCTAAAAATCTCAAACTGGCTGAGCGGGGGGCCATCTTGGCTATCCTGACCTATCTGGTCCTCTCCTCTGCCAAGCTGATTGCCGGAGCCAGCCTCCAGTCCTCCAGTTTGACAGCCGACGGTTTTAACAACATCTCGGACATCGTAGCCAATATTGCCGTCCTCATCGGCCTGCGTATGGCCCGCAAACCGGCCGACAGGGACCACCGATTCGGCCATTGGAAAATGGAAGATCTGGCCAGTCTGATCACTTCTTTCATTATGTTTTTTGTTGGTTTTGATGTTTTGATGGAGACTATCCAGAAGATTATTTCCAATCAGGAAACGCGAATTGACCCCCTCGGTGCCATCGTTGGACTCCTTTCTGCTATCGTCATGTTTGGGGTTTATTTTTACAATAAAGCTCTGGCCAAACGAGCCCATTCCAAGGCTCTGGATGCCGCTGCCAAGGACAATCTGTCCGATGCCCTGACCTCACTGGGGACCTCAGTCGCCATCATCGCCAGTGCCCTTAATTTCCCTCTGGTTGATAAGATTGTCGCTATCATTATCACCTTCTTTATCCTCAAGACCGCCTATGATATTTTCATGGAATCCTCCTTCAGCCTGTCCGATGGCTTTGATGAAAACCTGCTGGAAGACTATAAAAAGGCCATTCTGCAAATCCCTAAGATTACTTCTGTCAAATCCCAGCGGGGCCGAACCTACGGCAGCAATATCTATCTGGATCTGATTCTGGAAATGAATCCCGACCTGTCCGTCTATGAAAGCCACGAAATCTGCGACCAGGTCGAAGAAATGCTGCAGGAACGCTTCGGCGTCTTTGACACCGATATTCACATCGAGCCAGCCCCCCTGCCAGAGGAAGAGAGGCTGGACAATGTCGCCCAAAACCTGCTCATGCGTGAGCAGCTGGTAGATCAAGGCAGCCAGCTGGATAGCCTGCTCGCTTCGGAATTTATCTACATTTCCCAAGACGGCCGTGAGCTGGACAAGGCAGAGTTTCAGGCAGAAAGAACCGAGCAGACGCCTATCCAGAACTTCGAGCTCCTCTCAATCAGCCAAAAAACCAAGCTGATACGCTATGAAATGGACGGTATCATCCATACCAGTCTCTGGCGCCGCCACGAAAGCTGGAAAAATATCTTTCATCAGGAAACAAAAAAGACAACTAGTCACAAAAAGGACCTGTTGTCTTTTTATTTGTCAGATTTTATTATATTTATTACTTGACTCTGTAATAGCCTCTCTAACCGCCGTTGACCATTGACCTTTTATGGCACTATCCAAAGTATCATTCACTCCTTGCAGGGCGGACTCCCCTTCTTTTGCAATTTTACTAATTTCTTGCTTTGATTTAGATTTAATAGAGTCACGCTTTTGAAGAGCATGCGGAGCATAGACATTTGTAATTAAAGTTTTCTCGATCTGTCTTTTGATGTCATTCAGACGAACTCCTAAATCATCTAATCCTCCGTTTGTAAAAACATCCGTAATATTTTCAAGCATTGTCTTTACCATTTTATATCACTTCCTTAATCTACCGCTCTTGATTTTCTTGATCAGCTGCTAAACGTCTGCGTCTAAATGCTTCATCCAAATCCTGATCCAGCTGCTTTCTTTTCTTTCGAAAAACTTTCTCCTCTTCTGAAACTTCTATCTCTAAGTCTCTTCGTGCCTGTACCAATGCCTCTTCCGACATCATTTGATAAGCTCCCATTTCTCTATTAAGAACTTCGTAAAAGCTCTGATCAGCATCCGTAGCCCTCAAATAGTACAACGTTTCCTCATATTTTTCATCAAGAAGTCCTTGTATTGACTGCCAAGCAGTTTGAAAATAGTCACTTTTAGCATCTAATTCTTTCAGTTTGGCTTGATGATAGTCTTCCAAGTCATCTAATTCTCTACTCTTCTTTTCAATTTCCCGCTGTGCTAATTCAAATTTGTCCATTGATTAAATTCTCCTGCTAAAGCCGCATCTTCCTCAAGTCGCTTATTAATACCAGCTACTATTTGTTCTTTCAATCGAGTTATTTCGTCTAAAATTTGACTAGCTTCATGACGCTTCTTTTCCAAAGAGTTTTCAACATTTTTCACGATAGTTTATAACTCACTCCTCCCGCCAAAAAAGCTTCCTCAATCTCATAAGGACTAAGGGTGTTAATCATAAGCGGAGATTTAGTCGTTTCAAAAAGAGCTTCCGCTTCTTCCACCCCTCTTTGTTTTTCAATCTTAATCTGATCAAGAGTTTGCTGAGCCGCTTTGATTAATGCTTCTGCTCCAATTGCAGCCTGCTCGCTATCCAAAAAGATTTTCTCATTGCTATTTAGACCTCCACCGCTTTCTGTAAGCAGCGTTTTTAGACTATAATAGCGCAACATTTTGACTTTCGTTTCTGAGATTAGAGTATTGGCATTTCCTTTTGCAGTATTAGTCACAACATTGCCATTTTCATCAATGAGCTGACCTATTTTATTGAATTGCCACGTATTATAACTATGATATTTATCTCCTAAGCTATAAATTCTATCCTTTTTTTCTTGCCGCGAGAGCTTATCGTCTTGTAAAATTTGCAAAACTTCATCAACAAAACTCGCATCTGTCATATTTACATAGATGGCTACTCCCGTTTTATTTCCTAATATATTCCCTAAAATCATATCATTGGGATTTCTAAAATTTCGAAATTGCTCTGAATGCTCTTGCATATAAGCTATTTCCTCATCTGAAATAATATTATGAATATCCGGGCCATTAAACCCAACATTATTCCACCCCATTTTTAGAGCTGTATAAAGAGCCATAGATTCACCCAAAGAATGACCGTTCGTCGTTATAACAGCATTTGGATTTTCTTTACGAACCTTTTTTCCACCCTCTGGGCAAACTCTACCGCTGTCTTAGATTGGACATCAACTGTATTTTTAATTGTTTCTTTGCCAGTACTCTCTGCTACTCCTTCCCCGCTCAATATTCTTTTCCCAATATCCCACATTGATGGAAAATCCGTAAACATCTTATCCTGGAAACCGAAGCCAAGATTTTCAATATCATTCAGAACATCCAGCTTATCGCTAAAATTGGTCCCTACATAAGAAACCACAACCTGACTATAGTCCACATTCCCATTTGCATCAAGAGGAGCAACAGCCATAGCCTGCATACTGTTGTCCGTTGGCTCAGCAGAATTGCCAGTAGCATCGATAACTTGGAATTGACGGCCATTGACATCGATGTTTTCTCCAATCGATAATTGTTTATCAGGATTATCTACTGGGTCAACTTCATAAGCATAGGTAACAATCCTTCTATAATCCTTATCTGTAATAGGCATTTATTTTTCTTCATAATATGTAACTTTTAATTGAGTTTCTGATAAATTTTCGAAAGTGGTTGGTATACTTTTCCGTTTCAACATTTCTGAATTATTATGGTAAACTAAGCCATAATCTTCTATATCATATTTATCACTCAAATCTGTCGAAACATCTACTTTGTCATTTATTAAAAAATCAATAAATCTAGGTTTTCCAAAACCTCCTTTTGAAATAGTTTTAAACTCTATTTTATTGACATCTTCAAAATTATTCACCAAAAATAAAGCCAAAGCTTCTTCTTGTTTTCGTAACTCTTTCTTTTCTTCTGCTGTCAACGCGACTTCCTCCTTTTTATTATGATTCTGCTGGGAGCAGGCTGCCAGCAGACCGACTCCCAGAAAGGCTGTAAATATGAGTAAAACAATCTTCTTTCTTTTCAAGAGACAACCTCCTTTTTACTTACTTTATTTATTTGAGCATGACACAAAAGCACTTTTAAATCAATTCTCGGAATTTTTTATCTTATCATTTATATCTAGCATCCTGATGAACATAAATGATAAGGTAAACTCATTACCACATAAGAAACCACAACCTGACTATAGTCCACATTCCCATTTGCATCCAGAGGGGCAGCAGCCATAGCCTGCATACTGTTGTTCGTTGGCTCAGCAGAATTGCCAGTAGCATCGATAATTTGGAATTTTCGGTCGTTTATATCAACAGAATTTCCAATATTTAATTGTTCATCGCCTTTGTTCTCTTGTGGATCTAACCTATAAGAGTTTCTTGCGATTTCCTTATAGTCTTTTTCAGATATATTATTCTCCCAAGTTATAAATTACTTCTACTCCTTCAAGTGAATTAACGCTTGTCGCTGCCTCTTTTTTTATTAATGGTCTTTCTCCTTTCTTACAAGCTAAACTATAACCATTATTATAGTCATCTTCTAAGTATGAATTAAGATTAATCTCATCATTTACTTTTAGGGATACGCGTCTGGATTGAGCAAATGGTTTCCTAGAAACAGATAAAAACTCAATCTTCTTAATCCCTTCATAGTGATTTATCAAAAACAAAGCCAGAGCTTCTTCCTGTTTTCTTATTTGCTTCTTTTCCTCTGCCGTCAAGGTCACTTCCCTCTTCTGTTCTGTTTTTTTCTGCAGATTACAAGCACTAAGAATCCCTATAGCCAGAAATCCAATAAATGCTGCCAACAGCAACTTAGAAATTTTCATAAATACTCCTTTCTTTTATAGAGCATAAAGTTTCTGAATGAACTAACATGAGTATAGCATATTTTGGCAAAAGTTTTTTACTTTTCACAATTTCATTATAGTCTTTTCATTTGCCTTTAGCAGTGAAACTGTCCGGGGGACCGTTTCAGTCTATCGCTTAAAATATAGGATGATAGGGCAGCGAGCTGCTCAAAGCACTGCTTTGAGGTTGCGGATAAAAGACCGTTAGGAAGTCTCAAAAGTAGGTCTGATGCAAGCTTCGCTTGCCTTATCTACAACCTCCAACAGCCTCCCAAGCTGTTGGAGCAAAGCTGATGAGGTGGGACAGACTCCCATCCACAACCTAAAATAAATAGGAATCTCGACTGCTGAACTAACAAAGTAATAAAAGTTAAACCAAATGACGATACCATAAGCGAAACTAAATCATTCATACTGCTATCTATTAACTCATCAATAGACTTGTTCGAAAACTAAAAATGATATCATAGAGCTCTGATAAGAATTTATAAAAAAAACCAAGGCACTTTCACCTTGGCTGCAAATCAATCTTGGGTTTATTTATTTTTAATAAAGCCGAATTTGCTCAGCGGAGAGAGACGGAACTCAACGACTCCCTTAATCTGGTCAGCCTTAATCAGTCCAAACTCCCGGCTGTCCTTATTGTTCTCCCGCCGGTCATTGAGGACCAGATAAGAAGCCCGAGCTACCCTGTCTCCGTCTGCACCTTTGAGCTCCTGAACCGAAAAGTCGTGAGTATAATAGCCGGTGCTGGCGGCTGAAGCCAGGTATTTTTCCCGCATTTCTTCGATATACTCTTCCGACATGACCTGACCGTTCAGATAGAGCAGGTTGTCCATATAGGTTACCTGATCCTTTTCCAGAGCAATGACCCGGCCGACGTAGTCCTTGCCGTCCACCTCGTAGAGAACAAAATCTCCGCGCTTGATGTCTTGCTTTCTGGTCGCCAAGACTAGGTCGTTTTCTGCCAAGTAAGAATTGCTGTCTTGCTCCGTCACCCGATAAGGAGTATAAATGAAGATTCTCAAGCCTATAACAATAGCTGCAATAATTGAAAAAATAATAATATTTCTTAGTAAATCCCTTTTTACCATTCGCCTCTCCCATTTCTTTTGTTTTATTATACCATGTTTAGGAAAAATACACAAAGTCAGTTTTCTATCATTCTGATTGCAAAAAAATGAAATGCCGCAGCAAACAGCTCTAAGACAAAAAAACCTGCTGCCAGTCTTTAGCGACTGCCAGCAAGGTTTTCATCAGCAAATTAACGAATGGTGCGGATACGCATTGTGTTGGTACGGACTGCTTCACCAAGCGGCACACCGGCAACGATAACGATGTTGTCGCCAGATTCTACCAGACCTTGCTCAACCGCAATCTTTTCAGCGATTTCAAACATGTCATCTGTATTAGAAGGACGCTCAGTCGTCACAGGAATCACACCCCAGTTCAGCATGAGACCGCGCTGTGTCAGCTCGTCGAAAGTGATGGCCAGAATATCAGCATCCGGACGGTATTTAGAAATCAAGCGAGCAGTGTGACCAGTCTTGGTCAGGGTCACAACCAGTTTAATATCCATTGAAGTGGTTGCATCCTTGACCGCTGAAGCCATAACTTCTGTCTTAGAGTTGCGGGCAAATGTCGTAGAAGACAGACGGCCGTACTCATTGAGCAGTGTCTGAGCGTTCTTGTCAATGGTTGCCATTGTGCGAACAGACTCAAGCGGGTACTTCCCGTTGGCAGACTCGCCTGACAGCATGGTTGCATCAGTACCGTCAATAACGGCATTGAAAACGTCAGATACTTCAGATCGGGTTGCACGCGGCTTTTCAGTCATGGTTTCCAGCATGTTGGTTGCAGTGATGACTACTTTACCAGCAGCATTGACCTTGGTGATGATCATCTTTTGGTAAACTGGAACCATCTCGAACGGTACTTCAATCCCCATGTCACCACGCGCAATCATGATACCATCTGCAGCTTCGATGATTTCATCCAAGTTGTCAATCCCTTGTTGGTTTTCGATTTTGGCAAAAAGCTGAACATGGCCGTTGCCTGTTTCTTCGCAGATGGCGCGCACTTCATTGACGTCCTTTGCAGTACGGACAAATGAAATCGCGATGAAGTTGATGCCCTGCTCCAGACCAAAGCGAATGTCGTCGTTGTCACGTTCCGCCAGTGCCGGGAAAGGAATTTTGGTATTTGGAATGTTAACACCTTTTTGCTTAGCAATGATGCCGTCGTTTTCAACTTCCACTTCAAATTCGCGAGTCGCATCGTCTTTGGCAACCACGCGAAGACCCAATTTACCATCGTCAACCAGCACCTGACGGCCCACTTCAACATCATCATAGATGTCCAGTCCGCCGGCAACATTGAGGGCAATTACTTCGCGGGTAGACTGGATGCCTTGCTTAGTCGCAACGCGGATCTTTTCACCCGTTTTGTAAGCATACTCTTTGGCATCGCCTTCAAAGAGCTCTGTACGGATTTCCGGACCTTTCGTATCAAGAAGGAAACCTACTTTTTGACCGGCAATTTCTTCTGCACGCTTAACAGTTGCCATGCGCTCTCCCTGCTCAGCATGGTCACCGTGTGAGAAGTTGAAACGGAAGGTATTGGCGCCGGCTTCAATCAATTTAGCGATATTCTGTGCAGATGCTTCAACATCAAGTTTTTCGCCCCAGTATCCGTCATCACCGAATTTTTTACCGCCACGGATCTCTACCGCAGGACCTAATGTTGCAACAATTTTTACACGTTTGTTCATGATTTTTATGAAACTCCTTCTTCTATTTTGGCCTTGAGGCCTGTAATAACAAATAAATAATAATTAAATAGTAATGCTGCGGTTGAGCTCAGCCAGCTCCAAGTCGGCCTTGTGCGGATTGTTGACCACAATCTTGCCGTCAGCTGTCAGGCTGAAGAGTGCACCTTCTTCTGCTGTTCCCAGAATCGGGCTTTCTACCATCTGCTCATTGCGGATGCCGACAGCAACACCGCCGATTCCCTGCTTGAGCAGAGAAACGGCATGGGCTCCCATGCGGGAAGCCAGCACACGGTCACGCGCAGTCGGTGAACCGCCGCGCTGAATATGGCCCAGCTCAGTGACACGCAGATCGCTCATATCGCCCGCTTCTTTCAGCAGCTTGGCAAATTCATCCGCTGACATCACCCCTTCTGCCAGAACGATGATGTTATGCTTCTTGCCTTTTTCATAGCCGCCCTTGATGCTGGAAACAATGTCCTCAATCTCGAAGCCTTCCTCAGGAACGATGATCTCATCTGCACCAGAAGCAATACCGGCCCAAAGAGCAATATCACCGGCATTGCGTCCCATTACCTCAATCACGAAAGTCCGGCGGTGGCTGGATGAGGTATCGCGAATCTTGTCAATAGCGTCCATCGCCGTCGTAACGGCTGTATCAAAGCCAATGGTAAAGTCTGTCCCGACAATATCATTGTCAATGGTGCCTGGCACACCGACAGCTGGGAAGCCGTGCTCTGTCAGACGCATAGCACCGTGGTAAGAACCATCGCCGCCGATAACGACCACGCCTTCAATACCGTGCTTTTTCAGTTGCTCAATCCCCTTTAACTGGCCTTCAAGCTGGGCAAACTCAGGGTAACGAGCGGAATGAAGGAAGGTCCCGCCACGAGAAATAATGTCGCCGACTGAGGTTGCGTCCAAGGGATAGATTTCCCCGGCAACCATTCCAGCGTAGCCATCATAAATTCCGTAAACTTCCATTCCTTCGGAAATTGCTTTACGAACGACTGCACGGATAGCAGCATTCATACCAGGGGCATCACCGCCGCTGGTCAAAACAGCAATACGTTTCATTTCGCTTTTTGCTCCTTCTTCTTTTTAACATTCTTATAGATTATACCACAATCGGCAGGAAAATTCTCTTATTTTTCCATATTTTTTAGCGAAAAATCGTTTTCATGCTGTATTTTTTCAATTCCTCCTGCAGGCGGTCAGATTTTTCTACCCGAAAATGCGGTGTTGCGACCGTCTGCTTCTCCTCTTCATAGCGCAGGACCACGGGAATGCTGCCCGGATAGCGCTGCAATATCTGAGAAATGGCTACATCATGGTCGTGATTGGCAGTCTGGATCCAGAAGCGCTCGGAGCTGGCTTCCTGTAGGTCTGACAGGATCATCTGCAGGCGGCCGTCCCGCTCCTGTACCCTGCCGGTCAGATAGTAATAGCCCTTCTCTCGAATACGGTCCGCTAACTGGCGGTAAGTCTCTGGAAAGAGGGTCACATCCAGCTTTTTCTTGGTATCAGAGACCTGCAGAAAGGCCATGTTTTCACCTTTCTTGGTGCGAATGACCTTGATGCTCTGCACCTCTGCCAAAATCGTCGCTCTGCTATTTTCCGTCAGCTCACCAATCCAGCTGAAAGGCTGAGCGGACTGCTTGGCCAGACGGATCAAAGGATGGTCGCTGAGGCCGGCCCCGATAATGCTCTGCTCCAGCTCAAACTTCTCGGCCTCGCTGAAATCTTCTGCCTCAGTCCAGGAATAGCTGCTATCTGCAAAGAGGCTGCCCAGTTCGTCAGCAAAGACAAAGAGATTGGGCAGATTGGCCAGAATCTTATGGCGGTTGGGCTCAAAACTGTCGAAGAGACCCAGCTGTACCAAGGGAGTCAGAAGCTGCACCTTATGATAGATCTGCGGCAGACGCAGGATAAAGTCCTCCACGCCGGAAAAAGGGGCCTGCTTGCGCTCCTCTAAAATCCAAAAAGCCAAATCCCGCGGCAGACCCTTGATATTTTTCAGACCCAGAAAGATCTGCTTCTCCTGAAATTTATCATGATAGGGAATCGTATTGATACCGAGCGGTGCCAGCTGAAAGCCAAAGTTCAACGCATCTGTGATATAGTCGCTGCTGGAATAATTGAGCATAATATCAAAGAAAACATCCGGATAATGTGCCTTGAAATAGGCCAGCTGAAAGGCCAGAGCTGAGTAAGCATAAGCATGGCTGCGATTGAAGCCGTAGCCGGCAAATTTCTCCATAATGGCAAAGACTTCCTTGGCTTTCTCAGCTGTGTGGCCGCATGCGACCGCACCGGCTACAAACTCCTCTTCCATCCTGTGCATCTCGGCAGCATTTTTCTTGCCCATGGCGCGGCGCAGGATATCGGCCTTGCCCAGACTGAAGCCGCCGAAGCGCTGAGCCACCTGCATGACCTGCTCCTGATAAAGCATGATGCCATAGGTAGGCGCCAGAATATCAGCCAGACTGTCATCCAGCAGCTCCACCGGCTCTTGGCCATGCTTTCTCTTGACAAAGTTATCAATGTAATCGCTGGCACCGGGCCGGTTGAGCGAGGTCGTAGCCACCACTTCCTCAAACTGCACCGGCTGG
>NZ_KQ969396.1:305659-308719 GCF_001578865.1 Streptococcus sp. DD11
CTGGAAAATCCCCTTGGTATCACCAGCCGCAAAGAGCTTGAGCGTTTCTGCATCTTCCAGGTCAATAGCAGCAATGTCAATAGCCACTTCATGCTTTTTCATGGCTGCTTCCTTCATGCGCTGGACAAAGGTCAGATTGCGCAGGCCCAAAAAGTCCATTTTCAACAGACCGTTGCTTTCGACACCGTGGGCATCATACTGGGTGATCAGCATGTCTTCGCCGTATTTGAGGGGGATATGGTCGGTCAGATCATTGTCGCTCATGACGACGCCGGCCGCATGGATAGAGGTCTGGCGCGGATTGCCTTCGATTTTCTTGGCAATGTCAAAGGCCTGCTGGTATTCGGGCTTGCTGTGGATAATCTGGCGAAAGGCCATGTTCTTCTCATAAGCCGAGGTCAGACTGTCTCCAAATCGGATTTTTCTGGTGATATTGGTCAGCTCATACTCGGGCAGGCCGTACCGCTTAAACACATCGCGAATGGCCTGCTTGGCCCCAAAGGTCGAGTAGGTGACAATCTGAGCCGCATGCCAGCTGCCGTAGCGGTCACGGACATAGCGGATAAACTCCGGCCGGTAGACATCCGGAATGTCAATATCAATATCCGGCATGGTATAGCGCTCCAGATTGAGAAAGCGCTCAAAAAGCAGGTTTTTCTCCACTGGGTCAATACCGGTAATTTCCAGTGCATAGGCCACCAGACTGCCGACTGCAGACCCCCGGCCCATGCCCATATAGTAGCCCTGACTGCGGCCGAAACGCAGCAAATCCCAAACGATGAGAAAATAATCATCAAAGCCCATCTGGTGAATGACAGCCAGCTCCTGCTCCAGCCGATCCGCATACTGCGGCCCGTTCAGGCCGCGCTTGAGAAGACCGGCCTCGGCCCGCTCCCGCAGCTCCTCGGCTGCCGGCCGCTCCGGATTAAAGCGGGGCAGTTTCAGTTCTGTATTGATATCATAATGGACTTCTCTGACAAGCTGTTCCAGATTGCTCAGGCTTTCAGGAAAGCTCTGCTCAAAAGCTGCCGCCAGAGCCTGGGGCGTCAGCAGCAGCTCATGGCTGGCAGGGCTGCCCGCCTCCCGCAGGCTGACATTGTCCCGGATGGCCCGCAGCATCTGCAGCGTCTCCAACTCTCCTGTATGGAAATAACGGACTGTATGCAGGGGCAGGGTCGGCCGCTCAAAGCTCTGTCGGGGCGTGTCCGGAAAGACACCGATATAAAAATCCTGTCCCAGATCCAAGTCTTCCACACCGGCAAAAGCTGGTACAATCAAAGCCAAGCCCTTAAACAGATGCTGGAAATCCTCCCAGTTTTTGCTGCCGGTCATCTTGCGGGTGGAGACCTTCATCAGATTGCGGTAGCCCTGACTGTTCAGAGCCAGAAGCCGGATATTCAGCTCCTGCCCCTCTCTGATGACCGTCAGCTCCAAGCCCAAAAGCGGCTGAATGCCCTCTGCTGCCGCTGCTTCCAGAAAATGATAGGCACCATAGAGATTGTCCACATCCATCATGCCCAAGCGGCTGTAGCCCAGCTCCTTGGCTTTCTGCACGTATTTTTTGATAGAGATGAGACTGTCCATAAAAGTATAAACCGTCTTGGTATCTAACTGTATCACCACATTTTTCTCCTTGAACATGCTTTGCTTCTTCTTATAACTATTATACCGCAATTCGGCCAATGTGGGAAATGGGAGTTTGGCAGAGAGGGCTGTTCCGGCCATCCTTGCTGGCCTGGCTTTTTTTGCTATTTTTTAAAGGAAAAGGTATAATGTGTGTAAACGGAATTTAATATAAGGAGGCACTCATGAATCAGTATCCTCTGGTCTATCTCGACCACATCTTTAAAAACTATGGCGAAGCCCCGGCCCTGTATGATGTGAGCTTGAACATCCAGCCTGGCAGAATTATCGGTCTCTTGGGTCCCAACGGCAGCGGCAAGACAACCATTATCAAGCTCATCAACGGACTCCTGCAGCCAACCTCCGGCCATGTCTATCTCAAGGGGGCCGAGCCTTCCCGAGACAGCAAGCGCTTTGTCTCCTATCTGCCGGACACCACTTATCTGAGCGACAATTCAAAAGTGAGCGAAGCGATAGCCTATTTCCAAGATTTTTACGAAAACTTTGACAGCGCCAAAGCCTTGCAGCTCCTAAAGGATCTCCGTATTGATCCGCAGGCCCGCATCGGCAGCCTGTCAAAAGGAAACAAAGAAAAAATGCAGCTCATTTTGGTCATGAGCCGCCATGCGGACCTGTATATCCTGGACGAGCCAATCGGCGGTGTCGATCCGGCAGCCCGTGACTATATCCTGAGAACCATCATCCAAAACCGCACGCCTCAGTCTTCGGTCATCATTTCCACTCACTTAATTGCAGATATTGAGTCGATCTTGGATGAAGTCATCCTGATCAATCAAGGTCAGATTCTGTTGCATGAAAATGCTAATCAGCTGCGCCAACAGTACAATCAGTCTATTGATAATCTCTTCCGCAGCCAGTTTCGCTTTTACTAGGAGGTCTCTGCTTTATGTTCGGAAAACTGTTTAAATACGACTTTAAGTCCAATTACAAATGGTACTGTATCACCTTTGCCATCTTTTTAGGCCTCTCGGTCTTCATGGGATTGTTTGCCGGCAGCGTGCTAAAGCCGGATCAGCTCAATTATTTTAGTGATTACCCAACTTCTACTGCTGGCTTTGTCATTATTTTCTATTTGCTCTTTCTGATGATTTTTTCAGCAGCCTGCGCTGTCTTTCTGTCCAATACCATCATTATTATCCGCCGTTTTTATAAAAACGTCTTTGGACGCGAAGGATACCTGACTTGGACACTCCCAGTCACGCCGCACCAAATCCTTCTCTCCAAGCTCCTCTCTGCCTTTATCTGGAGTCTCTTGTGCATGCTGACCATGCTTGTCGGCGGCCTCCTGATTTTTGGAATTGCCCTGCCTATCGTCGGCTATTCCTTGCAAGAGCTGTTTAAATACCTTGACTACATACCCTCTTTCTGGCTCTGGCTCATCAAATTTGGATTCATCAATCTGCTGCAAACCATCTC
>NZ_KQ969396.1:308913-317218 GCF_001578865.1 Streptococcus sp. DD11
TCTACCTCGTCATCTCCATCGGACAGCTCTTTAAGAAGAATCGGATTATGATGGCTGTCCTCTTTGGATTTTTGATTTGGACTGTTTTGGCAGTCTTCTCTCTCTTCCTGCCGACTCCATATTCTGTAACCAACTTCCTGAAACTCTATGATGATAGTTCTAGTTACGATGACTTCTACCTAAGTTTTAGTCAAATGCTGGATATCTCCCTGATTATCCGAAGCATTTTTGAACTCGTCAAGATTTTCGGCTTCTACTTTACCGTCTACGCCATTGTGAAAAACAAGCTGAATCTTCAATAACCATCAAACTGACTGAAACCTTTTGGTTCAGCCAGTTTTCTTTTTTACTTCAGAATAATCGCTGCCACGATAGGGCTGACAAGGACATACATAAGGCCCGTCACACCAATCGCAAGTCCTGCCATGGCACCCGCGACCTGACCGTATTTAAAGGCAGTTCCCGTTCCCACTGCATGGCCGGTCCCGCCTAGAGCCAGGCCAACGGCGACAGGATCTGTGATTTTTAGAATCTTTAGAAGCGTCGGTCCCAAAACACTGGTCAGAATGCCGGTCACTACAACGA
The DNA here is from genome assembly GCF_001578865.1 of Streptococcus sp. DD11. Classification (NCBI taxonomy): domain Bacteria; kingdom Bacillati; phylum Bacillota; class Bacilli; order Lactobacillales; family Streptococcaceae; genus Streptococcus; species Streptococcus sp. DD11. The sequence goes on from NZ_KQ969396.1 coordinate 309,499, forward strand.
CAACCAGCGTCACTGCCGCAATCCCCTGCAGCTTGTCCGTAATGCCGACAGCCATGGCTGTGGTGACAGACTTAGGAAAGAGAGAAACAGCCAGAAAAAAGTCCATGCCAAAAAACTTAGCCAGCAGAGCAGTGAAGCAGGTATTGACCACTACTGCCGCAAAGGTCCCCAGCAAAATACTGCGGGCATGGTGCCTCATGAGGTGAAAGGTCTTATAGAGCGGGATACCTAAGGCGACTGTAGAGGGGACAATCAGACTGTTTAAATAGGAGCCGCCGGCATAGTAATCCTTGTAGGAAATCCCGGTCAGCTTCAGAAAGGCAATGACCAGCACCGCCGCCAGCAGCAAGGGAGTGGTCAAAGGATGGGGAAATCTGACGGAAAATCAGAAGGCCAATCAGATAAGCCAGAATAGACAGAGCCAGGCCAAAGAGAGGATTGCTCCATAGATCAGACATGGCTGCTCCCTCCTTTCTCATAATCGCCTTCAAAACGGCTCTTCACCAGCTGCACCACCACTGCCATCACACAGATATTGAGCACGATGGCTCCCACTACAATCAGGACAATGGGCAGCAGATAAGGCGCAATGACCTGAAACTTATCCATGATGCCGACCGCCGGAGGCAGGAAAAGAATGGTCATATTGGCCAGGAGAAAATTGCCCACCATGCTGATATGGCGCAAGCGCAAAAGCTTGAACTGCAGGGCTGAAAACAGCAGGAACAGGCCGATAATACTGCCCGGAACAGGCAGGCGAAACACCGATGAAATGCCCTCTCCAATGAGGGAAATCATCAAAATAATCATCAGTTGAACATATAATTTCATGCAAAACCTCCATCTCTTCTATCTACAGTTTACTCCTTTTCAGAAAAAATTCAAGAGAGTTTCAGAAATAAAGGCTATTTGAATTTCAAAAACAGACTTGTTTTGAAGTCCTGAGTTGAAGACAAGGCGGTGGGGCAGACTCTTATACAGTATCTTCCAAAAGATTCATCCCTCTGTGAGTGAGGACACAGCCATCATGGGAGTCTGTCCCACCGCCACTACTAAAAGCAAAGGAAAAGGCTGTAAAAGATAGACAAAATGACGATAAAAAAGAGCTGGGACAATGATTGTCTCAGTCTCACTTTGTTATCGTCATTCATTCTCAAGATTAGAGAGCCTGAATCATAAAGTAAATCAGCAAGGCAAAGAGGGCCAGACTGGCCAAGAGGACCGACAGCTTCATCACGAGGTCGGTGTCCCAGTAGCCGGATTTGCCAATAGAGCTGCTGTCCTGAAAAAAGCGCTGGCTCTCACGAGGCAGCAGGCTGACCAGCAGGATGAGAGTCAGCGCTGCGCCGGCGGTCAATAAGATTAATAAAGTCTGCATACTATCTCCTCAATGCTCCAATCAGGGTAAAAATCAGCCCAATCAAGATGACCAGACCCAGTGCAATGACAAAGGCCTTGTTGAGCTTTTCGCCCAGACTGGCTTTTTCTTTTTTGGGCTGGCCCTGTTTAAGACTGTCTAACTTTTGCTCCACATCCTTGTAAAATAAGTCTTTCTTAGTCATGCTGACCTCCTAGCACCCTCTGAAGGGTTTCCTGATACAGACTGAGCGGAACGTCATTGGCATGCCGGCCCTGAGCCAGAAGCGCTGACCGCATCCCCTCAACATCAGCCAGTGCCTGCTCAATCGCTGCCACCAGCTGCTGGGGCTGACTGCTGTCAAAAATATGCTGGCTGGCGATGTAGCGCCTGTCATGAACCGTCTGCTCAAAGCCCAGCAGCAACAGATTGCTGTCAAAAGCCCAGCGAACGGCCTGCAGAACCTGCCCGCCCTGATTGATATCCAGATAGAGGTCTGCCTGCAGATAAAGCTCCTCCAGCTGCTTGAGACTGGCATTCTGATAGAGCACGACATTCTGATAAGAGAGCATGGACAGGAGTCTGGGCGACATCTCAGTCAGAGCAGCGATGCGAAAGACAAGCTGGGGCAGGGCGGTCACCAAGGTTTCCAGCTGCTCGATCTGATCTGAATGCGTCAGTATCAGAGCATCCTTGCGCAGATAATTGTCCCGCTTGAAATCATAATGATAACCCAGATGCAGGAGCTTGTGCTGCTGCTCCGGTCCAGCCAGACTCCTGGCTTTTTCATAAATCGCCCTGTCAGGAATGACAATGGTCTGCGTCCGCAGCTGATCCTGCTCTAAAATCAGCTGCATATTGCCCGGCAAAGCATCACCGATGGGCTCCTGCCAAAAGAGAATGTCCTGTCCGGCCTGACCAGCCAAGCTGTAAGACAGCAGGAAGGAATTGGCCAGAGAGTTAAAGAGGATATGGTCCAGATCATAGCCCATCCGCTCCAGAAAGAAACGCAGGAAGTCGACCCGGTTTTTCAGGATGCGCAGGGGCTCATTTTCCAAGGTCAGAATCAGGTCGCCGGTCTGATGATTCTCCACAATCCGCTCCTGCCGGTCATCCGCATAATAGGTCGTCGTCAGGGCCTGCTGACCGGCATCATAGGCTGTCTGAGCAAAGCGGCGGCCATACTTGTCATAGTGATCGGTCAGGCGCCGCTGCCCTTTGCTATCCAGCCAATCCACTTCTTTGACCAGACGGCCCATAGCCTGATCGGCATAGCGGATCCGGGCTTTTTCCTGTCCCATATCAAGGACACGCGCTCCCTGATGGTCGCCGATGATTTCCCAAAAGGGCGGCCGTTCAATCTGATTAAAGAAGCGGGCCTTGCCAGATGGCCTTTCCTCACTCAGCAAGTGCAGATAAGGTGAAATCATATCATCCGGCAGAAAGCCATTGGCCTCAAGGACAATGGTCGGACAGTCAAAGCCCGCGGCCTGCAAGGAGTCATGCAGGTCCTGGGTTTCCTGACTGTAAAGGTCAAATAGCTGAATCATGTCCCACCTCCTCAATGAGCTCTTTCCAGGCGGCCTCCACCCGGCTGGTCAAAAAGTCTGCTGCAATCTCATAGGATTTTTGGCTCATGGCCGGCTGCTGCCCCTGCTCAAAGAGCTCCTGAATCTTGGCCGCATAAGCGGAGATAATCTGCTCCTCCACCTGACTGGCAGAAGCCGGCAGCAGATAGCCATTCTCACCGTCCTTGATAAAGGTCTGATTGCCATAGCGGACATCAAAGCCAATCAAGGGCAGACCGGAGCCGACGGCCTCCATCAGGGTCAGGCCGAAGCCTTCGCTGGTCGAAGCCGTCAGATAGAGCTCATAGTCGGCATATACTCGGCTCAGATCAGCATGGCCTTTGAGCCGGATGTAGTCCTGAGCCCCGCCTTCTTCGATCAAGCGGCGGAGCTTGGCCTCCTCGCCTCCCTTACCGTAAATATCCAGAGTCAGCTCCGGCAGAGTCTTATGGGCCTCCATGGCCGCCCGCAGCAGCCAGTCGATATGCTTTTCCGTCGCCAGCCGCGAAGCGGTAATCATAGAGAAAGGCCGGCGAGGCCGCTCAGGATAAATCAGCCGGTCCAGGCTCCCCACCGGAATAGTGACAATCTTAGGCCGCTGGTCCGAATAGCGCTCAAACTGCCGGGTCAGAATGTCCCGCTGAGCTGCAGTCGCCACGATGAAAAAGTCCACCTTGTCCGCATTGGTAAACTGATAGTCATAGAAATTATTCCAGAGAATATAGTCCTCACTGCTGGCATTTTCGCTGAAGTGCTCGGCATGGACCACCACTCCCAGCTTAGCCGGCCGGCATTCCTCAAAGACCACCTGACCGATACCGGTTTCCCGGTCCAGGATCAGGATGTCCTCCGCCTGCAAATCGAGGCAGCGCAGGAAATAGCGGACCAGCTCGGGCTTAGAGTAAAAGATGCGGTCAGGAAAGCGGTAGAGCTCCTCCTGGCCGTCCTGCAGCAGCATATCATAAGCCACCGAGCCGTCTTCATTGTAAAAACGGCGCTGGTAGAGGGCTGCTGCTCCCTCATGAGGAGCAAAATACTCGCTGGCATAGCGGACATAGGAAAAATAGTCCTTGCGAATCAGCCGGCCGCGCGAAACATACTCTGCATGCTCCACAAAGTCCTGATCCTCCTGCCGCAGATAGCAGGTGATAAAGACATCCTCCTGCGAATAGAAATAGCGGACAATCCGGCCCTCTCTTTCTGAGCGGTCGGGCCGGCCGGCTACCGAAGCCAAAAGGTCATCCAGTGTCACCGTAGTCGGCGCCAGCTTGACATCTGTAAAAAACTGGTAGAGCCAGATAACCTCCTCATCACGAAAACCGATATTTTCAGTCAAGTGCTGAATATTATCCGCCAAAATCATATCCATAAAGATGAACTTAGCCGGCTGCCCAATCCTGCGCAGCAGCTGAGCCCGGTAAGCCTGAGCGTACTCTACGCCGCTGCTGGCCCAGCCGATGCCCAAGTTAATGTTATATACTGTCATAATGTCCTCGTCTTACGGGAAGTAGGTAATCACTTCTCCTTTGGGGTTCAGCGCCAATTCACTCATCAGCAGATTTTTCACCATCTGCTGTTTCATGCGCTCCTTCATATACTCAAAACCATCATAAGCCTCCTGATAATACTCAACCAGAGGATTTTTCATAGAGAAATGCTGGCCGCTCAGGGCTGTTTTGAGTTGCTGCAGATAGTCCACCTGCTCGATCCAGTTTTCATCAATCGCCTTGAGGACGCAGATCCGCTGAAAGTCTGTAAAAAGCTTGTCCGACCGGAGATAGTCCTTCTTTGCCTGCAGCTCCTCTCTGGCAATCCCCAGCAAAAGCTGCTCAATCTTCTCCGGCGAATAGAGGTCAAAATCATAGGAAATCCGTTCAGCATGGTAGCTGAAATGGTCCAAGATATAGCGATAGAGGTCGGCCCGGCTGGCATAGCTGCGCTCATAAGCCGCCTGATGAATGACCTGGCTCAGCACCTGCTCAATCTCCTGATCGATGCGCTCCTCAGCCTGAATCAGCCGGTCCCGCTCAGCATAGGTCAGCTGGCGCTGAATCTTCATGCTCTGGGCAAAGTCCAGCGTCAGCTGGCGCGACAGCTTGGCAGCACTTTCGCTGGCCCGCTGAGCCTTGGCAGCCAGACTCCGAAAACGCCGCCCCCTGAGCTGGGTTGGCTGGAGCTGGACCTCATCAACCGAGTAGTCCCGATAGAAGGTCTTGAGCCAGTCCGGTCCCCACTTTTTGAGCAGGTCGTCTTCCAGAGAGACAAAGAACTTGCTGATGCCGGGGTCTCCCTGCCGGCCCGACCGTCCGCGGATCTGCAGGTCAATCCGCTGATTCTCCATCCGCTCCGTGCCGATGACCACCAGACCGCCCAGCTCTGCCACACCGGCTCCCAGCTTAATGTCTGTCCCCCGGCCGGCCATGGAGGTAGCGACTGTCACCGCCCCTTTCTGACCTGACTCAGCAATGATCTGAGCCTCGCGGGCTGCATTGTTGGCATTGAGCAGATTATGAGCAATGCCCTCCCGCAGGAGCAGAGAGGAGTAAATCTCTGACATCTCCACCGAACCAGTGAAAATCAAAAGCGGATTGCCCTTGGCATGATAGTGCTTGACCTCATCCAGCGAAGCAAAGACCTTCTCCGGCAGGGTCTGATAGAGCTGATCCGGCAAATCCTGGCGAATGACCTTGCGGTTGGTCGGAATCTTAATCACAGCCATGGAATAGGTCTCCACAAACTCGCGCTCCACCACCTTGCCAGTCCCAGTCATCCCGGCAATCTTTCTGAAGAGTTTGAACAGATTTTGGTAGGTAATCGAGGCCATGGCCCGCGTTTCCTGAGTCAGACTGACTCCTTCCTTGGCCTCAATGGCCTGATGCTGGCCGCCCTGCAGCCGGGTCATCTCCAAGAGCCGGCCTGTGGAGCGGTCCAAAAGCACCACCTCTGCCTCCTTGCCGCCTTCGCGGACCACATAGTCCTTGTCCTTCTTGTACAGCTTATGGGCCCGCAGGGCCAGATTGAGGTGACGGACAATTTCTTGATTTTCCTTGGCAAATAAATGCTGCAGATCCAGAAAGGACTCCGCTGCCCGAATGCCTTTCAGGGTCATCCAGACCTCATTTTTCTCATCATCATACTTGTAGTCTTCGCCCTCTTTCAGGGTGGTGACAAAGGTGTCCATGATGCCGTAGAAGTTGGACTGAACCCGCGGAGCCCCTGAGATGATCAGAGGTGTCTGAGCGCTATCCAGCAGGATGGAGTCAATCTCATCAATGATGACATAATGAAAGGGCCGCAGGTACTGACTGGCCTTGGTGTCAGCCAGATTTTCAATCAGGTAGTCAAAGCCCAGAGCACTGTTGGTGGTATAGACAATATCGGCCTGATAGATCTCTCGCTTGCGCTCAGGAGTCAGCTCCTTGCTCTCGTCAGCCAGCACCGCTGTCTCGATGCTCAGGCCCAGAAAGCGATAGACCCGGCCCATCTCCTCAGCATCCCGCAGGGCCAGATAGCTGTTGGTCGTCACCAGCAGAGCTCCCTGTCCGGTCAGGGCATTGAGGTAGAGGGGCATGGTTGCGGTCAGGGTCTTGCCCTCGCCCGTAGCCATTTCAGCGACATTGCCCTGGTGGAGGACGACAGCCCCCATGACCTGAACCTCATAGGGAAACATCCCCAGCACCCGCCGATCGGCTTCGCGGACTGCCGCATAGGCTTCTGGCAGCAGCTCATCCAAGCTCTCCCCCTCAGCCAGCCGCTCTTTAAATTCCTTGGTTTTGGCCTGAAGGGCTGCATCTGACAGGCTGGCCATTTCTTTCTCAAAGGCATTGACCTGATGGACAATCGCCTGCAGACGGCGAATTTGAAAACTGTTTTTAATCATCAAACTCCTCTTCAACTTGGTCAATCTTGAGTGCATAAAACTCAAAGGACTCTACCCCTGCACTGAGCAGCTGAACCTTGTAGCTGTAAGCGTCCTGAGGGTAGGTAAAAGTCAGGCTTTCCGAGCGCTCCACCTGATTGCCCAGCTCTTCATTGTAGCGGTCAAAGAAAATGACCTTCAGAAACACACTGAAGTCCGGATAAAGGTCCATATCTCTGGTCAGACGGTAGCGGGCGCCCCTTTTCAGCAGCGGCAGCGAAGGCTGCAGCCGGTCCCGCTGGTAGTGCCAGCCAGAGGACCACTCGTGAATGGTCTGCCCGGACGCCATGAGCTTATTTTCAAAGAAAATATGGGACGGAGAATGATAGATCAGTGTGGAGCCGTATAAATAGGTGAAATCCTTGGCATTGCCGGCAGCTGACAGGCCCCTCAGCTCGCCCCAGTAGATGCCCTTTCTTTTGTGAACTTTCATTTCTTTCGCCCAAATTCCCTTTCCAGTATCATTTTATAGTAATTCATAAACCAAGCGACGGTCATGGTCGAGTCATCATTGTGGCGGCCTGATGTGCCGCGGCTGATCACCTTGGCATCGGTCGAATGCAGGGCTGCGACAATATCCTCATAGGCGGTCGGATCATAGTCCTCCTCTTTCATATAGGAAATCCCAAAGGTGGTCCGGCTGAAATCCGCCCTCTTAAACCTGCGCCAAAAACGCTGATCCAGCTCCTCCATATGCTGCTCGTCCTTACCGCCGGTATGCAGATGCAGCAGGTCGAGAGCCGTTGGAAAGACCTTGGGCAGCCGCAGGCGGCCGCGCTTGGCGATGGTCCCCAGATTGCTCAGCGGCTTGGCCAGAATGATGGCCCGCGGCCGAAAGCCAGCTCCATAGTACATGGCACCATAGGTCCCCATGGA
>NZ_KQ969396.1:317321-317923 GCF_001578865.1 Streptococcus sp. DD11
AGGATCAAATCCCGCTCGGTAAAGTCCAGCAGATCCAAATGCTCCTGGATAATCTGATGAATGCCGCTTTCCAGCTCCTGACTCCCCAGATAAAACATCCCGCCGTCCACACGCGGGTCAGAAAACAGGAGAAAGGGAGTCCCCATACCGCGCATCATGCCGAAGCCTTCAAAGCCTTCGGCCCGTCGATAGCCGGAAAAGTAGACCGCAAGAGGCGGCTTCAGATCTCCCGGATAAAAGAAGTAATTGATCTCCTGCCGGCGGCTGTCTGTGAGAATCCTGCCGCCCAGTACATATTTGCCAAAGTGATAGCGGGTCAGGCGCTGGTGCAGGGCACCAATCTGCAGCCGGCCCTGCCCCTGAGCCTCCAGACTCACTGCCAGATAAGAAGTATCATCATGATCCAAGACCATGGCTTCCTGCATATCGGCTTCAGCAAAGACCGCTTCATGGATGATATGAGCCGTAGAGCCTTCCTGGATATTGCAGACCCGCAGGCGCAGCTGGCAGTCCCCCTCCTTTTCATACTCCAGCCAGAGCTCGACAGGATTGGCCTGACTGGCCACGACATTGTAGCGAAAGGAGACTAGCGGCTGAAAGTC
>NZ_KQ969396.1:318305-318831 GCF_001578865.1 Streptococcus sp. DD11
CTGAAAGTCCGGACTAAAGTCCCCTTCCAGAGTCAGATTTTCATAGCCATTGTAGCAAATCTGCCCGCCAAAGCCCGGACTGACCGTCATATCGATGGGCGTCATCTTGTCGCCGTACTGGCCGCGAAAGAGAGCCTTGGACAGCAGCCGCACCAGCTCAGAGCGGTCGTTCATGTCCGCCGGCTGGGCACAGTGGCGCTTGAGAAAATACTCAATGTCCGCCTCCTGAGTCTGCTGATCTTGATTGTAAAAGACCGTATAGGGCGTAATCTTGTCCTCAATCATGAACAGGTCCGGAATCAGGGCCAAGTCTTCCACCAGAATGGCGCTGAACTGAAAAATCCTGTCCATCTCCATGACCTTTTTCAGAGCCAGACGGGAATGAGGAAAGAAATGGTACCAGACCATATTGTCCGGCAGGGACAGCTCCCGGCTCCAGTCGCTCAGGCCAATCTGTAAAATCTTCAGCTTATCTTGCATGCTTTGCCTCCTTGAGCCACTTCTCCCACCTGCCGATCAGTTCCAT
>NZ_KQ969396.1:319718-321899 GCF_001578865.1 Streptococcus sp. DD11
TCAGTTCCATACCAGTATTTTCCCTAATCTTCTCAATCGAGTAAATCAGGGCCTGATTCCAATGTTTCAGGCCGTCCAGATAGTAGTCCGCTGCTGCCGGCAGGTCCGAAAGCGAGGTCAGGATATAGCCGTTTCTCAGGTGCGTCACATAGTCTGACGGCACGAGATTGATCTGGGGAATCCCGGCACTGATGCCCGCAATCTGTGTATAGAGATTGGGATGCTCATTGAGATCCACAATCAGGCGGGTGTACTCCAGCTCCTGTATTAGGGTGAGCTCGTCGGTGATGTTCTTAATGCAATAACGAAGCTCCTGCTCCTGATTTTCCAAGAGGGCATTCTCAGCCTGCTCGCTGCGGCGGTAATGCTTGATCAGTTCATGCCGATTCAGATACTCATCGATCAGCTCCTCCACCTTGGCTTCCACCGTCTGCAGGCCCTCCTGCCAAGCATTGTAAACACCGATGGTCAGCTCCGTCTCAGGATGTTTGGCCACATAAAAGAGGACCTTGAAAATGGCATAGTCATTGATGGGCTCCTCCAGATTGAGCTGGTAGAAAATCTTGGACTCGCGCTTGCGCTGACTCTTGCCCAGCTGCAGCCGCGTATCAAAAGGCGACAGATAGTGGACCTTGTGGGCCTGCTGGGGCAGGCAGCTCTTCATGGCAGCCTGAACATCCATGCGGTCGGTCAGGACCAGATCCACCAGCTGCAGATCCGCTGCCAGACTGGACCAGTCCAGCTCCCGATTGCGCTCATGGAAAAAGCTGAGAATCTTCTGAGCCTGAGGCGGCAAGAGCTGCAGCACAGCCCGATTGTAAAGCGGATGAGCCGCCAGGACAAACTTGCTGTCTGCACCAGCCTGGCTGCTGATAAAATGGCCCAATTTCTCCAAAATCAAATCCGGCATCCGCTCATACTCCAGCTTATCAAAAGCCAGCAGATAGGCCGGATTGACCTCAACCCGGCAGTCATCTTGGGTCAAATGCTCCCGAATCCGCCAGTCACCGTCCGGCTGCAGGTAGTCCCGATAGCGCTCCTGCCCATTTTCATAATAGGTAATGCTGGAAATAAAGCCCCGATCATCAAAAATATAGAGCTTGTCCTGCTGATCGTCCTTGAAAAAGCGGATAAAGCTGAGAAAGCCCTCAATGCCAAACTCGATATGGGCATAGAGCTGTCCCTGCCTGCGAACCATGACCAGAAAGGGTGTGTAGAGAAACTCGCAGTCGGCTTCCCAGTCCAAGTCCTTGATCTGCAGAGCCTGCATAAAGTCGGAATGAACGCCCTGAATATCGTCAAAGACGGAGTAATAATCCGTTTCAAACAAGTCCTGCCGGTGCAGAAAATAACGGGCATGAGGCATATAGGCCGGCAGCAGCATCTTGACCGGCAGCTGCTGGCTCTGAAAAATCCGAATCTGATGAATGGAATCATCAAACTCCAGCCGCTGCATGGAGCGGTACCAAGGGATTATATCCCACTGCCAGACCCGCTCCCCGCTGCCAGACCAGGAAGGAATAAAATAATACATGTCTTCTCCTATAGCAAGGAACGATAGCGATCGTTAAGGGTCAAGGCATCCACCTCATCCTTAATCGAAAAGACCATTCCGATAAAAATCATGAAAAGCCCCGGAATCATACTGAGACGCAGATAGCGGACATCCCAAAGCACTATCATCATAGGCAGGCCCGATACCAGCACCAGATAGGCAGCTCCCACTATGGCAAAATACGTCACCAAGCCATTGATATAGCGCCGGGTCGCTGCCCCTGGATAGATATTCTCGATGTACTCCCCGCTCTTTTGCATGCGCTCAGCAATCTGGTCTCCGCTGACATTGATAAAGGCAAAAGCCAAAGCTAGGATGAAAATCGTCAGCAGATAGAGGACAAACCAGCCTAGATTGCCCATAGACAGATCCAAGATCCACTGGCGGATCAGCTGATTGCCCGGCTGGAAAAAGTGGACCAGCAAGAGCAGATACTGGGGAATGCTGACCAGCGTCATAGCATACATAATCGGCATGCCGCCCGCAGGATTGAGGCGGATATCCAGATAAGAGTACTTCTTAAAGCGATTGTGGATGGTGATCTTATTGACCGGGATCCGGTACTTGGCCCGCTCGACCACCACAGCCAGATAGAGAAAGACCAGACTGAGCAGGAGGAGAAGGCC
>NZ_KQ969396.1:322314-327945 GCF_001578865.1 Streptococcus sp. DD11
ACTGACTGCCAGATATCCTGCGGAATGTAGGAAATCATGCTGGCCATGACAATCATCACCGAACCTCCCAGTCCCATAGCAGCATTCAGATCAGTCAGCCAGATGAGAAAGTAGGTTCCCCCCATTAAGATAAGGGTGTCCAGCAGCAGAACAGCCGTTGGGTCCATTCCTGCTGCCACCGGCAGATTGAGAACGACTGCTGCCGACTGCAGGAGGGAGACAAAGAAGGTCAGAATCATGCGCCGCCGCTCCTGCACTTCCAGCGGCAGTCTGCCCAGGCCCAGCTTTTTGGAGATGGCAAACATCTGCCAGATCAGCATGGAGGACATCCAGGGCGACAGGCCGATTGAAAAGAGCGACAGGCTGCGCAGATTTCCGCCCATGAGGGCCGTTGCATAGTTCAAGGTCGCTGAGGCCCCATTCAAAGACACCGCCTTGCCCATGTCAATGAAAGGCAGGGGCAGCTTGCTCCCTAGTACATAGATAAATAAGAAAAATAAGGTCCAAAGAAACTTCTTGATAATGACCGCTTTAAAAAATGACTTCACATTGACTCCTCACTGTGATGGCTGAAAAACACTAAGACAAAACTTCCATGACCGCATCCAGCAAGACTTTCTTGCTGAAATAGCCTTCTTTGAGCAGGAAGGAGAAATTTCTGACCCGCTCGGCCATAGCCTGGTATTCTTCCGAACTCAGTGTCTCCACCACACGGCTGGCCTCAGCCAGACTGTCTACCACAAAGCCTAAGCCCTGCCGGCGGATCAGCTCAGCATTGGACAGATAGGCCGGCACGATAATCGGAAGACCCGCCGCCAGATAGGTGGCCGCCTTATGGGAAATATTGAGGCCGTAGTATTCCGGCTCTTCGGCCGGATCCTCCTCCACACCCCAGACCAGTCCCAGACCGCCCTTGGACAGCTCCAGCAGCAGCTCGGGCCGGCTGACCCAGCCGCGAAAGCGGACATTGGCCGCAGGACTGCTCTCCTCTTCAGGCGAGAAAATCTCCAGCGGCGTTGCATAGGCCCAGTTAGCCAGATGCGGAAACCGCTCCACACTGCCGGCAAAGTAAAGCTTGCGCTCAAACTGCGGCTGACGCAGGGCCAGATCATAAGGGTGGTCCCACATATGCTGGATGAGAACCTTCTCCACCGTCAGCCCCTCCTCGATCAGCTTGTCCCGCATCTTTTCAGACGGCACAATGACCAGATCCGACTGATTGTACATGTCGATGTACTCGGGCATGAGATAGTAATTGGAGGGAAACATGAGCGGCGGAATATCGTGGATAAAGGTGACGATTTTGGCCTGCAGTACCTTGAGCTTGCGGACAAAGGCCTGATCAAACTCCCGGCCGTTCCAAGACGGCGACTGGTAGATGACCACATCCCCATAGGCCACACTGGCCATGATCCCGTCCAGCCGCGTGCTCAGCTCCGAGGGACTGTCGCTGTAAATATCGTAAAAATAAAAACCCAGCTCATTAAAGCCCAGCTCCTTGGCCAGCCTGCTCACATCATTCTGGGCAATCAAGGCCGTACTCTGGCCGGACATGCCGTATAAATTGGTAATATTAACTTTCATCTTCTTTTCTATTGCTTCTGTTCGGTCAGATTGACAGCAATCTGACGCTCGTAATCGCGGTCAGGCAGCACTTCGATATCCTGGTCAAAATTATACTCCGCCGTATGCTTGTGGGCCAGCTTGACCTTGTGGGTCGCGCCCATCTGGAACCACTCGTACTCTGAGTCGATGTGACCAATATCCAGCGCCCGATAGCCCTCCTGCACCAGATCATAGACCAGGACCTTGGCTGCAGGTCCCAGCATGGCCAAGATCAGCCGGTCGCCCGCCTGCTCTCTGACCGCTGCCTTGATGTCCTCCAGCCGGCTGTAGGCATTGCGGGAAGGACAGATGATCCGCTTGATCGACTTGGCCGCAGCAAAGAGGTCATTGCCCACACCCGAGCGCGAGGTAGCCCCTTCTACAATCAAAAGGTCCCGATCCTGCCACAGCCTCTTCAGCTTGTCAAAATAACCCGCCGACAGCGACTTGTCCACCAAGTCAATATAGGGCCGGGAAATAAAGGTCGAACCATACCAAGGCGCCTGGCAGATTTCTTGATAATGAGACCAATAAAATGGGATATGCCGATTCCAAAAATCAAGAGCCATTTGCTGATAACGCTCCGTCCTCTCAAATACATCCGGCAGGCAAACCACCAATCGTTCATTGCTAACCTTGGACATGATATTTCTCAATTTTACTGCCAGCTCCGGCTGGTAATCCTGATAGGCAATGCTATGGCCTGCAATGATATCCATTTCCCCATCGCCAAAGCGAACCGCTGAGGAGCCGTGTTCTAAAAGGTAGTCCAGCGTCTGCTCTATGGGCAGCACCTCAATCTTCCGCTCCTCTGGCTCCTGCAGCCGCAGGGCTTCAATGGCCGCTGCCATCTCTGCCGGCTGATCCGCTGCAAACAGCTCCTGCCCCTGCTGGCCGTGGGCCGTGCTGTCAAAGGCATAGACCGGCTTGCCGGCTGACCGAAAGCGGGAAATAATCCCGTCCACCTCATCGCCGGCATTGATGTCAAGGAGCAGCTGCGCCTTCTCTGCCAATGACTCCAAGAACCCCGGAATCCCCGCAATATCTGAGCTGACGCTGACATTGGAGTACCGCAGCAGGCGGCTGATCGGCTCTGCCACTACCACCGGCGCTGCTATATAAAAATGACAGGCAGGCAAGGAGCGGATCAAATCATCAATATGGAGTAGGTCACAGGAATAAGTGTAAACCAAGCAGGAGAAAGCCGGACCGTTCACCATTTTCTCTGTCAGAGCCCCGATTGGCTCCTGCAAGTCCGCCCAGTCCAGCCCATGGTAAAACCACCAAACCTCCCGGTAAATGGACTGCATGTACTCCTTCCATGGTTTGCGCCAAGTTAGATAGTGAATGACCGGCGGATAGAACCCCGGCTCTGGCGCATAGTCCGAAAAAGCCATATGCAAGGTAATACAGTTATAAGCAAAAGGCAGCTCCAGCCAGCGATTTTCAAAGAGCAGATTGAGAATGCTTTGGTCATCCTGACTGACCTGATCATGCAGCTGAGCCGTCATTTCGATTAATTGCTGCGCGACACCTGCTTCTCGCCACAGCTTGATATTAATCAGCAGAACACCCGAATTAAATATCTGCTCTCCAAAGTAAACCTGACCGCCCAAGTCCTTTACTGCTGCCAGCGGCGCTTGACCAAGCTCCCGCTCAAACAAAGGCGTCAAATCCCGGGTCACCACAATATCGCAATCCAGATACAGAGCCTGGCTTTCTGTCACAAAATCTGCCGCAAAATACCGTAAAAATACCGCATAGTGGATGTTGGTCTTGTAATGACTGATATGGCTGCTGTCCACCCGCGCATTGACAATACGGCAGTCCAGCTTAGCCAGTCTCTTTTCCATGCTGACAAACCACTCAGCCGGAAAATCACTGTTAATCAGGTAAAACTTGATAAAGCGATTGTGGCAGACAATGGACTTAATCGTAGTGGAGACCTGATCGCTGTAGAGATAGTCGGCCGCCAGAACGACCGCCCGATAGCCTTCCGGTACAGCCTTCTTCATGAGAGAGCGCAGCTTTTCCACCATTTCCTGAGGATTGGCATGAGGATAGACAAAGTCAGCCGCCTCATTTTTCTGAGTATTGTCAAAGGTCAGTACCGGCTTGCCGGCTGCCTTAAAGCGACGGTTAATCGGATAATGTTCCGGTTCAGTTCCGTGATAAATATCTAAATAAACCTGACATCGATTAGCTATATCATCTAGCACTGCTTCCACTATTTCAGGATACAGATAGATATTGGCAAATGCATCCAGAGAACGCAGATAATCCCCCATTTCGGTGTAGCAGGCGATATGGAAATGAACCGTCGGTAGAGCCTGAGCCAAAAACTCTATCTGCTCCAGCTCCTGCACATTGGTCAAGATCAGACAGTTGAGAGCAGCCTGCTCCCAGCTGTCGGGAAGCTCAAAGGCTCCCTCATGATGGGCCGCAATCTCCTCCAGACTCAAGGCCTGAAAATCCCACCACAGCTGACGGTAGCGATAGCTGATTACAGAGTTCCAGGGCTTGCGGTAGGTCGTGTAGTGGATAATGACCGGCTCCTGCTCCAGCTCAAAGTGCCCCGTCCAGCCGCTGTAGAAGGCCACCAAGTCATGCCCCACCTGCAGATTGTAGATCTTATCCAGCGGGAGCCAGTCCTGCCCAAAGACCTGATTTAAGACCGTCTGGTCGCCGTTAAAATCCTCAAATTGACCGGACTGGACCGCTTCCATGATTCGCTCCGTCTCCCTGATAAGGACCGCTGACAGCTGCCGCTCTTTCCAGACCCGGTTATCTATCAGCAAAACTCCAGAGTTAAAACCATGACCACCGGCATCACCGGCCGCTGCGATAGCCCGGCCCTGCAGATCCAGCTCAAACAAGGGCTGCAGCTCTCCCTTGACAATCACATCACTGTCCAGATAGAGGACCCGATCCTCTGCCACAAACTGCGGAATAAAATAGCGGGCATAGGCTGTAGAGCTGATATGGTCCTGCGTCTGCCAGTCCGAAGGGATGGCTGCCTGATCCAGACTGACAGGCAGCAGCTCGCTCTCCAACTGCCCGGCCAGCTCCTGCAAATCACAGAACCACTCAGCCGCAATCCCCCTGTTTAAGACATATAGCTTAACATTTTTATTATAATACAAAATCGACTTGATTGCGGTCGAAAGCGGCTCCAGATAGTCCTGATCTCCAATTAAAACAATTGCCTGCATATTTCCCTTACTCTTTCATCTTCATCGTATCATTCTACTCCTTGTATTATATAAAATATTGCCCGAAAAATCTAGATTTTCAGGGACTTTCCTGCCTCATAAAGGAGACTTTTTTTCTGAAAATGTCAAAAAAACAGGAAGCCGCAAAACTTCCTGCTTTTCTGTATACTGGCTACTCTTCAGAGTCACCTTTTTTCTTGCGTCTCTTGAAGGCCAGGCCTAGTGCACCTAAGCCCAGAGCCAGAATGGAGGCCTTGCTCTCCACTTCCCCTGTCTGAGGTAATTGACCCTTGGCCAGCAGATCCAGCTCTGACTGACGCGCCGAGGTCGAAAGGGATAGACTTTCAGACGTGCTCTGACTGGTCGACAGACTGACTGATGCGGACAGGCGTGCTGACTCAGACTGACTGACGCTGACCAACTCGCTGAGACTGATAGACTCAGACAAGGAAGCACTGGTCGACAGACTAAGTGAATAGAACTCCTTCTCATGGATCAAATCCAGCTGACTGTGCAGGACAGAGGTGCTGGTGCTCAGGGATGACGACTCACTGACAGACAGAGAATCGCTGACTGAAGCACTTTCCAGACCCGATGCGCTGGCAGATACCGATGCACTGATTGACGCTGACTCGCTTGCTGAAGTTGATGCACTTACTGACGCAGACGTACTTGCCGATACCGATGCACTCTCTGAAGCTGACGTACTTGCGGACACTGATGCACTCGTGGAGGCTGATACGCTCGCGGAGGTCGATGCACTCGTTGATGCGGACTCGCTCGCTGAAGTTGATGCACTTTCTGAAGCTGAAGT
>NZ_KQ969396.1:327978-328983 GCF_001578865.1 Streptococcus sp. DD11
TCTCTGAGGCGGACGTGCTTGCGGACACCGACGCACTGGTTGATGCTGACTCGCTCGCTGAAGTTGATGCGCTCTCTGAGGCGGACGTACTTACGGACACCGATGCACTCGTGGAGGCTGACTCGCTTGCTGAAGTCGATGCACTTACTGAGGCTGAGGTACTTGCTGAGACGGACGCACTCGTGGATGCTGACTCACTTGCCGAAGTTGACGCACTCTCTGATGCGGACGTACTTGCGGATACCGATGCACTGATTGACGCGGACTCGCTTGCTGAAGTCGACGCACTTACGCTCGCGGACGTACTTGCTGAGACGGACGCACTCGTAGACGCTGATACGCTCGCAGAAGTCGATGCACTCTCTGATGCGGACGTACTTGCGGACACTGATGCACTGGTGGAGGCTAACTCGCTTGCTGAAGTCGATGCACTTACTGATGCAGAGGTTGACGCACTTTCTGAAGCTGAGGTGCTTGCAGATACTGATGCGCTCGTTGAAGCCGACACGCTGGCTGAGGTTGACGCACTCGTGGAGGCTGACACACTTGCGGACACTGACGCACTGGTAGAGGCTGATACGCTCGCAGAGGTCGACGCACTCTCTGACGCGGACATACTTGCGGACACCGATGCACTCGTGGAGGCTGACTCGCTTGCTGAAGTCGATGCACTCTCTGAGACGGACGCACTCGTGGAGGCTGACTCACTTGCCGAAGTTGACGCGCTTACGGACGCGGACGTACTTGCGGACACCGATGCGCTCGTGGAAGCGGACTCGCTCGCAGACGTTGATGCACTCACTGACGCAGACGTACTTGCTGATACCGATGCGCTCGTTGATGCTGACTCGCTCGCTGAGGTTGATGCACTCACGGACGCAGACGTACTTGCGGACACTGATGCGCTCGTAGACGCTGACACACTTGCCGAAGTTGATGCACTTACTGACGCAGATGTACTTGCGGACACAGACGCACTCGTGGAGGCAGACTCGCTCGCTGAAG
>NZ_KQ969396.1:329051-329872 GCF_001578865.1 Streptococcus sp. DD11
GCTTGCAGACACCGATGCGCTCGTAGACGCGGACTCACTTGCAGACGTTGATGCACTCTCTGAGGCGGACGTGCTAGCTGATACGGATGCACTGGTGGACGCGGACTCACTTGCAGAGGTCGACGCACTCTCTGAGGCGGACGTGCTTGCGGACACCGACGCACTGGTGGATGCTGACTCGCTCGCTGAAGTTGATGCGCTCACGGACGCGGAGGTGCTAGCCGATACCGATGCACTCGTGGAGGCTGACTCACTCGCAGACGTTGATGCACTCACTGACGCAGACGTACTTGCTGACACAGACGCACTCGTGGAGGCAGACTCGCTCGCTGAAGTTGATGCGCTAACAGATGCAGACGTACTTGCTGATACCGACGCACTGGTTGATGCTGACTCACTTGCAGAGGTTGACGCACTCACTGAAGCTGAGGTGCTTGCGGATACAGACGCACTCGTGGAGGCTGATACGCTCGCCGAAGTTGATGCGCTTTCTGATGCAGACGTACTTGCGGACACTGAAGCACTCGTGGACGCAGACACGCTGGCTGAAGTTGACGCACTTACGCTCGCGGACGTACTTGCGGACACCGACGCACTCGTGGAAGCCGACTCGCTCGCGGAGGTCGACGCACTTACGGATGCGGACGTACTTGCGGACACCGACGCACTCGTAGAGGCTGATACGCTTGCTGAAGTTGATGCACTCTCTGAGGCAGATACGCTCGCAGAGGTTGATGCGCTCACTGAGGCTGAGGTACTTGCGGACACTGATGCACTCGTGGAGGCACTTACACTTGCAGAGGTCGACGCACTCACTGACG
>NZ_KQ969396.1:331520-332240 GCF_001578865.1 Streptococcus sp. DD11
GGCTGATACGCTCGCTGAAGTTGATGCACTTACGGATGCGGACGTACTTGCGGAGACTGATGCACTAGTTGAAGCTGATACGCTTGCTGAAGTTGATGCACTTACGGACGCGGACGTACTTGCGGAGACCGACGCACTGGTTGAAGCTGACTCGCTCGCTGAAGTCGACGCACTTACGGATGCAGAGGTACTTGCGGATACCGATGCACTCGTGGAAGCAGACTCGCTTGCCGAAGTTGACGCACTTACACTCGCTGAGGTACTTGCGGATACAGAAGCACTTGTAGACGCCGACTCGCTCGCAGATGTTGATGCGCTCTCTGATGCAGATGTGCTGGCAGACACTGATGCACTGGTAGAGGCCGACTCGCTCGCGGAGGTCGATGCACTTTCTGAAGCGGACGTGCTGGCTGATACTGAAGCACTTGTGGAGGCAGATACACTCGCTGAAGTTGACGCACTCACGGACGCGGAGGTGCTAGCCGATACCGATGCACTCGTGGACGCTGATACGCTCGCGGAGGTTGACGCACTTACGGATGCAGAGGTACTTGCGGATACCGATGCACTCGTGGAAGCTGATACGCTGGCCGAAGTCGATGCACTTACGGACGCGGAGGTACTTGCTGATACCGATGCACTCGTGGACGCTGATACGCTGGCTGAAGTTGACGCACTTACTGAAGCTGAGGTACTTGCGGACACTGATGCACTCGTGGA
>NZ_KQ969396.1:332790-335523 GCF_001578865.1 Streptococcus sp. DD11
CGCTGATACGCTTGCAGAAGTCGATGCACTAGTTGAAGCCGATACGCTGGCCGAAGTTGACGCACTCTCTGAAGCTGAGGTACTTGCAGACACCGATGCACTGGTTGAAGCTGATACGCTGGCCGAAGTCGACGCGCTCACGGACGCAGAGGTGCTTGCCGAAATGGACTGCACGGTTGAGGTCGATGCAGAGCGGCTGGCCGAGGTTGACTGTACTGTACTGGTGCTTGCAGAGGTGGATGCACTCACTGAAGCTGACTGTGAAGCAACCACGCTAGTTGAGGCACTGGTACTTGCTGATACGGAGGCACTCGCAGAGGCAACGGTACTAAGAGATTTGGAGGTGCTCCCAGCTCTTGTGTCTACTAATTTTTTACCATCAATCGTATCAATCGTATTACCTTTGTAATTGATAGTAACGGTACCATCATTAGCCACAACAATCCCTGTAGTATAATTACCAGTAGAAAGATCAACAGCTCTTAAATTTGGATTGCTTTGTCTGACTGCATCTCGAACTCGGTTTTTTTCGGCTTCAGTTAATTGTTCAGTATTATTAACGATTGTAACTGTGGTAGGCTCAATCAAGCGATACTTAATGATTATCTTAAATTCACCGTTAGTCGGAACATGCGTTTTTAGACTATTTTCTCTATTAGAATTTTTGTTCCCATCAGCATCTTCTACCCAAACATACCGTGTATAGAAACCCAAGCCCTCAGTATTAGATACTGTACCATATAATCTAAAACGCAGCGGATTAGCTTCAGTAGCATTACCGTTCTGATTTAAATTAAATGCTTGGTACTTAAACCACGAAGCAATATTACCTAATCCATTTATATTGTCAACTTGCTCCAGAGATAACTTATTAACTCGTCCCTTGTTATCTGTCACGGTAAATTCAAATTCGAAGCTCTCACCCCGATAAACAACCACCTCATCAGCTATATGAACAATTGGCTTTTCAGTTGAAGAAACCCGAGTTGACAAATCAACGCTATCCCAACTTCCCTTTGTAGTAGAAGCCACTTCATCAAACTTAAACGGAAGATTCGTATTCGTTATTTCGTCATCACTAGTCACTAGACGGAGACTGAGTCGAGTATCTCCACCAGTTGTGTTTACATATGTAGTTATCTTTAAAACATTGTTATTGACGGATTCTCCAGTATAGAGATTCCACACTCCAGCTGATTGTACTGTCCCACCATTTGCAGCATTTTTACCATTGATTGTTACGGAACGAGTTTCTTGATTGCCGCTGATAGATACAAGTGCACCAAGATTGCTTTTAATCTGTCTAGGGGTTAAAACAAAAGTCCAGGTCATGAGACGATTATTATCATCAAAGCTTGTTGTAATACTTTGAATCATATCACCCTTAATGTCACGAGCATCTATACTAAGACCCGGATCCGTCACCGCCCGCCGCGTTCTGACACGTGATGTCTGACTGCTGTTGGCCGTGGACTGGCTGCTGCTGTCTGATTGCGATGCAGCAGCGGTACTGGTGCTGGCACTGATGCTGGCAGAGGCGGATGCGCTGGCCGCTTGGTTTGAGTCAGTCACTGCCGCTGAAGCAGAGGTACTTGAAGACACTGAAAGAGACTCAGACACACTCAAAGAATCTGAGACAGACTGTGATGTACTTGCACTGACAGAGGCCGACTGTGACGCAGCCTCACTGCCGGATACAGAAGCGCTGACAGAAGCGGACTCGGAGGCAGACAGACTGGCAGAGGCACTGATGGACTGAGTATCTGAAGCAGCTTCTGCTGCTGACTCAGGCAGGGCAGACTCTGCCGCTGTTTCATCTGTGGCAGTCCCCAGCACTGCATCATCCCGCGTTGCCAGGACTCCTGATGTATCGATGACTTTTTCTACAGCCTGATCCTCATCAGCCTTGACAGTGTTGGCGTTGGTAACGACTGCCCCTCCTAGAACAGCCCCCGTGGCGACCAGCCCTTTCAAGAATTGCAGACCGCCCTGCTTATCGACGGACTGCTCCTCTGTTACCTTGACCTCAACCGATGAAAGATTTCCCCCTTTCATTGACTTAAAAAGGCCAAACTGTGAGGTCGCAGCACGCAGCCAATGTTTCCCTGATTTGATCAGTTTAAACCGCGTCACGCGCTCTACTTCGTGATACTTACCTTTCTGGCGTTTAAAAAACATACTTTTCTTCCTCTAATTTATATCTCTTTTTAAAAAACTATATTACCCTTAGTTTACCACATTATTACTCGTTTTTGTCAATTTATTACTTATTTTTTTGCTGAAATTGTTTTCAAATCGCTTTCAACCTTATAAAAAGCAGCAAAAAAGCCCAGTTATCAGGCTTTCTGGAGACAGTCCCTGCCAGCGCTTTTGAAAATCTAAGGACTGATTTTCTCAAGGCAGCTTTGAAACCTAGTTCTCGCTATCGCTCGAACTGCATCAATGGCCCTAAACGCAACTCGGTCCTGCGGACTGGTTTCCCTAAAGCAACTATGGAACCTAGTTCTCACTGACGCTCGAACTGCATCAATGGCCCTAAACGCAACTCGGTCCTGCGGACTGGTTTCCCTAAAGAAACTATGGAACCTAGTTCTCGCTGACGCTCGAACTGCATCAATGGCCCTAAACTCAACTCGGTCCTGCGGACTGGTTTCCCTAAAAAAACTTATGGAACCTAGTTCTCACTGACGCTCGAACTGCATCAATGGCCCTAAACGCAAGTCGGTCCTGCGG
>NZ_KQ969396.1:336123-337774 GCF_001578865.1 Streptococcus sp. DD11
CGGTCCTGCGGACTGGTTTCCCTAAAAAACTTATGGAACCTAGTTCTCACTGACGCTCGAACTGCATCAATGGCCCTAAACGCAAGTCGGTCCTGCGGACTGGTTTCCCTAAAGAAACTATGGAACCTAGTTCTCGCTGACGCTCGAACTGCATCAATATCTCTAAATTCGATTTCGTTCTGCGAACTCATCTCATTAAGAGATATAGAAAAAACGCCCGAAAGCGTTCCTTCTGATATTGATGATGTGAGATAGAACGGAAGACATGGGATTCGAACCCACGCACGCTTTTACACGCCTACTGCGTTTCCAACACAGCCTCTTAAGCCTCTTGAGTAATCTTCCATAAAGGAGGAAGCTAATCGCAACCTCTAAATTGTAAACATCTGATAACCATTATACCACATCACAGCCCCAACCGCCATAGTCTCCGTCAAATTTTTTTACAAATTCGATTAATTTCCAGATATTTTGGTTCAAATCAAAGATTTCTGTATTATCCATGCGGGTCAGATGCAGCTGATAAGGCTTGGCACTGTCATCCGTCTTTTCCATTCTGGCAAGCCGATAGCCCAGCCCTTCTGCTTCTTGAGCAAAAGCAGCACGGTCCTCTTCAGAGGCAAAGTAAATCCAGTGATCAAGCTCCCGCTCCTGACTGTGGTCATCACCAGCCCTTTCCAGCTCATACCAAACCCGCTGATTGAGAATGGTCTGGTACTCATAGTCATTGGGATAGAGAAAGTCAAAATACTGCGTCCAGTCTTCATCAGCCAAAGTCGCCGAATCATACCGATGGCTCGGAAATGCCTTCATCACACGCGCAATGGGCTCCAGATGGCTCCTCTTATCCTGCAGATAAAAGTAAAATTCGATATTGCCGTCTGTCGTGACCACACCGACATGGACACCTCCGACCTTGGCCAACTCCTCTGCAAGCTGATCTTCGATAGCATTGAGACTGTCAAACTCCGCGCTGGAAGGAAAGCCTGTCTCAGCATCATACTGCAAGAGCGCAATCTTCAGCCGCATGGCATAAGGATAGAGCGCATAAGGGGCCTCCTCAGCCAGAGCCAAGTTCAAACGGATACTGGCAAGCTTATCATCAATGAAGGTCGAGAAAGAGCCCCACTCACTGGGAAAGCCGTCATCTGCCGGAACTGCTTCCGGCACAGCTTCTTCCTCTTCAGACTCATCTTGTTTGCCAAATAGATTTTTAAAAAAACTCATATCAAAAATCTCCTTAGGATCAGCAGGGGCCGGCAGGAATTTCAGAGCCTCCTCAGAAACGCTCAGCTCTTTTCGTATACTACTACCAAACTAGTATAACACAAATCAGAAATTTGGCAAGCTGCAAAGGCATTTCCACATACCCCACACACGAGAACTTGACATCTTATAAATTTCTATGTTAGAGTAATGATAGTGTAAGACTGATTCAGTTCAGCGCCCTGTGAGACTGAGATAAAAGTCCTTCAGTTTCGCTTTGTTTTGGTAAAAAACTCTTGACGCGGTAGCTGATTGCTCAAAAGCTCCAGTGGAGCTTTTGAGGTTATAGATAGAGCTTCCGAGAGGAAGCAACAAAAGCACTGCTTTGAGGTTATGGATGAAACATCCGTTAGGATGTGTCAAGACTGTTCGTCTTTTAGACTCC
>NZ_KQ969396.1:337794-345061 GCF_001578865.1 Streptococcus sp. DD11
GACACAAACTGCGTTTGTTTTATCTCCAACCTCTCACAGTCCACCCGGACTGTGAGAGCCCCGCGGGCTGGGAGTGAAAAGGTTTGGGGAACCTTTTCAGCCTGAGCTTAGAAACAAAAGAGTGAAGGGAACTAAATTTTTAAAAATTTAGTTCTGTCCCACCGCCAGGGAATCCATCATCCAAAGAAAGTCAGCTAGACATCTAGTTGGCTTTTTTCATTCCTTCAAAATATAGACCTCAAGCAAAAAAACGCTGATTTCTCAACGTTTTAAGAAGTTTTAAAAAAATTCAAAAAACAACAATGGAGCCGGTGGGAGTCGAACCCACGTCCAAACACCTGCTAACACATTTGTCTACAACCATAGGCTGTGTCTTGCTTTAACTTGACTTTGACACACAGCTCAGGCCCAAGTCAGGCGAGTCTATTCATCTCCTGCAAAATCCCTAGACTGGATTTTACCGTAGCTTGCTGAAAATAAGACCTGTCATCAGACACAAGCCATCCGAATCGGGTCACGCTGGCTGGTTTTTAGGCAGCTAAAGCGTAAGAATTGTTATTTTTTGCAGTTATATTTAACTGGCGTTTTACATCCGCTAGATGAGTTGCAAAATATGCCTCATAATGCCTGTCGAATCCGTAACGACCCCAAGACAGTATCATCATTATAACAGAAGCTGCCGAAAAATGCAAAAACCTGCACTGGCCGCACAGGTCTGCTTGACTATCGAATCCCCAGAGCAATGCGAGCATAGCGGCTCATTTTCTCCACCGTCCAGGCCGGATACCAGACCAGCTTGACATCGGTCTTGGTCACCTCTGGGACATCTGACATGGCGTCGTAGATCTGATCGGTCAGGAGGTCCGCCAGAGGGCAGCCCATGGTCGTCAGGGTCATGTCGATTTCTGTTTCGCCGCTTGCGCCGTCAAAACGAATCTCATAAATCAAGCCCAGATTGACAATATCAATCCCCAATTCTGGGTCAATCACCTGCTCCAAGCTCTCCAAAATCCGAGTTTTAATCTTTTCAATTTCTTCAGGGGTATAGTTTTTTTCTGACATAGCCTGTCCTCCTTTAGATTGTTTGCAGCATGTCTGTTGAGAAGCAGCATCCATAGATGACATTGGCCTCTATGATTGCTGGGAATGCAGAAGCCTAATCTTCAATAAAGTCACGAAGCGGTTTGCTGCGGCTTGGGTGGCGGAGCTTGCGCAGAGCCTTGGCCTCGATCTGACGGATCCGCTCGCGGGTCACATTGAAGACTTTGCCCACATCTTCCAGCGTCCGCATCTTGCCGTCATCCAGCCCGAAACGCAGACGCAGGACATTTTCCTCCCGATCGGTCAAGGTATCCAGCACTTCATCCAGCTGCTCACGCAGGACGACCCGAGTCGTGTAGTCTACCGGATTTTCAATCACTTCATCCTCGATAAAATCGCCCAGATGGCTGTCATCTTCCTCGCCAATCGGCGTTTCCAGAGACACGGGCTCTTGGGCAATCTTGAGGATCTCACGGACCTTGTCCGGTGTCATATCCATCCGCTCCGCAATCTGCTCCGGTGTCGGGTCTTGGCCCAGCTCCTGCAGGAGATTGCGCTGCTCACGGACCAGCTTATTAATGGTCTCCACCATGTGAACCGGAATGCGAATGGTCCGAGCCTGGTCAGCAATGGCACGGGTAATGGCCTGACGGATCCACCAAGTCGCATAAGTAGAAAACTTAAATCCCTTGGTGTAGTCAAACTTATCAACGGCCTTCATCAGCCCCATGTTGCCTTCCTGAATCAGGTCCAGAAACTGCATGCCGCGGCCGACATAGCGCTTGGCAATGGACACGACCAGACGCAGGTTGGCCTCCGCCAGGCGCTGCTTGGCTTCCAAGTCCCCCTGCTCGACCAAAATAGCCAGCTCCTGCTCCTCTTCATTGGTCAAGAGCGGCACTACCCCGATTTCTTTCAGGTACATGCGGACGGGATCATTGACCTTGGCAGAATTGCTGCCCAAGAGCTCCTCATCGCTCAGCTCAGCTTCTTCTTCCTCATTGTTGAGGACACGCGCACTGGGGTTTCCCTCCTTGTCAGTAATGGAAATGCCTGCATCCTGAATCCGCTGCAGCAAATCCTCGATACCGTCTGCATCCAGTGTGAAAGGAATGACCAGCTGATCATTGATTTCATCATCTGTCGCTGTACCAGTCTGCTTATGATTGCGGATAAATTCTGCAACTTGCACATCCAATGTTGTTACTTCTTTTGTTTTGTAGCCATTCCTACTCCATTCTTCTTTTTGTTCGATAATCTGCTGCAAATCCAGCAAGGCAGCATCCGTATTTCCATTGTGATAGTGCTCACGAAGCTTTTTGCTGATGAGCTGGTTGTCCTTGCGGAGCAGCTCCTTCTCTCTGGTCTCCTCTACCTCCCTCAGTTCCTCATCTGAGCTTTCTTCCGGCAGATTTGCCTCTAGCATGTAATACCAGGCATGCTGCACACTGTCCGGCAGCTGGGACAAATCCTGCGGCGTCACCTCGCCGTTAGACAGGAGGATGGTGTAGAGGGTCTGCAGCTCCTCCGTCGCAAAAGCAAAATCCTCTCTCAGCCGATACTGATTTAAAATGAGGGGGCTGTGGACCATGCGGTACAGCAGGTGGTTCTCCGCTCTTATCAAAGGCGACAGCTGCTTGGAAAGCGGCTGCTCCACAACTGCCGGCGCCTGCTGGTAACTCTGATAGCCCTGCTCCTCCTGCCGCTCCCTGCGGCCGTCCAGCCGGCTGTTATTAACCGCCTGCTCGACCTGCTGAAATTCAAAATAGGACAGGAGGTCCGTCAGCATATAGATATAAGACTGCTGGGCCGTGATAGACTTGGTCTTAGCAATAATCGGAGCCATCTTTTCCAGAAAGTCAATCTGGGCCTGCAGATTTTCGATATTATCCGGCTTCAGATAATGCAGGAGAAACTCCACATTACTTATTCGCGTTTTGGTCAGCAAATGCTGCAAATCCTCAGGCGAATGTTTAGCCAGAAATTCATCAGGATCCAGATTGTCAGGAAAGCGGACAATCTCCACCGACAGGTCTCTCAGCTCATCCAAAGCTTTAGCTGTCGCAGCCTGCCCCGCCTTATCCCCATCATAAGACAGGATAATCTTTTTGCTGTACTTGCTCAGATGCTGGACATGCTCAGGTGTCAGGGCCGTCCCCATCGAAGCAACTGCATTTTCAATCCCTGCCCGATAAGCTGCAATGACATCCATAAAGCCCTCCATCAGATAAACCTCATGGCTTTTCTTGATGACCGGCTTGGCCCTATCCAGATGGTAAAGCTCATAGCTCTTATTAAAAATAGCAGTGGCCCGGCTGTTTTTATACTTGGCTGTGTGGCCGTCAGCAGGCTTTTCCTGCCAGATCCGTCCGGAAAAGGCTACCACCTGACCGCTGTCATTGGTCAGAGGAAACATGATCCGATTCTGAAAAGCATCATAGACCAGATTATTCTCCGCCAGATTAAAGAGGCCTGAGTTCATAATGGTGTTTTCATCAAACTTGCCAGCCATGCTCTGATGCAGGTAATTGCCCTCACTGGGAGCCAGACCGATTTGAAAATGCTTGAGTACCTCATCGGTCAGACCGCGCTGATAAAGATAGTCTCTGGCTTGCTCCCCCATCTTGGTCGTCATGAGGACTGCATGGTAGAACTTAGCAGCCTCGGTATGAATGTCATAGAGGGCTTGATGCGGATGCTGCTGTCGGGGCCGGTCGCTGCCGGCGCTTTCTGCTGCCAAAGGGATTCCCGCCCGCTCAGCAATCACCTGTACCGCATCCATAAAGGATACCCCTCGGTAATCTTCTATAAATTTAAAAACATCACCCGACTTGCCGCAGCCAAAACAGTGATAAAACTGCTTGTCCTCTACTACGTTGAAGGAAGGCGTTTTTTCACCATGAAAGGGACAGAGACCCAGAAAATTTCTCCCTGCCTTGGTCAGGGCCACCGTTTCTCCTATGACATCAACGATATTGACACTATTTTTAATTTCAGAAATGGTTTCTTTATCAATCAATAGACAATACCTCCAATTTATCATAGAATATCACTCTATATTTTATAATAAAATCACACAAATGTAAAATATTTGATAAGCAAATAGCTTGTCAATGTCATTTATTTAAGCTATAATATAATCTCATTAATAAATTTCTTGAAAGGAAAAAAAGAAATGTTAAAGGATCTTAAAGAATTTTTGCTGCGCGGAAATGTCATTGACTTGGCAGTCGGTGTGATTATCGCCAATGCTTTCGGCGCAATCGTCACTTCATTGATTGAGGACATTATCACTCCGCTGATTCTCAACCCAGCTCTGAAAGCTGCCGGCGTAGACCAAATCGCAGGTTTGAAATGGAACGGAATTGCTTACGGAAGCTTCCTGAGCGCTGTGATCAACTTCCTGGTCATCGGTACCGTTCTCTTCTTCATCGTCAAGTCTGCTGAAAAAGCTCAAAGCCTGGCTAAGAAAAACGAAGAAGCTGCTGAAGAAGCACCAGCCGGACCAACCGAACTGGAAGTCCTGCAAGAAATCAAAGCTTTATTGGCTGAGAAAAAATAAGAAAAATCCACTGATGAAAATCAGTGTTTTTTCTTGCCCTGCTGCTCCCAATCCAAAGCACATCTGCCTCTCTCCAAAGAGTCACAAACAAAAAAACAGACCGAAGCCTGTCATTTTGCTCAATTAGAATTTTTTACGTTTACGCGCTGCTTCTGATTTGCGTTTGCGCTTTACAGAAGGTTTTTCATAGAATTCACGTTTGCGTGTTTCTTGAAGAGTCCCAGCTTTAGTAACCGCACGTTTAAAACGACGAAGTGCATCATCAAGTGATTCATTCTTGCGTACTACTGTTTTTGACATATTTTTCACTCCCTTCAAGTCCAAAATCTTTATCATTTTACCACATCTATGTTAGCCTGTCAAGGATTTTTCGCAAGAAAAGCAGATTTTCAGTTTCATTTTAGCTCATTTCAGCGATTTAAGTTTTCACGCTTAAAAGCCGCCCAAGGATCATCTCCTATTTTAAAATCAGCCATTCCCCAACGCTCATCATTTGAAGAAAATTTATCTAGAGTCAAACTCTCCTTGATAACTTTCAAACCACATTTTCTTCGCTAGTTCCAAATAATTGAATGGTATTTTTTTAGTAAAATCGCCTTTTATATAAATTCTCACTCGTCTTCCTCGTCGTCATAAACGCGTTCTCCATAGGTAGAGATGTACTCTTCATGAAGTCGTTCTTCTTCATCCCACAAGGGATCCTCTACAGGTTTCATACTTTTCAGTTCCTCCACACTGATGTCAGTTGCTCGATCATATGTTAGTGATAAGACATCCTTGCGCAACTCCTTAAAAGTCTCTACATCTATCCAAGTCCGCTTATCATCCTCGCTAATTTGTCCATCAATTGCACTCGCAACCTCGACTGCCATGATATACATAGCACGTTTATCAACCGTTAAAATGTCCGTATGTGTCGTCGCAATCCTAAGGTGTTCTCCACGCTCTCTCCCATCCGTAATAAAATCATTTTCAAATTCCAACTGAATATTTTCATCAGAAAACGAATTCCAAGGATTGCTCTTGTCGTATGGTATATGATTCCATCGTTTATCATTAAATCGCCATTTATCAAATTGTACACCAAGAAAGAAATCATCTTGTAGCATTTCATCATCACCGACGTTTGAGTATGTAATAGGATGACCATGCCATTCCTTAAACCACATTTTCCAAACCAGATTTCTAGTAGTAAATGTTATTCTTTTACAATAGTCACTTTTGATGTATAGTCTCATACTACTTCATCATTCCTTTTTCACGCATTTTAGAAACAAGTCAGGAATTTGGACGGGGTTCGAAAATAAACTTGGTATGTAGTCCTGTGGATTGCTAAAAATAACCTCTTGGTATGTATTGCTTTCACTCCATTCGATTCTTTTGTATTCAATTGATTCATCGGTCACATTAATAATCAAAAAAACTTTCTCTGTAATGCCAATCTCAATAATTTTGTTCAAGTCGCTTATTTCATATTCTTTATGCAGATGAAAATATGTAAATAATCTACTGATGATTGCATCTTCTTCTAAAATTGACTGTAACAATTCAATTAAGTCCTCTGTTTTCATATCATTCTCCTTTATTTTTGCAATGGAATTCTAATAATTTCTCCATTATAAGTTGTCTTTAAATAGGGTCCACCATGCACGCTGTCTGTAGCGTTTTTATAACCATCATTTAATTGCCAAGAATTCCCCTTACCATCATAATATCTAAGTCCTTCACCCCTTTTTAATGGTGATTTAGTAAATCCTTTCAACTGCTCGTCCAAAAAGGATTCAACATCTTTGATATTGGCATTCTCAAAACTAGATACATCGTTCAAGTCAAAATCTAAATCAGTCTGACTTTGACTTGAATTATTTGTTGACTTATTCTTGGCCTGCCAGTTACTGCGATTTTGGGCAAAGCTGACATTCAGACTGGCATTGGCTTCCCAGATCTTGATAATGGCATCATTGACAGCAGCCGTTCCGCCGACAATCATGGTCGTCCCTGTCGCAAGACCTGCTGCTGCCGCTGCTTCTGCAGGAATCGTAATCGTCCCGACGGTTGGCAGTGAAAGGACAAGACCTGCTGCTCCTCCTGCAAGACTGATTGTGTCTAAAATAGCTCCGCCGATAATGCTGGTCAGACCCGTCAAAAACTCAGCCGAATGTTCTCCAAGGCTCTCCCAGAATTGTCCCCCTCGCTCGTCATTAAAGCGCTGGGTATAGTCTTTGTCAACGGCACCATTTTTCAAAACGACCCAGGTCTCGCCAATGACGGGAGCGTCACTTACCTGAATGGGCAGAAACTGAACAATATTTCCCTCATCGTCAAAGTGGAGGGACTGATTAAATTGCTTAATCAGGCTCGGCCAATCACTGACTGGATGGCCTTCCAGAAAACTAATCAAAGTTTTGCTGTAATAAGCTGATGCTTCTTCCGACAGCATGAATTCTCTGGCATTTTGCTTGATGAGAGACAGCCTAGGATCTACTCCGCTGCCATAGGTTTTGATTTCTTGATTTTTCAAAGCCGACAGCCAAGACATATCGGCTTGATTGGTATAGTAATTGCCGGATACATCTACGGTTATCTGACCGAGTGACATAGCCCCCTGAATAGCCAGCCGCAGGACTTCCAGACTGTCGCTGAAATAATTGGAGACCTGAGCCA
>NZ_KQ969397.1:0-1376 GCF_001578865.1 Streptococcus sp. DD11
CGATACAATCACGCGCTCAACTCCCCACTTATCTGCGATAGCCTTCAGCGGCAGCATCATTTGGATAGTAGAGCAGTTTGGACAGGAGATAATCCCCTTGTGGCGATCCAGCGCATGCGCATTGACTTCAGGAACAACCAAGGGAGTCTGGCTGTCTTGGCGGAAATAAGAGGTATTGTCCACTACCACTGCTCCTGCTTTGACCGCATAAGGAGCATATTTAGCTGAGGTTGAGCCGCCGGCTGAGAAGAGGGCAATATCAACGCCTGCAAAAGCATCTTCTGTCGTCTCCTCAATAGCAATGTCCTGACCTCTAAAAGGCAAAACCTTGCCTGCAGAACGGGCAGACGCCAGATAGCGGACCTTATCAATCGGAAGAGATGATTCTTCCAGCATTTTTATCATCTGAGCGCCAACGGCACCAGTAGCACCGACCACGGCAACTGTATATCCCATAGCTTACCTCGCGATTTTTAAAGAATTTTATATTTTTGCTATTATACCATTTTTGCTGAAAATTGCAACTCTTTCTAAAGCAGCTGCAGCACTTTACAGCTGGAAACTCTCTGCCGATATTCGGCGCTTTCCGGCAGTCTCTTATCTGCCGTATCAAAGTCTTCAAATAAACGCAGACCCAGCTTTCACTCTGCCTGCATCAATATCTCTAAACTCGTCTGCATGCTGCGGATTTGACTCGTCAAGAGCAACAGCACTACGACGCTGCTCGTCTCAGTATCCATGTCTCTAAGCTCACCTTCGACCATTGGTCTTGCCTCACTAAGAGAACTTGTTTGGTTTACAGCTTTTGTCCTCACGGACAAAACTGCATCCATTGCTCTATGACTCAACCTCGCCCTAGGGGCTTGTTTCGTCAAGAGCAATAGCACTCACGACGCCAACCGTCTCAGTATCCATGTCTCTAAGTTCACCTTCGACCATTGGTCTTGCCTCACTAAGAGAACTTGTTTGGCTTACAGCTTTTGTCCTCACGGACAAAACTGCATCCATTGCTCTATGACTCAACCTCGCCCTAGGGGCTTGTTTCGTCAAGAGCAATAGAAAATCCCCAATCCGTAGACTGGGGATAAGGGCACTTTCGTGTGACGAGCCGGTTCACACAACTCATCAAGGTCCGCTCCTGCGTTATGACCTCCCATGCTTCAATTTGCAGATAAACTGCATATCGACTCATCGCACGAATATTAGTCTAACACGGAATCAAGGAAAAATCAAGAACTTTATTTTAGGCTGCTGTTTACCCATTCGATAAAGTTCGTTGTTGAATCGCCAGTCACTTCTGCTTCTGTATGCTGCTGGCCCCAAACGGTAGCAAAATCAACATTCTTGATGCCGTAATTTTGCAGGGCAAGGGATAG
>NZ_KQ969397.1:1669-8498 GCF_001578865.1 Streptococcus sp. DD11
AGATTTATCCAAAGCATCGAAGGCTGCCATGCCTTTTGTCGCTGACTTCATATATTTGACAAAATCAGCCATGCTTGTAATGGTGGCTTTTTTGGTCTTGGAGTCATATTTTACCCAGGTTGACTCGCTGTTTAAAGCTGAGATATAGTCTTCAATCGAATTATAAGTACCAGATAAATCAAGAGATGTAGAGGAGCCGCTGCGCTGGATGTTGTCAACCGATTCGATTGAACCGCTGCTTTCGGCTGAGTCGTCGGAAGAAGTCTCCGTGGTTGAGGCTTGGCCGGACGGAGCTTCTCCGCTTGGAGCGCTTCCTGATGGAGCCTCTCCTGAAGGTGCCTCACCACTTGGTGCAGCTCCTCCTGGTCCGCCAGAAGATGCTGAACTAGCATCATAAGGGAAGCTAGTGTTTTCCAAAAATGTATTGAGTGATTCCTCGACGGTTTCTTTCAGGTAGTCATAATAAGTACCGGATTGATAGATACCGTCGGATGTTTTTTTCAAAGTCAATTCCTGGCCGTCAGAATCTTTCAATTTCAGCTTATTAATATAGCTGGCATAAGCCTCGGCCAAACCATCAGAAATCGTTTGTTCTTCAGTGGACAAGTCCGAACGGGTGGACCCCATACTCCACTCATAGGCTTCATTGGCTGTATCAAGATTTGTAATAGGACACCAGGCCATAACCCCAGCTACAGCGTCTGAAACTCCTTCTACTGCTCCGATTTCCTTCAGATAATCATCATACAGAGCGCTATCACCTGATGAACCGATAATGGCACTCTGGGCACCGCCGCCACTCATACCGAAGACAAAGATCCGATCTGTATCCCCTGCAATGCTTCCGTCATTGTAGCGCAGATAACGAATAGCTGCTTTTGCATCCGTCACGCCGCCTGGCGCTCCAGAATCGCGGCCTCGTAAGCCGGCAGAGACATAGATAAATCCTTCATCTGTATAGGTCTTGGCCGAACTGGTGTAATCAGTAAGGGCTGACATGGCCGAATATCCCGGTGTGTTGATCGGGATTACAATCGGTGCATTTGCAGCAGTATAATTACCTACCTTGGCCTTGGTATTCAGCTCGGCTGTATAGGTCCCATCTCCGTTGTCTGTAGCGGTCATATAGCTAGCCGGAACGAAAATAGAAAGGGTTTGCTGCTCACTGTCTGTTGGGCTTGCAGCATAGGAAACTCCAACTTGGTAATAAACCTTATCATCTGAGTTATATTTCCATTTTGTATTGTCAACTTTCGAAAGCGTCGTTTTGACATCGCCTGTTGAAAGGCTGCTTTTTTGACTTTCTGATTTGCCGGTGTCACTGGACTTATTGGAGCAGGCTGTCAACAAAGCTCCTGAAGCTAATAGGGCAATGCCGGCAGCTGCCAGCAATTTATATCTAGATTTCATGGTTTTTTCCTCCTTGTGGAAATTATTGTATTTTTCTTTTCTTAATTTAAAGTTATAGCGAAGAGATTGTCAAACTTCTAATCCCGCAACCCAAACATAAATCTCCCTGTCCTGCCACTCCTGCCCCTCTTTTTGGAAATGTTTCCGGATTCCCTCCAAATAAAAACCGGATTTTTTCAGAAGGTTCTGTGAGGGGGTATTAAGCGGATGGACATGGGCTTCCAAGCGGTGGAAACCGAGGACTTCAGCTGCTTCTTTGAGCTGAAGCAGCATAGAGCTGGCGTAGCCCTGCCGCCAATATTGATTGTGGATGGAATAGCCGATTTCGGCCCATTGAAAGTCCGCACGAGCAAGCACTGCCAAATTGACCATGCCAACATGTTGGTTGGTATGAGCATCATAGATGCCCCAGATATACTGCTGGTCCTGTTGGCGCAGCCGGCGGTGCCGGTCTACCAAGTCTGCGAACCAGTCCTCTGTACAGACGGTCATATCTAAAAGCCCGTCGTCAAAGGGATTCTGAGAGGGCAGGCGCTTGGAAAAACCCTCCATCCATGCAAGATAGTCGGCTTCTTCAAGATATTTCAAATAAACAGCTGTCATTCCTGTTTTCCTTTCTGGATTTTTCTCATAACTCCTCTTCCTGCAAGAGATTAGCCAGATATGCCAGGTAGATGCGACTGACATCCTGAGAGGAATAGGCAGCCAGACGCGGCAGCCACCAATCAAGGGTAGCCATAAAGCTGGACAGGGCCTGCTCCTGCAAAAAAGATTCAGGAAGCGGAGAGGATTTGGTCTGAAAGAGCGGCTTTAGCTTGGGCCAGAGGTAGATTTCCAGATGTAGCTGAAATTCCCGCAGGAAATAGGCCTGCTTGCTGACCAAAAGCTGTCTCATCGGAGCCGAATCACCTATATGCTGGAAGAGATGTTCCAGTAGGTTGATAAAATGGTCATAGGCAATCCCCTCTTCAAAAATGTGCTGAAAAAGGGAAAGGCTGAACTCCTCCAGCAGCATTTCCTTGCTTTCAAAATGATTGTAAAAAGTGGCCCGGCCGACATTGGCTCGCTCCAGAATGTCCTTGATCCGGATTTGCTCAAAAGAGGATGCGGCCAGCAGCTCAGTGAAAGCATCCAGAATAGCCTGGCGTGATCGTTGAATTCTCCTATCCATTTTTCCTTCTTTCTGTACTTTTACAGCAAAAAGTTCACTTATGAACTTTAAGGTCAAACTGTATCTTGTAAGGGGGAAACTTATGCGAGATAATAAGATTGTGAACTCCGTGTTCAGTTTTAGTCTAACAGATTTTAGAGGAAAAGGGAAATGAAAAAGGAAAAAGACGAAAACAAGAGCATTTGGGAGATTGCTCTTCCGGTTACCCTGGAGAATATCCTGCAGACATCAGTCGGAGCTATTGACGCCTGGATTGTCGCCCGTCTGGGTCTGACCATGGTTGCGGCGGTCGGTATCGCCAACAGTCTCATCAGTGTTTATATAGCTGTTTTTATTGCCCTGAGTGTCGGAGCTACAGCCTTGGTTTCTCAAAGGATTGGTGCCAAGGATTATGCTAAGGCCCGTATATTTGTTTCTGGCTCCCTGATTTTGGGCACTCTCTTCGGGCTTGTCCTGGGTCTGCTGACCCTGCTTTTTGGCCAAGACCTACTGAGCCTGATGGGAGCTGAAGATCAGATTAAGGACCAGGCCTACCATTACTTTTCCTGGGTCGGCGGCACAGCCCTGCTAATTGCGCTTATGACACTTCTAAGTAGTTTTTTAAGGACTGCGGGTCTAGCCCGCTTTCCGCTCTATGTCAGTCTTGGGACCAATATTGCTAATCTGCTCCTTTCCTATCTGCTGGCCTTTGGAACTTTGGGATTTCCGGCCATGGGTTTGACTGGCGTTGCCTTAGGAACTGTTCTGGCCCGCCTCCTGGCCAGTCTTATCCTCTTTTACCGCTTAAGTCGGACAGACTTGTGGTCGCTGAGGATGAGAATTCCTGCGCTAGAGGAAATGAAGGAGCTGGTGACAATCACCCTGCCAGCCCTGCTGGAACGCTTGGCCATGCGTTTAGGGCAAGTCCTCTACATGGGGATTATCGTTTCCATCTCTGCCAAGGTTTATGCCGCCCACAGCATTGCAGGAACCATTGAAAGTTTCACCTACATGCCGGCCTATGGTCTGGCTGCTGCTGCCAGCATTTTGATTGGCAAGAGCACCGGTGAGGGAGACAAGGTCGCCATCAGACGAATAGCCCGTAAAACTGTTTCTTATGGAATCAGCATCATGTCTGCTTTTGCTCTTATCCTATTTCTTTTTGCCGAGCAGCTGGGAGCGGTCTACACCCAGAACCCCGAGGCTTTATCTTATGTGGCCATTGCCCTGAGAATCTCCGCTCTGGCTCAGCCCTTCTTGGCCATCAGCCTTATCATGGCAGGCGCTCTGCAGGGAACTGGCGATACAAAATCTCCGCTCTACAGCACTCTCTTTGGCATGTGGGGAATCCGAGTGTTGGGTGTTCTCTATCTAGGGAAAACCTTGGCCTGGGGGATTACCGGGATCTGGATGGCTGTAGCCTTAGATTTGGTTCTGCGCAGCCTTATTCTCCTCTACCGCTTCAGCAAGGTCAAAGAATGCCCGATTGACTGAAAACAAGTAAAAAGCAGCAAGCTTTCATTTTGCTTGCTGCTTTTTTAAAAGATATTTAGAACCTTCCCTAATACTAAGCGCAGCCATTTCTTTCCCGTGTTTCTGGATAAAATCCCTGACCCAGTCTGGGTTGGTTTTGGAATAATCTCTTAGAGCCCAGCCGATGGCTTTGTTAATAAAAAATTCTGTTTGCCCTAGATTATTGAGCAAAATCTGCTCCAACAGCTCTGTATTGGTCTCTTCCTTTCGCAGCAGCTGGTGGTCAATGGCCAAGCGCCGCAGCCAAAAATCTTCATCCCGACTCCAATCCAGAATAATCTTCTGTGTTTCTGGAAAGCGGTAAATGACTGAACCGACCAAACGGTCCAGAAAATCAATGGTATCCCACCAGGATTTGCTTTGAGCCAGCCTTTTCAGACGAGGTAAATCCTCAGGCTGCAGGAGTTTTTTCTTGCTGTCCAAATAGTCCAAGGCCGCATACTGGAGTTCTCTGTAGGGGACCTTCCAAGCCTGCCGGACAAAATCCCAGTCCAAATGAGAATCAGCCTGACTCTTGAAGAAGGCCTTGGCAATCTTGCGCCTGACCGGAGTTTTGACTCCCAGAAATTCAAACTGGTTTTTCATATAGGCCTTCATAGCCTTGGCATCGTCAGGATTCGCCACAGCCTGCAGCTGGGCGGTTAATTGATTAAGTTCCATAGCTACTCCAATAACTCCCGGTCATAGATAGTATAGTCACAGCGGTAGATAATCAGCCGTTTACCGTCAATCAAAAGCTCGGATGTCTTTGGCGCATCGGATTTATTGAGCGAAACCCGATTGCCGGCATAGGTGGCTAGGGGAGTTCCATTCTGAGAACGAATCAGGATAACCTTTTCCTTGCCGGTAAATTCGTTTTTCAGCTTGGAAACCATCCGGTTGAGGACCGGAACAGAGCTGCTGTTTTCTTCCGTATCAACATTCTTTTGATACTGGGCAAAGACATCCGTCAGCCCTTTTTCCTCAGCAATCAGGGAAGAGCCCACGTGGTCGATTTCATATTTGCCAAGAGTCACTTTAAGGACGGACGAATCTTCCTTGGAATTGCCTTCGGCATCCACCGAATCAAATTCTTTATTGCGGGAAATGGACAGGGATTTGCCGGACATTCGATCAATGAGCTGGGAATTTTCGTCATAAGTCCGAACAGTCATCTCTAAGCCCAGCCAGTCTTCCTGAGCATTTTTAAACCAATTTTCAACAGCCTGACAGCCGGACAGGGTCAGCAGAGCCAGACTTAAAAGACTGACAGCAAGGTATTTCTTTTTCATCATTCAAACTCTCTTTCTGATAAGGATTTCAGAGGCTGAGCCGGACCGTCCAGGGTCTTCTGCAGCCAGACGATGTCATGCCAGCGGTCAAATTTATAGCCGATTTTGGGGAAATGGGCCACCTGCTGGTAACCGCGTTTTCTGTGCAGGGCTAAGCTGGCCTCATTCGGCAGGGCAATGCAGGCCAGAAAACGCAGATAACCCTGCTTTTGCAGCAAATCTTCCAAGACAGCATAGAGCCGACTGCCAACCCCTCGGCCACGGACATCTTGAGCCAGATAGACCGAGAGTTCCGCTGCCCAATCATAAGCCGTCCGGCCGTAGTAGGCTGAAGCGTAGGCATAGCCAAGGATTCGGCCCTCTTCTTCTGCAAGCAGATAGGGATATTTCACCAGCGTTTTCTCAATCCGGCCGGCAAACTCCTCCACCGATGGCACATCATATTCAAAGGTGATGGCTGTTTCCTCGACATAGGGAGCATAGATAGCCACCAGTGCTGCTGCGTCTTCTTTCCTAGCAAGTCTGATTTTCATTTCATCTCCTCATCTGCTATAAATTTTCAGAGTCCAAGCCCAGGGCGGTGTAACCTTCGGGCCGCATTCTCTTTTGGCTCTCTAATTTTCCAACAAGCTTTAAATTGCGCTCAGATTGTGTTTTACTGCCCTTTCTTGGGGTAAATTTCTGCAAATAAGATAAGTCGTCATAAGAACGTCTCATGCTTTCACTCCAGCCGAAGCACAGACCTTCTTCCAAGACCTCATGAAAACTAACAGATTTTGCCTTACTTTTCGTCTTGAAAATTCTCACCCAAATATCGGCAGAGCTTTGGCCGTTTTCCAGCAACCAGTCATGTAGCTCATCCCTTGTCTCAAAAGAGTTAATCGCTAGATTTTCCCGTAATTGGTCTAATTTTATCATTTTCTATATTCCTCATATTTAGTATTATAGCAGAAAGAGATTATCAGAAGTTTTTTCGACAAGAAAACTTTTACCCTGAGTCATTTCCTATACTTCTTTTTGTATAGGAGAATTTCTTTGGCAATCTGCGATTTGACAGCCTTTCCGGTAAAGAGTAACCTGAACGGCCGGATAATCTGCAAGCTGAGGCCGCCCATGGCATAGTAAGACAGGCGATAGTAAAAGTAATTAATGAATTCAATGATGGCAAAGAGCCAGAGCAGGATTCCTATAACAGCATTATTGATAGTGTTTTCTCTGAAAGTCAAAAACCAAATGGGAATATAGGAAGCCAGCAAAATTAAATCCAGCACTTTCAATCTCTTATAGATGGGGGCAATTCGCTGAGTTTTCAGGGCTTTCTTCTGCCGGACCCGCCATAAACAGTTGAGCCAATAAAAAGAACCTTGAACTAAGATCAGATTGACAATGCCCAGAGGAAAATAAAGAATGGCACTGGAGGCAGCGAACCGCGTGTCTGGTCTTGTATACATTGCATACACAATAC
>NZ_KQ969397.1:8518-11608 GCF_001578865.1 Streptococcus sp. DD11
TCCTTTAAATAGACATATGTCTTTATTATACCAGAAAAAGGCTCATAACAAGCCTTTTTTCTGTATTTCTATTCAATTTAGAAGAGTCCAATCGCCGTGCCGTCTGCGGCCACATCCATATTAAGGGCAGCCGGACGTTTTGGCAGACCCGGCATGGTCATGACGTCACCGGTCAGGGCTACGATGAAGCCGGCACCCAGTTTTGGTACCAGTTCCCGGATGGTGATGTCAAAGTTTTCCGGTGCTCCCAAGGCAGCAGGATTGTCAGAAAAGCTGTACTGGGTCTTGGCCATACAGATGGGCAGCTTGTCCCAGCCGTTCTTGACAATGTCGCGAATTTGAGTCTGTGCTTTCTTTTCAAAAGTAACCTTAGAACCGCGGTAGATTTCTTTGACAATTTTTTCGATCTTTTCTTCAATACTGAGGTCATTGTCATAAAGACGGACATAGTCAGCCGGCTGCTCATCAATGGTCTTGGCCACTGTCTCAGCCAAGGCCACACCTCCCTCTGCTCCGTCTGCCCAGACGCTGGCCAGTTCGACAGGAACCCCGATTTCTGCGCAGAGTTCCTTGAGAGCAGCGATTTCAGCTGCAGTGTCGGAGACGAACTCATTGATAGCCACTACTGCCGGAATGCCGAATTTGCGAATATTTTCCACATGGCGTTTGAGATTGGCAAAGCCAGACCGCACAGCAGCAACATTTTCCTCTGTCAGGGCATCCTTGGCTACACCTCCATTCATCTTAAGGGCGCGAAGGGTTGCTACGATAACGACTGCATCCGGACTGGTTGGCAGGTTGGGCGTCTTAATGTCCAAAAATTTCTCAGCTCCCAAGTCAGCTCCGAAGCCGGCTTCCGTTACCGTATAATCGGCCAAGCGCAGGGCGGTGCTGGTGGCCAGGACAGAGTTGCAGCCATGGGCGATATTGGCAAAAGGTCCGCCGTGGACAAAGGCCGGCGTTCCGTAAATGGTCTGCACCAAGTTGGGTTTGATGGCATCTTTCAGCACCAAAGCCAGTGCGCCTTCCACTTCCAAATCACGGACATAGACAGGTGAGCGATCATAGCGGTAGCCGATGACAATTTGAGCCAATCGCTGCTTCAGATCCTCAATATCTGTTGCCAGACAGAGAATGGCCATGATTTCAGAGGCTACGGTGATGTCAAAGCCATCCTCGCGCGGAATGCCATTGACCGGGCTGCCCAAGCCAACCGTTACATGGCGCAGGGCCCGATCATTGAGGTCCACGACCCGCTTCCAGATAATCCGGCGCTGGTCGATTCCCAGACTGTTTCCCTGATGCAGATGGTTGTCAATCAGCGCAGAGAGGGCATTATTGGCCGTTGTAATGGCGTGCATATCGCCAGTAAAGTGCAGATTGATGTCCTCCATCGGCAGGACCTGAGCATGACCGCCGCCTGCAGCTCCGCCCTTGATGCCCATGACCGGTCCCAGAGACGGTTCGCGGATAGCAATCATGGTTTTCTTGCCGATTTTATTGAGGGCATCTGCTAGGCCGATAGTAATGGTAGACTTGCCTTCTCCTGCTGGAGTTGGATTGATCGCTGTCACCAAAATCAGCTTGCCGACAGGATTTTTCTCCACTTCGCGGATCTTATCAAAGCTGAGCTTGGCCTTGTATTTGCCGTAGAGTTCCAGGTCATCATAGCTGATGCCAATCTTCTCCACTACATCTACAATAGGCTTCAATTCAACGCTCTGAGCAATTTCAATATCTGTTTTCATCAGGAACTCCTCTAATTTGATAGATTGATTATAGCAAAAAAGAGTAAAAACTGCACGATTAAACTCTGTATTGTTTTTAATGTTCGGGAAAAAGTAAATATCAGAGCAAGACAGGCTCGATGAAAACACAAGATATTAGAGGGAATGCTCTTCAAACTTCCGCTGTAACACTTTGTAACTAGAATTATTTTACTAAATTTCTTTTTTCTTGTAAAATAGGGCTATGAACATATTGATTACCTCTGGCGGTACCAGCGAGAAAATCGACCGGGTCCGCTCCATTACCAATCATTCGACCGGACGGCTGGGTGCAGCCATTGCGGAAAAGTTCTTAGCCAAGGGCGACCAAGTAACCTTGGTCACCACCCGCAAGGCGCTCAAGCCTGCTGCTCATGAGCACCTAAGGATTGAAATTGTCGAAAATGTCGCAGAACTCCTTGCGGTGCTGGAGCCGCTGGTCAAGACCCATGATGCCCTCATTCATTCCATGGCCGTATCGGACTACACACCAGTCTATATGACAGGCCTGGAAGAAGTCGCTGCCAGCTCAGATGTGGCAGAGTTTT
This sequence comes from Streptococcus sp. DD11, assembly GCF_001578865.1. Taxonomy (NCBI): domain Bacteria; kingdom Bacillati; phylum Bacillota; class Bacilli; order Lactobacillales; family Streptococcaceae; genus Streptococcus; species Streptococcus sp. DD11. The sequence goes on from NZ_KQ969397.1 coordinate 10,833, forward strand.
TGGACAGGAGCAACTCAGAAAGCAAGATTTCTTCTCAGGAGGAAAGTCAGGTCCTCTTTCTCAAGAAAACGCCGAAAATTATCAGCAAGGTCAAAGAATGGAATCCCCACATCCGCCTGATCGGCTTTAAACTTCTGGTAGATGTTTCCAAGGAAAAGCTCATAGAAACGGCGCGTGCCAGTCTGGATAAGAATCAGGCCGACATCATTGTCGCCAATGACTTGCTGGACATTTCAGAAGACCGCCATCAGGCCTATCTGGTCCGCAAAGATTCTCTGGAAGAAGCTCAGTCCAAGGAAGAAATTGCTCAGCTGCTTGTCCATTATCTCCATGCAAAGGAACTTTAACTTATGACTACGATTACTCTTGCCGTTACCGGCAGCATCTCAGCTTACAAGGCAGCCGATATAACCAGCAGCCTGAAAAAAGAAGGCTTTGAAGTGGCTGTTCTCATGACAGAGGCAGCTGCTGAGTTTATCACGCCTCTGACCCTGCAGGTCTTGTCCCAAAGACCAGTCGCACTGGACATCATGCAAGAGCCTGATCCCAGCAAGGTCAACCATATCGACATCGCCAAAAAGACCGATGTCTTTGCCCTAGCGCCTGCCACAGCCAATACCATTGCCAAATTGGCCAACGGTCTGGCGGACAATATGGTTACTGCTGCAGCGCTGGCTCTGCCTCTCCATGTCAAAAAGGTGATTGCGCCGGCCATGAATACCAAAATGTATGAAAACCCGCTGACCCAGCACAATCTAAAAAAATTGGAACAGTTT
>NZ_KQ969397.1:12185-13311 GCF_001578865.1 Streptococcus sp. DD11
GCTGCCCGTCCCCATCAAACCGACCATTATCCATATCCCTGTCATCATTGCCAGCATCCTCTATGGACCAAAGGTTGGGGCGGTGCTTGGTTTTCTGATGGGAATCATCAGCCTTGTTACAAATACCGTCGTACTCCTGCCGACCAGCTATCTCTTCTCTCCCTTTGTGCCCAACGGAAACTTTTCTTCGCTCCTGATTGCCCTAGTGCCCCGCATCCTTATCGGTCTAGCCCCTTATTATGTCTATACATTCATGAAAAATAAATTTGGCCTGATTCTGGCCGGAGCAGCCGGATCTGCTGCCAATACCGTCTTTGTTCTGGGCGGCATCTTTTTCCTCTTTTCCAATGTTTATCAGGGCAATATCCAAGCCTTATTAGCAGTTGTTCTTTCTGCAAATTCAATCGCAGAGCTGATTATTTCAGCCATTCTTACAGTAAGCATTGTTCCCTCTCTTGAAAAAATCAAAAAATAATCACTTCCGGTGATTTATTTTTTCTTCGCTAATCAGCTCAATTTTCTAGAATATTTCATTCTTTTTCGGGCCGGTGCTTTCAAAAACTATGAAAATATGTTACAATGAAAGCGATTAAATAATCAAAGAGAAGTAATTGCTGAGAGACTATTTCTCACTTCCTGCTCTTGCATTTTAAAAATAAAGGAGACTTCACCTATGACTTATCAAGATAACTTCCAAAAATGGCTTGACTATGCGGATCTTCCTGACTACCTCCGCCAAGAGCTGCAGCAGATGGATGAAAAGACCAAAGAAGATGCTTTTTATACCAATCTTGAGTTTGGTACTGCCGGCATGCGCGGTCTGATCGGTGCCGGTACCAACCGTATCAATATCTATGTCGTTCGGCAGGCGACCGAAGGTTTGGCCCGCTTGATTGATGAAAAAGGTGAAGCTTTCAAGAAACGCGGGGTTGCCATTGCCTACGATTCCCGCCATTTTTCACCGGAATTCGCCTTTGAGTCAGCAGCTGTTCTGGCCAAGCATGGCATCAAATCCTATGTCTTTGAAAGCCTGCGGCCGACTCCTGAACTGTCATTTGCCGTTCGGCATTTAGGAACCTTTGCCGGTATCATGATTACAGCCAGCCACAACCCTGCTCCTTTCAAC
>NZ_KQ969397.1:13553-32393 GCF_001578865.1 Streptococcus sp. DD11
GTGAAGACGGCGGACAGATGCCGCCGCATGACGCTGATGCTCTGACTGGCTACATTCGGGCCATCGAAAATCCATTTGCCATTGAAGTGGCGGATGTTGATGCTGAAAAAGCTTCCGGCCTGATTGAAGTTATTGGCGACGCCGTTGATACTGAATACCTCAAAGAAGTCAAGGGTGTCAATATCAATCAGCAGCTGATTGATGAATACGGCAAGGACATGAAGATTGTCTACACTCCTCTTCATGGTACTGGAGAAATGCTGGCCCGCCGTGCTTTGGCGCAGGCTGGATTTGACTCCGTTCAGGTGGTTGAAGCGCAGGCCGTGCCAGATCCTGACTTTTCAACGGTCAAATCTCCTAATCCAGAAAGTCAGGCAGCCTTTGCTCTGGCAGAGGAACTGGGCCGCGAGGTAGGCGCTGACGTGCTGGTGGCAACCGACCCTGACGCAGACCGGGTCGGCGTTGAAGTCCTCCAAAAAGACGGCAGCTACCTCAATCTCTCCGGCAACCAAATCGGGGCCATTATGGCTAAGTATATCCTGGAAGCACATAAAAATGCCGGTACCCTGCCTGCCAATGCTGCTCTCTGCAAGTCAATTGTATCCAGCGACTTAGTGACCAAGATTGCTGAAAGCTACGGTGCAGCCATGTTTAATGTCCTGACCGGCTTTAAGTTTATCGCTGAAAAAATTCAGGAGTTTGAAGAAAAACACAACCACACTTACATGATGGGCTTTGAGGAAAGCTTTGGCTACCTGATTAAGCCATTCGTCCGTGATAAGGATGCGATTCAGGCCGTTCTGGTGGTTGCTGAGCTGGCAGCCTACTACCGTTCCCGCGGTCTGACCTTGGCAGACGGCATCGAAGAAATCTACAAAGAATACGGCTACTTTGCAGAAAAGACTATTTCTGTAACCCTGTCCGGTGTTGACGGCGCTGAGCAAATCAAGGCTATCATGGGCAAATTCCGCGACAGTGCTCCTAAAGCATTCAATGCTGCAGCTGTTTCTGTGACAGAAGACTTTAAAGCCCAAACCTCCACGGCTGCAGACGGTACCGTGACGGCTCTGACAACGCCGCCAAGCGATGTGCTCAAGTACACCTTGGCTGACGGCTCTTGGATTGCGGTCCGCCCTTCCGGCACCGAGCCAAAAATAAAGTTTTACATTGCTGTTGTCGGCAGCAGCAGCGATGATGCTCAGGCAAAAATTGCTGCTATCGAAGCAGAAATCCAGGCTTTTATCAAATAAAAGCCATCCTATAGAGCAAGCAGCCAGAGATTGGATTTTCCATTCTCTGGTTTTCCGTTTCCAAATCAAGCATTTTTCTAAAATTTATGGCATACTAGTCTTATCAAAAGAAATGAGGATCATTATGGAACAATTTGCTCAAAACATTAAGGACCTAGAAGTGACAACTGTCGACCGCGCTCGCCAGGCAATTGCTGACAAGGAAACCGCAACCTTCTTCATCGGCCGCAAGACCTGTCCCTACTGCCGCAAATTTGCTGCAACCCTCGCCGGTGTTGTCGCAGAAACTAAAGCGCATGTTTTCTTCATCAACAGTGAAGAAGCCAGCGAGCTGGACAAGCTGCAGGCCTTCCGCTCCGAGTACGGCATTCCCACTGTGCCGGGCTTTGTTCATGTCAAGGACGGACAAGTCGCTGTTCGCTGCGATTCTTCTATGTCAGCAGATGAGATTAAAGCATTTGCTGCTTTGTAAAAACCGATGCAGTCAAAAATCTGAGACCGAATGGTTCTCAGATTTTTTGCTATTTTCTGGCTTGCTGGAAAGCTTCCCACATCTTCTGCTGCGGTTTTGCCAGAGGATAGGAAGCAAACTCCTCCGGAGTCAGCCACAAGACTTGACCTGCTGCGCCGTGCTCTCTGTCCTCTGTCCTGCCGTAAGTCAGCTGAATCTGCCACTTACGGTGGCTGAAAACATGCTGAACCCTGGGAAAGATCAACTCCTGCCAGTCGACTGCCAACTGATAATCCTGCTCAAAACTCTCCTGCGGTGAGAGTTCCAAAGCAGCTTCAGACTCGGCCGCTTCAAAGAGGTCCATTTGCTCTTCTCTGAATTCATCCACCTCGATCAGCGGAAAGTGCCAAAAACCCGACAAAAGCCCCGCAGCTTCATTTTTTTCCAGTAAGAACTGCCCCTGGGCATTTTCAACAATCAAGCCCTGCAGGTAGACTGGAACCGGTTTTTTCTTCGCTGCCTTTATTGGATACTTATCCATGGTCCCATGCAGATAGGCTGCACTGAATTCCCTGACCGGGCTGGCCTCTGGACGAGGATTGACCGGCGCCTCAATATCTGAGCCCAAGTCCATCAGCGCCTGATTGAAGTCCCCAGGCCGGTCCGGATCAATCAAAAGCTCCATCATGGCCTGAAACACCTTGCGATTGCTGGGAACCCCGATATCTAAGTCCACCTCAAACAGCCGGCTCAGCACCCGCATGACATTGCCATCCACCGCCGGCTCAGGCAGCCCGAAGGCAATGCTGGCAATAGCCCCAGCTGTATAAGGGCCGATGCCTTTGAGACTGGCAATCCCTTCGTAGCTATCAGGGAATTTCCCGTCGAAATTCGCCATCATCTGCTGGGCCGCCTTTTGCATATTGCGGACCCGGGAATAATACCCCAGCCCCTCCCAAGCCTTGAGCAGTTTTTCTTCCGGCGCTGCAGCCAAGTCGGCCGCAGTCGGAAACCAGTCCAGAAAGCGCTCATAGTAAGGGATAACGGTGTCTACCCGAGTCTGCTGCAGCATAATCTCCGAAATCCAGATATGATAGGGATTGCTGGTCCTGCGCCAAGGCAGGTCACGCTTGTTTTCATCATACCAGGCCAAGAGCTTCCGGCGGAAGGCGCCAATCTTCTCCTCCTCCCACATGACAATTCCATATTTCTTCAAATCTAACATAACTCTAGTATAGCATAAGAAAGCAAGGGCCACAAAAAGGAGAGCTCAGCCCTCCTCATTTTAATAATGCCCTACAGCCTGGCTGGCCGTAATCAATGTTAATTTATAGACATCATCCGCATTGCAGCCGCGGGACAGGTCGTTGACCGGATGGTTGAGTCCCTGCAGGATTGGCCCTACAGCTGAAAATCCGCCCAAGCGCTCTGCCATTTTATAACTGATATTCCCTGCTTCAATGCTGGGGAAGACAAAGACAGTCGCCTGTCCGGCAACAGGGCTGCCCGGCGCTTTCAGCTCAGCTGTAGCTGGAACGAAAGCTGCATCAAACTGAAGCTCGCCGTCAATTGCTAAATCCGGCCGCATTTCCTGAGCAATCTTGGTCGCCTCTACCACCTTGTCCACTTTCTCACCAAATCCAGACCCCTTGGTCGAATAGCTGAGCATGGCCACTTTAGGATCAATCCCAAAAATCTGTGCTGTCAAAGCCGAATTGATGGCAATTTCTGCCAGACTGGCAGCATCTGGATCAATATTGATAGCACAGTCACTGAAAATATAGCGCTCATCGCCGCGCACCATGAGAAAGGCTCCGGAAGTCCGAGAAACCCAAGGCAGGGTCTTAATGATTTGGAGAGCCGGCCGAACCGTTGCAGCAGTCGAATGAATAGCACCGGACACCATGCCTTGCACCTTGCCCAAATAAACCAGCATAACCCCAAAGTAGTTGACATCTTCCTTCAGCAGCTGACGGGCTTCATCAGCAGTGATTTTTCCCTTGCGGCGCTCAACAAAAGCTGCCACCATTTCTTCAAAGCAGGAACAGTTGGACGGATCAATCACCTGATAACCTTCGGTAACACCCTCGATTTCCAGATAGATACGGATTTTCTCTGGGTTGCCCAAAAGCACTGGGGTTACATTCGTTTCTTTGACCAAGCGTTTGGTCGCCTGCAAAATCCGCGGCTCTTCTCCCTCGGGCAGGACAATTTTAACTTCCTTGCCTTTCAGGGCTTCCCGGATAGAATCAAAAATTTTCATCGTTTTTTAAACTCCTTTGTTTCTTAAAATCTATATTCATGAAAGTGACACTGCCAGTCCAGCCGGAGGACTGGCTTACCGTCCTTCTGCTAGACGCAGCTTTACAGAAATACCGAACCTACGCTATGTTTACTATTTGTTTTTCATTGAGCAGCAGACTGCTGCTTCAAACACAGAACGCAGGACAGCGAGCAGTTCAAAGCAAGGCTTTTAATGAAAGAATCATTTAGAGCTGCTGAAGTTATCCATGAATAGAGGTTCCTAATTTTTAAATTTCTCAATCATGCGCTTAAAATCTTCCGGCAGGGGGCTGCCGCGCTCAATTTCCCGGCCGCTGAAGGCATTGTAAAATTTCAGGGAATGGCAATGCAGGGCCTGCCGGGCAATCCCCTCCTGCAGACTGCCCCCATAAAGATCATCGCCCAAAAGCGGAAAACCAATATGGGAAAAGTGAACACGGATCTGGTGTGTCCGCCCGGTGTGCAGGCGAATGTCCAGCAGATAGACATCACCGAAACGCTCCACTACCCGATAGCTGGTATGAGCATATTTACCATCCTTGACCACGCGCCGCGTGATGATACTCTCAGGATTGCGCCCAATCGGCGCGATAATCTCGCCCCGCTCCTCTAGGTCGCCTTCCCCCTTGACTAGAGCATAATAACGCTTTTCTATCACTTTTTTCTGCAGCTGCTGATCCAGCCGGGCATGGGCATACCCATGCTTGGCAAAGAGCATGAGCCCGCTGGTATCCTTATCCAGCCGCGTCGCAATATGCACCCGCTGATTTTCATACTCCCGGTCTATGTAGTATGCTTTGACAAAATTGGCCATCGTATTGGAATGATTGACACTGGGAATACTGGCCACACCGGCAGGCTTATCCAAGATCAAGAAATGCTGGTCTTCATATACCACCGATAAGTCCCGCCGAACCGCCTGCAGGGTCTCAAACCCTCTCTCTGCCGGAATATCCACCGTAACCCTGTCACCGACATCCAGCAGATAAACCGCATTCTGCAGCTGATCGTTAACCAAAATGCTGCCGCCCTGAAACTTAATCTTAGCCAGCAGCCCCTTGGAAATTTCCTGCTTTTTCAGAAAGGTTTTCACCTTGATATGCTCATCTGCAACAAATTCAAACCTCATTCCTGGCACTCTCCGATAAAGGAATCTCTGACCCGATTCCAAAAACTGGTGTGACTGGGCGAAGCAACAAAGTGAATCTTATGATTATCAATCTGATACTCAATGCGAACGATGTTTTTAAAGGAAAAAGTCTGATTGTCTACAGCGATGGTATGGTAGTCATTGCGGGTCGGCACCAGCTCGATCTTGTCCTTTTTGGGCACAATCACCGAGGAGCCTAGCGTTCGATAGACACGGTTGTTAAGGCTGGCAATTTCCGTCACCTGCAAGGCCTCGATGGTCGGATGCAAAACAGCTCCGCCCAGAGATTTATTGTAGGCAGTGCTGCCGGTCGGTGTGGAGACAGAGATTCCGTCACCTCTGAAACGCTCAAAGTGGACATGATTGATGATGACATCCGCCACCATGGTCCGGTCTGAACGCTTAATCGTCGCTTCATTAAGAGCTCGGATAACTCGGTTTTCCCCGTTTTCGAAGGTAATTTTGACATTTAAAATCGGATAGGAGACCTTGGCCCCTGTGTCCAGTTTCAGATTTTCAACCAGCTTATCCAGCTCAAAATCGCGATAATCCGTATAAAAGCCCAAATGGCCGGTATGGACACCGACAAAACGGACCTTATCCAGCTGCTGCTCATACTTGTGAAAGGCCGAAAGCAGCATGCCGTCACCGCCCACAGAAATCACGATATCGGGATTTTTGGGTGTCAGGATAAAGCCGCTGGTTCGGATTTTCTGCTTTAACTGCTGGTAGACTTCTTCACTCTGTCTTTTCCGATTGCGAATGATCGCTATTTTTTTATCTGTATTCTTCATCTGTATCGTCACTGTTTCCGACACCGTCATTGAGCTTGCGGTGCAGCGGATCAAAGAGAGCCTGCGCCTCCTGAATGGCGTCGCGGATAGCTCCCATTTCCTCATCAAGCTGGTAGGCCAGATTGGCCGTCGTTTCCAAACGTCGCTTGATTTCCTCCGGAAATTCTCCTTTATACTTGTAATTCAAAGAATGCTCAATGGTTGCCCAAAAGTTCATGGACAGGGTCCGTATCTGAATTTCAGCCAGAATCAGCTTGCTGCCATTAATGGTATCCACCGGATATTCAATGATGACATGATAGCTCCGATAGCCGCTGGCTTTTTTATTCTTAATGTAGTCCCGCTCCTGAATGATGCGCATATCTGTCCGCCGGCGCAGCACTTCCAGTACCTCATCGACATCATCAACAAATTGGACCATTACCCGCAGACCGGCAATATCCTGCATTTCCTGAGCGATGGTTTCCTCGCGGATTCCTCGCAGTGCCATCTTTTCTTTGATACTTTCAATCGGTTTGACCCGTCCGGTGACAAACTCGATAGGAGAATGGCGCTGCTGCTTGCGGTACTGCTTGCGAATCCCGCGGAGTTTGATCTTTAATTCTCCGACTGCCTGAATATAAGGGTCTAGGAATTCTTCCCATTCTATCGTCATACACTTACCTTGTCATATTGGAATTTTTTGTATAAAATAAACACAACTGTTATTATAACATAAATCGCTTTCAAAAAAAGAAAGGACCTGAAAATGAAGCATTTAGAAATTGAACTCAAAAGCATGCTGACTCAGCAGGAGCACGCGCAGCTCCTCCCCCTGTTTAAAAATCTCGACCCCGTCACTCAGACCAACTATTACATCGATTCGCCCAGCCGCTCCATCCGGCAGGCACACTTAACCCTGCGGCTGCGGACTTTTGAAAATGCAGCTGAGCTGACCCTGAAAATCCCTCAGAAAATCGGCCTGCTGGAGCACAATCAGGCACTGACTTTGAAAGAAACTGAAACTATTTTGCAAAACAACAGCCTTCCTCCGGGAAGAGTCCGTCAGCTGCTCCAAGAAAAGCAGATTCCTATAGAAGAGTTAACTGTTCTGGGCTCTCTTAAAACCATTCGCTATGAAAAGAAGACTGCTATCGGCCTGCTGGCTCTGGACCAAAGCCATTATTTCGGCAAGACAGACTATGAGCTGGAAGTTGAGGTCGAAAACCTTGAGCAGGGCAAAGAAAACTTTCAGCAATTCCTGCGGCAGCACAAGATCCACTACAAGCCCGCCAAAAGCAAGATAGCAAGATTTGCTGAAAACTTGTAAAAAAGCTGAAATAATCTTATTTTTCTGGTAAAATAAGAGATAGAAATCTAAGAGCCTGTCTTGATAAAGGTTGTGTTCATCCTTATAATCTGGGCTCCTAAAGAGACAAAAAGAGGACGGTCCATCTCATGTCAGATAAAAAAAATATGAAACTTTTCTCTCTCAACTCCAATCATGCCATTGCTGAAAAGATTGCTGCGGCTGCCGGAGTTCCTTTGGGCAAGCTTGCTTCCCGCCAGTTCTCAGACGGCGAGATTCAGATCAATATTGAAGAAAGCGTCCGCGGCTACGACATCTACATCATCCAGTCCACCAGTTTTCCGGTCAATAACCACCTGATGGAACTCCTGATCATGGTCGATGCCTGCAATCGGGCCAGCGCTAACACTGTCAATGTCGTTATGCCTTATTTTGGCTATGCCCGTCAAGACAGGACTGCTGCTCCCCGCGAGCCAATCACTGCCAAGCTGGTAGCCAATATGCTGGTGGGCGCAGGCGTTGACCGCGTGATTTCTCTGGATCTCCACGCTGTGCAGGTGCAGGGCTTCTTTGATATTCCGGTAGACAACCTCTTTACCATTCCTCTCTTTGCCAAGCACTACTGCGACATGGGCCTTACCGGCGAGGATGTAGTGGTGGTCAGCCCTAAAAATTCCGGAGTCAAGCGTGCCCGCAGTCTGGCTGAATATCTGGATGCTCCTATCGCTATTATTGACTACGGCGAGGATGAAGCTGGACGCTCAGAAGGCTATATCATCGGCGATGTAGCAGGCAAGAAAGCCATTCTCATTGACGATATTCTCAATACCGGCCGGACTTTCTCAGAAGCTGCCAAAATCGTTGACCGTGAGGGAGCGGTTGAGATTTATGCTGTTTCCAGCCACGGACTTTTTGTCGAAGGGGCCGCAGAACTGCTGGATCAAGTCCCTATCAAGGAAATTCTGGTGACTGACTCTGTGGCTACCAAGGAAAAAATTCCCCAAAACATCCACTACATTACAGCCAGCGAATTGATTGGCGATGCCATTGTCCGTATTCAGGAGAGAAAGCCAGTCAGCCCGCTTTTTGCCTATCAAAAGAAACAAAGGACAAATTCGTGATTTATTTAGATAACGCTGCTACGACTCCCTTGTCAGCTGCAGCCATTAAAGCAATGACAGAAGCTTTGACTGTCTTTGGGAATCCGTCCAGTATTCACGGCCACGGACGGGAAGCCAGCAAGCTGCTCAGGCAGGCACGTGCAGAAATTGCTCAGATTCTTCATACTGAGAGCAGGCATATCCTCTTTACCTCGGGCGGCACAGAAAGCAATAATACTGCTATCAAAGGCTATGCTCTTCGCCATCAGGACAGGGGAAAACATATCATCACAACGGCTATTGAGCATCACGCTGTCTTAGAGACAGTTGAGTATTTAGTAGAAAAATTCGGCTTTGAAGCGACGGTTATTCAGCCAGTTGACGGACAGATTCGGGCGATAGACATCCAGCAGGCTCTCAGGCCGGATACCATTCTTGTATCAGTCATGGCTGTTAATAATGAGACCGGCGATTTGCTTCCGATTAAGGAAATCGGTCAGCTCTTAAAAGACCACCCGGCAGCCTTCCATGTAGATGCTGTGCAGGCCATTGGCAAAGTCCCTCTTTACCCAAAGGAGCTGGGAATCGACTTTCTCAGTGCTTCTGCTCATAAATTCCACGGTCCAAAGGGAGTCGGCTTCCTCTATGCCGACAGGATGGACTTTGACCGCTTTCTGCATGGCGGCGACCAAGAAGAAAAACACCGGGCCGGCACCGAGAACTTACTGTCTATTCTGGGAATGGCGGCTGCACTGTCAGAAAGCGCTGAACATCTGAAAGAAAATCTGGCCCACGCTCAGCTCCTAAAGGACAGACTCCTGACAGATTTAGCCGGTCTGGACTTCTATGTAAACGAAAGTCCGTCCAGCCTGCCCTATGTCATCAATCTGGGCTTTCCCCAGCAGAAAAACGATCTGCTCCTGCTCCAACTAGACCTAAAGGGATTTTCTGTCTCTACCGGTTCCGCCTGTACAGCGGGGACTGTTCAGCCCAGCCATGTCCTGCAGGCTCTCTATGGAGATGATTCTGAGCGTCTGGGAGAATCCATCCGTATCAGTACCTCAGACCAAAACACCATCGAAGAAATAGACTATTTCAGCAAAACTTTAAAAGAAATTTTAGGAGGATAAGATGGCCTTTCAAACATCTGTTAGCTTAGCAAACTGTGAGTTTACCTACTCACTTCACCCCAATGTTAAAAAATTCACCCTGCGCGACAATACTTTTGCCCAAACCAAAGTCGGCAATTACGAACTGTCCCGCCTGCTGGAAGCCGTTCCCAACAGCGGCAATGGCTTTCTGCTGAAAATCATCATCAACAAAGACCTGACAGGCTTCAAGATTAATATCACCGATAAATCCGGACTGCGCCTGGTCAATATTTTCAAGTCGGCTGACAATGACATTCTTCAGCAAAAATTCTACTTCCTTATGGACAGTCTGGTAGAAAGACATATCTTTGAAAAAACACCCCAATAAGCAAAGTTCCTGCAATTTTGCTTTTTTCTTATCAGAACGGCCTGCAGGCGTCCGGAAATTTGAAAGCACAGCAGACAGAAAGGAGAATACAGCACAATGATTGAGCTCATCTACTTAGACTCTTACAAGGTCCAACGGACCTTGACCTATCAAGACTTTGACGAGTTTTTACTGGCCTTTTCGGGCTGCGTCACTGTCCCTGATGACCGGCCGGTCATCTCAATCAGCTATAAAGGACAGGCGCTCCCTTTTGAAGGCAAAATCGGCGATTTATACCGGCAGATGACAAAATTGGACTTAGATACCTATCGGGATTGAGTTATAGCTGCCGGTAAGACCTGCCCGAAGATTTTTCCTATATAAAACTAGTTGATTTTTTCACAAACTTTCTATAAAATAGAGTTAGAAAGGTCGTGATTTTGTGAAATCTGAAAAAAACACTGCAATTCCCCGCGCAACTGCCAAGAGACTTTCGCTCTATTACCGTATTTTTAAGCGCTTCAATGCCGAAAAAATCGAGAAAGCCAATTCCAAGCAGATTGCAGAGGCTATTGGGATTGACTCAGCTACTGTCAGGCGGGATTTTTCTTATTTTGGTGAATTAGGCCGCCGTGGCTTTGGCTACGATGTCAAAAAACTGATGAACTTTTTTGCCGATCTGCTCAATGACAACTCCATCACCAATGTCATGATTGTCGGCGTCGGCAATATGGGCCGTGCTCTTCTGCACTATCGTTTTCATGAGCGCAATAAAATGAAGGTTGTCATGGCCTTTGATACGGATGACCACCCCGATGTCGGCACCATCACCAAAGACGGAATCCCTATTTACGGAATTTCCCAAATCAAACAAAAGGTACAGTCTGGAAATGTGCAGACAGCCATTCTGACTGTACCCAGCATAAAGGCTCAGGAAGTCGCTTCTGTTCTGGTCGAAGCGGGTATCAAGGGAATTCTCTGCTTCTCACCGGTCCACCTGTCCCTGCCCAAGGATGTTGTTGCCCAATATGTCGATCTGACCAGTGAGCTGCAGACCTTGCTCTACTTCATGAGAAAGAATGAAAATTAAGATAAGAGAGGTAGCCATTACTCTATGAGTAAACCAATTATTGGAATAACCGGAAATGAAAGAACACTCCCCGATGATCAATTCGTCCATATGAGCTATACTGCCACCGGATTTGTCGAGGGGGTCAAAGAAGTTGGCGGAATTCCAATGATTCTGCCAATCGGCGATAAGGAATCAGCCCAGCAGTATATTTCTGTCATTGACAAATTGATTATCACCGGCGGCCAAAATGTTTCCCCGCAATTTTACGGGGAAGAAAAGACGATTGACAGCGATGACTATCTGCTGAAAAGGGATGTTTTTGAATTGGCTTTGATTCAGGAAGCCCGCCGGCAAAAGAAGCCTATCTTTACAGTCTGCCGCGGTACCCAGCTCTATAATGTCGCTCTGGGCGGCACCCTGCATCAGGATATTGAAGACCACTGGCAGGACCGCTCTGCAGAGTATACTACTCAAAGCATGGTAACCAAAAACGGCTCTGTGCTGCATGAAATTTACGGTCCGGCTTCTGAGATCAATTCATTCCACCACCAAAGCATCAAGGATTTGGCAGCTAATCTGGAGGTAATCGCTTATGACCCGCGCGACAAGGTCGTTGAAGCGGTTACTTCCACTGACGGCAGCCCCTTTCTCGGTGTCCAGTGGCATCCGGAATTTCTTTTTGGCTCCCATGAAGGCGATTTAGCTCTCTTTGACTATGTCGTCAATAGGCTTTAGATGATATCCGTCTCTTCACGATAGCTGTAATAATTGGTCTTCGCCACAATCAAATGATCCAAGAGAACCAACCCCATCATCTCGCAGGCTTCCTTCATATGCTGGGTCACCTCGTCGTCATTTTTGCTGGGAACGACAGACCCCGACGGATGATTGTGGACCAATATAATGGAAGTCGCCAGATGTTTGAGGGCATAATGGAGAATTTCCCGCGGTTCTGCAATGCTTCTGGTCACCGTTCCTATGAAGATCGTCTGCTGATGAAGGATCTGATTCTGACTGTTGAGATAGATGGCTACCAAGCATTCCTGCCTCATATCCCCCAGCTCCTGCTGCATCTTCTGAGCCAGCTTTTGACTGCCCATGATTTGCTCCATCTGCAGCACCTCAGCCCGATTGATACGCCGGCCCAGTTCAATGACGGCTTGCAGCTCGACAGCTTTTATGGGGCCAATCCCTGAAATGGTCTGCAATTCCTGCAGAGTCAGATACTTCAGATCGTTCAAATGGGAAATAGAAGATAAGATTTTTTGAGAAACTTGGAAGACAGTTTCTTTTTTGTTGCCTGTTCTAAGAAAAATGGACAGCAGCTCCTGATTGCTGAGCTTCTCTGCTCCCTCCCTCATCAAACGCTCCCGCGGCATCATGCTCCGATCGTCCTGAAATGAAATACTATACATAGAAACCTCCTTACCTTACTATTCGAAAAAGGCTGCAAAAAAACACCCCAGATGCTAGAATCTCTCTAACTCTTGGGGTGAATTTTATTAATTTCTGATTTCTGGCATTAAATCTGCATCTGATTATAGGACTTACTGAAGGATTCCAGAACTTCCTTAGGAGCCTTGTCGTACTCAATAGAGCCTTCCAGCGTTCCCTTGACAATCGTCCGATTGGTGGCAGCTGCATCCTCACAGGTCACTAGAGTAATCTCGGCAACGCCTTCGGTGTCATCAATCACATCAATCCGATCCGGTGTCACCGTTTCTACACTGGTGATAACATAGGTATAAACCTTTTCCTTATCGGTGATATAGATTTTCATGCCTGCTTTGGCACGGTCCAGCGGGGAAAAGAGCATATCGCTGGCACCCGTAATGCCAAAGACATGATGGCTGGCAAGAGCATAATTGCCTTGGCCCATCTGCTGGCTTTCTTTCATCGTGCCTGCACCGTAATAGAGACCGGCATTGTCCAAGCCCTTGAAAATCGGCAGGTTCATGGACACCTCCGGAATGGAGATACCGCCGATGACCGGCAGCTGCTGCGCTTTCCACTGGGCATTGATGACTGCTTCTGTGGAAAGCGATTCTACCTTATTAAAATCAAAACTGGTCTCAGCATTTTTATTTTTATCAATCGACTCTTTGGAAACCTTGCTGACCTGATATTGGTTGGTATGCCAGACCATGATCATATTTCGGATTTGCGCATTAAAGATTAGGGCAAGGGCCACAATAATCAATAGCGTCGCAATGATATTGATAAAAATATTTCTTTTGCTGCGTTTTTGTCTTCTTTGACTTCTTTTACCTTGTACCATATAGGCCCTCTTTTATGATTCGTTTTCTTCCTCTGCTGCATCATCTTTTTCGTCTGCTTCAACCGTCGTAAAGGTAACAATCTGCGCATCCTGATCTAAACGCATAACCTTAACCCCCATAGTGGAGCGGCCTGTCTGTGAAATATTGGCTACACCGGTACGAATAATCACCCCGGTATTGGTAATAATCATCAGATCTTCCTCACCGGAAACCGTCATCAGACCTGCCAGAGAACCGTTCTTTTCAGTGATATTGGCTGTCTTGATTCCTTTTCCGCCGCGTCCCTTGGTCGGGTATTCGCTGGCTAAAGTCCGCTTGCCGTATCCCTTCTCAGTAATAATCAGCACTTCATCTCCGTCTGAAACAACGCTGGCGCCGACGACACAGTCTCCTTCGCGTAGGCTGACCCCGCGGACACCTGTCGCAAGACGGCTCATATTCCGCACGGCCGTTTCATTAAAGCGGACAGAATAGCCGAATTTCGTCCCGATAATGACATCAGCTGCACCATCCGTCAGAAAGACATTGATCAGCTCATCCTCTTCCTTAAGGTTCAAGGCTTTCAGACCATTCTGGCGGATATTGGCAAACTCTGTCACACTGGTCCGTTTGACTACGCCATGACGGGTAGTAAAGAAAAGATAGGAATCATCGCTGTGATCTTGCTCCACATTGATAATGGTCTGAATTGTTTCTCCCTCATCCAACTTCAGGAGATTGACGATTGGCAGCCCTTTGGCAGTCCGGCCGTATTCAGGAATTTCATAGCCTTTGAGGCGGTAAACCCGGCCCTTATTCGTAAAGAAGAGCAGGCGGTCATGAGTGCTGGTGGAGACCAGCTCTTTGACGAAATCATCATCTTTGACACCTGTCCCCTGAACTCCGCGGCCTCCGCGTTTCTGAGCTGTAAACTCAGTCTGATTGAGCCGTTTGATATAGCCCTTATTTGAAAGAGTAATCAGAACGTCTGCTTCTTCAATCAAATCCTCATCTTCCAGAGAAAGGACTTCACCGACCATGAGCTCTGTCCGGCGGTCGTCCGCAAACTTCCGCTTCACTTCGTCCAGCTCTTCCTTGATAATCGCCACAACCCGCTCAGGCTTGGCCAAAATATCTGCCAAATCTGCAATCAGAGCAATCAATTCATCGTACTCAGACTGAATCTTATCGCGTTCCAAGCCGGTCAGACGGCGCAGACGCATATCCAGAATAGCCTGACTCTGACGCTCTGACAGCTCAAATTTGGCCATCAATTCAGCCTGAGCCTCCGCATCTGTCTCGCTGTTGCGGATAATACGGATGACTTCGTCAATATGGTCCAGCGCAATCAGGAGACCGGCTAAAATGTGAGCCCGGGCCTCAGCTTTTTCCTTGTCAAAAACGGTCCGGCGGGTCACCACTTCCTTCTGATGCTCAATGTAAGCAGAAAGAATTTCACGCAGGGAAAGAATCTTCGGCACGCCGTTTTGAATCGCCAGCATATTAAAGCTGAAGTTAGTCTGCATCTGGGTCAGCTTGAAAAGATTGTTCAAGATGACATGGGCAGAAGCATCGCGTCTGACCTCAATCACAAAGCGAACTCCCTCGCGGTTGGATTCATCGCGAACAGCAGTAATACCGTCAATCCGCTTTTCCTGCACCAGACGGACAATATGCTCATGAACCTTGGTTTTATTCACCATATAAGGAAATTCTGTCACCACGATCCGCTCCCGGCCTGTCTTGGTCTCCTCAATCTCTGTCCGCGAGCGCAGAACAATGGAGCCCTTACCAGTCTCATAGGCCCGGTGGATGCCAGATTTGCCCATAACCAGAGCACCGGTCGGGAAGTCCGGTCCTGGCAGCACTTCCATTATGTCCCGTGTCGTCGCCTCCGGATTGTCCATGACCAGTTTCACAGCATCAATGGCTTCTCCTAGATTGTGAGGCGGGATATTGGTGGCCATTCCGACAGCAATCCCGGTCGCTCCGTTAACCAGCAGATTCGGAAAACGGGCCGGCAGAACAACCGGCTCTTTTTCGCTGGCATCATAGTTATCGCTGAAATCAACAGTGTTTTTATTAATGTCCCGCAGCATTTCCAGAGCAATTTTGCTCATCCGGGCTTCTGTATAACGCTGAGCAGCGGCGCCGTCTCCGTCCATGGAGCCAAAGTTTCCATGGCCGTCTACCAGCATATAGCGATAGCTCCACCACTGAGCCATCCGCACCATTGCCTCATAGATGGAAGAGTCCCCGTGCGGGTGGTATTTACCCATGACATCCCCTGTGATACGGGCTGACTTCTTATGAGGCTTATCAGGAGTAACCCCCAGCTCATTCATTCCATAGAGAATCCGGCGGTGAACCGGCTTGAGACCGTCGCGAACATCCGGAAGCGCCCGTGCTACGATAACGCTCATGGCATAATCGATGAAACTGGTCTTCATTTCGCTGGTCAGATTCACATTTACTAAGTTTCTGTCTTGCATTAAAAAAATGCCTTTCTGTTCTTTTCAATCACCCTACAATTATACCACATTTTCTTGAATTTTTCAGCATTTTGAAGCTCTTGTAAAAACGTTTACATCGCCTAAAGACCAAAGTTGTCCGTGACAAAATATAGCAAAAGTGGTAGAATGAATATGTATGGGGAATACTTCCCTAAAAAAATTAAGGAGATGTTTAGAATGACTGCTACTAAACAACACAAAAAAGTTATCCTTGTGGGTGACGGTGCCGTAGGTTCATCCTACGCTTTCGCTCTTGTTAACCAAGGAATCGCTCAGGAACTTGGTATTATTGAAATCCCTCAATTATTCGACAAGGCTGTCGGTGATGCCGAAGACCTCAGCCACGCCCTTGCTTTCACTTCGCCAAAGAAAATCTACGCAGCGACCTATGCAGACTGTGCCGACGCTGATTTGGTTGTCATTACTGCCGGTGCTCCGCAAAAACCAGGCGAAACCCGTCTTGACTTGGTCGGAAAAAATCTGGCCATCAACAAATCAATCGTGACACAAGTCGTTGAATCAGGCTTCAACGGTATCTTCCTTGTGGCAGCCAACCCAGTTGACGTTTTGACTTACTCAACTTGGAAATTCTCAGGCTTCCCTAAAGAGCGTGTTATCGGTTCTGGTACTTCCCTTGACTCCGCTCGTTTCCGTCAGGCCCTTGCTGCTAAAATCGGCATCGATGCCCGTTCAGTCCACGCCTACATCATGGGTGAGCACGGTGATTCTGAGTTTGCTGTCTGGTCACATGCCAATGTTGCCGGAGTAAAATTGGAGCAATGGCTGCAGGACAACCGCGACCTCAACGAAGAAGACCTTGTTGAACTCTTCATCTCCGTCCGTGACGCTGCTTACTCTATCATCAATAAGAAAGGGGCTACTTACTACGGTATCGCAGTTGCTTTGGCTCGTATCACCAAAGCTATCCTTGACGATGAAAATGCTGTATTGCCATTGTCAGTCTTCCAGGAAGGCCAGTATGGCGTTGAAAATGTCTTCATTGGTCAACCAGCTATCGTCGGCGCTCACGGGATCGTCCGTCCAGTAAATATCCCTCTCAACGACGCAGAAACTCAAAAAATGCAAGCTTCTGCTAAAGAACTGCAGGCAATCATTGATGAAGCATGGCAAAATCCTGAATTCCAAGCAGCATCTAAAAACTAGGCATTCAAAAACAGCTCCCCTTAATCCAGGAGGCTGTTTTTTTGATCACTCATTTCTCCGATACAAACCGTTCTGACAGATAGGGAACCAGCAGCTGCCCCTCCATCTCGTCTAAAGAGGAAACCCAGCGATAGGTGCTGTGCTCTTCGGAATCTAGGATAAGAGGCCCTTTTCTCCTGCAGCACCCCGCTGTAGATTAAGCGCGCAAAAACCGCCTGATTCTCACTGTCACAAACTGGCTGCCATCATGAATGATATCGTCAGTTAGTTTATCTTTTATTCCGTCGTTAACTCGCCTTGCCGTATCTCAGTACAGCCTGCGGCTCGTTGCCTAGTACTAAAGGCAAACTAAAGGACTATATCCCCATAATCTCTACCAGCTGGCTGGACTTCTTCCAATCATTCTCAGAATGCTGCCTAACGCGGCAGCTCACTTTCTTCGAACCCGCAGCCAGGAATATCCCAACACATTAGGAAGCCCACGCTTTATTTTCGAGCATTTGAAAAGCAAATACTTTCCGACTTTCTCAATTCTTTCTCAATCAAGAGATGAGCGATTCATTTTACTGTCACGACATTTCCCTCAAAATAAATAAAAAAAGGACTCTGACAAGTCCAAGCTTCAGTCATCCACCCTGAGAGAATCGAACTCCCATCTCAAGAACCGGAATCTTACGTGATATCCATTACACTAAGGGTGGCAACTAATACATTATAACCGATTTTCACCAAAAATACAAGTCAAAATAAGAAAAGAAGTCGAGAAATCTCAACTTCTTTTAATTTTTTACAGTTCAATGTCGCCAAAGAGATCAGCCATTGAGAATCCAGTTTGAGTTTCTGGAAGTTCAAAGTCACGTTTTTCCTGACGTTTTGGACGGCGTGGGCGTGATTGACGCTTCTCATCTTTTTGGCCTTCTTCTTGAGCTGGACGCTCTTCAAGAGCCTTGATAGAGAGAGACACACGCTCGTCAGCAGCATTCACTTCAAGAACTTTCACAGTGACTTCCTGACCGACTTTCAGAGCGTCTTTAGGGCTTTCCACACGCTTGTGGGAAATTTGTGAAATGTGAACCAAGCCATCAATACCTGGCAACACTTCCACGAAAGCACCGAAATCAGTCAGACGCTTAACTGTTCCCTCAATCACATCGCCAGCAGCAAGCTTTTGCTCAACGCCATCCCACGGTCCAGGGGTTGTTGCCTTCAGAGACAGTGATACACGGCCTTCTTCTTCGTTCAGATCCAGAACTTTCACTTCGATTTCGTCGCCAACTGTAACAACAGACTTAGGTGAAACATTGCGCTCATGAGACAGCTCAGTCAAGTGAACCAAACCGTCAACGCCGCCAAGGTCAATGAAAGCACCGAAGCTGGTGATACGGGCAACTTTACCAGTCACAACATCGCCAACATTCAATTTACCAAATACTTCAGCACGGGCTGCAGCAGCTTCTGCTTCTACAACTTCACGGCGTGAAAGGATAAAGCGGTTTTCTTTTGGATCTACTTCTTTAATTTTTGCGTCAAATTCTTGACCTACAAAACGCTCAGTATTGCGAACGAAACGAGTATCGAGCATAGAAGCCGGAATAAATCCGCGCAGTCCTTCAAACTCTACCGAAAGTCCGCCTTTAACAGCACGAGTGCCCTTAACAGTGACAATTTCTTCTTCACGGCCAACCAATTTGTCCCAAGCTTTGCGAGCTTCTAAACGTTTTTTAGATACCAGGTAAGTCACTGTATCAGTATCTTTACCTACTACTTGACGAAGAACAAGCAATTCAAGTGTTTCGCCTGGTTTTACAAGGTCGTTGATGTCAGCGTCACGCTCATTTGTCAGCTCACGAAGAGTCAAGACACCTTCAACACCAGTTCCAGCGATTGCAACATTAGCTTGGTTAGCGTCAACCGTCAAAACTTCAGCAGTAACGACGTCACCTGGCTCAACTTGGCTAACACTGTTTAGCAAATCTTCAAATTCATTCATCTAAAAAAATCCTCCAACAATCAAGTATAAAACTTGACATACAATTTAATTATTTTCCTAAGCACCCGC
>NZ_KQ969397.1:32433-39697 GCF_001578865.1 Streptococcus sp. DD11
CCTAAGAACTGGGGTAGCTGGATTCGAACCAACGCATGAGGGAGTCAAAGTCCCTTGCCTTACCGCTTGGCGATACCCCATTATTATAAGCATAAACTTTCCCATTCATTGGCTCTAAGCAAGGAACTCTCACTCAAGGTTTTGTGCAGCCTTTTGAGAGTCTTGTATCTCAGATATGGAGAGGGAGGGATTCGAACCCCCGAACCCGAAGGAGCGGATTTACAGTCCGCCGCGTTTAGCCTCTTCGCTACCTCTCCAACAACCAACGATACCCATTATAACATTAATACAATGAAAATGCAAGCCCTTATTTGCCTAAATTATAGGTTTCAATCAAACTTTCAACGGCTTTTTCAAGCTTTTTATAAAAACTCTCCACACTGCCATTTTTTATAATAGCAAATTGACCGTCCAGTTCTGCAATCTCACCGATGACCTTCTTGCCGATAGACAGGCGGCAGCCGTCAAACTGCTCTGCCCCGACCTGAACCTTGCTGTCCGTAATCTGAATTTCGATTTTTTTATCTTTTTTGCTCATTTTCTACCTCTCTCAAAGCTCTATTTTACAAAAAAATAGCGGAGCTGGCAAGTCTTACCCTGCTATTTTGCATATTAAAAGAGCCGCAAGGGCTCCTGTAATTAATCGACTTTCACAATCCAGCCTTCCGGCGCTTCAACATCGCCAAACTGGATACCGGTCAGCTCATCATAGAGCTGGCGGGTAACAGGTCCGACTTCTGTCTCACTATAGAAGACGTGGAAATGATCGCCGTGCTGAATGCCTCCGATAGGAGAGATGACTGCAGCCGTACCGCAGGCACCCGCTTCGGTAAATCTATCCAGTTCTGCAAGAGGAACATCGCCTTCGACTGGCTTAAGCCCCAGTCTGTGCTCTGCCAGATAGAGCAGGGAGTACTTGGTAATAGAGGGCAGGATAGATGGGCTGAGCGGAGTGACAAACTCTCTGTCCTTGGTAATACCAAAGAAATTGGCAGAACCGACTTCCTCAATCTTGGTATGGGTCGCCGGGTCAAGGTAAATCACATCTGAGAACTGCTTGTCCTTGGCAATCTTACCTGGCAAAAGACTGGCCGCATAATTCCCGCCGACCTTGGCTGCCCCCGTTCCGTGAGGAGCGGCACGGTCATAATCAGCAGAAACGATAAAGTTAGTCGGCGTCAGACCGCCCTTGAAATAATTACCAACCGGCATGGCAAAGATGGTAAAGATGTACTCATCTGCCGGCTTGACTCCGATAATATCGCCAACCCCAATCAAGAGCGGGCGGATATAGAGAGTACCGCCCGTTCCGTATGGCGGAACATAGTCTTCATTGGCCCGTACGACCTGCTTGACTGCATCCACAAACATCTCTGTAGAGACCTGCGGCATGAGCAGGCGGTCAGCTGTCCGCTGCAGCCGCTCTGCATTTTTGTCCGGCCGGAAAAGCTGAACGCTGCCATCCTTGGTACGGTAGGCTTTCAGTCCCTCAAAAGCCTGCTGGCCATAGTGCAGACAGGGAGAAGATTCGTGCAGATGCAAGGTCGCATCTTCTGTCAGCTGTCCCTCTTCCCACTGACCGTTTCGGTAATAGGCGATGTAGCGATAAGGCAATTTCATATAGGAAAAGCCGAGATTTTCCCAGTCAAGATTTGCAGTCATAGTCATGTCCTCATTTCTAAGATACTGTATCATAATGGCACCTCATCTGGTCAAGCTGGTTAGAAGAACAGGCTCTGAACTGTTCCTTTTAACGACTCTCCAGCAGATTGGTGCTTTCTGTCATACTCCCTATTTTACACCTTTTTTAGATATTTTCAAGTGTTATTTTCAATTTTCAGAAAATTTTTATTTTTTCAGACTTTCTCTTTAATCCCAGACTTGTTTGGAAACTTCTGGCTGGATTCCTTGAGAGTTTCAGAGAACGTAGGCTTCGCTATCGCTCTGTCTATGAGTCAATGGCTCTAAACTCAGCCGCGTCTCGTTAAGAGCCATAGAAAAACCAGCTCGTTTGAACTGGTTCTGAATCTATTTGATATGGGCAGCAAAGACTTCCTCATCGGAAATGCTATCCGAGATAAAGCTGCCGTTGCTGGTCCGTTCAGACAGGCTGAGACTGGCCAGATTGATGTCGTAAGCTGTGCCTTTATTGGATGTAATTTGCAGAATCTGCTCCTCGCTGACTTCTGCCTCTGTGGTAAAGAGGTCAAAGTCCGCCTGTCCGGCATAGACAGGTCCGGCTGCAAAGACACGGTGGGGCTTGGATTTGAGCTCCCTCAGGACCTGCAGGCCGCGATTGGCCCGGCTGGTAACAGGAATATCTGCGACCGCCATGCGCTTAAGAGAACCGCGCTGGGTCAGGATGTAAAGTGAGTCTGTATTAGCGATAAAGGCTGCGGCTAGGACGTCATCCTTTTTGAGGTTGATAGCCTTAACTCCAGCTGCCTTGGCTCCGATAACCGGCACTTCCTCAATATTGAAGCGCAGGGCATAGCCATTCTTGGTCACGAGCATAACATCATCCAGCTTAATCGGTGCCAGAGCAAGGACTTGGTCTTCTTCATTTTTCAGCTTGGCAAACTTGAGTGCCTTAGACTTATAGGTCCGCCAAGGGCTGAACTCCTTACGCTCCACGCGCTTGATCTGCCCCAGCTTGGTAGCCGCAAAATAAGTCCCCTCGTCAAAGCTGTCCACGATTTCCGTGTAAATCACTTCTTCCTGGGTATCAAAATTGCTAATCGTCTGACTGAGGTGCTCGCCGATTTCTTTCCAGCGAATGTCTGCCAGCTCATGGACCGGACGATAGATGACATTGCCCAGACTGGTGAAGATCAGCAGATGCTGGGTTGTCTTGGCAGGACTGACAAAGATCAGACGGTCATCGTCCCGCTTGCCGATTTCCTCCAGTGTCGAAGCAGAGAAGGAACGCGGGCTGGTCCGTTTGATATAGCCGGAACGGGTGACGCTGACATAGGTCTCCTCCTCGACAATGAGGCTGGCTGTGTCAATCTCAATGGCATTTGCTCGATCCTGCAGCTCGCTGAGACGCGGGTTGCCAAACTTCTTCTTAACATCACGCAATTCCCGCTTCATGAGATTGTACAGGGTGCGCTCATCGCCGATGATGGCAGAAAGCATGGCAATCTTCTCGCGCAGCTCTGCTTCTTCCTCCTCAAGCACCACCACGTCGGTATTGGTCAGGCGGTAGAGCTGGAGGGTGACAATGGCCTCGGCCTGCTCCTCGGTAAAATCATAGCTGACCTTAAGATTTTCCTTGGCGTCTGCTTTATTTTCAGAAGCACGAATCAGGGCAATCACCTCATCCAAGATCGAAATGACTCGAATCAGTCCTTCCACGATATGGAGGCGTTTCTCGGCTTTGGCCTTGTCAAAGCGGCTGCGGGCCAGGATAATCTCCTTGCGGTGGGCGATATAGCTGGTCAGAATGGGCACAATCCCAACTAAGCGCGGCGTGAAATTGTCAATAGCCACCATGTTGAAATTGTAGTTAATCTGCAGGTCGGTGTATTTGAAAAGGTAGTTGAGAATCAGCTCAGTATTGGCATCTTTCTTAAGCTCGATAGCAATGCGCAGGCCGTCCCGGTCGGACTCGTCCCGCACTTCGGCAATGCCGGCCACCTTGTTATTGACCCGCACATCGTCAATCCGCTTGACCAAGACCGCCTTATTAATCTCATAAGGAATCTCGGTGATGACAATCTGCTCCTTGCCGCCCTTGAGCTTCTCAATCTCGGTCCGCGACCGCACCACGACCCGGCCCTTGCCGGTTTCATAGGCTTTCTTAATCTCGTCCCGGCCTTGGACAATAGCTCCTGTCGGGAAGTCCGGCCCTGGCAGAAAGTCCATGAGCTTGTCCACCTTGGCAGACGGATGGTCAATCATATAGATGACCGCGTCAATGACTTCGGCTAGATTATGAGGTGGAATGTCGGTCGCATAACCAGCGGAAATCCCAGTTGCTCCATTGACCAAAAGATTGGGAAAGGCTGCCGGCAGAACGGTCGGCTCCTTCTCGGTATCGTCAAAGTTCCAGGCAAAAGGCACCGTGTCCTTCTCAATATCCTGCAGGAGATAGCCGGCCATCTCAGACAGCCGCGCCTCGGTATACCGCATGGCCGCCGGCGGATCGCCGTCCATGGAGCCGTTGTTTCCGTGCATCTCAACGAGAATCTCACGGTTTTTCCAGTCCTGAGACATGCGGACCATGGCGTCATAGATGGAGCTGTCCCCGTGAGGGTGGAAATTCCCCATGATGTTCCCGACCGACTTGGCCGACTTGCGGTAGCCCTTGTCAAAGGTGTTGCCGTCCTTATTCATGGAGTAAAGAATGCGGCGCTGCACAGGCTTAAGCCCGTCGCGGATGTCGGGCAGGGCCCGCTCTTGAATGATGTACTTGGAGTAGCGGCCGAAGCGCTCTCCCATGATGTCCTCGAGGGACATGTTTTGAATGTTACTCATATAGGATACAAAGCCCGTAAAATACAAAGTGAAAATAGGAAATTCTTGCAGTGAGCGATGCTCACAAGAGAATTTATCTTTTTCACACAGTATTTAGGGCGTGTTCAACTCCTTTCAAAGAATGTAGAGTATTTTTTATAAAATAAAGGATAGTTTACGGAAATTAGTCCCGTGTTCAGTTACTATAAGTAACCAAACTATCCGTTCTGTAGTTTAATGTTTTAAATTACGTTCTTTATTTAGTCAGTGATTGGGAAGTCTAGCTTCAGCATACTCCATCATCTTCTCTGCAATTGCTTTGTCATAGGGGAAGCCGGTTTTGAGAGAGAAAGCTTGGGCTTCTTTGTGGAAAAAGTCCATGGTAGCTAAGAGAGACTTGGAGAGGCTTTTCTGGTCAGAAAAGTCAAGCAAGGCTGTAAATTCTTTCTCTTTCTCAGCAGGCAAATGCTGAAAGAGGTACTTGTAGTTCTTGCCAACATCGACCGTTCCCTTATCTGCTGCCACTTGCCAAGCTAAAAGCCTGAGCAATTCTTGCTGGCAGATTCCATACAGATGATCCGTCGCATAGACAAGGTGGTTCCGATGAATGCCCTTGACTACATAAGCCGAGACCCACCAAAATTCATTGCAGGATTTGTCAAAGTCAGTCGCACTGGCTGGTGCCATCCAATAGCGGTTGGGGGTCGGTGCATAAGGAGCAAACAGTCCCTGCACGTCATCCAGCACCGTAAAATTCGCTTCGCTATCCACCCACTCTTTGATGTGCTCCTTGGGGCAAAGGGTCAAATCTATCCGATTGCCATCTTCAAAGAGCATGAGATAGAGGCGGCGATGGTCTACTAGGACATGCTGCTCAATCATCCGCTGGCCAAAGCGGTCCAGCCAAGCAAGGTCAGCCACCAGGCCATCCAAATCCTCCACAATGTAGACCACATCATAGTCTTGGAACTCGTCCTTGGGAGCCTTTGGGTTTGTCCGCGAGCCGGACATAGCAACAGCCTCGACCTGTAGCGCTTTTGCAGTTTGCAAAATCAAATCAAACATCTCGGTTTCAGTTCTCATGGGAATACCTGCCTTTTTAGTTGAAACTCTTGATTCTGTAGAGGACGTGTCTATAAAGCGGACTGTCTGCTGGAACTTTTTCGTTATCAAACTCTTTGACAAATTCCATGCTTAGCTTTTGCATGACTTTTTGCGAAGGCTGGTTGAGCAGGGAGGTGAAGGAATAGACTTCCGACAAACCTGCTCTCTGAAAGGCAAAGTCTAGACAGGCTTGGGCAGCCTCCGTCGCATAACCACGATTCCAAAACTCTTTTCGCAGACGTCAGCCTATTTCTACAGCTTCTTTTCCAGCAAAAATCTGTAAATCCGAATGGTGCAGACCTACCAAGCCGATGAACTCCTGACTGGACTTTTCTTCAACAGCCCAAAGACTGTAGCCATAAGCCTTAACTTCATCTTGAATGCCCCGATAAAGACGCAAGGACTCCGCTTGACTATATGGCTTTGGGAAATACTGCATGACCTCTGGATCCCGATTCAGAGCAATCAAAGCTTGCAAATCAGATTCCTGCAAGTCCCGTAAAATGAGACGGTCTGTTTCAAGAATAGTCATCTAAACACTCCTCTGTAAACTTTCTTATCTCACAACTCCTCAGCTTTATATAGGCTATAACCTTCATAGTAGTAACTATGGTCAACGCCCTTCATGTAGAGGTTGCGGTTATGAATGTCCTTTGTGAGGGCTTGCTTGAGGACATGCTTAATCTCTGTATCTCGAATGGGGCTGCGTTCCATGGCTAGGAGGTAGTCTTCCTTATCGACTTGAGACCAGTCGATGACTTGCCCCAGCTCAGCCTTGAGCAGGTGGTCCAGCCACAGCCTCATACTTCTGCCGTTCCCCTCTCGGAAAGGGTGGGCGATATTTAGCTCAACATACTTTTCGATGATTTGGTCAAAGGTCTGCTGAGGCATGCGGTCGATATTTTCCAAAGAAGCTGCCAGATACATGACAGGCGCAAAGCGGAAAGACCCTTTGGCAAGATTAACCGTGCGAATCTGGCCCGCAAAGTCATAGATTTCTTCAAACAAGAATTTATGAATAAAGGTCAGAGTCTCATAAGTGCCAGCTGGCTTGCTGTCCAAAAGCTGGTCCTCAAAAAGCTGTTTGGCACGGGCTTTACTGATCTTTTCTTCCATCTTTGCTAGTTCCAGTGAATCAGTTATGCCCAGTTTATTGTCAAGCGTCATTGGCTGTCTCCTTTCGTCAGAAGTTGCTAGTTCGCCTCCACCACTTCTTCTTTCACCTTCTTAGCAGGTTTGCGTTTTTTGTAGCGGCTGCGGATGGTATTGAGGTGGTCGCGGAGGTCGACCATGTGAGTCCGCTCTGGGTAGGCGTAGGCACCGATAGCGGTGAAGTCCACCAGAAAATCATAGATTTCTTGCAGCTTGAGGCGTACGTTCTTATTCTGGCTAGGTGTCTTGCCCTTGAGTTCAGTCAGGCGCTCCTTGTAGATCTTTTCAAAGACCTTCTGAGCAGCAGCCAGACTGTCGACATGGGCTTCCAGATGAAGCTTAGCCAGTGCTGTCTGGTAGGCCGGATTTTTCAGCTCTTGGAGCAGGTGGTTGATGCCCTCGGTCTCCTTTTCCAAGCTAGTTGCAGCTAGACCAGTGTAGTTTTTCAGGAGCTGAGACAGGGTCTCATAAGCTTCCTTGGTCGCTGCATCCTTGACCCGTGCAAAGGCCCGAACCAAAGACTGGAGCGTACCCAAAGCATCATCGCGCT
>NZ_KQ969397.1:39717-43385 GCF_001578865.1 Streptococcus sp. DD11
ATGATAAATCTCCTTTTTTTATGGTATTTTTATTTTTTTAATTTGAAAATGTTTATTTCCCATGGGAAAGTTCGTTCGCCATGAAGAAACATCATATTTCCCATGGGAACGTTCGTCCGCCATTAAACAACATCAAATTTCCCGTGGAAAAGTTCGCCCGCAGCTCCTGAAAGCCAGATTTCCCCTGGGAAATCACCTGTTTCAAGGCTGAGAGAGCACATTTCCCGTGGGAAATGTGGCTATTGTTATCTTGGACAACATATTTTGAATAAAAATTTTGTCCAAAGGGGGGTAAGATAATATTAGGAATGAATTTATAGCCATCCCATTGCCTTCATGGCTTCTGTTAAAGAATTATACCCTTTTGCATCTCCGCTCGGATGTCCATGAGTTACGGATGCAATTCCATCATCTCCGTAGTATTTAAGATAGATTTTCTCCCCTCTAACAAAGGGTCTAAAGTACTTGTTTTTCTTTGTTGATTCAGTATATTTACTGCCTTTCAGAAATCTTTCCAGTGTGCCTATCTCTTCTTTTGTAAAAAGAATAATTCCCTGCTCTTCTTCAGCGGTAAAAGTTTTACTGTATTCTTCTTTATCAATAATAGAGCTAAAATTGATTTCTGAAATAGGTTCATTTCCTATTTCATTTTTAGCTTGGTTAGAGGTTTTATAAATACCAAGCATCTTTTCTTGAAGCACTAAAGCGAAATGATGCTTTTTATCAAGTGGTTCGGTTGAATCATTACTATCCTTAAAGCATTTTCGATATTTTTCATCATAGCCATTTTTATAAAACTCTCGATAGCTATTATATCCTTCATAGCCATCCATAACAGATAAATCAAAGTCAAAATCAATATTTGGAACTAAAACATGCTTTTCTATAAACAAATTGTTTTCATTAGGTTTTAAAGTTGTGTAATAAATTTCAGTTCCAATAGGATATCGATCTTTTTTTCCATCCGTTTTTTTATAAATTGCTTTGACCTCGTAAAATATCTCTCCTTTGCCACCTGATAAAAACTTATAAACTTCATCTTCAAAATAAGCCTGACTATCTCTTGGTGAACCTCCGGTCTGATGGTTTGCACTCGCAAATTGAGTAATCAAATTTTTAACTTTGTCGTTGATAACTTCATCGTTCCAAACTCCGTTTTCTTTGAAATCAGGAGTTAAGCAAGAATATCCATCAATGAATTTATGAAATGCAAGTCCAAGAATATGACCACTGTCAAAATGTTGATATCCAATTTCTTTTGGGTGATTCTCTGGATTTATATGTTTATTGGAAACTTCCTTCCCTGTTTTCCTGGATGCTTTCAAGACACATGACCAGCCTCTTCTAAAATAATTAGAATTATTAGATACATTTCTTGAATGATCAGGTTCTATTTTAAAGTAACACCCTGCTTCATCAAATTCTAATTTAACAGAATGAACTTCCTTATCAACAGAAGCGAGCTTGGACATTCTTTTACTTCTCCCACTATTTTCTAGCAGAAAAACCAATTCATCCTTGTCTTTCAATCCAAGTCTAGTCAATACATCGGATTCTTTCATAACAGTCTCCTTTTTCATATAAACTCATTTTGCTTTTAAAGCCTCTAATTGAGACAAAATCCTAGCTTCATCCAGACTTAGAATAACGAATAAAGTTGAAGTATAAATATCATCATACCATCGTTCCAACTCTTCATCAGACATATTCTGGTGATACTGTTTCAGATTATTATGTCTCAACCCTAGATTGTTATACATTTCAAAAAGTTTTTCAAAAGCAATAATCTTGTTGTTATTAACTTTGAATACCTCTTTTAATTCCTCAGAATTATTAAGTTCTTTTCTCAATGGTTCGAGATAGTTTGCCAAAGAAATAAGTATCTCTTTCTTACGCTGAAT
Organism: Streptococcus sp. DD11; assembly: GCF_001578865.1. NCBI lineage: Bacteria > Bacillati > Bacillota > Bacilli > Lactobacillales > Streptococcaceae > Streptococcus > Streptococcus sp. DD11. The sequence goes on from NZ_KQ969397.1 coordinate 41,619, forward strand.
ATCTCCTTTATTTGAAAAATGATTATATTCTAAAACCCTTATCGCATCTTCAATACTGGTTTCAGATAAAATCTGAGAAACTTCTGAGGCATAAACATTCTTTTCAACGATGATTTTGTCACCATTTTCCAAGGTAATCAATTCATGGTTCAAAATGTTTAAAAAATAATTCGCTCTATTCTCTATTTTGGCAAATTGATCAAATAATTTTTCGTAATAAAATGTGTTACCATAAATATCAATCAACAAACCTTGATCAAAAGGAAAATCAATATGTCTATCTGAAGTGAGAAAACTAAATAAATCAATAAGAAATTCTAAAAATATGAATAATTTATCAAGTTCGTTGTCCGCCTTTTCAAAAATAAAATTTTCAACCTCGTCATACGAGACAAATTGATGCTTTTTGTTTATTGGATAATTATTAAAAGTCTCATTAAAAATACGTTCAATAGAGTAGGATATTTTCTCTGATCTACCTGAAACTCTATGACGTTTAAAGTGATAATCATAAGTTTCAGAAAGCAATTCAGAAATAATTTCAATCTCTCTGGTAGGATCAAAATTCATATTCTGGATTAAATCAAAATAATTTTGTCTAGCCATATTTTCTCCTAAAACACCATCTCCCCACTCTCCTCAAGTGTAAACTTGACATTATCCTCAATCCACTTGCGGCGTGGTTCGACCTTGTCGCCCATGAGGACGGAGACGCGGCGTTCGGCCCGGGCCAGGTCTTCGATGGTGACGCGGATCAGGGTGCGGGTGTCGGGATTCATGGTGGTCTCCCAGAGCTGGTCGGCGTTCATTTCACCAAGGCCCTTGTAGCGCTGAAGCATGGCTCCCTTGCCAAACTTGCGGCGCAGGTCGTCCAACTCACCGTCGGTCCAGGCATACTCGACAACTTCGCTCTTGCCCTTGCCCTTGGACATCTTGTAGAGAGGCGGCAGGGCGATATAAACGCGGCCGGCCTCGACCAGCGGGCGCATATAGCGGTAGAAAAAGGTCAGAAGCAGAGTCTGGATATGGGCACCGTCTGTATCGGCATCAGTCATGATGATAATCTTGTCGTAGTTGGCATCTTCCAGCGAGAAATCTGAGCCAACTCCTGCTCCGATGGTGTAGATCATGGTGTTGATTTCTTCGTTCTTGAGGATGTCTGCCATCTTGGCCTTGGCGGTGTTGATGACCTTACCTCGCAGGGGCAGGATGGCCTGGAACTTGCGGTCGCGGCCCTGCTTGGCGGAGCCGCCAGCAGAGTCCCCCTCGACCAGATAGAGCTCGTTCTTGGCTGGGTTCTTGGACTGGGCCGGAGTCAACTTACCAGAGAGTAAGCCCTTGTCTTTTTTATTCTTCTTGCCATTCCGACTTTCGTCACGCGCCTTGCGGGCCGCTTCTCTGGCATCTCTGGCCTTGATAGCCTTGCGGATGAGGTTGGAAGCCAGCTCGCCATTTTCCAGTAGGAAGAAGGTCAGCTTGTCAGAGACGATAGAGTCCACGGCAGGACGGGCCAGCGGACTGCCCAGCTTGTCCTTGGTCTGGCCTTCAAACTGCAGGTGCTCCTCAGGGATCAGGATAGAGAGGACCGCTGCTAAGCCTTCGCGGTAGTCCGAGCCTTCCAGATTTTTGTCCTTTTCCTTGAGCAGACCGGTCTTTCTGGCATAGTCATTCATGGCCTTGGTGATAGCGGTCTTGAGTCCGGTCTCGTGGGTACCGCCGTCCTTGGTGCGGACGTTATTGACAAAGGATAAGATATTGTCCGAATAG
>NZ_KQ969397.1:43405-44655 GCF_001578865.1 Streptococcus sp. DD11
ACAAAGGATAAGATATTGTCCGAATAGCCGTCATTGTACTGCAGGGCCACCTGGACCTGAAAGCCGCTCTCCTCCCCCTCAAAATAGAGGACCGGCGTCAGGGTTTCCTTGTCTTCATTGAGGTAGCTGACAAAGTCCTGAACGCCGTTTTCATAGTGAAATTCTGCCTTTTCACCGCTGCGCTCGTCGGTCAGCGACAGATGGACATTTTTGAGCAGGAAGGCGGACTCATTGAGCCGCTCGGCGATCAGATTGTACTTAAAATCAGTGGTTGAGAATATGCTGTCGTCGGGCATGAAGGTCACCTTGGTGCCTGACTTGGACTTAGGCGCCGTGCCGATTTTCTTGAGCGTGGTAACGGGCTTGCCGCCATTTTCAAAACGCTGCCGGTAGACCGCTCCATCGCGGGTAATCTCCACTTCCAGCCAGCTGGACAGGGCATTAACGACCGAGGAGCCGACCCCGTGGAGTCCGCCCGAAGTCTTGTAGCCGCCCTGGCCGAACTTACCGCCGGCATGGAGAACGGTGAAAATGACCTCAACGGTGGGGATTCCCGTAGCGTGCATCCCGACCGGCATGCCCCGTCCATGGTCAGCCACAGTCACAGAGCCGTCTTTATTGATGGTCACATCAATGCGGTCGCCAAAGCCTGACAGGGCCTCATCCACCGCATTGTCGACGATTTCCCAGACCAAGTGGTGCAGTCCTGCGCCGTCGGTCGAGCCGATATACATCCCCGGCCGCTTCCGGACCGCATCCAAGCCTTCCAATACCTGAATGGCATCATCATTGTAGTTATTAATGGTAATTTCTTTCTTTGCCAAAATAGACCTCCTAGTCAATTCATCTTTTCTATCTTACAAGTTTTTGGCGAATTTTGCAAAGATTTTTTTGAAAAAAATGCTGGTTACAGCTGATTTTATAGGAACAGCAGCCTTCCTCCCCGATATCCAAAAGTCCGACTAGACAAAAGCTGTCAAATATTCTCGCAGGCTGCTCTTGTCTCCGCTGAAATTCATGATATAATAAAATCATGATGAATACGATGATTGGTTTGATACTAGCATATTTACTGGGCTCCATTCCGACTGGACTGTGGATTGGGCTGATTTTCTTTAAAAAAAACCTGCGGGACTACGGCAGCGGCAATACCGGAACGACCAATACCTTCCGCATCCTGGGCAGGACGGCAGGAACGGCCACCTTTGCCATTGATTTTCTCAAAGGTACCTTGGCGACCCTGCTGCCCT
>NZ_KQ969397.1:45564-48211 GCF_001578865.1 Streptococcus sp. DD11
GCCGCTGGTCTTCGGGCTGCTGGCCGTTATCGGCCACACCTTTCCTGTTTTTGCCGGCTTTAAGGGCGGAAAAGCAGTCGCTACCAGCGCAGGGGTTGTTCTGGGCTTTTCACCGGCTTTCTTTGTCTACCTGATCGCTGTTTTTGTGAGCACGCTCTATCTGGGCAGCATGATTTCACTGGCCAGCGTGGTATCAGCTGCCTTGGCTATTTTATCTGCCTTGATTTTCCCCGCTTTTGGCTTTCTTCTGCCAGGCTATGATCCTTTCTTTACTTTGATTATTATAACGCTGGCTCTGATTATCATCGTCCGACACAGGGACAATATCCAGCGGATCAAGCAAAAAAAGGAAAATCTTATCCCCTGGGGTTTGAATCTCACCCACCAAGAACCTGAAAAGAAATAAAACGGAAGCGCCCGCTTCCGTTTTATGGTGTCTTCAGACTAGTTATCTTTGTGAATCTTCTTGATTCCTGCCAATCCAAAGAAAGCTAAAACCATACCAGCCAAACTCAAGGCTGCTGCTGATTCGCTGCCGGTCTGCGGCAGTTCTTTGGCTGCGGGGTCCTTGGTAAAGGTCTTGGCCACATGGACTGCTACTGGCTTGGTCTGTCCTGAAGCTGCACTGGCAGGATCGGCCAAGGATGCTGCTGGTTTTGCAGGAGCAGCTGGGTCACCTGGCTTGGCGATGACAGGATAGGAAGCCGCGTCTGCTGGATTGGTGCCTGCCTTGATTTCAGCAATATCCGTATAGCCGTCGCCGTCACTGTCCTTGGCAGACGAAAGGGAAATGGTCCGTGAGTTAGGATTGATAACCGCATAGGCTGTCAGATCTGCTGTCGCCAGATAGTCCGCAAAGGCAACGTCCATAGACGGCCCTTCTTCGCGGGCGCCGCCCAGCATGGTGTAGCCGTCTCCGCCGGCAGCTAGGAAGTCATTGGTGGACAGATAATAGGTCTTTGCAGGATCCAGCGACTCGTAAACACCGCTTTCCTTGTTCAGAATCTCAATGTAGAGGACCCGCTGATCGGCCGGCAGATTAGTATCATAGTAAACCTTGGCACCCGATACCTGCAGAAAGCCGCCGCTGGCTTCCAAGAGGGGCTGGCCGTTTTCATCAAGCACAGGCTGTCCGTCCTTTTCCTGCAGGGTAGAGCCCAGTGATTTAGTAAACATATCTGCGATATTCTGGCCAGTCACCTTGATCTGGGAAATGGTATTGCCAAAGGGCAGGACCGCAATGATATTGCCCTTAGTAATCGGCTTGTCCTTGGCGATGGTTTCGCGGAGACCGCCGCCGTTGGTGACAGCCAAATCAGTCTTATTGGCAAAGCCGGTCTGACCGTATTGGTAAAGAGCGTCCGCCACGACATTGCCCAGATTGGTTTCGCGCACGCGGACATTTTCCCGGTCGCCGTTCAGCTCAACCGGGCTCTTGTCTACGACGACTGCTGCACTTTCGGCATCGTATTTTTCCTTAATCTTGCTGACCATAGCTGCGACGGTGGGGTCCGGAGTCACTGCTTTAGCTGTTTCCGCACTGATCTGCTGAGGATTTCCCAGAAGCTGGTTGGCTTGGAAAGTCACCTTGCCGATATTGTGCAGGTAGCTGCCGGTCTGATTGTAGGTCACATTGTCGCCATAGGTGGTAGACTGCACCGTATGGGAGTGGCCGTCAATAACGGTTACGCGCTTGCCCTTGAGGGCTTCATTGTGAGACAGGGCTTCTGCTAAGGTTGAGCCGCGCCATTCGACCGGTGTCGTCGTATCGACACCCAAATGGGCCAGAATAACATAGTTATTGTAAGTCTTCCCTTCTGCCGCTGCCCGGGCTTCAACTTCGGCGATGACTCGGTTCACTTCTGTGATTGGGTCCGTAAAGGTCACTCCCGGAATATTCTTAGGATGGGTCTTGGTCGCTGTTTCCGGAGTCGTCACCCCAATCACGACAAACTCATCGCCCTCTGCAGCTGGATCTTTGTCAACAATGGTGGAAGCTTGGAAAACCCGGGCATTATTAGCATAGGTATTGGAGCTGAGGAGAGGAAACTTGAGGATTTCCTTGTATTTCCTAGCCTCATCCAAACCAAAGTCAAACTCATGATTGCCGACCGCCATGGCATCATAGCCGATTTCGTTGAGAATCTTGGCCCGCTCTTCTCCCTTGGAGCTGTTGGAGATAGGCAGACCTTGAAAGGCGTCGCCGGCATCAACCACCAGAACATTTGGATTTTTGGCCCGCTCTTCCTTGATAACCGTTGCCAGCTTGGCATCGCCGATTACGCCTTTTTCTTCGACAATACGGCCATGCACATCGTTGGTATGAAGAATGGTGGCCTCTGGCAGGCTGTTGGTCTGTGCAGCAGCAGGATCTGCGGCACTGGCCGGAGCAGCAGCAGCAACAGGATCAGCGGCAGCGGCTGGCGCACTTGCGCTATCGGCAGGTTCTGTACCGCTGTTAGCTTCGCTTGTGCTTGCTTCAGAGGCTGCCGGAGCACTTGCAGTATCGGCAGATCCTGTATCAGAAGCAGTCACAGCCGGGGAGCTTGGCTCCGCTGCATTTTCTTCTGCAAAGACTTGACTAGCCAGAAAAGCTGGCGCCAACAGCACCGTTGACAAAACAGGTAAGATGAAATGTTTCTTCTTC
>NZ_KQ969397.1:48861-54307 GCF_001578865.1 Streptococcus sp. DD11
ACGCTCTCCGCCTTGGACAGGTGCTGGATATGGACATGAGCCTTCGTATCATAGGCAATCATCACATCGCGGGCAATCATGCTGTATTCAGCCACTCCGGTCGCCCCGCAGATATGAAAATGCTCCTTGGCAATCTGCTCATTGAAACCTAAAATGCCGTTGAGGCCGGGATCCTCCTCATGCAGACTGATAAAGGTGCCGTTTTTCTTGGCTTCCTCCATGGCCTGACGGACGACACGGGAGCTGGTCAGAGGAATGCCGTCATCTGAGAAACCCGCTGCACCAGCAGCCAGCAGACCCTTGAAGTCGGTCAGATGCTGACCGTCAAAATTCTCCGTAATCGTGGCCACAGACTTGACATGAATCTTTTCCCGAGCAGCTGACTCCAGCACTTCCTGCAGGATGTCCACAGTGGAAATGGTCGGGCTGGTATTGGCCATCATGACAACGGTCGTAAAGCCTCCTGCCGCTGCTGCCAGAGAGCCGGTATGGATATCTTCCTTGTGGGTCTGGCCCGGCTCCCGAAAATGCACATGGATATCTACCAAGCCCGGAGCAACCACCAGACCGGCAGCATCCAAAATCTGAGCACCCGCCGCCTCCAGCTGCTGGCCGATTTTTACGATTTTCCCGTCCTCTACCAGCAGGTCAGCCGATTGATCGAAGTCAGTTTTAGGGTCCATGACCCGGCCGTTTTTAATTAAGAGCATATGCTTCCTCCGCTTCATTCATAAAAGTCAACCTGCGTCTCCAGCAGGCTGTCGCCATCATAGACGAACTTGGCTGAAAAGAAAGGTTTGTCCTCCAGCAGCCATTCGACAAAGGTGTGGTCCCCCTCCCAAGTCGGCTTGGACAGGACCTGATCATAGGGCACCCATTCCAAGGTCCCTTCATTGCAGTCGATGAGCTGTCCTTCAAACTCGGTCACCTTAAATACATACGTGTACCAGTCATTGTCCGGTGTAAATTCCGGAAAGGTGATAATGCCTTTGAGGACAGGCTTGGCTTTGAGACCCGTTTCTTCCAGAATTTCCCGGGCAGCGCATTCCTGCGGTGTTTCTCCCCGCTCCAGCTTACCCCCGACGCCAATCCACTTGCCTGCATGGACGTCATTGGGCTTTTTATTGCGGTGCAGCATGAGAAATTCTTTTCCATTATCGATGTAGCAAATCGTTGCCAGCTTGACCATAATCCCTCCTATGCTAACCAGTTGATGGGCTTGAGGCCCTTGGCACTTAAAAATTCATTGGCTCTGGAAAAAGGCCGGCTGCCGAAAAATCCGCGGTAGGCCGAGAGCGGACTGGGGTGGCTGGACTCGATGACCAAGTGCTGGGGATTGGAAATCAGAGCTTTCTTCTTGCGGGCGTAAGATCCCCAGAGGATGAAGACAACCGGCTCTGTCTTGTCATTGACCACCTTGATGACGGCATCTGTGAACGGCTCCCAAATAAGGCCGGCATGGGCATTGGCCTGACCGGCCGGAACCGTCAGACCGGCATTGAGCAAAAGCACTCCCTGTCTGGCCCAGGATGTCAGGTCATGAGACTGTCTGACACCAATATCATCCGCCAGCTCCTTGAGAATATTCTGCAGAGAAGGCGGAGCAGGGATGTCATCAGGTACCGAAAAGCTCAATCCCTGAGCCTGTCTCGGTCCGTGGTAGGGATCCTGGCCCAGAATCACCACCCTCACATCGGCCAGCGCTGTAGTCTGAATAGCATTAAAAACCTTGTCCCGCGGCGGGTAAATGGTTCCCGATGCATACACTTCATCCAAAAAATGATTGATCTTGGTAAAATAACCTTCCGGCAGCTGCTCTTTGATCAAAGCGTGCCAAGCTGAGTGTTGCATATATGCCTCCTTATATCTCGATTTCATGAGCCTCTTCGTCTAGCTCAATGGATGGATAATGGTCGGTTAGATAAAAACAAAAGAAAGACGATTTTATAGATAAAATTTAACACTAAACTTCTTTTTATCGTGATTTTTTTGACTCGAACTTCTGTGTTCTAAAGAATATCGCTTTCTTCTCCTATCTTATCCAGCGCAATGCCCTTCTCAACTCTGCAGAGCCATTTTCCAGAAAGCAGCGGCCATGGGCTAAGATGATTTTCTCCGATTGCCAAGCCAGCAGCTTCTCCAAGCATTCTTTGGCCTGCCTTTGGTGACCGATAAAAGTCATGCGGTAGTCAATGGGCGTTTGGCCATCGGGCGCTGCAATGCGGGCTAGTTTGTAAGCCTTGCTGCGCAGCCAGCTTGGAAAATGCTCGGTCTCGAAATTCTCAATCAGGTCTGTCAAAATCAGAGTTTGGCTGGCCTTGTGAAAAAAGACAGCCTCCTCGATAAAAGCACTCCCCTTGAAAATCAGCTGGTCAATCTGGCCTGCCCAAGCTTCTGGCGTCTTGTCCGTCAGCTGGTCATCAAAGGCTACTGGGATTTTCTGCTTGGCTGCCCGCTGCTCAACTCCTGGACTGGACCAGGCAATGGCCTCTGGATAGCGCTTCTTCCAGTCGGCTATGTAGGCATAGTGAATCTTATTGGGTGAGATCAGATGAGCGACTGGTCCCAAAGCATCCAGCTGATTATACAGCACTTCATTGGGCGCAATCGGCGAATGGCACCAGAGCTGACTATTTGCCAGCTTGATAACGGTCATGCGGGTGGAAAATGGCAGAACGGTCACCACCGCATCCATCTCAATCAGATCGCCATCCACGATCCAGATATTCTCAGCAATAGGCTTCAGCTTATAAAGCGGTTCATAGACAGGAATAGGTCTTTTCATCTCAGCAGCTCCTTTCTGAGCGTTTTTTTCCAGACCAAAAGCGAAATTTCCCCAGAGCTTGCGGGTACTGGGTCAAGCCTACAGCAGACAAAATCAAAATCTGCGGCAGAAACTGAATCAGATAGCGGGTCTTGCCCCCTTCGAAAATCTGCAGGAACAGCAGCCCGCCAAAGACGGCTAGGATGAGAAAGTTCAAATGGTCATTCGGCCGGTATTTCCAAAGGGAAAAGACTAGGCCCAAGGCCATGACAATCCAGACAGCCTGCTTCAGCAAGGAATAATAGACATAGCTGCCCTTGTCCGTATTGAGAAAGAAGTCTCGGACAAACTGAGCGAAAACATTGTCCTTGGTTGCCTGGTACAGCGGCGAAATATAGGGGGTCTTCTCATTTTCGACACTGCGGTAGAGCCAGCCCAAATTGCCTTCTGCCACGGTTAAAGACTGCTTGTAGTAAAGATGATAAAGAAAGGTCAGCGGTGTATACTCCTTGAGTCGGCGCTTGATTTCTTTGACAACATTCTCCGTCGCAAACATGCCGTTATTGTAGTCATCGCGATTATCCGGATCGATATACTGCAGGAGTCCTTCCTTCATGTCCTCCTGATTGTGACCGATAAAGGTCAGGCCAAGATTGATAAAAAGCAAGGGTCCCTTTGCCAAGCCCTTTCCTTCCACCAGCGGCACTTCTGTCTGATGGCTGACACCATAGGACAGAGGAGCATAGCTGACAGCGAAACTCAGGGAAAAAGCAGCCAAGACCAGCAAGAATTTCTTCCAATTTCTTTTAAAAAGAGAATACCGAAGGCGGCAAGAACCAGAATAATCACCGTCGGCCGCAGCAGGAAGGCCAGGCTGGTCACCATGCCCAGCAGGAGGATTCTGACAAGCAGCCGGCGGGGAGATTCATCTTCCTTCAGCAGCCCCAGCACCAGAAAAATCTGTAAAGCAATCAGGGGCAAGGGCGGAATATCCGTATACATGGATAGGTAATAAGGGGAAAAGCCCACCAAGAGAATATAGAGGGCAAAGACCGCATTGGCCGTCTGCTGAGAGAAATACTTCTGACTGCCCTTGTAGAGGATGAGAGCCGTAATATTGGCATAAAAAAGATTGAGCCCCTGCATGATCCAGAGAGCGGTATCGCCGAAAAGATTGAAAAACAAGCGCTCGTAGAGAAAGAGCGGGATGTTGTTAGGATTGCGGGTCAGATAGCTGGAGATGGAGGATTCTTTCAGATACTTGAAAGCTCCGGTGAACACAACAGCCGCATCCCGACGAATCAGCAGCTCAGCCGACAGCAAGACGATAATCTGAAAAAGCAGAACCGCCGCCATCAGAAGAAATTTATGCCGTATGACCGCCCGATAGCACCTTTGCAGATGAAGCCGACAGCGATAGGCCAGATAAGCCAGACCGGCAAAGAGCAGCAAAGCCAGACTGCTCAGGCTGTTCATATGCCAAACAGCCATCAAAAACCAATGGATGGCAATGACCAGCATGAACTTTTGCAGGATCGAAAAAGACAGATGATAAAACTTAGACATAGCCCTATTATACCAAAAAGAAGGCTATTTATCTATTTCCAAAAGCAAAAGCCACAGTCTCCGTAACTGTCTTCAAGCACGTCAGCTCCAGCAGCCTGAGGGAGTAAAAAGGTTCGGGGAACCTTTTTAGCCCGAGCCTGAAAATGCGTAAGCGAGGAAGGTTCGGGGAACCTTTTTGGCCGAGCCTGAAAACGAGATAGCGAGCCAAGAAGGCTGCAGCCCGCTTTCTGGTTTGCTGATGATGTTCCTTGACTAGGATTGATTTATGGAAAAAAGGCTGAAGCGAATCAAGCCTTTCCTTCCTATGCCTGCCAATTTTCTTGGTCCTCTTTGAATCTCTGCAGCAGAGCCAGTCCTTCGGCATTGATATAGCCTTCTTCTTCTGCCAGATGGATCAGCTCGGTGTAATTGGACAGGGTCACCAGCCTGACGCCAGCATCCGCAAAGTTCTTGTCTGCTTTTGGCAGCTCATAGCTAAAGATGGCTGCTGCACCAATGACATCTGCTCCTTCGCGCCTGGCTGCTGCAACCGCGTCCAGCACAGAACCCCCGGTTGAAATCAGGTCTTCGATGACCACCATTTTCTGACCCGGAGCGACACGGCCTTCAATCTGATTGCCAGCGCCGTGGTCTTTGGGCTTGCTGCGGATGTAAGCAAAGGGGAGGTTCATCTTATCAGCAATGATAGCGCCATGCGGGATGCCGGCTGTCGCCGTTCCGGCAATCACTTCTGCATCCGGAAAGGCCTGCCTGATGGTTTCCACAAAGCCATTCTCAATAAGGGTGCGGGTTTCCGGATAGGCCAGTGTCACCCGGTTGTCGGTATAAATAGGGGATTTGATACCGGAAGCCCATGTAAAAGGCTTCTCAGGCTTCAGGTAAACAGCCTCAATCTTCAGTAAATCACGCGCAATATCTTTGGCTAAAGTCATAACTTCTCCTTTTTTAATAAAAGTAAATATCAAAATACGATTTAATTCAAACCAATTCCCACAAGCAAATTCTCGTTCCGACAGAATCACTGAATCCAGAAGCCGCCATCAAGGTTTCATTTGCGGGTTCTAATGAATCATCTGGCAAGCAATCAGGGCAGCCTGTACAGCTGCAGCATCAGCA
>NZ_KQ969397.1:54327-55919 GCF_001578865.1 Streptococcus sp. DD11
CAGCATTTTCTCATAAAACAGAGTCCTTCGGCGGTTGAATAAAAGCAGAGCTTATACTCAAAGAAAATCTAGCTTTGACAGGCAAAGAATGCAGGCCGAATTAGCACTCAGCAAAGAGCTTTAACACAGTCAAAAGCAGATTTTCTAGGAGGAATTAGCTGTTCCACTGCTTCTTAATCTCGTGGTAAGCATCCCATGGATTTGCAGCTTGGATAATCGGCCGTCCGACTACGATGTAGTCACTCCCGATTTGATGAGCTTCCTGCGGTGTCATGACCCGCTTTTGGTCGCCGATGGCAGAGCCTGCCGGTCGAATCCCCGGTGTCACACAGAGGAAGTCAGCTGCTGTCGCAGCCTTGATCAGCTCTACTTCCTGAGCCGAGCAGACCACGCCATCCAAACCGGCTTCTTTGGCTTTGCGGGCATAATTCACCACCGACTCCTGAACCGTCGTCTGGATATTCTGGCAGTCGCGCATGTCTTCCTCGCTAGTCGATGTCAGCTGAGTGACTGCCACCAGCTTCGCCTGATTCCCCAGTACCTTCTTGGCCTCGCTCATCATCTCCACACCGCCTGCCGCATGGACTGTCACCATATCAATACCGAAAGTGCCCAAGACAGACATCGCTGAGCGCACGGTATTGGGAATATCATGCAGCTTCAGATCCAGAAAAATACTGTGGCCAAGCCCTTTCAGATAATGCACGATTTCCGGACCAATGGCATAGAAGAATTCCATGCCGATTTTGACATAGAGTTTTTCATCTTCTGGAAAATGCTCCAAAAAATCTTTGACATCATCAAAAGAAGGGAAGTCAAGGGCGATAATCGGACGTTCTTCACGCATGAGGGGATAATCTCCTTATTTATTATTCGCTTTAAATACTAGTCTAGCACGGCTGTTTTGGATAAAATAGAAAAACCCTGCTCGAGGCAAGGTTACACGAAAGCATGGCAAAAACTGCCATTGAGCACGTATAGACCTTAGCAGCCTCTCTGGACTTCTTTAAAGGTTTCATCTACTCCATTCTATAATTTACCGGCATGATTGTCAAGAGAAAAATTAAGTTTGAAGGTCATTTTCTGACCCTCGTGACTTTTCAAAGTAAGTTCCGATTTGCTCTCTGAGCTGGAACTTAGTCCGATGCGCATTCCCGCTGGATTTATGCATTTTTAGCAGACTAACTTCCGCTAACGGCGGCGGTGGAACTTACTTTAACAATTTAGCATTTTCTAACCCTTATCTCCAATGTTGTCATTTCCAGTCCACCGCACCACCCTGATTGCAGAAAAAGATTTCTCGTCCTTCAGCTTCATTTCATATGTCAAACCTTAAAGAATATGATAAAATAGACCTATGAGAATTCAACAGTTACACTATATTATCAAAATCGTCGAAACCGGCAGCATGAACGAAGCTGCCAAGCAGCTCTTCATCACCCAGCCCAGCCTGTCCAACGCGGTGCGGGATCTGGAAAACGAGATGGGCATTGAGATTTTTATCCGCAATCCCAAGGGCATTACCCTGACCAAGGACGGCATGGAGTTTCTGTCCTATGCCCGTCAGGTGGTCGAGCAGACCCAGCTCTTGG
>NZ_KQ969397.1:56519-65859 GCF_001578865.1 Streptococcus sp. DD11
CAATGCCTTTGTCTCCCTGCTCAAGAAAAGCGACATGGAAAAATACGAGCTCTTTCTGCGGGAGACCCGGACCTGGGAAATCATCGATGATGTCAAAAACTTCCGCAGCGAGATTGGCGTCCTCTTTCTCAACAGCTACAACCGCGATGTCCTGTCCAAGATGCTGGACGACAATCACCTGATTGCCACCCATCTCTTCACAGCCCAGCCCCATATCTTTGTCAGCAAGTCCAATCCGCTGGCCAAGAAAAAACTGGTCCAGCTGGCGGATTTGGAGAATTTCCCCTATCTCAGCTATGATCAAGGTACTCACAACTCCTTCTACTTTTCTGAGGAAATTCTCTCTCAGGAGCACCATAAAAAATCTATCGTAGTCAGCGACCGGGCAACCCTCTTTAACCTCCTGATCGGTCTGGATGGCTACACCATTGCCACCGGCATCCTCAACAGCAACCTCAACGGAGATAATATCGTCTCTATCCCTCTGGACATCGACGACCCAATCGAGCTGGTCTATATCCAGCACGAAAAAGCCAGCCTGTCCAAAATGGGAGAAAAGTTTATCGAGTATCTGATTGAGGAAGTGCAGTTTGATAAGTAAAAGTTTTCCCCGCATTGAAACCAATACGGGGATTTTTTACTCTAGAAAATACAGGCGAACTTCACTCTATTCTTTTTTAATTCAATTGCTCACGTAAAAAATCATTTTGTTTATCAAAATAGTTAAAGTAATCCTCATCTACAGTGTAACTAAATTGAAGCAGTACTTTCAATGCAGCAATTAATTTTTTCAGCCTCCTGCTATTTACAATCTGGCTATTAATTTCTGACAATCCATGAGCAAGAGCATTTCTTTCGTTATTGAAACTTTTGACTATATTGATATTGTCTAATAAAACGTCATCAGCTTCATAGAAATCTAAAATATTATAAAAAGACAGCAGGTTTAGAGGAAAATTGCAATCAAATTCCCTGTTTTTTCTTTCCTTTTTCATCTCATTATTAATAAAATTAACAATTCGGTCAAAATCTGGATGTTGGGGATTTAACTTAGGATGATTGTCAACGCTGACAACAAGATCTGGATGCTCTTTATGAAGGAGCTCTTCTAAAATAAATTCAGCGAGAGATTTTGATTTTATCAGAACATCAGCAACTTGACCACGGCGATTTAGGACATCAATCACTAAAAAATAATTAATTGCTTTTGCTTTTCGGTCAGTAAAATTTTGAGCCGAAATATCGGACAACAGTGCTTGTTTTTTAAACACATTAACAAAATTTTCCAGAACAGCACATACTTTCCTCTGGTTTGTTTTGGACAAAATTCTATTGTCTTTTTGTGTAAGAATCTCCAGTACCGCAGCATAATCATACTGAGCAATGAGTTGTCTCAAGTAACGTTTCACCAAAGACTGATTAAATTTTTGGGAGTTATCTTCTAAGCTGCGATTCTCAAAACTACTGTTATTATCTATATTTGTATGAATTAACTCTTCAATACCAGGGCCTGAAGCTGGATCAAAACGTCGATTGGCTGATTTATCTGGAGTTGCGACCTGCACAGCTCTAGTATTATAATCATTGATTCGATTAGCAGCGAACATCGCAGAAATGATTTGAGGAGTCGCGGAAGAAAGATTTAAGATTAGTTCATCTTCGTCATTGTTATAACGTTCAATGATCTGAGTGATTTCTTCGTACATCTTATCAAAAATATAGACTTCATCGTTTTTCAGAATGATTGGATCAATAACAATGATTGGTGAATAGCCGTCGATAGACTGAAGAGCCTTTTCTATCCATTCTTTCTTAGCCAACATCTCCTCACTATAGATTAAAACAATCTTATCTGGACGATATATTCGAGTTAGATGCAGCAGAGCTCCATCGTGATTCTTCATGATGGGATCTGTTGTCCCAACTGCAGATATTAAAATTTTCATTCTACATTCAAACTTTCTAACAATCTATCATTCATTTCTTCGTAAAAATGAAAGGCGTCTTTATCAAAAGAATAGTATTTTGTAATCATCTTCTTCAAGGCCTTCTGGGCTCCGCTTAATTTCTTCACATCTTCTGCCTTTAAAGGCTCTAAGGTATGCGCTATTGCATTTCTAGAGGAAGTCAAGTCCCGAATCGGGCTCATTTCTTTCAAGATTTCCCACTCCCGATGATGCTTTAGAACTTGTATATAGTCTCCAAACAGCATATAATTTCTATCAGAATGATTTTCAAAATCAGGAAGTTCCTGAGGATACTGCTTACTAATATAGTCTTCTATGATAAATTCCAGAAGCGATCTCATTCGGATAAAGCTTTCACTGACATTGCCTCTTTTTTTCTGAATATCAATAATCAGATAAGCATTCAAGACTCGTTTAGTGGTTTCGTCCATCTTCCGCTTTTTCAGTCGCTGCGGAATGTCCTGCCTGTCAAAAGCATCTACAAGGTTTCGTAATTCTTCTTTGACTTTTCTTAGATTATCGTCAGAAATCAGTTCATCTAAAACTTCCAAGGCGGCTTTATAGTCATATTTTTCAATCAGATTTTTAGCTGTCCTTTTTAAAAGCGCCTGTTGGAATTTTTCAGATTTATCTTCGATCGTCCGATCCTTGAAATTCGGACGGGCGTCCTCATTTGTTTCAATCAGTTCTGAAATCTCTTCCTTACCGTCATATTCCAAGCCTGCATTAGAAGAATCTGTCGGACTGGGAACCTGCACAGCCTTGACATTGATGTCATTCAGTCGGTTGATAATGAAGAGGGCTGCCTTCATTTGAGGAGTGCCGCTGGATAGATTTAAAATGAACTCATCATTCTTATTGAGAAGCGAGGTATTCAAAATGGATTCCAGCTGTCCATACATCTTATCAAAGAGATAGACTTCTGAATTCTTAATGATTGTTGGATATTGCTCTATTTCAGGATTATAAGATTCCTCAATAGCTTGAAGAGCTGCTGCTATGCGGTCATGAAGCAGCGCAGTCCTTTCAGTATAAATAATAACAATCTTATCTGGTCTGTACTTCCTAGCGATATGGAGGAGAGCTCCATCACGAAAACCACGAATAGGATCGGTATCTCCTGCCGAAGATATTAAAACTTTCATTTAGAAATCTCCTGGATAATAAAATTCACCTTCCCCATTTCATAAAAATTATCCCCATTTTTAATCAGCCTTCTGTCTTCACCTTTTACAAGAAATGACACACTGGGAGCTTTTGTTAGCTTCAATACACCTTTACGGACCATTTTAGTGGTAGGCATTCTGCTGTAACGTTTCTGCAAAATTCCGTCAGCCTGTTTAAAAACTGTCTTCGTCCAAGCTCCGCTTCCAGCCCCTAAATAAAGAGGATATTGAACATTAGCCTGACGGTACTGTTCATCAAATTCATCTAAGAAAAATGCTTTATAGCTATTATAAAATTCAAGAGATAGACTGCCTAGCTGTTCAATCATCTTCGCAGCCCTATCAGATGTCGTCGTAATAAGAAATTCAACAGCCGTAAAAGGGGGAAGTGCTTCCCTGTACAAAGGAATCGGTTTAGGAGTTTTGGCAGTGGCAGAATAATCCCATTTTTGAACCAATATCAAATCTTGACTGTGACACTCCCGCCCCTTGACCTTTAATGAAAGGCTGTCACTGACCCTGATTTCATTAAAAAGATCATCAAATTTCTGATTCCTCTCAGCTCCCCAAGGGATTACTTCTTTGTTTTCTTTCTTTATCCGTCCGTATTCTGAAATGAAATTTGTCGTTTTCCACTGAGGATGTGTATTGAGCAAAACTGTTCGAAGAGCACCTTTTAAGGAACTGCCCGGAATATAGGGCTTGCCAAATCCATCTCGGATAAACTTGGAAACTTCGTTTATGGTTCCTTTTTTTCCTTCTTCTTCATCCTTTTCAAAGCCCGTTTCCTTAATTTTGTAACCACCGAAATTTCGCTCCCTGATTCTATTTCCCTCTAAAAAAGAAATTAATCGATTATTTTTGGCTGCTTTTCCATGCTCCATCAGAAAAGACTCGAACTTATCTGATAATCCTTTTTCAACCATGGATGAATAAAACTTTCCCATATCTGGAAAATAATAAGCTTTATTTTCGTAAATAAATTCACGGTTAGTATATTTCTCTCCGCTTCCTATATGTACCGGAGCCATAGTACGAAGAGTCAGCTTAAAGGTTCTGTAATCATTTTTCATACTAGACCTCCAATTTATAAAAAAGCGGTTTGGCAAAATTCCATACAGGATGCGAAAAACCAATCGGCCTGATGTCAGCAATCTGTCCTCTAAATGATTTTGAAAAGGTTGAGCCCGCTTTAAATTTGTAGAAATCTTGTTTTCTATAATTGCTCTGATGGCTGCTGCTAAAAGCGAAACCACTTGATTTTGTCAATAGATACTGTCCATCACGCATAGCCTCTGTTAAATCATCATCAACGGGCAGCGCCGTCGTTAGCGCCATAACATTCGAGGCAGCATCAAAAGTGAGGTGTTCAGCCAATTTTTCAGGTACATCCTTGATTTCAAGCTCAAATCTTCCATACCCCGAGCTTCTTTTTCCTCCTAATCCTGAAAATTGCAAGGCTTTCATGAGTTCATCAAAGAGCTGACTTTGCTTTGCAATAAGATATAGAGAAACCGTCTCCTTATAGGTAATTGTTCTAACCTGAAATAAGTGGCCATCTTTAAATGGCTGGTTTTTTGTAACAATGTTTAACTTTCCAAAGTCCTGATTGTCTAACAGCTTCCCATTCAGAAAATCTTTAAACTTATCCAAGCGGATATAAGTTAATTTCTTTGTTTTCTTGGCTTGTTTTCTCTGCTCAGCTACATCATTCACTTGGGGCAATTTATCCCTTTTAGGATAGCCGATTGGTTTTGGTAAAAATGGCATCCCGTCAAAAGGGAAAGCATCTGACAGCACAAAATCATCCTCTTGAGCCAAAGATAGAAACTCCTCTTCTTTGCCCATTTTTATGGCTTCAATAAAGAGCGCTGAAAATAGGCGATCTGCTGAAAAAGCAAAAGCGCTGCTATCTAATTTACCAGTACCGAAATGAGCAGTCTGAAAGCTCAAGAGATACATCTTATAGGTCATTTTAGACCTCCGTTCTCAATAGGTCATGTAAGCGGCTTGTATCATAGCTGCCGAAAACTGTCTCAATCTTTAAATCTTCAAAAGCAACTTTCCCATATCCCCGACTTCCAGAGCCTCCAAGATAGTCTAGCTCTAAAAGTTTCAAACCATCCACAACCGCTTGTAAATCTTCTTCTGCCTGCTCAGCTGACTCATCTGTAATCTCATAAATCACTTCAAAACCAAACACACTGTCCCGTATAGCTCGTTCGATTTGACGCGGATTTGCCTCGGCGGTAATACGGTCAATAGTATTCTCAAACTTAACTTCGGTGTAGCCTCTAGCCCCCTTTTGCTCAAGCTCTTCAGCGTTTAACAAAAATGCATCACGAAAAATCAATCTGCCAATTTTGAATTCCTTTGAATCGTGATTGCCAAAGAGGCGGCTCAGAATTTCTCCGTCATCTTTCGGTGAGGCTGCCAGTTTTTCATTGTACACTTTAGCTAACAAGCTTCTCATTTTCCCTTTAATACTGGACCCTGGGATAATCGGATAGTTGGTCATCGGATCTTTGATGACAGGAGAGTCCGTCGCGCCAATAGCAGCAAAAGCATTGCTGGCTCCAATATGCAAACCAGTCTCTAGGTGAATATTAGCTGAAATTTTTACTTTTGCGTATGTCATCAATCTTTTCCTCCATAAAACTTAAAATAAGCAACCAAAGCTTCCATGTAGCGGCAAAAGCGCTGCAGGGTTTCTTTATTCCCTACCTGCTGCACTTCTTTCAAAGCACTTAATATATCTGCTTCCTGAACTAAATTTTTTACTGACATCTCTCTACCAGACTGATAAACAAATTGCACTCTCAGATAAGCAACTTTATCTTTTAACTGTGAATAGTCTTTGTTATTGCTCTCATCATAAAGATTACTTGTCAGATTCAAGAGATTGCGAATCTTACTTGTTGTCAGAATAAAAGCATTGGGATTACTTTTATTTCTTTTGTCCCGCCTTAAATCCTTAATAGCCTGTTCTGCCTTGTCAACATAATTTTCATCCGTTAAAATTGCCATTTCCTAATCCTTTCTAGTCTCATAAAGATAGAGCAAGAGCGCTGTTTCCGCTTCTTTCCTCTCTTTTGCCCCCGCTTTGTACCAGCTGAAAAACTGATTCTTAAATTCTATAAAAGCATCCTTGTCTTTTGAACTATTTTCAAGACGGGCTAAATAGTAGGCCAATCGTGCTGTATTGATGTTTGTATAGTCTCTTAAAAGCTCAATCAAACGATAGATAAACACCTTTCCTCGCTCATCTTGATTCTTAAAGAAAGAGCGAATTTTAGTCAGCTTGTCCTGATAAATTTCAGTGATAAAATCATCAAACTTAAATGTAAAATGCTCTTCAAACAGACTGAGGCTGTCTTTTCCATATTCTTTTGCTGCCTCTTCCAACTCTCCGGTATAGGAGGCCATCAGACTGATAGGAGTTTTATCTGCAAACAATCCAATACCGGCGGACAGCGTCAGCTTTCTATCAGACCATTCCAAGAAGGCTTGTCTTAGGTCTATTGTAAAGTCAATCACATCTTTCCAAGCGCCGATAGCAAAAACATCATCTCCGCCCGCATAGATAATCGTCAGCTTCTTTCCAGCTGCAAACTGCTGAATATAGAATTTGAAAAACAAACTCATATTGCGAGAGAAGATAGCTGACCTTGAAAAACTGCTATAGATTCCGCCTTTTTGGTAAGAGAAACCAGCCATAAAGGCAGCGCCCAAATCATCTACATCCAAACGAACTACAGCTAAACGGCGAATTCCCAAGCCAGTATCCTTGTCCTGAGATAAATCCGCATACTCATGAATCTCTGCATAGAGATAGTCGCCTGCAAAAATATGAGTCCCCGATCTGTCGAACGACCACTTGTTTTTAACATAGATTCGATCGTTTGGCAAAGACTGATCTCCTTCAGCCGTCACCAAGACCGCACCGGGGCCGATTGGCAGACCTGACGCTTCTTCACTGCTCACTCGGAAAGTGTTATGGCCAATTTCTTTCGAAAACTTTCTCAGTTCATCACAAATGTGACAAAGATACTGTTCTTCATCTCCATAGGTCAGTTTTCTTAACTTATCTATAGAATGGCAGATTTCACACTCTCTTTCAGAATTTTTTCCGCCTTTATTTAAAAGTTTCAAAGTCTCTGCATCATAACGCGACAGCTTCTTTTCCGAAATCATCTGACTGGTCTTTTGATAGATTGTCCGATAAGCAGCGAGCGAAGCTGATGACGAATCCCGCCCCTGACTTGCAATCTCTCTGGCAGCAAATGCTGTCCATCCGAAAGCAACATAGAGTCCTGTTTGAAAGTTTTCCAGCAAAAAGTGGTTGAAAGCCTCTTCAAACTCCTGCAATCGATCTAGGGTCTTCTCTGTATTTGGCAAGATGAAATAAGCATGGCCCCCACCAACATAGAGCAGATTCGTCCTTGAAAGCTCCAGCTTTTCCAGCAGGCTATCAACGATATGCTCGCTCATCAAGTCCAGATACAAACTGCGGGCTTTTAGCTGCTTGGCTGCCCCGCTGCTTGAGATATGATAGATAAAATCCTGAATACCAGACACATCAAAGCTTGCCAGCAGAAAAACCTCCTCCTGACTGAGACCATCCAGATGGCCATCGCCCAGCTCTTCTAAATAATCCCAGATAGCAGCTGCAAATCCCGCCGTCAACAAGCTGTGCTGAGATACATTTATATCTGCCAAATCAGCTGCCGCAGGACTCACGGGTACAAATGAAAAAAGCGCTTCTATAGCATGCAGCAAGTCCGGCAGGCTTTCTGCGGTAAATGGATGTTCTTTCAGTACTGTCGCAAACTTCTCAAGAACCCTTTCATAGTCTTGCTGAGTAACCGGAATATTTCCCAAGGTAGCTGACTTGGACAGATGCTGTCCGTCTTCTAACAGAGTCAGGGGCTTATAAAGCTGACTCTTCTCTTCTTTAAAAACGTTAAAAATATCAGCGAGAGGCTTGAACTTATCTTCCAAAAGTTCTGGAAGCTCTGTATCCAAACCGCTGGCCATTTGATTGGCCAAGCGGATGATGGTTTGGCTGCGCTCTTTCTGCTGAAGGCTGACTGCCGACCACTGGGGAACATTCTCCCCAAGCCAATCCTTTTCAAGTTCCTTGCTGTAGACATCCCCATTCTCAGCTCTAGCGATAAGACGGCCGAGGTCATAAAACAAGGCCGAATGGACCAAATCAAGCTTTTCTTTCTTCAATTTTCATCCCTCCCATTCCTAAGCTGCATTTTGTCCCGACTCCGGAATACTCGCCAAATCTCAGAAGCATTTGGGCGTAGGCCTTTAAGGTCGAGGCTCCCTGGATGCGAATCGTCACCCTGCCCTCAAAGGCGGGGTATTTTCGTCCATGAATCGGGAAATAATGGCTTTTCAGGCGATAGCTGCTGATTTGGCTATGCTCTGCTAAAAACTGCAGGGTCTCCTCTTCAATCTCTGCTTTGCCTTCCACCAGCCGACTGTACTTCTGCATGAGACTCTGAAAGATCAGCCGTGTATCCGGAAAGAGGACGAACTGTCCCTGACTCTTGAAAGTCGTCGGAGTATAGAAGTTCAGACTTACCAAGTGCGAAGCCTCCTCTCCCTGAAACAGCTCCAGCAAGGCCTGGGGCGAAAGGGACTGGATTTCTATATTTTTTACCAAAATATCCTCTGGATAAGTCTCTAATTTTATAATCTCAAGGCTCAGCAGCTGGGGCAGGATCTGCCGCTCTGCCTCTTCCGACAGCAAATTCACCGTCCAAACAGTCTCCTCCCGCGTCGAACGAAGATTCAGCGAGTAGGGATTGGTCTCCTGCTGATGGAGAAAGGAGGCAAAGTCATCAGAGATCCGCCCCATGAGAAAGCCCTGCAGCTTACAGACTAAATCATCATCCTTCAAAGAAGTCTTTGAAAGGTGCAATCGTATTTTTTTCACATTTTCATCCCCTTCTATATAAGAAAAAGCGCCCAAAAACGGTGAAAGTATTTTTCACCGAACAAGGGCGCCCTTTTAAAGTCTTATCAGTACTGATTTTTTACAATTATTATCATATCAAATTTTGAAAGCGTCGTCAAGACTTTTCTTATTTTAAATACTCAATCTATTGAAAAGCGTCATTTCCCAGTTTGTTGTCCCCTCTCGAGGTTGCTGGGGGTTCTTACCGAGGGTTTTTGATTACTTAACTAGGGACT
>NZ_KQ969397.1:65879-66484 GCF_001578865.1 Streptococcus sp. DD11
TCCCCTCTCGAGGTTGCTGGGGGTTCTTACTATAGAAAACAAAGAATATAAGGAGTTTAATATGCGTTTCCGTCCCCTCTCGAGGTTGCTGGGGGTTCTTACCATAATTTAAAGGAGAAGAATATGAAAATTCATTCTGTTTCCGTCCCCTCTCGAGGTTGCTGGGGGTTCTTACCAAACATACGAAAAATACAAAAAGCGGAAAAACAACAGTTTCCGTACCCTCTCGGGTGAATGGGGTTCTAAACTATATTACACCTTCTGATGACACTCCTCAATATACGTTTCCGTACCCTCGCGGGTGAGTGGAGTCCTAAATAAGATTACTGCTGGACGATTACAACCAAACAAATGTCTCCGTACCCTCGCGGGTGAATGGGTTTCTAAACAGTTAGATCCAGATGTAAAGGCGTATTTGGAAAAGTTTCCGTACCCTCTCGAGGTTGCTGGGGGGTCTTACAGAACACGAACCCTGGACAGAAAGGGGGAGAATAAAGTTTCCGTCCCCTCTCGAGGTTGCTGGGGGGGTCTTACCTTGATTTGGATTTATTGCAGGAAGAACTTGGCATTCGGTTTCCGTCCCCTCTCGAGGTTGCTGGGGTTTC
>NZ_KQ969397.1:66504-69361 GCF_001578865.1 Streptococcus sp. DD11
AGTATCTCAAGGACCGCTTTATGTTTACCGTCCCCTCTCGAGGTTGCTGAGGGTTCTTACGCATTATGGAAAATTTAGCGGTTATGGGTGTATTGTTTCCGTCCCCTCTCGAGGTTGCTGGGGGGTCTTACAGTAGAAAAAGCACAAGTTTGGGCCTATGAACCGAAAGTTTCCGTCCCCTCTCGAGGTTGCTGGGGGTTCTTACAAGTAAGCGATTTCTTCCATGCTGAAATGCATTCGTTTCCGTACCCTCACGAGGTTGCTGGGGGTTCTTACAAGTGACGATTTTGAACTATGTTCAAATGGGCAAGAGTTTCCGTCCCCTCGCGAAGTGAATTGTGCAGGAAATTATGTCATTGGTACAGAACAAATTGAAATGTTCCCGTCCCCTCCCGAGGTGACTGGGGGTTCTTACATCATGGTGATTGTTGGCTGAGCGTTCGGATTTAATGTTTCCGTCCCCTCCCGAGGTGACTGGGGGTTCTTACATCATGGTGATTGTTGGCTGAGCGTTCGGATTTAATGTTTCCGTCCCCTCTCGAGGTTGCTGGGGGTTCTTACACACTCATTGGAAATATTTAAGTGCATAAAGGAGATTGGTTTCCGTCCCCTCTCGAGGTTGCTGGGAGTTCTTACAGTTCGGTTGTTATGACTTCTGATCCAAAGATGCTGGTTTCCGTCCCCTCTCGAGGTTGCTGGGGGTTCTTACAAAATGGCTTGTGCGCTGCTTGAAATCGACATGTTGTTTCCGTCCCCTCTCGAGGTTGCTGGGGGTTCTTACTGATTTTGTCAATAAGTTTGCTAAGAATATCAATGAGTTTCCGTCCCCTCCCGAGGTGACTGGGGTTTCTTACTAAAATCTAATACACTAACATAAATTTCATATAAGTTTCCGTCCCCTCCCGAGGTTGCTGGGGGTTCTTACAGAAGACCCTACTGATTTGAAGTATATCAATGGCACGTTTCCGTCCCCTCTCGAGGTTGCTGGGGGGTCTTACAGAACAAAAGAAATACAATAACGTATTCGGAATTCAGTTTCCGTCCCCTCTCGAGGTTGCTGGGGGGTCTTACGGTGCTGGTATATTTTCTATTGGAAAAAGTATCATGTTTCCGTCCCCTCTCGAGGTTGCTGGGGGGTCTTACAATAATTACATCATTTCTTATATATTGTAATTCAGTTTCCGTCCCCTCTCGAGGTTGCTGGGGGGTCTTACCCCATATCTTGTATAGGAGGTTTGTGCAAAACCACTAGATTTCGCTTGATATTCCCAGCCGAAACTTACCTCTATTATACCATGAAGGCGTTGAAAATTAAAGCTTAAAAAAACAAGATTTCTTCCAGCAATTCTGCTCCCGTATAGGGATTAAAGACCACCGTTTCTTCTTTATGGCCCACATAGACGATGATGTTGTCCTCTTCATCTGCTTGATAAAAGTCTCTTAGATCTGTTATCAAAAGGTCAAAATTAAGCTTTTCTATATCGACCTCAAAGCAGGAACGCTGGACCCTCGTGCCATAGCCTTCTAAAAGCTTTGCCAGTTTCAAGCGCCTTTTATTGCTGACAATATCATAAATGACCAGGCAGAATTTGCTTTTCTTTTTGGCAAACTCCCTGCTCGCCTCATCCAGATTGTAAAAAGCCATCCTCATCCCCCTGTGCAGCTGCTGATATAGTCATCTGAGTCCCTTGACTCAAAAGAGCGGATCAAAGACTTGACTTGCTGATCCGACATGTACAAAAAGGTATAGCGATTCTTATCCAATTCGATATAACGATGAATTTCCAAAATCCTCTCTCTCATCGCACGGGAAAAAAGCTCAATGCCTTCTGAGGTCAGATGCGTCTCATCCCCGGCCTTCTCAAAGTGCTGTCTCTTGATTTCCCCACGCTTTATCAGGCCCATCACCGTATCATCAACGATAACCGGCCGCCACTCTTCCATGAGGTCACTCGCCAGCACTGCATGATGAGTGCGCGGCTGATGCATGACACCAAAGCCCAGACTGAGTCCATTCTTCCGAATCAAACCGATAAAGCAGGAATATAAGATAGAATAACCAAAGTTCAAAAGCGCATTGAAAGGGTCCAGAGATGGCCTTCTATTTCGCCCATAAAAATGAAAATCCTCCTCCACCAGCAAGTTTAGATAGTAGAAATAGGACTTGGCAGTCCTGCCCTCTATTCCCATCATTTCCGATATGCTTTTTGCAGCCTTGATGCTCTCGCAAGCGCCTTCAAAACGCTTAAAGTCCTCTTCGTCCAATAACCCTTGCTCATCATATGCTTTGAGCAGATTCAGCTGATTCTTGATTTTTGCCCAAGCTATCTTTTGAGAGATTTTTAGGCAAAAGTCTGTATCAAAAGATGCCTGCGCTTGAAGCCTCTGTTTTTCATAGTCTGCTTCCCTGAAAGAATCCATGGAAAATAAAAACTCTCCCTTGGCAGAAAAATAGAAAACCGGAATCCCCTGCAGTGCCAGCGATTTGAGCAATTGGGTGGATAGCTGCGAATGGCCAAATATCAAAACAGTATCGATGAGACTCAAAGAAACAACCTTAAGCATTCTATGATCTTGATCTTTTATCATCAGCTTATGGTCGCTGAGAGACAAGCTGTAAGATGAGTTTTGGATATATAAATCAGCCATCGTGCAGGACAATCCTTTTTATTTATCATTTTAATATATTGTTTTTCTTTTGTCAATAAAAAACTCCTGCAAATATGCAAGAGTCAGTCCTGCTGCCTCAGCTTCCCCAACACCTCTCCAATCCTGCCCTCGATGACTAGGTCGGCTTGGCTGTCCTGCGGGATGCTGGTTTTATTGATGACGACCAGGTGCCGGCCGGCAAAGTACT
>NZ_KQ969397.1:70009-71404 GCF_001578865.1 Streptococcus sp. DD11
GTGAATGGCCTGAGCTGCCTGACGGAAAACCTCCATATCCAGCGGCTCCTCGTAGAGGGTCACATCTGGCTTGACTATGCTGCCGCAGTCCAGACAGTGAGGCACGGTGCCCGGCAGAGCCAGAAAGGCCTGCAGGTCGTAAAAGCGCTGGCAGCCCAGACAGAAATTCCGATCCGCGCTGCCGTGCAGTTTGAGCACTTTTTGAGAACCAGCCATTTCATGCAGGCTATCGATGTTTTGGGTCACTACTGCCTTGAGCTTCCCTGCCTTCTCCAGAGCTGCCAGATAGGTATGAGCAGCATTGGGCCTGGCATCTGGATAGAGCAGGTATTGCTTGTAAAAGGCAAAAAACTCCTGCGGATAGCGCTCAAACATGGTGTGAGAGACCAGCTGCTCTGCTGTGAAATGCCGCCCCAGCTCCACACTGTAAATGCCGTCTGAACTGCGAAAGTCCGGGATATTGGACTCAGTCGAAACGCCCGCTCCGCCAAAAAAGACGATGTGCCGGCTTTGGTCGATCAGCTGCTGCAGCTGTGCAATCTTATCCATCCTGCACCTCCTTATAAAAGGGATTCAATAACCGCATTGGCACGGTCAAAGTAAAAGGGCTCCCGCTGGTAAACGATACCGGTCTCCTGGGCCAGCTCGACCAGCAAGTCCATAAAATGCTGCGACGAGAAGCCGGTCGTCCGGTGCAATTCTGCCTCATCAAAGGGTTTGATCAGGTGGGCCAGCGGATTGCGGACTGACTTTTCCAACTCCCGCAGCTCACGAGCCCCTTCCTTGACAGACTCAGACAGGTCCAGCTGGCAGATCAGCTCTGTCAGGCTGGAAGAGCTGACGGTGCTTTCCGAGCGGAAAGTCTGCAGGACAGAATAGGCCGAGCCTCTCATCTGCTCAAACTTCCAGCGGTCATAGCTGGCCTCTCGTGCATTGTGAATATAGCGGTCAATATCCGGTATTTCCAGTCGAATCAGCCGCATAAAAATCCGGTAAATAGCAGGACTGACGGCCCGGATAAAGTCAATCAGCTGCTCATTGCGCAGCTTGGCTTCCAGATCATAGAGGTAGTTGGCCAGCTGCTCGTCTGCTTCATCCTCATGGCAAAAAAGCTGAAAATTAGCAGGGACAGGCCCTGCGATTTCCAACTCTAGCTGCATCATCGAATGAATATTGAGCTCCCTGCGCTCTGCCAGAGCCGCGAGGAGCCGGACTAGCTCAGACTGAACGCTGCTCCCTCCTTGCTCAGCCAGCTGACAGGCGTAAGCATAGTCATAGCGGGAGGCAGCAAAGCGGATAGCCTCTTTTATATCCAGCTTCATGCGTCTGCGACCAGCGTTTCCAAGCCGACCTTCATCATGTCGGTAAAGGTCGTTTGCCGCTCTTCTGCGGTCG
>NZ_KQ969397.1:71742-74011 GCF_001578865.1 Streptococcus sp. DD11
AGTCCACGATCAGCTCACGGGCATAGATGGAGATAGAAGGCATGCCCATCCCGGTCCCCATGACAGAAACCCGGTGGCCCTTGTAAGTTCCGGTGTAGCCGAACATATTGCGGACTTCATTGAAGCAGACCGCATCTTCTAGGAAGTTTTCTGCGATGAATTTTGCCCGAAGCGGATCGCCCGGCAGGAGGATTTTGTCAGCAATTTCGCCTTGCTGAGCAGCGATATGGATAGACATAATCATGATTACAGGCCTAAGCCTGCCCTTTCTTTTTATTCTGCTGATGTGGAGGAGGTGCTTTCGGTCAGGGAGTCAAGAAAAGCACCTAGTTTTTCATTCATCTCTGCGTAATGGTAATGCAGGATTTCTTCAGGAGTTTGGATAAAAGGATGACACTGGCTTTGGGCAAGCAGGGCTTCTCTGCCTTCTGCGGCGATTAACAGCTCAACCAGCTCATGAGTCAGCTCTAGGTGCGCCTGAAAAGCGTAGTGCTTGGGAGAAAAGCGGACAATCTGGCGCGGACATCCTTGGCTGGTCGCAAGCACCTGAGCCCCTTGGATCAAGCCCGGCATATCCCCATGCCAGTGACCGACGACAAGCTGCTCACCAAGATGCTGAAGGTGCTGGTCTTTCAGCCCTTCAGCTGTCAGCTCAATCGGATAATTGCCTATCTCCCGCTCCGGACTAGGCTCGTACTGAGCACCATAGGCCTGCGAGAGCAGCTGAGCCCCCAGACAGATGCCTAAGATATACCTGTCCTTAGACAGGGCAGAGCGGATGAGCTTGATTTCTTCCTCAGGATGATAGTAAGGGAAGGCTTCCAAGTCTGGATCCGGAGACTGCGGACCACCCATGACAATCAGAAAATCAATAGCATCAGCTGTTTGCGGAAGCTGCTCAGATTGGTAAACTTTTGTCATGGAAATCTCATGTCCCCGCGTCTGGGCCCAATCCAGATAAGTACCCGGAGCCTCAAAGGACTCATGTAAAACAAAATGAACGCGCATCCCAAGCTCCTTTCTGCGGACTTTTACAGCTCAGTCAGCACAGCCTTGACAAAGCCTTTGAAGTTTTCCTTAATCCGCTCGGTCACTTCTACAACTTCTGCATGGTTGAGCTCGCTTTGGAAGCCTGCTGCAAAGTTGGTAATGGCTGAAATCCCCAGCACTTTGAGGCCGGAGTGAGCTGCCACGATGACTTCCGGCACCGTTGACATACCGACCGCACTGGCTCCCAGCGTTTGGAAGGCGCGGATTTCGGCCGGTGTCTCATAGGTCGGACCGGTCACACCCAGATAGACTCCTTCCTGCAGGTCAATACCCAGCTTTTCAGCCACAGCGTGTGCTTTCTCACGGTAGGCCTTGGTGTAAGCATCTGACATATCAGGAAAGCGCGGGCCAAACTCGTCCAGATTAGCGCCAATCAGCGGATTTTGGCCGGTCATATTGATATGGTCTGAAATGGCCATGAGCGTTCCGGGACCGTAGCCAATGCCGCCCGCTGCGTTGGTGACAATCACACCGGCTGCACCCAGTGCCTTCATGACACGGACAGGGAAGGTCACGACTTCCATCGGATTGCCCTCGTAAAAGTGGAAACGTCCCTGCAGAGCAAGAACCTTACGGCCAGCCAAGTCGCCATAGACCAGCTTGCCCGCATGGCCGACCACCGTTGAGCGGCCCCAGTTGGGAATATCCGCATAGTCTAGGCTGATGGCATTCTCAATCTCATCAGCCAGCTCTCCCAAGCCGGATCCTAAGATAAGACCAAACGCAGGTGCTGTCATGCCCTTTTCCTGTAAAAAAGCAGCTGTTTCTTTGATTTTTTCAGATAAAGTTGTCATCCCTTTTCCTTTCGCTTAGACCAATTCATTGAGGAAGCTTTGGCCGATCATAGCCTTGTCCACGCCAAAGTTCTCCGCAACCGTCGCTGAAATATCCGCAAAATGACCGATGGGCAGATGGCCGTGGCCTTTGAGTGATTTGCCAAAGACCAAAAGCGGGATATACTCACGCGTATGGTCTGTTCCCGCATAGGTCGGGTCATTGCCATGATCCGCTGTAATCATCAGCAGATCATCCTCGCGCATGCTGTCGATGATTTCCGGCAGCCGGCTGTCAAACTCCTGCAGGCAGTCACGGTAGCCCTGCGGATCGCGGCGGTGTCCGTAGAGGGCGTCAAAGTCTACCAGATTCGTGAACGAGAAACCCTGCTTAAACTCTTCGGATTGAATGGTTTTGACTAGATTGTCCACACCGTGGCTGTTCG
>NZ_KQ969397.1:74190-77431 GCF_001578865.1 Streptococcus sp. DD11
CACCGTTAAAAATGTCATTAATCTTGCCCACCGCATAGGTAGCAATACCGGCCTCATTGAGCTTATCCAAGACCGTCGGCTCAAAAGGCGATACTGCATAGTCGTGCCGGTTGGCTGTCCGTGTGAAATGACCGGGCTCACCAACATAAGGCCGGGCGATAATCCGCCCCAAGAGAGCCGGACGCTCCAGCGTAATCGAGCGGGCGTATTCGCAGATACGGTAGAGCTCATCCAGCGGAATGACCTCTTCGTGCGCCGCAATCTGGAGAACTGGATCAGCTGAAGTATAAATAATCAGCTCGCCAGTTTCCATCTGGCGGGGACCAAAGTCATCAATAACCGCTGTGCCTGAGTAGGGTTTGTTGGCTTCACGAATCACCTTGCGCCCTGAAAATTCTTCGATTTTAGTGATGATTTCTTCGGGAAAGCCATTCCAGAAAGTGTCAAATGGCTCGGTGATGTTGAGGCCCATAATCTCCCAGTGGCCGGTCATGGTGTCCTTGCCCAGCGAAACTTCTTCTAATTTTGTATAGTAGCCGCTGGGCTTTTCCTCTCTGGCGACTGTCTTGAGCGGCCTTTCCCGCTCGATATTGCCCAGACCGATCTGAGCCATATGGGGCACTTCCAGGCCGACTGTTTTGGAAATGTGTCCCAGCGTATCGGAAGCACCGTCTGGCACTCCGGCATTGACAAAGTTATTGGCATCAGGAGCTGCTCCGATACCGACTGAGTCCAGCACAACCAAGTGAATGCGACTAAATTTTGACATAAAAACCTCTTTCTATTTCTTAGCTTCTAAAACTTGCAGACCAGCCTGACCCGCCACGATGACCTTGTCCACCATTTGGTTGAAAAGGCCATGCTCTACTAAGCCGACCATATGGTCCAGCTCCTGACCGAAGGCAACCGGATTCTCAATCACACCAAGGTCCAGATCGATGATAAAATTCTGCATATCGGTGATATAGCGCCGGCCGTCTTTCTGACGGAAACTTGGCTTGTAACCTGCAATTTCAAACCGGCGGAAAAGCTGCTCCGCACCATATTGGACCACTTCTACCGGCAGTTTGAAAGCGCCCAGTTTTTCTACCATTTTGCTTTCATCCACGACCCAGATATAGTGCTTGGTGATTGCAGCGACCACCTTCTCCATCAGGAGAGCGCCGCCGCCGCCCTTGATACCGTTAAAGGCCGCATCGACCTCATCTGCACCGTCTACCGTCACATCTACCTGATCCACTTCATCAATAGATTTCAGCGGAATCCCCAGGCCTTCTGCTTGGCGGCTGGTCACACTGGAAGTTGTCACAGCTACGATAGACAGCCCTTCTTCCTTGATGCGGCGGCCGATTTCCTCGACAAAATAATAGGCAGTTGAACCCGTTCCCAGTCCAACAACCATACCGTCCTGCACAAATTCAGCAGCCTTGACGCCTGCCATTTTTTTCAGATTGTTCATCCAATTCTCCTAAAATCAAGCTGATTCCATTATACCATGATTATTTGCAACATGAAAGTGTTTTCGGTACAAGAAAATGAATTGATTGAACAGGGAAACCCTTAAAACCAGTTCGCTTTTCACTCCGCAGTATCTGCGCTAGACCAGCAAGGCCTGTGACTGATCGAAAAGATTGCAAGTCAAACCCTTGCTCCTGCTCTTTTTTTGCGTTACAATGAGAGTATTGTATACAGACGGAGAAGGAAAAACAGACATGATTACACGTGAATTTGATACCATCGCTGCGATTTCGACGCCCCTTGGAGAAGGCGCCATCGGCATCGTCAGACTGAGCGGGACGGACAGCTTTGCCATTGCCCAAAAGATCTTCAAAGGAAAAAATCTGGAAAAGGCGGCGAGCCACACGCTCAACTACGGCCACATCGTCGACCCTCAAAACCAGGAGGTGCTGGATGAGGTCATGGTCGGTGCCATGCGCTCGCCCAAGACTTTCACGCGCGAGGACATCATTGAGATCAACACCCACGGCGGGATTGCCGTGACCAATGAGATCCTGCAGCTGGCTATCCGCGAGGGGGCCAGAATGGCGGAGCCCGGAGAGTTCACCAAGCGGGCCTTTCTCAATGGCCGGGTAGATCTGACTCAGGCCGAGGCCGTCATGGACATTATCCGGGCCAAGACTGACAAGGCGATGAACAACGCCGTTAAGCAGCTGGACGGCTCTCTGTCTGACCTCATCAACAGCACCCGCCAGGAAATCCTCAACACGCTGGCTCAGGTGGAGGTCAATATCGACTATCCAGAGTATGATGATGTGGAGGAGATGACCACTCAGCTCCTGCGGGAAAAGACAGCAGAATTTGAAAAATTGCTGAGCGATTTGCTGCAGACTACCCGCCGGGGCAAGATCCTGCGTGAAGGCATCTCCACCGCTATCATCGGCCGGCCCAATGTCGGCAAGTCCAGCCTGCTCAACAACCTCCTGCGGGAGGACAAGGCTATTGTGACAGACATTGCGGGGACAACCCGGGATGTCATCGAGGAGTATGTCAATATCAAAGGGGTACCGCTGAAACTCATCGATACTGCGGGCATCCGTGATACAGACGATTTGGTCGAGCAGATTGGGGTTGAACGCTCCAAAAAAGCCCTGCAGGAAGCCGATCTGGTGCTCTTAGTCCTCAATGCCAGCGAACCGCTGACAGCGCAAGACCGGCAATTGCTTGAGCTCAGCCAAGACAGCAACCGCATCGTTCTGCTGAATAAGACTGATCTGGATGAAAAGATCGAAGCCAATCAGCTGCCGGCAGACTGCATCAAGATTTCCGTGCTCCACAATCAAAATATTGACAAAATCGAAGACCGCATCAACCAGCTCTTCTTTGACAATGCCGGCATCGTGGAGCAGGACGCTACCTATCTGTCCAATGCCCGCCACATTTCCCTGATTGAAAAAGCTCTGGAAAGCCTGCAAGCCGTCAACCAAGGACTGGAACTAGGCATGCCAGTAGACCTCCTCCAAGTCGACATGACCCGCACTTGGGAAATCCTAGGCGAAATCACCGGCGACGCTGCCCCCGACGAACTGATCACCCAGCTCTTCAGCCAGTTTTGCCTGGGGAAATAGAGAAGAAAGGCGGTGGGACAGAACTAAATTTTGAAAAAATTTAGTTCCCTTCACTCTTTTGTTTCTAAGCTCAGGCTGAAAAGGTTCCCCAAACCTTTTCACTCCCAGCCCGCGAGGCTCTCCCAGTCCGGGGGACTGTGAGAGGTTGGGGATAA
>NZ_KQ969397.1:77837-80183 GCF_001578865.1 Streptococcus sp. DD11
GCCTCTTTTATGATAAATAAAAACGAAACAACACAGCTCTAAAACGAGTCCGGGCGAGCCGTTCGCACCTTTTATCAGGCCAAGCACATACCAGGGAACAAGAAAGACACACCAACACAGCCTTTCCTTACTGGTATACAGATGAAACAACTGCCACCAGCGAGCCAGCCAAGAGGTCCAGTCCCAGCTAAGCCAGCGCCTGAAACATTGGAAGGAAAAACCAAGGTTTGAAAATAATCTGTCCGCTTCTCTTCCTTTCAATGACAGCATTTCTGCTCCAGAAGGGGATAAACTAAGAGAAATCCTACTGCCGCTTTGGATCAGCTACTCCTCCAACCATAAACATCACAGGAAAAGCTAGAACAAACCAATGCAAAACTAAAGAAAAATAAGGAACTCCTTCAGAAAACGACAGAAATCACACAATAACAGACTAAAAAGAGGCGACGCGGCCTCTTTTTTGGTCTTGCAATTAAATCTTGAGAGTACAAAAACATTTCAATCCACGCACCCGCGAAGGGTGCGACGTACCAGGGCAAGGAAACCATTCGGCTGTACTGGGATATTTCAATCCACGCACCCGCGAAGGGTGCGACGATTAACCTTGTATCGGTATTTCCAAGCTGTGTGTGATTTCAATCCACGCACCCGCGAAGGGTGCAACCTTCAGGGATTTCCGCAAAGAGGACATTAGCACCGATTTCAATCCACGCACCCGCGAAGGGTGCGACCCGACCATTCGGATTGATACGGCCGTCATCGAAATTTCAATCCACGCACCCGCGAAGGGTGCGACCAAAAGTATCGTGAGCAGGCTGAGAAAGACCCAATTTCAATCCACGCACCCGCGAAGGGTGCGACGTGGAAGGACAGCTAAAAATCCCTTTTATGCCGATTTCAATCCACGCACCCGCGAAGGGTGCGACCAAATGGGCCGAAGAGCAAGAGAAAAAGGCTGATATTTCAATCCACGCACCCGCGAAGGGTGCGACACGACAGCGCAGAGAGCGACACAGCGAACTACATATTTCAATCCACGCACCCGCGAAGGGTGCGACTTTAGGGAAGAGCAGTATCAACTCAACCCTGACATATTTCAATCCACGCACCCGCGAAGGGTGCGACCTGCGACCATTTCAAGCTTGCTTACAGCGTGCAGATTTCAATCCACGCACCCGCGAAGGGTGCGACTATACCCTGTTCTTCGTCCAGTAAGTTAGCTTTCATTTCAATCCACGCACCCGCGAAGGGTGCGACGGTTCTTCCGGAATTTTTAACTCTGGCTTATCCAATTTCAATCCACGCACCCGCGAAGGGTGCGACGGACTTGTTAAGCGGGTGGTGCTCAAAGTAATTGTTATTTCAATCCACGCACCCGCGAAGGGTGCGACTAATATGCAAGACTATACACCCGATGAAGTTTCAATTTCAATCCACGCACCCGCGAAGGGTGCGACTTAAGGGAGTGATTGGTAACGCTCCAATCCTGAATTTCAATCCACGCACCCGCGAAGGGTGCGACCTTGCTGCGCTTGGCCGTCATAGCCACACTTGTAATTTCAATCCACGCACCCGCGAAGGGTGCGACAATAGTGTAGTGTTCCTGGAAACGAACGAGGATAAATTTCAATCCACGCACCCGCGAAGGGTGCGACGCGCATTTTCCAACTGGGAAGAGCCTTATAACGTTATTTCAATCCACGCACCCGCGAAGGGTGCGACCGACAAGGCGCTGCTGGCCTTTGCAGAGCAATACAATTTCAATCCACGCACCCGCGAAGGGTGCGACGAGGTGAAGAGGAAGCGAAGCCGTGCGGACACTGTATTTCAATCCACGCACCCGCGAAGGGTGCGACTTAGCTCGGCATAGCTAACGACCACGCCGGCCATATTTCAATCCACGCACCCGCGAAGGGTGCGACCGGCTGCTCTTAGCAAGGGCCCGGCGTGTCCAAATTTCAATCCACGCACCCGCGAAGGGTGCGACGGGATAGTAACCCGGACATACCGACGCACTGGCTTAATTTCAATCCACGCACCCGCGAAGGGTGCGACGAAAGCCGCGGCTGGCGAGGGCACTAAGTTTGAAATTTCAATCCACGCACCCGCGAAGGGTGCGACCCAAGCAGGCAGTCGCTGATGGATATATCCAGAGATTTCAATCCACGCACCCGCGAAGGGTGCGACCTCGGGTGTTGAAAAAGTATAAGCTGCAGACTTGATTTCAATCCACGCACCCGCGAAGGGTGCGACCGGAGTTGCAAGAGCAAAATATCATGTCGGCAAAAATTTCAATCCACGCACCCGCGAAGGGTGCGACACGCTTTGGCCTCGTACGGTCTCCTT
>NZ_KQ969397.1:80203-81016 GCF_001578865.1 Streptococcus sp. DD11
ATTTCAATCCACGCACCCGCGAAGGGTGCGACGCTATCGGAAAAGTCAATTTCAACGGCATTGCCATTTCAATCCACGCACCCGCGAAGGGTGCGACTTTGTGTTAAACGTCTATAAGGCGCACAGCACAATTTCAATCCACGCACCCGCGAAGGGTGCGACGCCACTGCGCGAACGTATGGCAGTTACCCTGACAATTTCAATCCACGCACCCGCGAAGGGTGCGACGCAAGTCTTATCTCTTTAATGTCATGAAGACTGAAATTTCAATCCACGCACCCGCGAAGGGTGCGACGGCCAAATTCGTGATACGGCAGGCAGCTTGTAACATTTCAATCCACGCACCCGCGAAGGGTGCGACGGTCAAGCTGACTGTTTGGCTTCAAATGTGTCACATTTCAATCCACGCACCCGCGAAGGGTGCGACTAATCAGCCAACTTGTAAGCCTCAATTACATCAGGATTTCAATCCACGCACCCGCGAAGGGTGCGACCCACTCGGGCCGTTGGTCATGTTCCAGCCGGCATAATTTCAATCCACGCACCCGCGAAGGGTGCGACTATTTGCTATCTACTTCGACGACCTGTGCAAGAAATTTCAATCCACGCACCCGCGAAGGGTGCGACGCGGGGGACGAAGTATGACTGATGACCTACACGAAATTTCAATCCACGCACCCGCGAAGGGTGCGACCTCTGCTGGTCGGGAATATGGTGCATAGCTACTTTATTTCAATCCACGCACCCGCGAAGGGTGCGACAAGCAAGAGACCGTAGAGGGTCACAGCGTGACCTATATTTCAATCCACGCAC
>NZ_KQ969397.1:81259-82450 GCF_001578865.1 Streptococcus sp. DD11
CATTATTTTACAAAAGCAACACCCCCACATCTGGATCGTAGCTATCGTCACGACCGATAGTTTCTAAGCGATTCTGCCAATTTTTACCAAGCAAATAAAATCGGACACTATCGGATTCTTGGTCAATGATTCTTAATAGTTCATTTTTTATCTCTACAAATTCTGCGGGAGTGACTGAGCATTCAAAAACCGAATTTTGAACACGCTGTCCGTAATCTACGCACAATTTCGCTACGTGTCGCAGCCTCTTTCTTCCTTGCGCAGTTTCCGTATTGACATCATACGTTACTAATACCATCATAAACAAACTCCTAAATTAAGAACGGAGGATAGGATTCTAATTCACCACGAATTGCTTTCGTTAATAGTTGAGCTTGAACATAAGGCAGCAACATCAATTTGACCTTTTCTTTTGTAAAAGGATGTTCAACCTCTGTATGTTTTCGCTTTTGCCACGCTTCAATAAAGATTGCGCGGCCTTTTTCTGTTAATATAACACTGCCATTTTCCTTGTATTCAAAATGTTTCTTGGTTAGCTGACCTTTATTTATCAGAGAAAATACAAAACGGTCAACTATATAGGCACGGAATTCCTCTACCAAATCTAAAGCCAAGCTAGCGCGCCCAGGCCTATCCGTATGGAAAAAGCCCACATAGCTGTCCAGACCAACAGATTCTAAGGCTGACTGACATTCATAGGTTAACAGACTATAGCCAAATGATAAAAGAACATTAACACAATCCAATGGAGGTCGTCTTGTACGGCCATTAAACTGAAAAGTCTCCTTATCCGTCAATACTAAATCATTAAAAACACGAAAATATTGATTAGCTGCCTGTCCTTCAATTCCTAATAAGGAATCTTTATCTTCAGCTGACTGAACTTGTTCCAACGCCCAAGTCAATTCTGTGTTCACTTCTTCAAAAAGATGATTATCAACCTTATCCCGATGATCTCGTTTAAATCGCAGCAAATACTTCCTAGAATTTGAAATTTTAGCAAGAATAAAACGTTTTGCATACTCTAAAGATCGTGCATCATCCGCCAATCGATAGTGCTGCCTTCTCAGCAAAACATTGCCATTTGTTTGTCCGACAAATCGACCGCAAAAACGGCCTTGCGGTGTATGGAAAGATAAATTAATTTGATTTTCTGTACAGAGCTCTATTAAAGAATGGAGAGGCCCCCAA
>NZ_KQ969397.1:82791-96469 GCF_001578865.1 Streptococcus sp. DD11
AAGTATTCAACAGCTTTTTCATAAGCTTTCCTCACTTTTCAGCGCTTGGAAAATATAGTTGTCAATATTGCGTGTCTTTTTGCTTAAACGGGGCATGCAAATATCAACCAAAGAACACAGTTGGCAATTTTTAAAATACTCAGCTTTTGGAATCAACTTTTTATCATAATATTCATGCATTTGACAAGCTAGCTCAGCTACTTCTTGACGCAAATCAGAAGTCATCTCAATTAGCTTTTTTTGATTGACACTATGATAATAAAGATACCCGTTTTCAATGTGACAACCTAATGTTTCTTCAAGGCAAATTGTTTGAGCAACCAGCTGAACAATGTCACGATTGTCCCTTTTAGGCTTTCCCCGCTTATATTCAATAATGACAGGAAGCCACTTTCCTCTTTTTCCTTTCAGAGAAACACCATTTTTATCCTTATGAAATTCAACAACATCTAATATCCCATAAAGACCGAGCTCTTTCGATGAGACATGCATCGCTCGTGAGGTGATGATATCTTTGCGTTTTTCTTTTATATAGGGATTATCTGCTTTTTGATGCAAAACCTGCCCATGAGCTGTCGCTTCGTTTTCAGCCCACTGCTGCTCAATATGAATCAAACTCCATTGACGCTTGCAGAATTGGAAATGCTGAATGCCAGACAACATCAAATAGTCACTTTCAGCATAAACCATCTTACAACCCTTCTAAAATATCAACTTTCAGTCCTTTAGCTTCGTATTCTGCCAATTTCTCTTGATTAAGATGGATAGCATAGTCTTCGTAACTATCCTTATCCTGTTTTTCTTTGTCAAATGCTAACAAATCAAAGACACGCGCACTGGAAACATTTCCTAATTTACTGCTATGTGTGAACCAGAAAACATCACGGACACGCATCGAACCTTCAGGACGAGCTGATGAAGCATCATTCTCAAAAAGACTAACGAGTGCTTCCTTAATCACCTCAGCATCTTCATCAGAAAATCCTGTCTTTTCAGCAAAATTTGGATTAATCGAACCTTTGATGACATAAACACCATAGTCTACGAAATGTTTAGTTCCCATGGTATCAGATGAACGCCCGCTTTCATTTTTAGCTTCCATACCATTAGTGCTACGGGTGATTTGCAGACTGGAGATGACGATTGGGTCTAGGGACTTCGCCATACTGATGGAAACTGGACCGCGTACGCCAATTGATTTTTTTAAATAAGTAAAGACTTGACCAAAAGAACGGACATCTAACCATAATTGATTGGCTTTTTCTTCAATTTCACTGTCAGGGGTTTTTGCTTCAAATTGATTTGAGAAACGTTTTTCCAAAGACTTAAAATCGTCTTCAATACGATCTCCTGCCTGTACAAATATAGACTGCCCCATGTCTTGCATACGATTTCTGATTTTGCGTTTAATTGAAACATCACTCATCAAACCATAACCTTTGGCATCTGTTCTAGGCATATTTCCCGATAAGGGATCACCATTTGCATTAGCTTCTTTCACTTCAACTGTTACCATGAAATCAATTTTGTGTTCCAACATATCTTATCCCTCGTTTTCTTTAGTTTGTTTAGTGTAATAAAATTGTTTTTCAGCATAGTAGCCAAAGATAAATTTATAATCTAATGGCTGTGTAAAGTCCTTATGAGCATACATTGGTGTCAAGAGTTGAATAATTTCTTCTCTTTCCTTTTCCAGTTTATGCCAAAGGCCTGGTCTATTCAGCTTCAACACTTCCTCATAAGTCTTAATTTTGTTTTCTAAATGATTCATCATCTTAGCTGGTTGACCTGTATAAGCATTCCAATACCGCTCAGCATTTGTGATACGTTCTTGACTGCCGCCATCTAAAGCATAACGCTGTGCTTCGAACAGTTCATAAATTGCAAGCAAGCGCCCAAATAAATAAGAACGGTCTGTTTCTTGATGGTCTAACATTGGAGTAAACTCCCTTCCATATTGTTTGTGTAAAATCGCTAAACTAACTTGTTGCACTTGATACCAGTGTTTAGAATATTTTTGTCTTTGTTTGATGTTATCTTCTAATTTTTTAACAAGAGTATTTGGCATTGGTTTTCCATCAATCAAAGCAGTTACTAATTGCTGATATTGATCACTTCGAAAAGCATCATTGTCTAATTCTAAATAACGTTCTCTATCAACACCATATGCAACATTGATTATTTCATTAAAAGTTGGTGTTTTTAATTTATAGTTTCCTGCCTTAGTTCTGACTTCCCAAGAATAATTTTCTTGCCAAGTTTTCAGATTTTTCAATAATTGGGAAGCGTGTAATTGGCGGAAATATTTTAATGCAATACGGCCATTGCTTGTTTTATTCAGTATTGCAACATAGTAGGTTGCATCATTAGCAAATAATTTTCGCCCCTTGATAAATGAAGAACCTATTTGTCTATTTTCTTCATTTGGTTTGATGGAAACCAGAGCGTCTTCTTCGTCTTCAGCATCTTCAAACAAATCATTAAATACTGGCTTCACAATATCCAATTGACTCTCATTCGCTAAATCATCACTAAACCAATTAATCAGATATTGTGACGAATCCAGCCAAGTGCTGCTGTTTTTATTTTCCAGCAGATACTTAATCATCAAATGAATTTTTTCTGAAGTTTCATAGCCAACACTAAAAACATCTTCCCGCTCCTTAAAGCGTCCTTTATAGGCTTCGCCTTTATTACTAACCGAAATGATTTTCGCATTCCCCATCAGACCTCTGTGCTTATTTGTGATCCGCTCTGTTCGTCCACTAATATTACAGGTCCCTAAATTGTCTCGGTTAGCTGTTACAAACGAAATAAATGATTGATGCAATGCTTTGTAGATAGTTACTGATTCATCTTTAAAAGCATGGAATTGTATAACTGTAAACTCTAAGAAATAAGCTGATAAATCAATCGTCTTGTCTTTTCCAGCAGAGTCAAGATAGGTAATTTTCAAGCCTTCTCTTTGATATTGCCCACCAAATAAAGAGTGAAGAATATGACTTAAAAAATCCGGTTGAAGAATAAAATGCTGAATTTTCGTCAAAAATTCTTTGACCTTACCTTCCTCACAATAATCAATCCAAGCAGTCAATTGCTCATGAAAATCATCATATTGCGACTGATTCACTTCTGAAACATAATAAGAAAATTTATCAACAAGAGGATGGGGAGCAGGATTACTCCCAGATCTCGCGACAGAATCAGCGGTCACAGGAAAAATAATCATTTGTTTATCAGCCATGAATTCTGCCTTATAAAAACTGCCATCCTGATCTAGTTTTATCGAAATAATATTCTTCCCATTTGACTTCAAACTAGTATGATAAATCGGCAACAAAACTGGTTCATTATCGCCATTATGTTGATCAACCAATCCGATCTCTTCTGCTTTTTCATAGGCTTTTAAGAGAGAAGTAAAAAAATCCATTAGCCTTCTCCTTTCTCCATAGCATCGTATTCCTTAAGTTCATCATCAACGGACTTAATCTGGCCAGGTGTCTTGAATGCGTAGCTCGATAAAGTATTTACAATCTCACACTCAGACTGAGGTTTAAA
This sequence comes from Streptococcus sp. DD11, assembly GCF_001578865.1. NCBI lineage: Bacteria > Bacillati > Bacillota > Bacilli > Lactobacillales > Streptococcaceae > Streptococcus > Streptococcus sp. DD11. The sequence continues at coordinate 86,350 of NZ_KQ969397.1, forward strand.
ACTGATTAGCCCATTTTCCATCACTGTTCTGGTAAAATATGACTTTAAAGGCGTTGTTTTATCGGTCGGGTAGGCAAAAGTATGAAACATAATACCTAAATCTATCGAAACACCATCATAGTAAGAAGGAATCGTTTCATATTCTTCCTGACTAATTTCATCTACCAAACCAAAGCACTCTCTTGTACCAAGAAAAACATCTCGCCGTCCACCTTTTCGAATCGAGCGTTGCATAATGGACTCGTGTTTGTTAGGCAGCCTATCTTGCATTAGATCTTCACGATTTTCATTCCAAATAAAATGAAATTTTACAAGATACTCCACATCACTCAAATAGGACACGTAGCTCAAATCGGCACTGTAGTCATGTAACAAAGCACGAACACCATGTAGCTCTGTCTGAATTTGATTGACCACCTTAACCTCAGTCACAATATTTGTGAATGTTGGCTTATGATAAATACTATCAATCATGCCTTGGAGTGCTTGTCTAGTAGGAACTGAGTACGATGATCTCTCGCTTCCGCCTTTAGTTGCAGGATTCGTAAAAAGTGCCCGATCTCCACGAACCCTGATATAGAAATTTCTTGATCTGTACAAGGTGAAAACCTCCTTCTGTAATTTTATAATCTTAGCACTAAAAATTTTAAAAGTCAGTAATTTTTTCCCATCATAACGAAATTCTCTACCGACTCGTTGGCCTGTTTTCACTTTTTATAGTAGAAAACTTCCCGTTTCTAAAGTAATGCCTTTCTTCTCATCATAATAACCATTTGACAGTATCTGAATTTGCCCATTAAGATAAGTTTTTGTTGCTTCTAAAATCGGATCGTGCTCACGAACATTTACCGTATAGAGCTGCAAGCCCTTCAACAGATTTTTTATTGTTTGGTAATCTTCTTCAGCTGGATAATCTGATTCGCATAATTCTTCTAAAAATTGTAGTTTCTCGACGGCAGCTCCATAAGGAACCAAGATACCTATCGTGTCATTGTTTATCAGGTTCATTTTCAAGCCTGCGCTCTTAAAGGCTTGTTTTAATTTCCCTTTAAAATTCTTTCTATCTTGATATGAATTGACACTTAAATAATCATAGACCGCTTCCCCATGCGACAAAGGGTAATCCATTGAATTTTGGTTATTAGCATAATAATATTCAAAAAAATCACGATTTAAAAGTGATATTTCAAGAGGCGATGAAATCTTATGAAGAATATATTCTGCGGCACATTTCTTAGACCTTATTTCTTTCAGTCGAGAGATATTTTCTTCTTCATTTGTGAGATTGACTAAGGTAACTTGACCTTTATCACGCTTGCCTTCACGATTACAGCGTCCGCTGGCCTGTACAATTGAATCAATCCCTGCATAAGATCGGATTACACGATTAAAATCAACATCAACACCTGCTTCAATTAATTGCGTGCTAATACAAATAATAGGCAAGCCATCTTTTAACTGTTGTTTCATTTCCGAAATAACATCCAATCTGTGCTGCGCACACATATTGGTAGAAAGCTGATAGATTGGTCTATCTGTCAATCCTTCAAGTATGGTATAAAATTTATCAACTGTCTTTTTTGTATTGAAAATTGCAAGAATAGACTCATTATTTTCTAAAACAAAATCTACTAAGTCTGAAAGCTTTGAATATTGATTATCTTCATCAAACTTTCTTAGCTCTGTTCTCGAAAAAACTTCTCTTTCTTCAATAGTTAACTCAACAATATCAGCAGTTTCACCAAATTTTCCACCATAATAAATTTTATGGGCAATTGTGTTAGAATCATAAGCGGGCTGTGTTGCAGTACATAGAATAATGGTTGTATTCATGACTTTATTTAAAAAATTCACGGTTAGATTAAATAAAGTTGTCACTTCAATAGGCAAAGATTGAACTTCATCTAAGACAAGAACACTATTAGCTAAATTTGAAAACCGACGAATATTTGCGGATTTTGTTTTAAATAAGGTTTGAAAAAATTGTACCATGGATGTCAGAACAATGGGACTATCCCATGTGTCAATTAGATAGTCTGACAGCAATCTCTCATTTCCATCGTCATCTTTATCGTCGTTTTGCGTTACTACATTAGAATGGTGTTCTAACACGCCTTCATCACCAGTTATCTTTCTAATTTCAGCAGCATTCTGCTCTAAAACAGATAGAAATGGTGTAATGTAGAAAAAATTTGATTTATTTTGATCAACCAATTGATGAAAGGCATATCTCATACTAAGATTCGTCTTACCCGCCCCAGTCGGCAAGTCTAAACGATAGATACCTGTTGAATCATTTTCTCCCCTGCTTTTTACTCGTTCAGCAATTTGTGAACGAATTTCATTAAGCCTTGTGGTTGGATTCCCAAACTCACCATACTTCTTCTCAATAGCTTCCAAATAAGACTTATTTAGATGATTTCTCTCTTCTTGTTTTAGAGGAGTTATAAGCAGACCATAGGCATTAATTGTGTCGAGAATATCAGAGTTTTTTAATAATGATAGATACAGCCGTACAAAACAGCCACTGTAGTAGGCTTCCTCACTTTTATCAGAACAATCAAGTTTAGCCCAGGCCTGCTGGTAATTTGTAAAAGCTTTTTCAATCAAATCATTTAGACCATCATAGCCATACATGTCCAATTCATCTTCTAACCCTTGGGCGAAGGGAAGAATATCTCCCTGATAAGCTTCATTTGCTATGCCATCCACAATTCTGTATCTTAGCTTATTGAAAGCAAATAATTCCGGTTTAACACTCACGTCTGCTAGCGGAATATCATACATACCATGATGAGCCGAAACAACATATGCAGCAATCTCTTGAAAAAGCCGTCTTTCTGCCGTTGGAACAAATAAACGCTTTAAACATTTTTGTATCGTTTCAAAAAGATACCTAGCCCCAGCAGATGAATGATCAACATGTTTATTGGGATCCTTGGTTAATTTATATTGAAATGCTTGATTTGCCTTACCTAAATCATGATATAGTCCTAATAGAAATAAGACATCACCTTGACCAATTAATTTCGCATCTTCTCTTGCTTTTACAGCCACATTAAAAGAATGTTCTTTTAAAGATTGTTTATTTCCATAATCATCCTTATGAGCTAATATCATATATCCCCTCACTCATTCCAAACATAAGATTGTTATATTAATTCTATTTTATACCTAAACCACAAAAAATTCAACAATAAATGTAGACGCTTACAAATGATTTGTTCTATCGTCATTTAGTTTATCTTTTATTACTTTGTTAGCTCGCCTTGCTTTAACAGCCTGAACCTAGAAACAAGATAGCGAGGTAGAAGGTTGTGGGTAAGTGAGGCTGCCCCACCGCCATCAGCCGTACCTCAGTACCAGCTGACACTTACTTCCTAGCGGAAGCTTTATCTGCCACCTAAAAACTCCATCTGAGCTTTTGAGCGGCTCGCTGCCCTATCGTCCTATATTTTAAGCGACAGGCCGAAACTGTCCCCTAGACAGTTTCACTTCTAAAAGACTATAAAAGAGAACCCTGCCTATTTTAAGCAGGGTTCTCTTTTGGTTGCTATTTATACTGACTGGTGACCTGTCCTAGTGACAGGAATTGTTTGTATTGACAATATTCGTTTCAATACAAACAATGTCGAAGCTAACCTCAGACTGCTCAAATAGATTAGGGAGCTATTTGAGGCTAATTTTCCAACCTAAAATATTTTCGACGATTTTGGGCGAATCAGAGCAGAGTTGAGTCAGACAAAATAAAAACCCTTGAAAATACTGAATTTCCAAGGGTTGTTTGAATAGAATCTATGTCCCCTGCCGGAATCGAACCAGCAACTACTCCTTAGGAGGGAGTTGTTATATCCATTGAACTAAGGGGACTTAGAGAAAAACTCTGCCGAGTGACAGAGTTATTTCTAAATGCTTAACGGCGGATTTCTTTGATACGCGCTGCCTTACCTTGCAATGCACGCAGGTAGTACAATTTAGCACGACGGACTTTACCGTAACGAACAACTTCAATCTTGTCAACACGCGGAGTGTGGATTGGGAAAGTCCGTTCAACACCGATACCGTTAGAGATTTTACGTACGGTGTAAGTTTCTGAAATACCAGCACCTTTACGGGCGATAACCACACCTTCAAAGATCTGGATCCGCTCGCGGGTTCCTTCGACGACTTTGGCGTGAACGCGCACGGTGTCACCGGGACGGAATGCAGGGATGTCAGTACGAAGTTGACCTTCAGTCAAACTTTGGATTAATGGATTCATTTTTTCTTCTCCTATCTTACTAATCTTACAATTCAGGACCGCAGCGGATTAGCCGTTTTCTGTGCTTCCATTAGGCACAAAGTATATTATATCAGAATTTTGGAAAATGTAAAGTCATATTTTGATAATCCATGACTTTTTGCGCCCCGTAAATAGAGCGGTCGCGTTTCAAGACAAAGGCGGTCAGGCAGACCAGAGAAAAGTAAGGCAGATAGGCAAAGCCAAAGACTTCACAGCCAATCAAAATCGGGCCTAGCAAGGTAGAGGTTGCGCTGCCAAATACAGCCGCATAACCCAGAGCAGCCGTAAAGGCAAGCGGAAAGCCCATCAGAGGAGCAAACACCGTTCCCAGACTGGCCCCAATAGCAAAGAGCGGGGTCACTTCTCCGCCTTGATAGCCAGCGGCCAAAGTAAGAACGGTCAAGGCCAGCTTCAACAGCCAATCGTAAGGGTAAACCCTTCCCTGATGGAGGCTTGCAGATATGAGATTGGTCCCCAGCCCGGCATATCTGCCCCTGTCCAAGAACAGGAGCAGCCCTGTCAACAGCAGCCCCAGCATCAGTATTCTGATATAGGGATTTTTAAAGCGAAGTGCAGCTTTTTTCTTAGCCCAAGACAGAGCGAGCGCAAAGGCTTTTCCTGCTAAGCCAAATAGGAGGCCCAGAAGCAGGAGTTTGAGGATATTTCCGATACTCCAGTCCACTCTCTGCTCCAAGGGGAAAGTGAACTTTTCTAATACCAGAGTATGAGAGGTCCAGGATGCTGTCAGTGCTGCAATGACAGCCGGAAAGAAGGCAGATAGCTCTAACCTTCCCACCACTAAGACTTCCATCGCAAAAAAAGCAGCTGCCAAAGGGGTCTGGAAAAGACCGGCAAAGCCAGCCGACATGCCAGTGATCAAAAAGATTTTTGATGCGTCTCTTATCCTGAACCGAGAAGAAAACCAATTCGATACAGCCGCTCCCAACTGCACGGCCACTCCTTCTCGGCCAGCCGATCCGCCGAAAAGATGGGTCAGCCAAGTAGACACAATGATGAGAGGAATCAGCCGTTTGGGGATTTCATCTTCCTCTCCATGACCGACAGCAAAGACCAGCGTCATCCCCTTTCGACTGCTCCCCCCACAGCGCTGGTAAAGAAAGTCGATTAAAAGTCCGGCAAAAGGTAAAATAGGAAGAAGAAAGATGATATGCTCTCCTCTAAAATCAGACAAGTAGAGTAACACTCGTCCAAAAACAGTGTCTACCATTCCAACAATCCCTCCAATCACAACGGCCAAAACAGCTAGCAGGGGATAGGCTTTAATCTTCTTCATTCTTCTCTGTCTCCTTTATTATGAATAAGCAGCAAAAAGCGCCTGTTAGAAATAAAAGCTCAGTAAAAACAATAAGCTCTTATTTCTAACAGGCGCCATCAGCTATCACTAGCGGTTATAGGGGTGCACCATCCCTTTGACTCTTATTCTACACATTTCTCATAAAAAATACAACTATTGACTGTTCTTCGTTTCCGCACCCAAGTGTTTGTCTTGATAAGCACGCGATCGTTTGAGAATATCTGAAAAGGTCGCAACGATTGTATCTTGGTAGGCTTTGTTGACCACCTTATCGGCCGCTTTGGCGAAAATAACTGCTTCCCGCTTGGTATCCAAGACCGCTTTGCCGGTTGATTTCTTAACAGCCACTACTTGTCCGACCAGATTCATCCGCTTCTCCAGCAGAGCCACCAAGGCATCATCCACCTGATCAATTTCCTGTCTGATTTCTTCTAACTTCATCTGCCGCCTCCTTATTTTTCTCTTTATCATACCAAAATATCGGCAAACTTTCTAGCTTGGATTGAAAAGGAAAAAACAGAAGGCAATGAAAAACAGGCCGGCTTCGCTCCGTCAGATGGCCATCCTGATAGAAACAAGACCGCAGCCTGCCAGAATGAAAGAAAACTCGCAAAGGCGAGTTTTTATCCACAACCTAAAACAGTCTCCCAGACTGTTTTAGCCAACTGAGCCTTCCATGCTCATGTTGATGAGCTGGTTGAGTTCGACGGCGTATTCCATAGGCAGCTCCTTGGTGATAGGCTCCATAAAGCCATTGATAATCATGGCCGTTGCTTCTTCTTCACTGATGCCGCGGCTCATGATGTAGTAGAGCTGATCTTCTGAAACCTTGGAAACCTTGGCCTCATGTTCCAAGGCTACGTTGGAATTATGGATTTCATTGAAAGGAATGGTGTCAGAGCTGGATTCTCCGTCCATGAGAATAGTATCGCACTCAATATGGGACTTGGAGCCAGCACTGTTCTTGCCAAAGCGAACCTGACCGCGGTAATCCGTTTTGCCGCCGTCCTTGGCCACTGACTTGGAAATCAGTGTACTGGAGGTTTTAGGAGCATTGTGAAAGACCTTGCAGCCGGCATCCAGATGCTGGCCGTAGTTGGCAAAGGACATGGACAAGACCGAAGTCCTGGCGTTGCGGCCGTTGAGAATGCTGCAGGGGTATTTCATATTGACCTTGCTGCCCAGATTGCCGTCAATCCACTCCAGCGTGCCGCCTTCTTCGACCGTCCCCCGCTCTGTCACCAGATTGTAAACATTGTCCGACCAGTTCTGGATGGTGGTGTAGCGGAAAAAGGCATCTTTTTTGACAATAATCTCCACATTGGCAGCATGGAGGCTATTAGCTGTATAAGTCGGCGCTGTGCAGCCTTCGATATACTGGATCGAGCCGCCCTCCTCAATGATCATCAGCGAGCGCTCAAACTGACCGGCATTTTCACCGTTAATCCGAAAATAGGTCTGCACCGGCACCTGGCATTGGACATTTTTAGGCACATAGATAAAGGTCCCGCCTGACCATACGGCACTGTTGAGGGCTGAAAATTTATGCTCTGCATTGGAAATGACCGTGCCGAAATACTGCCTGACCAAGTCGGGATATTCCTGAACTGCCGTATCCGTATCGGTAAAGATAATGCCCATCTTGGCAAATTCTTCCTTCATATTGTGGTAAACAACTTCGGACTCATACTGGGCCACCGCTCCAGACAGAAATTGCTTCTCCGCTTCAGGAATGCCCAGCCGATCAAAGGTTTTCTTGATCTCGTCCGGCACTTCATCCCAGCTTCTGGCCCGCTCTCCGCTCAGCTTTTGATAGTAGATAATATCATCGAAGCGAATGCCGGATAGGTCCGGACCAAAGTCCGGCATGGGCAGCTTATGAAAGAGCTCCAGCGAACGAAGCCGGTAATCCAGCATCCACTGGGGCTCGTTCTTGATTTCAGAAATTTCCCGAACCACTTCTTCTGTCAGCCCCTTTCCTGTAGAGAAAAGTGGCTTGACATCGTCATGGAAGCCAAAAGCATAGTCGCGTTCTTTCATAGGAGCTCCTCCTTTTCATTATAGATAGCGCTTACCTATATTATACCGTTTATCATAAGAATTGTCAGAAAATAAGCTCCCTATAAAGAAAAAACGGCCGCAGCCGTTTCCTATCTTTTATCATTTTAAACTTTATTAACCAAGTCTTCTGCAAATGCTTCTAAGCGCTCAATATCATCGTCTTCAGCAGACAGGTCTACCTTGACATTTTCAGAACCTTTTTCAGCACCAGTCCCTGCAAAAACCGCGTCAAAATCATCCACTGCCTTGCAGAATTCATCATAGAAGGTATCGCCTGACCCCACTACTCCGTAAATCTTACCGGATAAGTCCAGACCAGACAGATCTTCATAGAAGTCCATGATTTCATCCGGCAGCTCACCGTCGCCGTAAGTGTAGGTAGCTACGACAGCAATATCGGCTTCCAGAAAATCTTCTGCATCAACAGTGGTGCATTCATCCACATCTACTTCCACGTCCAAGTCTCTCAGCTTATCAGCTACAATATCTGCAATTTCCTCGGTATTTCCGGTCATACTAGCAAATACAATTTTCGCTAAGGTCATATTGTCCTCCAAATTATAATCTTCTCTCATTATATCACATCTTTTTTATTTTAAAAATAAAAACTCTTGTGCTACAATGGGGAGAGAAAGTTGATGAGGCTATTTATGAATCTTTACCATGATATTTTAAGAAAAATCAAAGAACACGACACGATTATCATTCACCGCCATATGCGCCCGGATCCTGACGCACTGGGCAGTCAGGCCGGGCTGCAAAAGCTGCTGCAGTACCATTTCCCTCAAAAGACGGTTAAAGTGACTGGCTACGACGAGCCCAGTCTCACTTGGCTGGCCCAGATGGACCAAGTGGCGGATGCAGATTATGAGCAGGCTCTGGTCATCGTCTGCGATACGGCCAATACAGCCCGCATCGACGACTCGCGCTATGCAACGGGTGCCTTTCTGATAAAGATTGACCACCATCCTGACGATGATGTTTATGGCGATCTTTCCTTGGTAGATACGACGGCCAGCAGCACCAGCGAGATGATTGCTCTCTTGGCCTTTGAAAATCAATTAGACTTAGGAGAGGAGGCGGCCAGACTGCTCTATGCCGGCATAATCGGCGATACCGGCCGCTTTCTTTATCCCTCTACCAGCGTACGGACTTTTGAGGTAGCAGCCAGACTGCGCCAGTATCCTTTCGACTTTTCCGGTCTGGCCCGCAAAATGGACGCCATCACTTGGCCGATTGCCAGACTGCAGGGCTATGTCTATGACAGCTTGGAAATGGATCAGAATGGCGCAGCGCGGATTATCCTGAGCCAGCAGCTGCTGCAGGAGCTCCGCTTAAGCGATGCGGATACCTCTGCTATCGTCGGCGCTCCCGGCCGTATCGAAGATGTCCAGCTTTGGGCTATCTTTGTAGAGCAGCCTGACGGCCACTACCGCGTTCGTATGCGCAGCAAGTCCATTCCCATCAATGAGATTGCCAAAAAACACCACGGCGGCGGACACCCGCTGGCCAGCGGCGCCAATGCTTTTTCCAAAGAGGAAGTGGATCAAATTTATGCAGAACTGCAGGACTTGGCAAAAAAGGAAGAAAATCAGCTAAAAGGCTTGTCAAATCAGATATAATTTGATAAACTATCAAAGTAAGTAATCTATGGCTCGCAGAGAGACCATGGCAGAAAGGAAATTTTTGTAAAATGAGAAAAGATATTCATCCAGAATACCGCCCAGTTGTCTTCATGGACACTTCTACCGGCTACCAGTTCCTCAGCGGTTCAACCAAGCGTTCAAACGAAACTGTTGAATTCGAAGGAGAAACTTACCCATTGATCCGTGTGGAAATTTCATCAGACTCACACCCATTCTATACTGGACGTCAAAAGTTCACTCAAGCAGATGGACGTGTGGATCGTTTCAACAAAAAATACGGTCTCAAATAAGCAATGCAAAGCACCAGCCGGTGCTTTTTCTTATGCTTCCATCCGCCCCGCCCGCCTGTCACACTCTTTCTGCTTCAGACTTCGTTCATCCCCTTATAGTCTTTTCCTTTGCTTATAGTAATTGAAATAAGAAAATGATAGGCAGCGAGCTGCTCAAAAGCTCCAGTGGAGGTTTTGAGGTGGTGGATGAAGCTTCCGCTTGGAAGTGTCAGCCTCCCAGACTGTTAAAGCAAGGCGAGCTAACAAAGTAATAAAAGATAAACAAAATGACGATATGGCTGCGCTTCACCTGTCTCGTGTGAATACACTTAGTTTAAGTGTCCGCAGCCACACTCATTTCATTTCAAGTCTATAAAGCATGTAATTCGATTTATTTCAACATTTTTAACATTTAAGGCAGGGAGGCCTTATAGCCTTCTTTATCATCATCAAGACTTCCCAAGGCTCGCCCAGACTCTGTCGGCATCAATCCCTTTAACCTCACGGCGCCCTGCAGGCTGAATCGCTAAGAGACATAGAAAATCCC
>NZ_KQ969397.1:96850-101887 GCF_001578865.1 Streptococcus sp. DD11
TTTCCATTCACATCTTGTTTGCTTGGGCTCGGCTCATGACAGTGATGACCGCCTCTTGCTGCTTTATGTGAGTGAAATAGTCTGAGGATTTGCTGGCTATTGGTTTTTATTTATAATTGAAAGCCCAGTAGTAGTCTCCGTTGCCATCAACTACTGCCGCTACTGCACCTTCAGTTGAGTTTGGATCCAAAAGCCATTCTCTGAGTCCGCTGTTCGCCCATTTCTTAGCAACTACAGCCGGATCATCATCACGACGTCCAACAAAGCCTGAACTGTCGAATTGACGAGAGATTGCATGAACTTTTGGCAGGGCCTGATTGAGGTAGATGTCATCTGACCAAGCCAGCTCTTTCAAGCCTTGGGCTGCACGCTCTTCGTTGATTTTAGCGAAAGCTTCTTTAGCCTTGTCCAAAGCAACATAGTTTGTAGCATCCGTAGCTTCGATGCGGTAGACGAATTTCACATGGCCAAATTCGACATCTTTGTACTTATCGTCATCGACACCGCTCTTGAGGTTGGCAATCAGGACATAATCTTTCGCCCATGGGTTCTGTTTAGACATTTCAAAGAGTTCTGGATTTTCAATTTCCCACTCAACTTTTGCATCCCATCCAGAGTTATCGACAAATTTCGGATTCATTTTTTCGATAACATAGTTCTTGAACTCTTCCACATTTTGGAATGGCAATGGCTGACCAGCCTGACCGGTAGCAACCAGATTCGTTGAGTACAGTTTGACGCTGGAATCCCGGTCACTGTACATATACTCATCGTCAGCTGTGTTTTCATGGAGTTTAGGATCAAGTGCTGGGTCGTTAGGGTCCGTCATTCCTTGCAGTTTCCAGACATCACCGAACCACTTCCAGTAAGGAGAATAACCGGTACGCTCAGAATTGGAAGGTACATAGTAGTAATGAGTGCTGCCGTCATAGTAATAGTTTGGATCGGCCTCTAAGGCTGCATCGCCCGGCTTGCCAGAAGGGTAGATAATTTTCGGAGTCTGTCCGTTTGGTGCCCATTCCAGATGTTCCAGACCTTCTGCTGGTTTTTCAACGTATGGCGGAATTTGGTTTTCGCTTGGTTCGTCAGTTGTTACCAAGCCAGAATTTCCAGGAATAGCCGGAGTTGCTGGCTGGTCTGCAGAACCGCTGTCTGATGGATCTGCCGGCGTTGACGGAGTTTCAGGAGCGAATGGATTGAAAGGCTTGTCTTCATGAACGAAAGGCGGTGTCGGAGGCAGTTCAATACCTGGGACATCTGAATCGCTTGGTGTATCCGTACCTGGGGTCACTGGCTGATCTGTGCCTGGATTGACCGGTTGATCTGTACCCGGAGTCACCGGCTGATCTGTGCCTGGATTGACCGGTTGATCAGGTTTGTCGTTTGGTGCTGGTTCCGGAGTCGGAGTTGGAGTTGGCTCTGGAGTCGGTGCTGGAGTTGCAGGATCCGCTGGAGTCTCTGCTGCTTTGACCAGAACCCATTCGCCATTTGCATAGTAATAGTAAGAGCCGTCTTCCAAAACGTAATAATGATAGCCATTTTCATAACGGTAGTGGCTGTCATTTCTCAGGTTATTGTAGCCGCTATTGCTATCGCCGGTATTGGACACTGGCTCCCAAGAACCATTGCGGTAAATCCGGTAGCTGCCGTCGTTCATGCGGTAGTAATGATTGCCGTTCCAGTAAGTATAGTTGGCATCATTGCGCAGGCTTTCATAGCCAGAGCTGCTGTTAGAACCATTGTCCAAGGCAACCCAAGAACCGTTGCGGTAAATGCGGTAGCTGCCGTCATTCATACGGTAGTAATGATTGCCATTCCAGTAAGTATAGTTAGGGTCATTGCTTAAACTATTGTAATTATTGTAACGGTCATAGCTGTAGTCATAGTTATTCCAGCCGTTATTGTAGCCGTTCCAGCCATTGTTGTAGCCATACCAGCCGTTGTTATAGCCATAATTCCAGTTATTGTAGCCATTATAACCATAACCCCAGTTGTTGTTATAGTAGTTGTCATAGCCATACCAGTTATTATAGCCGTAGTTCAGACGGTTATAACCATTGTAATAGTTTGAATAAGAGTTATAACGGTTGTTATAGCCAGTGTTCCAATAGTTGTAGCCTGGCTGGTAACGATTGTAGTTATAATTGTAGCCATAATTATAGCCGTAATCATAATCCGCAGCTTGCACATTATTAGCAGCAGCAAAGGCAGGAACCAGCGTCGCAGCAGCTAAAACAGAGCGGGATAAAAATCTGAAACGATTAGTCATTTTGATTAAACCTCCAAAATCACTTCATAATTTTATTTTGTGGGGGAGTTGATATTTTTGTGCACAAGTTCATAAAAAAGTCTTTCAGCTTTTGCGATCCGGCAAGAAGCCGTTGATTTTATCTTTTGCAGTCCAAACGATTTAAAGAAATCACCAATTAGCGATATTGCTAAAAGAAATTTTACTTTCAAACATTTCAAACAGCAGAAAAGATAAAATCCTGATCAAGCTCATGCTTAAAAATACTTTTTTATGCATATTTCACCCTCAATTCGAATTATAGCACAAGAATTTTGGGAATGCAATAGATTTAGTTGTCATTCTGTAAATTATTTTCATCGGTAATTTTTTATAGTTCGTGATTTTGAACAAAAATTGTTCTGATGTTTATTAGAGAAACAAATACCTACTTTTTTACGAACTTTTTGATAATTTTTTTGTTTATAATTTGGTTTACACTTTGTAAATTATTTTTTATAGTTTTAATCATAAAAATATTTTATACCAAAAACTTTATCCTATCGCCTTCTCTGTTTAAGTTTATTTTAAGCTTATTTTAAGGGATTTTTAAGCCAATTTTAAGTTTATTTTAAGGCTCAAAGTATCCAAATATCCTTGCTTGTCCCTTTGTTTGTTTTATTCAAAATTCTGGATATTCCCTGCATAACAAAAAGAACATTCCCAATCAGGACCTGACTCTGCATCTGGCCCCGTCTCCCAACCTCCTTTTATGTATCGTCATTTAGTTTATCTTTTATTACTTTGTTAGCTTGCCTTGCTCCAACAGTCCAGAAGGACTGTTTTGACACAAACTGCGTTTGTTTTATCTACAACCTCTCACAGTCCCCCGGACTGTTTTGACACAAACTGCGTTTGTTTTATCTACAACCTCTCACAGTCCCCCGGACTGTTTTGACACAAACTGCGTTTGTTTTATCTACAACCTCTCACAGTCCCCCGGACTGTGAGAGCCTCGTGGGCTGGGAGTGAATGGGAGAAGCAAGACGAAAGAAAGGACTGTTTTAATTTTCATTGGGCAGGAACAGTAAAAAATAGGGAGGGGACAGCGAATCCCATTCGCTGTCCCCTCCCTAGGGTGACTTTGTCAGTATTTTAATTGCTTGATAACCAAGAGATGGCTGTCTTCCTCTCCAATCAGGCTATGCGGTTCATTGGGCTCCATGGTGAGGAAAGAGCCTGATACCAGCCGGACAGTCTGGCCGCCTGCTGAAAAGCTGACATCACCGGAGAGACAAACCACCGTAACCAGAGCATCTGCGCTGTGTTCGGGCACTTCTTTTCCTTTAGCCAAATGAAGATGGTGGATGATGCGGCCTTCTTCTTGGACCGGTGTTTCTACAAAATCATTATGGGGGTTGGTGAGATAAAATTTCATGTTTTGTCCTCCTTTGTGACAGATGAGTGAAGCTGCAGGCAGTTGGCAGCTTATTGCTTTGACCGGCTTATTCCGTATAATCACCGCCTGTAAAGCCATAGTATTCTTCCAGTGACAAGCCCGAATCAGAGATCTCTTTTGCTTCCTTGCCGATATAGCGCAGGTGCCAGCTTTCCGGCATGTAGCCGGTAGAGGCTTCCTTACCAGCCTGATAGCGGACGATAAAGCCGTACTTATAAGCATTATCCAAAAGCCACTGACTGGCTCCCGCTTCTTGTACCAAATTGCCGCTGCTGTCAATCAGGTCAAAAGCCAGGCCGGTCTGGTGCTCACTGTAGCCCGGTCGGGCTGAGTAGCGGTCTGCTGCTTCTTTGCCGTCCTGATTGACATAGTTTTGATAGAGCCCTGTCTGGCTATCATAGCTGCGAAAACCACTGTATTGGTCGCTAATGGCATAGCCTTGAGCCTGCATGTCCGCAATCAATTTGAGTAATTCTGATTTGGCAGTCGCGTTTTCACCGGGATTGTAGGAAGGTGACAAGGGATAGTGTTTATTTGCAATAACAATTTCATCATACTTGCCCGCTACACTGTAATAACTTCCATTGTAGGAAACAGTTTTGTCTACATTTTCGACTTCTGGATTTTTGCTGACTTGTTCCTTATTGTCCTCAGAATTGTTCTCTGAGCTCTGACTGGAAGTCGGACTGCTTGAAGCTGCCTGCTCTTGCGAGCTGCCGCCTGTATCCTGCTTGGATGAGCAAGCAGCAAGCGTGAGGGCAGCTGCCGTCAGAAAAAGCAATGTACTATATTTCATATTCATCGTGTTCACCTTTAGAAACTGCTGAGCCGTCGTTTCCCCTGCTGCTCCAGCTCTTGGTCTCCTTCTTTTAACATCAATAGACCCGTTCGCAAACCTTCTCTTTTGCCAACTGGCCTTATAAGAATTCACACAAGGCAGCGGGCAGATTGCGACTAGCTTTCTAGTTTGCTGATGATTTTCATTGAGCTTTAAATTATTATACCTTTATAGTATACAAAAAGACTGCCAAAAATTCAATTCATTTTAGCAGTCATTTGTTCAGATTATACTCAAATAATGTGATTCGGCCATCTTAGGAGCTTAACAAGTGAACGAAGATGCCAATCAACCACTGCGTCAATCTGTTTTTCCAATGATACAAAAGACTGGACTTTTTGCCCAGCCTCGCCATATCCAACATTTAAAGAGTGTCAATTGGTCAGTCTATCCCTTCTGACGGATAAGCTTCCAGACCTCCCTGCACATTGGTCACCTGATAGCCGTGATTTTCCAGGAATTCACAGGCACGCGCTGAGCGGCCGCCTTTTTGGCAGATGATATAATGCGCTT
>NZ_KQ969397.1:101907-104425 GCF_001578865.1 Streptococcus sp. DD11
GGGTCTGGCTGCTTGCTTTTTCGTAAAATTCATTGGCTGATAGCTCGTTCATCTTTTCTCCTCACGATTTTCTCTCATCATTGATAATGATAACTTTTCCAAAACCAGTCTTCCCTTCAATGTAGGCATGGGCGTCTGGCACCTGCTCTAAAGGGAAAACCCGGCGCGGAGTGACATTGACCTCATAGCGGTCAATATAGGCAAACAGCTCGTCTATCAGGGACTGACTGACATTGCCAGAGTAAAAGCTGGTCAAAAAGCTATTGTTTTTGATTTCCACAATAGGGTCAAAATTTTCCAGATACCATTGACCGCCCAGCTGGCCGGTATTGCAGATAATGCCGCCTTCCGCTATATGGGCAAAAGAATCCTTAATCGTCGCCGGACCGGTCAATTCAAGGATTTTTTCGAACTTCTCATCGGTCTCCAGCCGACCGTTCTGGTCCATGATAATGTCATCATAGGGCTGATGCTGGAGCAGAAACTGCTTCGAACCGCTGCGCACAGATCCTGCGATATAGGCATTGGGAAACCGCGCCTTGACCAGACGGGCGAAGGCCAGACCGACACCGCTGGTGGCCGCCCGCACTAAAATCCTGTCGTTTTCCTGCACCTGAAGATTTTTCAAAGAACCAAAGGCCGTGTAGTAGGTCTCAGGCACAGCGGCTAATTCTGTCCAAGTCAAATCGGTCTTTACTGGGTAGATCTGCTCATTGGGCAGGAGGACAAACTCTGCATATGATCCGTCATAAGCCCGGCCCATTTCGCCCATGATGGAGACAA
Organism: Streptococcus sp. DD11; assembly: GCF_001578865.1. Taxonomy (NCBI): domain Bacteria; kingdom Bacillati; phylum Bacillota; class Bacilli; order Lactobacillales; family Streptococcaceae; genus Streptococcus; species Streptococcus sp. DD11. The sequence goes on from NZ_KQ969397.1 coordinate 102,691, forward strand.
CCTTCTGGCCCGGCTGCAGGTCCGGTCGGGTCGTCTCTGCCACCTGACCGACGCACTCAATCCCCAGAATACGAGGAAATTTCACTGTAGGCGACAGTCCCTGCCGTGTAAAGATTTCTGAGTGATTGATGCCAAAGCCTCTGACCTTGACCAAGGTCCAGCCCTCCCTGACTTGAGGAATAGGTCTGTCTTCTAAGAGCAGCTTTTCCGGCCCGCCTGCTTCGTAAATCACAATGGCTTTCATTTTATCTGTCATGGTCCTACCTTCTTTCATGTTTTTGATAATTCTAGGCAATAAAGGTCAAAAGGATGAAAACAGTCAGCGTTACCAACATGTACAGCGAAGTAAAGGCTGAGGCAAAACTCTTTTCCTCATAAAACAGTAAATATTCCTAAACTGGTTCTAAATCAGCTCAGCAGCCAAGTCTCGTCCAGCTTCCTCTTGGCCAGCCGATAGGCCTTTCCGTGCACATCAATGGCCGCATGCCACTCGCGGCACTGCTTTTGGCTTTCGTACTGGGCTAGATGCCCCCAAGCCTGATGCAAGTCCTCATAGGCAGGAAATTCACCCAGCCCCAGCCGCTGAAAGAGCCGCCTGGAGTATTCATCCGCTACAAAGACCTTGCGCTTAAAGATATAAAGCAAAATGACGTCTGCTGTTTCTGGACCAATGCCTTTGATGGCCAAGAGTTCCTGCCGCAGCGCTTCCGTCGTCCGGCTGTGCAGCTCTTCCATCCGATCCTCATAGGGCAGGAGCCAGCCGACTAAATTTTTAATGGTCTGAGACTTTTGTTTACAGAAACCTGCCGGCCGAATGGCCTCCTGCAGCTCCTCCAAGGGCAGGTCCGCCAGCTGCTGCAGATCCAAACAGTCCGCTAAATTCTGCAGGGCCAGCTTGGCATTTCGCTCCGTCGTCCGCTGAATGAGCACCATGGACAGCAGGTCGCCGACGATATTTTTCTCCTGCCACCAATCCTGATGGCCATAATGGGCCACCAGACGATTGAGCACATCCACAAGCTTCTGATCAGTCATTTGCTCACTCCTGCAATATCCAGCAAATCCCGGACAAAATCATTGGCAGGCTGCTGCTGGATTTCCATCGGGCTGGCAAACTGCTGAATCTGCCCGTTGTCCAAGACCAGCACCTTGCTGCCTAGCTTCAGGGCCTCAGTGATGTCGTGGGTAATGAAGACAACCGTCATTTGATTGGTCTGATAGAGCTTTTTGAGCTCGCGCTGCAGCTGATAGCGGGTAATGGCATCCACTGCACCGAAAGGCTCATCCATGAGGAGAATGGACGGATTGGCCCCCAGTGAGCGGGCGATGCCGACTCGCTGGGCCTGACCGCCGGATAATTCTGCCGGATAGCGGTCTTTTAAGTCTGCTTCCAAGTCCAGCATGGCCAGCTTTTGCTCCACTATAGCAGCAATCTGTTCTTCCTTCTGTCCCTGGAGCCGCAGGACATAGGCGATATTTTCTGCGACGGTCATGTGGGGAAAGAGGACATTGCCCTGAATGGCGTAGCCAATCTGCCGCCGCAGCTGGATCAAATCCTGCCCTTCGATATCCTGGCCCTTGACCAGCACCTGTCCCTGATCCGGCTTGACCAAGCCATTGACCATCTTGAGCAGGGTCGTCTTGCCAGATCCGGACCTTCCGACAATGGTCAGAAAGTCTCCCTCCTCAATTTTCAGGCTGAAATCTTTCAGAATCTCCTTGTCTCCGTAAGCTT
>NZ_KQ969397.1:104445-107310 GCF_001578865.1 Streptococcus sp. DD11
TGTCTCCACCTTGTGGTTAAGCTCAGCCATTTTGCTGTCATCTAAAATGCCGTCCAGCTTAGCCAGCGCTTCTTTCAGCTGCGGATATTTTTCCAGCGTCTCCTCCCGCACGACGGTCCCTGCCCGATAGGAAGGGTACATCTTCTTATCATCCTCTAAGACGACTAGGCCAGAACGATAGAGCTGACCGTCCGTAGTGAAAATATCCATCACATCCACTTGACCGGACTGGATAGCCTGATACTTGAGCCCGCTGTCCATATCCACCTGCGACTTGAACTTCATGCCGTAAGTCTGCTCCAGCTTGGCAAATCCATCCTCGCGGCCGAAAAAGTCATACTCGGCTCCAAAAGTGAGATTAGGTCCCGCCTTGGCCAAATCGCTGTAGGTTTTGAGATTGTACTGCTCTGCTATTTCCTTGCGCACTGCCAGGCCATAGGTATTATTAAAACCAAAGGAAGAGGCCCAGACCAGACTGTAATCTTGCTGATAGATCTGACTCAGCTCTTGGAACTGACTTTCATCATAGGAGCCTTCCTTTTTAAGGATGACCTCCCAAATCGTGCCCGTGTACTCAGCATAGATGTCAAAATCTCCCTTGACCATGGCTGGGTGGATATTGGACGTTCCGCCGCCCACGCCCTTGGTCATCTCCGCCTTAAGGTCCGTGTACTCCTCGATGACCTGCTTTTGCATTTCACCCAAAATATAGTTCTCAGTCTGCGGTTTCGTGGCAATCTTGATGGTTCCCTGTCCTTGAGCCATTTGGGAAATAGCCAGCGCTCCTGCTGCCAGCAGCAAGAAAACAGCTAACCCCAGCCCCCACTTTTTCAACACTGTTCGATGCGCAGCGGCTGAACGCTCCATGAAAGCAAGGAGAAAGTCAAAAAACAGGGCCAAGAGGGCGACTAGAAGGCTGCCGGCCAGCGTCAGAGCTTGGCTGTTGGTCGTAATCCCGCGGTAAATGGCCACCCCAAGACCGCCCGCCCCGACAAAGGAAGCAATCCCAGCCAGGGCGATGGTCATAGTGACCATATTGCGAAAACCCGACATCATGACTGGAAAGGCCAGCGGCAGCTGAATCCTGGTCAGAATCTGCCGGCGAGTCGAGCCCATCCCTTCTGCTGCTTCGACCAGAAGGGGCTCAACACCGGTAATCCCAGTATAGGTCGCTCGAACCATAGGAAGCAAGGCATAAAGAGTCAGGGCGATGATGGCTGTTTTATTGCCAATGCCCGTAATGGAAATCAAAATCCCCAGCAGGGCAATGGAGGGCACTGTATAGAGGACATTGACCAGACCAATGACCAGAGATGCCCAGCTCCGCCTGAAGCTAATCAAAATCCCCAGACCAACCCCCAGAATAAGGGCCAAAAGAATGGCCAAACCCGAAATCCAGATATGATCCCAGACCAGCCCCAGCAAGAAATCCCGCTGCCTGCTGATCAGATTTAAAAATTCACTCATATTTCGTCCTTTCCTGCTTGTGCTATATTACCCAGAATCCTTTCCAGATAGCCCTCAAAATCGGCAATCTCCTGTCCGGAAAAGCCCTGATAGAAAATCGCTGTCATTTCCTGTGAAATCTGCTGGTATTCTTCCCGCAGTCCCTTGGCGTGGTCCGTCAGACAGATGACTTTCTTGCGCCGGTCACTCTCATGCGGACAGCGCTCCACCAGCTTCATAGCCATCATGCGCTCCAGCATTTTGGTCAGCGTATTGAGGGTCAGGCCGGTCATGTCCGCCAGCTCAGTCTGGCTCTGCCAATCCTGCTGCCAGAGAGCGTGCAGAATACGTCCCTGCTCGCTGTTAAAATCCAGCATCTGCCGCTTTGACAGAATATGATTCATTAAGCGGTTTGATAAACGGTGAATCTTTCCAATGTAAAAGCCGGCATTGTCTATTTTTCTGTCCATGTTACCTTCCTGTTCCAAATGTAGGATATAAAATTATTTTTCTAATATTCTACGATATAGAAGTTTATTTGTCAAAGATTTCGTTTATTCTCTTCGAAAATCTCTTCAAACCACGTCAGCTAAATTAGTGCAGGAGTTAGAGAGATTTCTCGCGACAGGATGAGCAGCTCTCTGCCATTCTGTCTGCTCCTGCCTCGTTTACTGATGATGTTCATTGGGTATGCATCATCATATCATTTTTCATATTAAAATCCAGCCTCAGGGAAGACTGGATTGCTGCTTATTTTTTCTTTTAACTTTCGGAGCGGGCAGCTCCTTAAACATAGCCTTGAACAGGCCTGTCAGATAGTCCTTGCTGTCCACATGGTCCACCAGCAGCATCTCTTTAGCTCCCGGATAGGGCAGCTCCAGCTCGGCTTGGGGCATAAAGTCCCGCGCTGCCTTGACTGGCTTTACCAAGAGACGGTCATCATAGATACCGCCCACTATTTTTTCCTTGTAGTAAAGGATGTACTCGCCCATCATAGCTCTGTAGCGAATCTCCTCCAAGTCTGCCAGCTGCCCAAGGATGAAGGTCAGATAGTCCTTGCTGGATGCCATTGCTTTCTCCTTTATTTTTTAAGTATCTTTTGCACGCGCTCCTGCAAATCCGGTATCACTTGCTCGGTAAACCAAGGATTCTTGGCCATCCAGATTTGATTGCGGGGTGAAGGGTGGACCAGCGGGAAAAAGTCTGGCAGGTAGTGCTCATAGTTGCGCACCGTGTCCGTCAGCTTGACGCTGCCTTTTTGATGCAGGTAGTATTTCTGAGCATACTGGCCGATGAGAATGGTCAGCTGGATGTCCGGCAGCAGCTCTAAAATCGGCTGATGCCACTTTTCCGCAAATCCCTTGCGCGGCGGCAGATCACCGGATTTTCCATGACCAGGAAAGTAAAAGTCCATGGGAA
>NZ_KQ969397.1:107415-110430 GCF_001578865.1 Streptococcus sp. DD11
TAGCCCGACTGATAAAAGGTCTCCTCGCTGACTCCCAGCCATTCGCGCAAGCGGTCGCCGCTCTTATCTTTCCAGTAAAGCCGCGACTCCTGAGCCTTGAGGCCCGGTGCCTGACCGACGATATTGATACGGGCTGTCCGAGGCGCCGCAAAGAGCGGCTCGATGCCCTTTTCTGTATAAGCTTGATTCTGCGGATCGGCCATGATGGCCTTGGTGATGTCTTCTAGTGTCTTCATAGAGCTGCTCCTGCTTTTAAAGAAACTCATCTGGCAGCGCCAAACGAGTTCAAAGATTATTTAATCAATTCGTAGATTGCTTCGGCATAAATAGCCGCTGCCCGGAAAAGGTCATCCAGGTCAATGAATTCATTGGCCTGATGCATGGTATCAATCGAATCCGGGAACATAGCACCATAAGCAACCCCGCGTTTGAGCAGACGGCCGAACGTACCGCCGCCAATCACCTGCTCGTGTCCCTTGAGTCCGGTTTGCTTTTCATAAACGCTGAGCAGGGTCTGTACCAGCGGATCTTCCAAAGGCACATAGTGCGGCGTGTGACCATGCTGGGCAAGCGTTACTTGGGCAACTGGCAGCTTAGCCAGCACTTGCTGAATAGCCTCTGGACTGGTCCCTTGTGGATAGCGGATATTGAGGGCGATCGTATTGTCCCCGCTCTTTTCGTCAAAGCGGAAGACACCGGCATTCATAGACAGATCTCCCATCTTTTCATCATGGATGGCAATGCCCAGCGCCTGTCCTTCATGGTCATTGAGCAGCGCATCACCCGCCACTGCCAGATAGTCCTTGGCTGGACCGGCAAAGTCAAACTGGGACAGGAATTTCGCCAGATAAGTCGCACCGTTGATACCGGAAGCCGGCATAGCACCATGAGCTGACTTGCCAACCAGAGTGACCGTGATTTGCCCGCCTGCCAACTCTTCATAGGTAAAGCGCAGCTGGTGTTCCTTAGCAAAAGCATCCAGCTTGTCTACAAAGCCGGGCAGCTGTCCGGACACCACTGCTGTTGCAGACTCAGGCACCATATTTTCCCGCAGTCCGCCCCTAAAGCTATGCAGATGTGCTGGTCCGCTGTTTTCCCCGGCAAAGTGCAGATACTCAGTGATATTGCCTTTCTCTCCATTGATAATCGGGAATTCAGCATCAGGAGAAAAGCCAAAGTCAGGCTCAGGCAGACCGACATGCTGGAAGTAATAGTCCATATCCGCCCAGCCGGACTCTTCGTCAGTCCCGACAATGAAACGAACCTTTTTAGAAGTCGGCAGGCCCAGCTCTTTGATAATCTTAAGGCCATAGTAGCAGGCTACTGTCGGTCCCTTGTCATCGGATGAACCACGGGCATAGAGGCGGCCGTCCTTGATGGTCGGGGTATAAGGATCTGTATCCCAGTCGCTGCCAGCCGGCACGACATCCATATGGGCAAAGATACCCAGAACTTCATCGCCTTGACCAAACTCAAAATGACCGGCATAATTATCTACATTCTCGGTCGGATAGCCGTCACGCGCCGCCAGCTCCAAAAACTTATCCAGCGCCTTCACCGGACCGGGACCGAAAGGATGCTGAGCATCTGCCTTAGCATCATCCCGCTCAGAGTTAATCTCCAAAAGGCTGAACAAATCAGCCAAGAGGGCTTCCTTCCTTTTGTCAACTTCTGCTTTAAAATCAACTGTCATGGACTTTCTCCTTTTCGATTTAAAATGAATTTGTTGCGATTTAATTCGTATAATCCAAAACCATCCCTGCCAAAGCAGGGAAACTTAACGTTTCTCGATGATTTCATCCACTGGCAGACGATAGCTAGGTTCCAGCTTATCGTCCGTATAGCCAACTGTAATCAAGAGTTCTGGCCGAAAACGTCCATCGATTGCCAAAACCTCATTGGCCTTTGACTTGTCAAAACCAAGGATGATGTTGGAGCTGATTCCCTGGTCAGTCAGGGCCAAGACCAGATTCATGGCTACCAGACCGGCATTCAGAGCCAGATAGTCGCTTTTCTGCTGGTCGCTGTAATGGCTGTACTCCGCCGGCAGGTTCTGCATATAGTATTGCAGGAGCTCATCTGTCATATTGTTGACGCCGGCGATTCGGGCAATTTTGCGGGCCCGCTTAGCGAGATCTGTATCGGTAAAGAGGGCGATGGTCACCGGTGCTTCCTGGATTTGGTCCTGATTGGCACCGTAGGCGATACTTGCCAGTTCCGCATTCTTCTCCCGTACGACGACAAACTTCCAGGGCTGACTGTTGTGAGCGCTGGGCGCCAAAGTTGCAATCTCAATGGCCGTGCGGACATCCTTAGGGTCCACCGGTTTGTCTTTGAAGTGCTTGGTTGCATGGCGCTTCTTATTTAATTCTAAAAATTTCATAGCAGATTCCTTTTCTAAACAAGGACGGAAATCAAAAATCCCCATCATTTATTACTATTACCCTTATTTTAACATATTTTGTAAGAGTTTGCAGGGGTTTTTCATTCCCTTAAAAAATCATAGTATTTTTGCACATCCTTGATATAAGCATATTTCTCATTGAGCTGAGCCAGCAATTCCTTGTTATGACCCGGATAATTGTCCTCTCGGCGGAGTTCTTCATACAGTTCGATGTAGGGCAGCTGCTTTTCTTTAGCCAGTTTTAACTCTGCTTCAGTATCATAAGCTACTTTGCGAAAACTAATATTGGTCAGACCATCTTCTTCTATCTCTATCAGAGCATACTGAGCTCGGTGATTCTGCAGCTTCCCCCAAGTGAAATAAGGCATGCCTATCGTGCCGGGATTGAGGATTTGCTGACCTGTCGTGGCATAGCGGAGCAGCTGTTTGTGAACGTGACCGTAGATAGCCACATCTACATCCTCCGAGACCAGCTGATTAAAATCTTCGGTGCTGTTTGTCACCTGCAGGCCACTGCCGTAGTTCTTATCAGGGAGATTATGGGAAAGGGCAAAGCGCAGGCCATTGATTTCCTTAGCCGCTGTCAAAGGAAGATTCCGAAGCCAGTCAAT
>NZ_KQ969397.1:110450-117008 GCF_001578865.1 Streptococcus sp. DD11
CCTTGCACCCAGCCTTTCCGCATCTGCGATAACTGCCCGCAGGGCAGTAACATTACCGTGAATATCAGATAAAATTGCAATCTTCTGTTTCATATCTTATCCTCCAAGAATACTTCCATTATAGCACAAATAGAGTGTACAAAAATCGGTAAGGCGGAGTTTTCGATTTTGTCAGCAAGTCTTCGTTTCTAGTTGCTGACCTGAAACAGCCTAACCTCAGGCTGTTTTTGACACTTACTTTGCAGGTTTTATTTCCCACTTAAAAAGTTCTCCCAAACCTTTTCAACCCACCCCGCACCTCACAGACCATCAGGGAATGATGCCTGAGGTTATGAATCAAGTCAAGCAAAGCTTGATGTCAGAGTTGATTTATCAACGAATGAGAAGAACGATGAAAATATGATAACACTAGCATAAAACAAAGTTCAACTACTCTCATATTCTTATCTTTATCCTCCAAAAAGAAATTTAAAATAATGGGCAACAACTTTATCTTTTAAATACTTCTCATCCTGGAGTGAGTTGTTCAATTTTGATAATCCTTTATACGAATTGATTAGTTTTTTATAATTATCAAAATAATCTTCTAGTGTTTCTTCATCCACACTCTCAATGGTCTCAGGAAAATATTTTTCACCAGTAGTTTCATAAGAGTAGTAACTAACTAAAGCAAGGAAATTCGCGATGCAACTCCAAATAGCAGGATTGGTCTCTTTGTCTAACTCAAAATAAGTTAAAATATCTTCCTCATCCATGTTTTCCAATCTACTATACAATAAGTCTGGATCAGACTCACTAGTTCTATCAATAGATTTACTTGTGAGTTCTAATGTTTTATGCACATATTCCTTATAGTCTAGGTTTTTTATATACCTTTCTAGAGGATCCGTTAGTTTTTGCATAAAATGTAAAAGATTAAGGCTTAATTCCATTTCTATTTCCTTTCTAATCCATGACATACAGACCATTCTCAACTACAAATTGTAAGCGTCCATTTACTTTAATTATTTGTTTAAAATGATAAATCTGTTTCAATATATGACATTTTATTCCTCATCAGAAAACATAAGTTCATCTAGTTCTTCTGTGTCTCTTGCAATCCCCTCATAACTAGTAATAATATTATTCAATATTTCTAAAGTTATTTCACCAGTAACATCCTTTATTATCACTTTAGTTCCTAAATTATTTAATTTATTTATTGCTTCTCTAATTTTCTTTAATTCATCTAGTTTCAAATCATTGGCTGACATTACTGGTTCGTGTTTTTCTATTCTAGACTTTATTTCGCTTAAAGAGAATGGGGTAACTTCCCTTAACACCTTATATGTCATTGTTTTATTTGTAATTTGTTTAATTATTATATCTACTGTTTCCATGACTATTCCTTCCTATATTAAAAATCATCAATAATATCAATTCGTTCACCAGGTAAACTCATCTTCCAATTTCCTCCATGCCATCCGTAAAAATGCTCATTAAAAGTAGCTGGAAAAATAACTTCAGGTCTGTTTGCTAAGTGTGGATATTGAGAAGCACTATAAGTGTGATGACCCTGAAGTGTTTTGCCATTATATGTTGGTTTTTACCATCAATAATATCTTGTCGTTGCGAACTGGTCCATGCTCTGCTACTCACTTCACCGTTCATTAACCTTTTACGTTCATCAAGCCAAAATAAATCCACACCATCTCTACGTCTTTTTGAAAATCTTTTATTCCAATCATACTGTTCATATTCTTCTCTTGTAATTGTTCGATCAGCAATCTTTTGTTTGAATTCCTTCATTTTTTAGGACTAAGCTGCTTTTGAGTAGTTGGATGAGGTACTAGATCTAACCCATTTGTTCTCTCAGCAATAATGGTTTCGGGTGTTTTGGTTTCAATAGTATTTGAAATTACAGTTTTCGAACCACTATTTCCTCCACCGCCTTTAAAGTTCTAGAACTGTCGTCTAGCAGCTATGGAGTGAAACTGACCGAAAGTCATAAAATAAAAATGCGATAACACCAGTCTGTCACATTTTGGACATAAAATAAACTTAGAATCAATTGTGATTTTTAAAATTATTGCTCTTCAGAAATCTTCAAAAATACTTGCTTAAAATCCTCATACATTCCAAAAGCAATTTTCATCACATCTCGAAAATCTACATAATCAGAAATAACTGGCTGTTTTATAATATAATCACGTGAAATCATCAACCTAGCATATCTAGTCCAAGGTGAACCAAGAAGAACTTCATCTCCTTCATAAACAACCCAAACCAATTCTAGTCTGCCTGATTTAAGAGCAAAATGAAAGCCAAAACGAAAATTCCCAACTTCCTCCAAATCAATATGGAAAAAGCGTTCTCGTTTATCATAATGAACTTTGTAGCCTAATGATTCCACAATCTCCATCAGAAAATCGCCATCAAAATAATCAAGTTCTTTACCCTTTGGTGTCCTATCTTTATTGTAATAGTTGGATAGTTGCTCGTATTGTTCGACAAAATTAATGGCTTTTAAAGCTTCTAATATTCTTTTATCTATTTTCATTTATCTATTCTTCTGTAAATTGTAATTCTAGGGGTGTACTTTGGACATATTATATCACAACCAGATAATTGAGTAATCAATAGAAATCTAGTATAACAAAAACTTTCAAAAATATAAAAATGTGATAACACTAGGCTACCACATTTTGGAAATTAAATAAACTTAGAGTTAATTGTAATTTTTAAAATTATTGCTCTTCAGAAATCTTCAAAAATGCTTGCTTAAAATCCTCATACATTTCAAATGCTATTTTCATTACCTTTTCAAAATCATCATAACTGGAAATTACAGGTTTCAGTATAATATAGTCTCTTGAGATTAGCCATTTCGCATATGAAGCAAATGGACTTCCTAGTATTGCTTTACAGTTATCATAGACAACCCAAATCAATTCCAATCGACCGCGTTCAAAAGCAAAATGAAAGCCAAAACGAAAATTCCCAACTTCCTCCAAATCAATATGGAAAAAGCGTTCTCGTTTATCATAATGAACTTTGTAGCCTAATGATTCCACAATCTCCATCAGAAAATCGCCATCAAAATAATCTAATTCTTCACCTTCGGGGGTTCTTTCCCTATGTTTTGTATACATTTAACCCGACAGTTTAACAGCTGATAAAATGGAATATTACTAACTTCACATTTAACCGAGTATCTCTGATAATTTATTTAAAATTCCATCTTTTGTTATATCAAGATTGCTTGATAAATATTTTTTATAATTATCTAAAACTTCAATTTTGTTTCCAAAAATATCCTGTAATTGTTCATTAAAGTACGCCTCTTCTTGTTCAGAATCAATTTCTTCTAATAATGCAGGTATATATTTTTTCCTCTCGAACTCAAAAGCTAATGAAGATATCGAAGCACCAGCTTCAAAGATACAGTTCCACCTTGATTCATATTTTGGATCATCTTCTTGCATATAAATAAAGGCTCCTCCAAATTCAGTCCCATCATCAAGAAGAGAGTATAAATAATCTGCTGATACCTCCTTATTTTCTACCCATTTCCAACAAGCTTCAAGAAGCTCATCAATATTTTTATAAAACTTACTTTCCTGCATAGATTTGGATAACCACGTAGCAATCCCTAGTTTATATATTGCGTTTATATTTTTACTCATTTTTTACTTTCCTTACCTCACTACTTCAAATACTTTCCATTTTGGATTGTGAAATTTAACCTTCCAACTTTTCTAACACCCTCTCTCTCGACTGATGTAACCACAATTTTTAAATCTGGATATTTTTTTGAAAATTGTAAAAAAATTCCTTCTTTAGCAGCATCATTTGTGATACCAGAAATGCACGAAGTACATACACCACTTGGATTAGATTGATGCATTTCTAATGTACCTTTTGCTTTTTCAGGATCCATATGTTGTACTGCTTCTTCAAAATGTGAAAACCAAAACGGAAATTATCAACTTGTTGCAACGCAATATGGAAAAATCGTTCTCGCTTATCATACTGAACTTTGTGGCCCAATGATTCAACAATCTCCATCAAAAAAATCACCGTCAAAATAATTGACTTCTTGACCTTTCGGGGGTTCTTTGCTCATTGTAATACTTTGATAACTTCTCATATCGTTCTACGAAATTAATGGCTTTTAAAGCTTCTAATATTCTTTCATCTATTTTCATTTATCTATTCTTCTGTAAATTGTAATTCTAGGGTGTACTTTGGACATATTATATCACAACCAGATAATTGAGCAATCAATAGAAATCTAGTATATCAAAAACTTTTGAAAATATAAAAATGTGATAAGACCTAGTTATCACATTTTAAACAATAAGACCACAATTTAACAATCACTTGCTCACGACTTGCAGATTCTGCAATTTCTTCTTAACAAATTGTTATCATTTCCAAAATATTTAAAAGACACATTACAATTCAATTAGTCCCAATTTTTCCAATTCGTTGAGAGCAGCAATTTTTGAAAACGAGTGATCATTCCCCACAAATTCTTTTATCTCTCCAACACATTTATATAAATTTGAGTTTATTTCTTCTAAATTTTCAATAAATATGTCTAATAAATTTGAATCTATATTTTCCAAGGCGGAAGGTAACTGTGTTTGATGTTCAAATAAGTACGCCTCCTTAGCAGTTGCAGCTATCGCATAGCTGATATTATCCCATAAAGGAATATTAGTTTCATCATTATCTAATTGCATGTAGATAAAAATTCCATTAAAATCAGTTCCATCATCTAACAGAATATAAAGATCTTTTCCTGACTTATTTTTGTTTTCTAAAAAACTCCAACATTCATCTAAAGCAGTTCGAATTTGAGTTTTATATTGTGTTTTTATTTGAGCAAAAATTGCTTCTGAAAAAGTTAGCATAAAACAAAGTTCAACTACTCTCATATTCTTATCTTTATCCTCCAAAAAGAAATTTAAAATAATGGGCAATAACTTTATCTTTTAAATACTTCTCATCCTGGAGTGAGTTGTTCAATTTTGATAATCCTTTGTACGAATTGATTCTCATAATATTTAATTTACAAGAAAAATTCGTTATTTAGTTCTCCCCTATTAATATTAAATAATAATATTCAAATCTTTTCCTTGTATTCCATCTATAAGAACAGGATCTAATTCAGGATTTAATTTTTTCAATTTAAATTTTTGAATTTTAGTTAACTCTGGGTTAAAAGTAATATCTCCTAACGGAAATTCTTTATTCAAAATCCTTCTTAATACAGATTTCAAAAAAATTTCCCAGTCTTTTGTTAAACGATTTTTAAAGATACTGTCACCTTCTGACAAGTACCTAAATCCATCAGCTCTATAAAAAGCTAGTAATGCAGTTGAGAGTGTACAATGAGGATTATTCAATATTTCTGTTGGTACTTCAAAACCATTATCCCAATTGTAATTATCAAGTAATACAAATAATTCATCCTCATTTGAAATTGTTCTAATAATTTCAAATGTCTCATTCACATTTTCTGAGTTCAAAATGTAAGAAAATGTTTTTAATTGCTCTATTTCCATTAAATTATACCTCAATTAAGTTTAGCATAGAAACGTTCCCATAATTCTTGTGTTGCACCTTGGTTAGGATATAAAGGTAAACCTTTTCTTTGAAGAGTTTTCAATTTATTTTGAAGATTAAGTACCTCATTTTGAAGTTTTTCCGGTGATAAATCTAAGTCTATATTATCAAGTTTTGATTTGACAAAATCACTATATGTAGAGTGATAACCTCTATGTCTTGACATTGGACTAATTTGTTCATCTGGCACGCGTAAAAAAATCCCATTAGAAACATCATCTAAATCCATTCCCATTTTTTATCACTGGATGTTTCGACATCTCAGCCGGAATAACGTGTTGAGCTTGATAACCACTCCATTTCTCAGAACGATCAACCCCCATATCTTCAAGAAGGTTTTTACCAAGTTTAGTAGAACTCCCTCCTGTTACTACACCAGTTTTTCCAGGTATGATACGTTTATCATCAGTAACATCATCGAAATTCGATTTAATTAATTCTCTTTCAAGACCATTTCCCCCACCTCTTCCTTCAAAATCCTGAATCTGTTGTCTGCGCTTGACAGAAAACTGCTGGATCTTTTGAGATAGGTTTTCCATACTTTCAGAGAAGTTAGGATTGACTCCAATGCCTGGTGCGCCTCCTGCCAACTGAAGCTCAGGCGCAAGATTTCCTTGCATAGCCGCTAGATTCCTCTGGAAGTTTTGCTTTTGAGCTCCCCACGCTGCATTGAGGCTGTCCAGCTTCTCAGATAGCTTCTCTCCTCCTGAGGCAAGGGCTCGATTCTTGGCATTGCCGACCTTCGTTTTGAAGTCATTCCAACCTTGACTTGCTTGAGCTCGGACATTTCCTACCTTGGTCTTGACATTTGTCCAAGTATTGCTCAGGCGTTCCCGAATACTGCCTTTGTAGGAAGCTGCCTTCCCACTTCCCAGATTAACATCCGCTGCTTTACTAGCTCGATAAGCCTGATAGCGCTGGCCGAGATGCCCTACCGTTCTGCCG
>NZ_KQ969397.1:117049-120569 GCF_001578865.1 Streptococcus sp. DD11
TGTCGCTCCTAGCCTCCTAGCATCAATCAGTACTGCTTCTAAAGCAGTTGTATTCCCATGTATATCAGACAGAATGGCAATTCTTTGTTTCATCTTTACTCCTTAAGTGAATGATTGCTTAGTTTGAATCTAGTATATCAAAATCTGACTGAAAATGTAAAAACCATCTCTCTGCATGGTTTATCTTATTAGAACTTATTGACCATTTTAGAAACGGTATATTTGCTTCCAAATATGATTTTTTATTTTTCATCAGCAACCATAAGCTCATCTAATTCTTCTGTGTCACTTGCTATCTCTTCATAACTACTATTAATTTTGAATACAAAAAAGCAGGTAACATTCACCTACTTTGTTGAGATATTATTGTCCAGATGTAAGTGGAGCAAGAGATTTATAAGCACCTTCAATAGCCTGCTTCATGGCATCACGTCCTGTTTTCAACTGTTGAAGAAATAGGGCACGACTTTGTTCTGGAACTACTGTATCATCCGAACCAGCGGCTGAAAGCGTATTATTAAAGGTTTCTCTTGACGTTTCCATAGACTCAATCGCTGGTTCTACTTGTTGATTGTATGCTTCTTTTCCAGCTTCTGGAACTTTATCACCGATTTCAGTAATGTATTTCTTATAGTTATCAATCAACTTACCAAAAAGGGCTTTCATATCGCCAATTGTTTTAGCATTATCGATTTCTTCATCTGATAAGAGAACAATTTCTGGAGTTTTTACATCTGAACTAGCTGTTTTTGATGAAGTTTCAGAGCTACTTGATGTACTCTTTGAAGTAGATGTTTTTTCTACAGAACTTGAAGCTTTCTCAGAAGATTCTGAAGTTGATTTTCCAGAACATGCTGCTAAAGTTATGACCGATAAAAGCGCTACACTAGTTGTAACAATTTTTTTCATTACTGTCTCCTATTAATAAAGAATAGGAATATTATATTATAAAATTATTTCATTGTCAAATTATTTTGTTATCAAATGTTATAGGTATTCTAATGATTACTTCACATTGGTTGAATTTTTTCTATTCTATCACCAAAGATTGTTTACACTGGATTCATCAGATATTTGTCTATTCTATTTCTGCTTGTGTTTCTGCCACCTCTAACGATTGAACTTGTTCCTGCTCCTGAGTTTCCGGATTCAACTTCACCCGCACGGCTTCAGCTACAGCTCGCGGTACACCGACTTGGACGATGTCATCAACGCTGGCTTCTTTGATTTTAGCCAGAGATTTGAAGTGTTTCATGAGATTTTGCTTGCGCTTGGGCCCCAGTCCTTCGATGCCGTCCAGCTGGGAAGAAAAGGAATTCTTGGAGCGCAGCTGGCGGTGGAAGGTGATGGCAAAGCGGTGGACCTCATCCTGGATGCGCTGGAGGAGGAAAAATTCCTGCGAGTTGCGGGACAGCTCCACCACTTCCAGCGGGTCGCCAAAGAGCAGTTCATGGGTTTGGTGCTTGTCATTCTTGCGCAGACCGGCGATGGGAATGTCCAGTCCCAGCTGATTCTGAATGACTTCCTTAGCGACATTGACCTGGCCCTGGCCACCGTCAATGACGATGAGATCCGGCGGAGTCAGCCCGTCGCGAATGACCCGGCTGTAGCGGCGTTTGATAACCTCCCGCATGCTGGCATAGTCGTCCGGTCCGACCACGGTCTTGATTTTGTACTTGCGGTAATCTTTCTTGCTGGGTTTGCCATTGACAAAGACCACCATGGCAGAGACTGGACTGGTTCCCATGATATTGGAGTTATCAAAGGATTCGATGCGGACGGGCGTCGGGATATGAAGGAGCTGGCCTAGATTTTCAATGGCCCCCTGTGTTTTCTCAATGGAGCGTTCCAGCAGGTCAAACTTCTGCTGCAGGCTGACCCGGGCATTCTTGATGGCCAGATTGACCAGCTGCTTCTTCTCGCCCCGCTGGGGTTTGAGCACTTTGGTATCGACAAGCGCTCGAACAGCCTCTTCGTCAATATCTGCCGGAATCAGGATTTCATTGGGCCTGAGGTGGGACTTGTCCTGATAAAACTGACCGACATAGGTCAGGAAATCCTCATCAGGGTCATTGTAGTATGGAAACATATTGACATCGCGCTCGATCAGCTTACCCTGACGGACAAAGAAGACCTGCACGCACATCCAGCCCTTGTCGACATAATAGCCAAAGACATCACGGTTCTGCAGGTCCTTGGCCATGACCCGCTGTTTGGTGCGCAGGGTGGCAATGGACTGGATCAGATCGCGGTACTCGGCTGCCTTTTCAAACTCCATGGTCTGCGCTGCGCCAGCCATTTTCCCCCGCAGCTCCTCGATAATCTGGTCATCTTGCCCCTTGAGAAAGGCTGCCACATCTTGGGCCAGCTCCTTGAAATACTGGCTGTCCACCTGACAGACAGTGTGAGCCTTGCACTGGCCCAGATGATAGTAAAAGCAAACCTTTTCGGGCGGATTGGTGCACTTCTTGAAAGGGAAAAGCCGATCCAAGAGACGCTTGATTTCATTAGCCGCTCCTACATCCGGATAGGGACCGAAGTAAAGTCCCCCATCCTTCTTGACCTGGCGCGTGATGATGAGGCGCGGATAGGTTTCGTTGGTAATCTTGATAAAAGGATAGGACTTGTCGTCCTTGAGCATGATATTGTACTTGGGCCTATTTTCCTTGATGAGGTTGATTTCCAAGAGCAGGGCTTCGATATTGGACTCGGTGACGATAAACTCGAAGTCTTCGATTTCAGAAACCAGCGCTTCTGTCTTGGTATCATGGCTGCCTCGGAAATAGGACCGCACTCGGTTGCGCAGGTTTTTGGCCTTGCCCACATAGATAATGGTGCCATGTCTGTCCTTGTGAATATAGCAGCCGGGACTGGTCGGCAGCAGCTGCAGCTTGTTTTGAATGATGTCGTTCATAACTATTATTTTACCAAAAAAAGAGCAGTTTCCCTACTCTTAAGATTGACTATGAATATGAGTCAGTGCTTGGTGCATCCAAACCATCCCCAGCAAAATAAAGGCTAGGTAGTAGGGAAAGAGAGCAAGCGTCGTACTATTGCCTAAAAAGCCAAAGAGAGGCGGCAGGAGAGTTGTTCCAACGTAGGCACTGGCCATCTGCACGCCGATAATGGCCTGCGATTGATCCTTGCCAAAATGATCCGGCGTAGAATGGATGATACATGGATAGATAGGGGCGCAGCCCAGACCAATCAGCAGCATCCCGCCCAGTGTGATGAGCGCAGACGAGACAGGTAAAAAGAGGACGATAATCCCCATGGCAATCAGGACCTGTCCCATGCGAATCAGCTGAGTATCATTGAAGCGAATGGCCAGAAAACCATTGATTGCCCGTCCAATGGTAATCCCCAGATAAAAGAGACTGGCAAAGCCTGCCGCCTGAGCCGCATCCAAGCCTTTTTCAGCTACTAAGTAAGAGGCACTCCACAGTCCCATGGTTGATTCTAGACCACAGTAGCAGAGAAAACAAATCATGACTTCTTTTGCTCCTGCGATGCGGAATAT
>NZ_KQ969397.1:120589-122818 GCF_001578865.1 Streptococcus sp. DD11
CAAAGAGGCAGACTGATAAAGAGAACAGCTGTCAGCACTATCTGAATCAAGGCAACAGAAAGATAGCCGCTGGTCCAAGCTCTGCCATTTTCCAAAGCAAAGGCCATGATATAAGGACCGGCTGATGCACCGACGCCCCACATACAGTGCAGCCAGCTCATGTGCTTGCTGCTGTAATGCAGCGCCACGTAGTTGTTAAGAGCCGCATCAACACTTCCTGCGCCCAGACCGTAAGGAATGGCAAAGAAGCACAAGAGCCAGAAGGAATGGCTGATTGAAAAACCAAACAAGGCAAGGGCTGTCAAGGCTACACTAATGGCTGTCACCTTTCCGGTCCCCAGCCACTTGCTGAGGCGGTCACTCTGAAGGCTGGACACAATGGTCCCGACGGAAATAATCATGGAGATAATCCCCATATAAGAAACAGGCACAGCAAGCTCTCCCTGCATGGCCGGCCAGGCAGCGCCCAGCAAACCATCCGGCAGGCCCAGACTGATAAAGGACAGGTAAATAATAGCAAGCAATAAGTGAAACATGTCTCCTCCTCGCAGACCCTACTATTTCATTAAGTAATTGGTTGTTTTCTCTCTGGTTGTTTAGTTATATGCGAAGGCTGGGACGAAAATCAAAGCCCCCTCCTACAGACTTTTGTCCTGCTCCCAGCCCTCTGCGGCTGAGGATGCAGCCATCATAGGAGCCTGTCCCAGTCTGCTCTTTGATGTCCAAAAAGCAGATTTTCCAATCATGATGAAGAACAGCCACCAGGACCGCCGCAGCGCGCGCAGTCTGAGTCCAACCTGCAGAAACTTGCAGGACAGACCCGCTCCAAGACAGCTAAAATAATTATAGCACAAAGCAGCTGAAAAAACCGCCCTTTTTTCAGCCATTGTTGCCAGTCAGCCAGCCAGAGGACCGCTCGCAAAGGGAAAGCGTTTTTTAAAGATACTCTATCAGCCTCTTATAGGGTGTCTTCCAAAAAGACAAGTTCCTCTGTGGATGAGAGCGCAGCCATCATGGGCGTCTGTCCCATTTTTAGTCAGCTGATTTTAAACCAGAAAAGCAGCGGCTGCTGAGCAATCGATTGCACTCCCGATAACCGGGAGTTTTCTCTTTTTACAGAAGAGAAAATGGTCTGGGAGACCTTTTCAGTCTGAGCTTAGAAACAAGAGAGTGAAGGGAACTAAAATTTTTCAAAATTTAGTTCTGTCCCACCGCCTCTTATACGGTATCTTCCAAAAGATTCATCCCTCTGTGGATGAGGACACAGCCATCATGGGAGTCTGTCCCATCGTCTTATTTGCCCTCTTCACAAGTGGCCGGAGGATAAATTTAAAAAATTACTAAAAAACACTTGACAAAAATTGCAAACGGTTGCATAATATTCTTATAAATAAAAATTCCGGGAGGAAAAATGGAATGAAAACATGGAAAAAAATCGTATTGGGCAGTGTCAGCCTGCTGGCAGCGACAGCTTTATTGGCAGCCTGCAGCTCCAACAGCAAGGAAACAAGCTCATCCGGATCTGACAGCAAGACCCTGAAGCTCTGGGTTCCAACCGGCGCTAAGGACTCTTATGCCGATACTGTCAGCCAATTTGAAAAAGATTCCGGCTACAAGGTTGAAGTCGTGGAAATGGAAGATCCAAATGCTCAGGAAAACCTGACCAAGGATGCCAGCACGGCAGCTGATGTCTTCTCCCTGCCGCATGACCAGCTGGGCAAATTGGTCGAAGCCGGCGCGATTCAGGAAATTCCTTCCAGCATGGCCGACGAAATCAAGAAAAACGATACCGAGCAGGCAGCTCTCGGTGCACAGTACAAGGGCAAGACCTACGCTTTCCCATTCGGTATCGAATCACAAGTAACCTACTACAATAAATCCAAACTGACCGCTGATGATGTCAAATCCTATGAAACCATCACCTCTAAGGGCAAATTCGGCGGCAACCTGAAAGAAGTCAATGCCTATGCGATTGCTCCGCTCTTCCTGTCAGTCGGCGACACCCTCTTCGGAGCTGACGGCGAGCAAGTAGACGGAACCAACTGGGGCAATGAAGCCGGTGTTAACGTCCTGAAATTCATCGCAGCACAGAAAGACAACAGCGGCTTTGTCAATGTCGATGCTTCAAACCTGCTGGCTAAATTCGGGGACGGCTCAGTCGATGCTTTCCAATCAGGTCCTTGGGACTATGCAGCTGCTGAAAAAGCTGTCGGAAAAGACAACCTCGGC
>NZ_KQ969397.1:123392-124936 GCF_001578865.1 Streptococcus sp. DD11
ACAATTATGTGAGGCTGTTTAATAACAGCGCTTATCCTTTTGCTCGGTGGTTTATCAATACCCTGATTGTGGCGACGGCTACCTGCATCCTGTCTACTTTGATTACAGTTGGCATGGCCTACTCACTCAGCCGGATTAAGTTCAAGCACAAAAACGGCTTCCTGAAATTGGCACTGGTCCTTAATATGTTTCCGGGCTTCATGTCCATGATTGCTGTCTACTATATCCTCAAGGCCCTCAATCTGACTCAGACCCTGACATCCCTGATTTTGGTTTATTCTGCCGGAGCAGCGCTGGGCTTCTATATCGCCAAAGGCTTCTTTGATACTATCCCCTACTCTCTGGACGAGTCAGCCATGATTGACGGGGCTACCCGCTTCCAAATCTTCCGGACCATCACCCTGCCGCTGTCCAAGCCCATCATCGTTTATACAGCACTGATGGCCTTCATGGGACCTTGGATTGACTTTATCTTTGCCTCTGTCATCCTAGGCGATGTTAAGGATAAATACACCGTTGCTTTGGGGCTCTTCCAGATGCTCAATAAGGATGCCATCAACCAGTGGTTCCTGCCTTTCACAGCCGGGGCCATCATCATCGCTATCCCGATCACCCTCCTCTTTATCTTTATGCAGAAATACTATGTAGAAGGCGTGACCGGCGGGGCGGTCAAATAGTATAGTCATTTCTGCTCTTCGAACATCAGAAGCCTTGTACCGATAGACTTGTTCAGAAGCAACGATTCTTCTCTCTTTTGCTTTCCTTGAATAGTGAAAGACAGTGGACAAATAGTCTCTTAACAGTCATAAGACATTGTCAGCTGCCGCTGTGGTCAGGGAGTCTTCCAAGAGTGTGGGAGGCTGTTGTAGATTGCAGCTAAGGCAAGTAAAGCTTGCATCAGCTGCACGCCGATACAGCTGACAGTTCTTAGTAGAAGCTCCTTCACCGCTTCAAAATCTTCCACTGGAGCTTTTGAGCGAGGCAAAGAAAAAGACCTCAGCTTTTCGCTTAGCAATAAGGCGACGCTGACCTAGTTTGAAGAGATTTTCGAAGAGTATGATCAGCCACCAGCGCAGCATAGCTGGTGGTTTTTGTTTTTCTCTGCGAGAAAAACAGCCGGAAACCATCATAAAAAAACCGCTCATTACTGAACGGTTTTGTCTGCTAATCATTCTAATTTAGATTCCCATTTTTTCTCAAGTGCTGGCGGATGTTCGATCCGACAGTCTGGAGAGTGGGAACTAAACTGTTTGCTTACAGTTCTTCATCTCTGCGGCGGCCTTTTTGGGCACCAGCCAAAGTGGCAATTCCCAGAGCCATTCCGAGAAAGGCCAAGCGTTCTGCTTCTGAACCGGTTTGCGGCAGAATGGTCGTCGTTCCATTTCCCTGTCCTTCTGCTTCAACTGGGGCAGGATCAGCCTGCTGCGGAGCAGCCGCATCAGCAGCCGGAGCTGTTCTGCTATTATTGGTTTGGCTGACTTCACGCGCCTGAGCATGAACTTCAGCAGTTTGGCTGTCTGCGCCCGGACCTGCTGCGCCTCTTC
>NZ_KQ969397.1:125412-126854 GCF_001578865.1 Streptococcus sp. DD11
AGCCTGACTGCTGTCGAGAGCATTTGCATAGAGGCCGTTTTCTTGGATAATTGCATCCATCAGACGCTCATAGCTGTCCTGAAGATTGGTATAAACTTCCTGCAGTCCGGCCAAGGCTGCGGCTTCCTGCTCATATGCAGCTTGTTTTGCGGCCAATTCTGCCTGCGCTATGGCCAGTTCGCGCTGCGCTTCCGCTAAGAGCTGCGGAGCATCCAGCAGATTTTGCACTTTCTGCTGGGCTGCTGCATAATCAGCCTGAGCTGCCTGCAGATTTTCTTGAGCTGCTGCCACATTCATCTGAGCTGCCTGCTGCGCAACCCTGAGTTCCGCCAGCTTCTCTTTTGCTTCATTTAAGGCAGCTTGAGCCTTAGTCAGCTTGTCCTGATGAGGCTGCAGGCTGGCTGCAATTTTAGAGGTTGCTGTATTTAAAGCCTTCTGCTTATCAGCGACATTTTGCTGGTTCAGTGCCAGACTGTTTTCTGCTGCAGCAACTTTCTGACGGGCTGTTTCTACTGCAGCTGAACGAGCTGCCCCGGTGCGTTGCTCATCTGCCAATTGTGCAGTCAGAATATTCAAGGTAGATTCTTGACCGATCTGCTGAGCCTTCAGCTCTGCCAGCTGATTTTTCAGGGCCGTTACCCTTGCACTGGAGCCAACTGAACGGCCGCCGCCAGCACGGAGCAGCTGTTCCATAGCTGCCACTGTCAGCAGAGTCCCATTATTGACCCGTTGGCTGAAATTGCGGACATTATGGAAGCCTACTTCAGAAGTCCCGTAAACAGTGCTGAATTGGTTGGCATGAGTATCATAGGCTGCCGAAATAGCATTGGCTTTATTGTCCATCATTTGGACATAGTGTCCAATCTGTGCAAAGACATTGGCGCCGACCTTCATGTAAATAGCATTGGCATCCAACTGTCTTTCATCTGTAGGCAGGCCGTACTGGCCGGCGATTCGCTGATACAGCGCCTTTTCGCTGTGCCAGAAATCAACTGCTCCTTGCGGACTGAAGCTGATTGCTACATTTTCATTGCCAATCAGCTTGCCCATGTGCCAGTTATTTCTCTCAAAGTAAATCGTCTGAATCTGGCTGGCTACATTGGCATAAGGATCCACCAGCAATTCCTGCAGTCCGGCATTGCGGCGGTAGGTATTGATGGCCTTGACCAATTCTAGTGCCTTCAGATTATTTTCCAGGCTGGCAGGGCTGCTTGAATCCGTACCGACAGTGATGCCAAATTCATTTTGGCCGCGCTGATAAACTGCCAAAGCATTATTGGCTGCATCGCGGATTTCCTGGTTGGCCGCATGATTGCGCACATTTTCTAAGAATTGAGAATAGTTCGTGTTGCGCAGGTCAACTGGTGCAGTCGCTGCTTCCTGCTCTGCTGCCGGAATCTGTGCTTCCACAGAGCTGATTGTCTGCTTGGTTTGATCCAAAG
>NZ_KQ969397.1:126892-138862 GCF_001578865.1 Streptococcus sp. DD11
ATTGTCTGCTTGGTTTGATCCAAAGCAGCCTGTGTCTGATTGATTTTAGTTTGAATGTCAGCCTGAGCCTGCGGAGAAGCTGCTGCTTCCTGCTCAGCCTTAGCCAGTTCTTCTTTGGCCTTATCCACAGCTGCTTGAGCCTGGCTTTGCTGATTTTGAGCGGTTTCCAGCGCTTTTTCCTCTGCCTGAACAGGTGTTTTGGCTTGTTTTAACTCAGACTGTGCGACATCCACCAACGCTTCTTTGGCAACCACTGCATTTTCTTGGTCTTTGACTGCCTGCTCTGCCTCTTGGAGTTCTGTTTCAGCTTCTGTTACCGCTGCTTCCTTAGACGCAGTCTCTTCTTGGGCAGCCTGAGCATCCGCTTCCGCCTGTGCAATATTTTCTTCTGTGGCTTCCGCTTGATTTTCGGCAGCTGCTTCAACCGCTGCCTCTGCCTCCTTGACATCGCTTTCCGCAGCATCCCTCTCGGCTTTTGCTTTATCAGCCGCTTCCTGCTGCTGGTCAACATTGGCTTTTGCTTCATCGGCTTTAGCCTGAGCATCTTCTAAGTCCGTCACGGTGACAGGCTTTTCTGTAACCTTTGATGTTTTCGGGTCCGTTGCAGCTGACTTAACCACTTCATCGGCCTTTACCTGATGAGTCAGGCCGCCAGAAATAATGGTCGATGCAGCAATACTGGTTGCCACGACCGATTTACCAATCTTCTTTTCCATAATATCTCCTTCTTGTCATATCACATGCTCTATTTATTTGGGCAGACTTACCCACATAGTAATATACTAGCACAAAAAAGCTTGTTTCACCAGTATTTAAAATTATCATTTTGATAGAAATCTTGTTACAAAACCGTGACAAATTAGACAAAAAACAGAAGCGGTTTTTCGGCTGCTTCTGTCTTCATATCGCTCATGATCCCAACTCTTGGTCAATTTCCTTCTGCTCCGCTTCCTCCCGAATCTCCTCCAGCATGGCTGCTTCTTCGTCAGTCAGTTCATAATGCTCCAGCAGGTCCGGCCGTCGCTGGTAGGTCTTCTTCAGGCTTTCATAGAGCCGCCACTTGCGGATATTTTCATGGTGGCCGCTCATGAGAATATCCGGCACCAGCATGCCCCGGTATTCGTAGGGGCGGGTGTACTGAGGATATTCCAAAAGGCCGGATGAAAAGCTGTCATCGGTATGGCTGGCTTCCTTGCCAATGACCTCCGGAATCAGGCGCACCGTCGCATCAATCATAGTCATGGCCGCCAACTCGCCACCCGTCAGGACATAGTCGCCCAAGGAAATCTCATCTGTCACCAAGGTCTTGATCCGCTCATCATAACCCTCATAATGGCCGCAGATGAAAATCAGCTCCTCCTCCCGGGCCAGCTCCTCCGCATAGGATTGGTCAAAGGTCCGGCCAGCCGGATCCAGCAGAATCACGCGCGGCTGCTTCTTGTCAATGGCATCATAGGCATCAAAAATCGGCTGGGCCCGCAGCAGCATGCCCTGACCGCCTCCGTAGGGCTCGTCGTCCACATGGCGGGACTTCTCAGCATTTTCCCGGAAATTATGGTAGTTGATTTCCAAAAGGCCTTTTTCTCTGGCCTTGCCGACAATCGAATGCTCCAGCGGAGCAAACATTTCCGGAAAGAGGGTCAAAATATCAATTTTCATCGTCCAGTCCTTCCGGAATTTCTACATCAACCCGGCCTCGCTCGATGTCAATCTCCAGCACCACCGGAGGAATATAAGGCAGAAGCAGATCCCGCTTGCCCTTGCGCTTGACCACCCAGACATCATTGGCTCCCGGCTGCAGGATTTCCTTGATGGTTCCCAGCAGGACACCGTGCTCATAAACATCTAGGCCGATAATCTCATGGTAATAAAACTCCCCCTCATCCAGGTCGGACAGGTCTTCTTCCCGGACCTTGAGGGTGCAATCCCGGTATTTTTCAATGTCATTGATGTGGTACATGCCCTTGAACTTGATGATGTCAAAGTTCTTGGCCTTGCGGTGGCTGGCAATCTCCACATCCATGACAAACTTATCCTTCTTGTCAAAAAGAGCCAGAATGCTGCCCTTCTTGAAACGATCCTCCGCAAAATCCGTCACCGACAGAACCCGCATTTCTCCCTGCAAGCCCTGCGTATTGACGATTTTCCCAACATTAAAAAAATTCATACTTGCTCCAAATCATCTTTCTGCCTAGTATTTTATCATGATAGGGCGGAATGTACAAGATTTACAAGAAAATAAAGAATCAAACTTTTCTTGATTGACATATATATAAGTTGTATAATTATACATGTGGGATGTATTTTATCTGATGATACAATCCGTACCCTGCAACAAAATGAAAAAGGTGACGCCAATGGGAAAGAAACTAAATAAACTCTTGCTTTCTACTGCTGTCCTGTCTGCTGCCACAATAGCTGGTTTTACAGTTCTGGCACAGTCTAAAAAGACCTCAGCTCGGGAAAATCAGGCAAGTGAAACAAGAACTCACAATCCAGCAGAAGAAAAAATTACTCAGGTAGAAAACCGGACTGTCAAAGCCTTTCTGCAATATTATTCACGAAATCAGCTGACTTCTGCTTCTTCTCTGCCCATGCTGGATGATTTAGCAGCGGACACTCGCATCATCGTTATTGATCCAGATGATGCGGATAAGAGCCTGCCGCCTGCTATTGGAACTTCAGTAGACGGCTCTGAAGGCCCTGTCGGAGGGACAGTCAATGCTGACGGTCAGTACGTTGAGTTTGACACCCGCGACCACAGCCAATCTGCCACCGTGCAGGAGATTCGCGATGCTGTTGCTGAGATTCTTGGCTGAGTCATCTTTGCTTTAATACGCTTACTCAATGGACGAGCGTTGCTCACTGCCATTTCTTGAGGACCGTCAGTTTTCCTTTATTGTCCAAAGAAAAGCGGCTTTCAGAAACAGCTGTCCACTCTTTGAGCAGCACTTCCTCGGCTAAAGAAAATCTTTCCTCAATCTTAGCCTTGGTCAAGCCATAGTTTTCATAGCGGTCTGCAGGAACGATGACCTCTTGGCTCTTGTAATCCGACAGCTTGACTTCCTGGGTCAGGGTCTTTTCCCTGACACTATAGCTGGCAGTCAGGGACAGCTGGACATCATCAGCTAATTTTTCCTCATAATCCAAGGTCAGGAGCTGCTCTTTATTATTGGCAATGATATTCAGATTGCTGTTTTCAGGCAAATCTTTTGATTGAACTACCACCATGACCGACCCTGCCTGAAAATCCGAACTTTCCTTTTCTGTGGCAAGGTCAGCTCCTTTTATCTTCAGAAGCTTCATTTGATTCTTAGCGCCTGAGCTTAGATAGGAGATTTCATCGCTGTAAATATCGTCAAAAATATTACTAGACTGACTGCGCTGCTGGTAGAACAGCAGCAGCCCAACCGCTAAAAACACAGCTAACACCAAACTTAACAATAGGACTTTTTTCATACAAATCATCCACTTTCTGCATAATTTCCCAGTTGGTTATCTCGTTCTTCTAAGATTATGAAATTATATTTCTGCTTTCATAAGAAAATCTTGCAGCCAAAAAGCCCGCTTAGGGCTCATTTTTGTATTATGACATTTGACTGTAAATATCTTTCAACACTGATTTTACAGCATCTATTCCAATTTTTGTATATTTATTTCTAAGTTTTTCTTCAATCTCTTCATTGTAGAGATAATTACCATCCTTATAGTAAACACAAGACGTTAATTCCATTTCCTTGTTAAATTGCAACTGAACAACGTCCTCTCCTTTTAAGTCAATAGACAATTCGAAACCATTTTTTGAGGGAACACTTATTGTTACAGATGGATTTCCTTTACTTTGCAAACTATCTATTCGATTATTTAATTTTAATCCAACCGTATCAACATCATAACCTGCATTTTTAATTTCTTCAGCATATTGAGTAGTATTCATTAGACTATTCAACTGTTCATAAATAGATTGATTCCTATAGGCTCTTTGAAAAGTCTCCTTTCTATAGGAGCTATACAAAAAAAATAGAGATAAACACGCTAACAGTGAAAGTATTCCACATAATATAGCAACTAGTTGCTTTCTATTTTTTAACTCATTTAACATTTTTATCTTTTCCTCGTTCCAAGTAATCAAGAAAGTCTTTCTTATGTTGTTCTTGTTCTTGATTAGTATATTGTTTAGAAATATGATGGCTTCCTAGAGTTTTTGTGTCCAAAATTTCTTCAACTACTTCTTCCCCATCTTTTTGGCCTATTCCAAAAACCAATCCTGGATAATCGTAATTATCATAGAATTCTTTCACTCGATTTATGGAGTTACTTTTCACTCCTGTGTTATAATCTGATGAAATGTTAAAGACAGAGCTTCTATCAACACCCTCAGCTGTTGCTCTACGATAATAATTGATAGCATCTAAATCTGAATTAAAGTCAGAATCACTATAACGGCCTGAGTCAACATCGCCCTTAAATGAAATTTCTTCATGTTCCAAACCATCATTAGCGATATGAGAAAGAGTATGAACCCCATCATTTTTGGGATTTAAATCCCAACTTTTTTCAGTAAAAGCGGCTAACTGCACAGCTTCGTGCGCTAAATCCTTTGATTGAGATTCATCAGCATGCTGCTTTTTGATTGACACTTCCAGAATAGCTATATCTTTATCAGATAGACCATATTCTTTACACAGTTTATCTCTTTCAGCTTTATCTTCCGTCCCACAAATAGCCTTCCAACGAGTCGAAACATAATTATCAGGAACAAATGATGCAAGTAAACGATTGTACTCATATATAACTTTTTGATTATCCCAACCTTCTTTATTAGCTTTTTTTAATATGCCCTGCTGTAGATTATATAAAGCATTAGCTGATTCATTATCTAATCCATAAGTAGTTTTTAAATCATTGATAATTTTATCTTTATCAGTTTGAGGAGTCATGGGTGTATAATTCATCAATTGAGTTGCCCAAGTCAAATTCGCTGGTAGAACATAAACACCCTTATTAGCATCCCAACCTGTACTCAGTTGACTCAGACCGGTATCGACCAGACTTTTCAGAATCTCGATTTCCGAGAACATCAGGGGAGAAACAGCATTGAAATTTCTTAGCTTATCCAGCTTTTCTTGGAGCACCCGCCGCGCTTCGCTAGCTATATCAATGATTTTCTGATGCTGCACTGCTAAAACGGGATTCCCCAGCACAGCACTGGAGACCTTAGCTGCTTTAGCAGCCGCTATCACCATATCCAGCCTCTGTATATCAGCCTCCAGCTGGGATTCCTTCAAACTTTCATTTGCGACCTGCTCAATATAGGATGCCGGAAAACGTTTGACCGCCTGACCGACTGCTTCAGACAGCATTTTCCCTCCGCGCACCAAAGGGCGAAGGACTTGCTCAGAATAAGCCCGGGCAGAATCATAGGCTCTCCCTTTTAGGACATCTGTACTGGCTTCAAAATCAGCCAAAGCTCCCTCTAAATCTTCATAGGCATGGAGTTCCTCACGGGTCATTGTATCGGTACTGGCTGCCTGAGATTGTGAATTTCCCAGATACATGTCTATACTCATCTTGATTTCCTCTTGTCTTCTATGCTTTGAGCAATCCGGATTCGCTCATGGTATGCTTGGTCCTGTCCCTCGGAAGCCTCTTTCTTTTTGCGCTTCAAACTTTCGCACTCCGCTTCAAAGCTTTCCTGAAGATTCTGCCAGTTCTGCAAACAGTCTTCTCGCAGCTGATCAAAGCCATTTTGAGGGCTGTAACGACCGCAGAGATCCTCCAAAATCACATTCACCTGATGCGCATCAGACTCTACCGATTCGTAATACTCAGTCACCTTCTTCAGCTCACCAGCCAGCTCATATTCCTTTTCCAGCAGGTCAGACTCCTTGCGACGCAGGTCTTCTATCTGTTCTTCCGGAGTTTTCTTTTCTTCCTTCATTTTCTGCTGTCTTTGGCAGCGCTGACTAATCCTGTACATGACCTTATCTTGATTGGCCAGCATCTGCTTGAGCTCTTTCTGTTCCCGCAGATTTTGCAGCTGTTCCTGCCGGGCGCGCAGACGCTCAGCCGGAGTCATATCCGAATCAAACACTAATTTGATGGGCTTTTCCTTCTTTTCCATCAGCATCTGTCCTCCTTTTGCTTGCAGTATGAAAGAGTCAGTCCCTCAGTCTATTGAGTCCGCTGCTTGCTGATCGACAGCTTCAAACTCCTCAGCAACACTGTGGATATTTGTCACCATGTCGGATAGAGCCGTCGAAATCCCCTGTCTGGCTGCTTGGGCAGCTCCCATGGCTTCATGCGCATTGGCATTGCCAGAGACGGTCGTTTGTTCATCCTGCTGAGCTTGGCCAATGCCAGAGAGATTAGAACTCCCTTGCTTGATTTTCACTGCATAGCTTTGAGCATCCGATTTATTGCTTTGAATCTTCGTCATCCGCTCCTCCTTATCTATGTCATAAATTATAGCATTTTTTTATAGCATTTTTATTAACAGATTGTTGCAAGAAGGTTACACGGAACACTGTTTTTGACTAAGGGGCAAAAGGTTCTCATCAGTCAGCAGACGCCCCACCCCCGCATAGAAATACAACGATCTTTTCTGCAGGCCGATACAGCACAAATAACTGTCCGGCTTTTGTTTTGATTCATCATTCTTTCATCATTTCTTTCGATCCATTCCCTTCCCCATTCAGATCTTGCTCACCTGTTCTTAAATTTCATTCTATCAAGATAAGACTCAGCCAGCTTCAACTGCCTCTCTCTTTCTCTGCGAGCCGCTCCAACATCATCCGGACTCTGTAAGTTGCGCACTTTGACTGCATAATCTGCCGAGACAATAGCATGACCTCGCATGTGGGCTGTTGCAACCGCTTGAGCAAAGGCACGCGCAGCGGATTTGCTGATTTCTGTACGGGATTGCTGGGCCAGCTGATTGGCTAAAAAGCCTGCCTGCCTCAGCTCATAGGCAGAAGCCTGACCGTCCAGTCTGGCCTGAAAAACTGCTTTAGCCTGCGAAATGATATCGGCCCTTGCATTTTTATCTCCGATATCAATCAGCTCCAGAAAATCTTCCGCATTGGACAAAGCCCACCGGGCCAGCTCCTTTTGCGGCAAGAAGCTCAGTTCCTGCTCCAGCTCCAGACGTTTCTGAGCATCATCCAGTATCTTGATTTTACAGACAGTGGGGAGCTGCATGTGCTGGTTCAGATAGAGTTTTCGTTCATGGACATTCCAAGCATAATCTTCTATTCTCATACTTTCTCCTATCACTGAGCATTATTGGGATAAATAGAAAACAGCAGGACACAAGGGTCCCACTGTCTCTGTTTTATTTCTCATCAATGACGATGCGAACTTTTTTGTATTCGGTTGGGACAGAGTAAACAATCGTCCTTATGGCGGAGATAGTACGCCCCTTGCGGCCGATTACACGTCCAACATCACTCGGATCCAGATCCAGGTGATATTCTAAAAATTCAGGTGTATCCTCAATCTTGATAGTTAAGGTATCTGGCTGTGAAATCAAAGGTTTCACTATCGCAATAATCAGATTTTCAATCGTGTCCATATGTCAACCTACACTTCTATTATTTAGAGTATTTTGAATCGTGGAATTTCTTCAGTACGCCGGCCTTTGAAAGGATGTTGCGCACAGTATCAGATGGCTGCGCACCTTTTGAGAGCCAGTCAAGAACGCGGTCTTCTTTCAATGTTACTTGGTTTTCTTCTACAAGTGGGTTGTAAGTTCCAACTGTTTCGATGAAACGTCCGTCACGCGGTGAACGTGAGTCTGCAACGTTGATACGGTAGAAAGGTTTTTTCTTAGAACCCATACGAGTCAAACGGATTTTTACTGCCATTTTTAAAAAGTCTCTTTTCTTTATTTTCTTTCGGTGAAATAGCTGATATTCAATGAAAATCAAAGAGCAAACTAGGAAGCTGGCCGCAGACAGTACTGGCGTACGGCAAGGCAACGCTGACGAAGTTTGAATTTGATTTTCGAAGAGTATGAGCTATCAAGCACATGTTCTATTATAACAGATTAAAATCAGCTGTCAAGTTTTTTTCTTGACAGAGTTAAAAATTTTTTAGATTAGTCTTTTTGGTTTTTTAAAATCACCTGTCCAGAAACATTTTCATATTTTTTAAAATACAATTTGACTGAAGCGTCTTTAGGAAAAGTACCTAAATCAATATACTTATTAATGGTCTCTGGTGCATAATACTCTGTGTCTCCACTACGACTATTATAGGACCTGCATTTTACCTCGTCTTCTGATATATTTTTCTCATCCAGTACTTGGTCTGAATGAAATTCGAAAGACCATTTTAAAAGATCAGCTTTATCCATTTTTTGGACAATCTCTTTTAGCTTATCATGATTTTCTGGATTCTTCCTGAATTCGACTAAAAACTTACTATATAGCATGAGATATTTATTTAGACTTTCTGAATCATCAACCTTTTTAGAGGACGAAACCTTTATAGCCTGAAATAGAGCTCTGTCAAATCCTGATTTTTGCTGGTATTCAGCTGTCATGTCATCTTCCATTTCGCCCTCAATCTCATCAATTAAGCTGGTTATTTCTTGGTCTACCAAACAATCCAGTAACTGATCTGCTGTTCGCTCTCCGTAAAATATCTCATAAAATTCAATTTTACTGCCCTTTCGATCTGGGTGGTATTTTAGAATAGGATACTTTTGGATATCTTCCTCGGTGAAATACAAATCAATTGCCGCACCACCACCCTCGTAATGATAACTGCCATCAGAACTAACCTTGACAGGCTGAAAAGGGAGTTTTTTAAAAAGGGCCTTCGTCGTTCGTATGCTTTCGTCGACTTCTTCTTTCTTAGCATAACAAGCTGTCAGTAGCAACAAACTGGCAAGAAGAGAAAACAAAGCAAGGATTTTTTTCATTTGCAATCTCCTTATGGAACCAATAGTCTGATAATATCGTCATAAGAATAGGCGGTATAGGTCGGCTGAAAAAGACTTTTATTTTCTAGCTGCTTGGGATTGTACCAGAGGGAGTCCATGCCGGCATTGTTGGCGCCAGCGATGTCTGCAGTCAGTGAGTCCCCAATCATCAAGCTCTGAGCCAGGTCAAAATCCGGTATCTGCTCTGCTATTTTTTCATAAAAGACAGCCTCCGGCTTCTGGGTTCCCAGCTGTTCGGAGATAAAGATATGGTTAAAGTAGGGAGAAATGTCGGAATGGGCCATGCGGCCGGTCTGAATGGCCGTGATGCCATTGGTCGCGCCGTAAATCTCATAATCAGCTGCTGTCAGGCTGTCCAAGAGCTCACTGGCACCAGCGTAGGTCTGGCCCTGCTGGGCAAGGTGCTGCTGGTAGAGAAGGGCTAACTCGGCTCCATCCTTGTCAATACCAAAATGAGCAAAAAGACGGGAAAAGCGGGTATTGACCAGCTCAGACTTGGTGATTTTCCCCTGCTCCAGGTTCCGCCAAAGGCCTTTATTCATAGGAATATAATAGTCTTTGTAGGCCTGGATGTCAGCCACACCTTGCTCCTGCAAAAACTGAGTCAGCGCGATGTCTTCTGCCGTATCAAAATCCAGCAGCGTGTGGTCAAGGTCGAAAAGTAGGAATTTGTAGGGCAAGGTAAAAATCCTTTCTGTTACTGTAGTAGGTTTATTATAACATAAGCTGCAAAAAATCAGCCGCACAAAAATGAACGGCTGGTTCCTAATCTATTTCACCACTGGTATCCAGACTCCCATTTGATAGTCTGGTGCCCCTGGTTTCGATCCTGCTACATTACCAAACAGCATCTTCGTTTTTCTCACTTCTTCTAGTCTTCCTAGTAGTGAAAGCACAAATCTCTAAATTTATTATCTAGCGCTGCAATATCATACAAGACTTCTGACAATTTTTGGTAATCTTCATTGATACAAAATAGATGAGCTTGGCCAAACAATTTTGCTAAATTTTCTTTTAGTTCAGATCTGACAATATCATGGTCTTTTAAGAAGTTGCTCATGTATAGATTTCTGATAGAAGCTAATTTGAAACTAAAATATTGATGAAGATGCTTTTGTTCTTCATTCAAGCCATTGTCCGCTACCGACTTAGCATATCTTATTATCACATTCTCCTCGCCACGTTCATATTGTTGCTTCATCAGTATAGATGCTTTCTGGTAAATCTCTCTGGAAGTAGGAGATTTGATTTTTTTAAAGTTTCCCCACATAGAGAAAGAACCTCTTTTATAGTCGATATTTTTAGCTTCCCAGGCTTTTAAAAATTCTGAGAAACTCATTTTCATACAGGCAAATCCTGCTGGATCATGGAAATAAATAAACTCATCATCTAAATCATAAACTGAAACAAAATGGTCCACCCCATACAAATGGATATGATTGGAATTATAAGTGAGATAACCCATGTCCAAAGGGCCAAGAACAACTGGCCCGCTGAGCAAGAACTTACTTAACATTTCTCTGATAGAGAGAAGATCCACTGTATTAGAATCTTTTATATAGTATTCATCATAGGTAAAACCCAGAATGTTTAAAGAATGGCTGATAGAACTATCAGGCATCCCATTATCAAAGAAGACTAAGGGGTGTTTTTCATCTTGCTTTACAATACTAGCGCCATTTCCCATCACCATAATGGCTTCCAAAAACTCGGGGCGAACATCATAACCATACGAATGCAGCGCCATCGCAAGTGAATATGTATAACAAAAAGAAACGTCCCCAAAATACATTTGCATAGCATCATCCTCCTCTGTAATCAACGCCTAAAAAATGACTTGCAATCACCATTCTATTTCACCACTGGAATCCAGAGTTCCATTTGGTAGTCTGGTGACGACATGTCTCCCTCGGTGTAAACTTCAAAGTCTGGTGCTCCTGAGTGGCGATAGCCAGTTTCTGGGAAAAAGACTTCCAAGACGTATTTCCAAGCATGGTGAATGCTGGCTGGTATAGCCCCCTTAACTGGTACGATAGCATATTCAGCTTCTGCGATTTCTTTGATGGACAGACCTAGTTCTTCTGCTTTAGCTTTATCTGCGACATCATAAGCGGCCATATAGTTGATGATTTCGCCTTCTTTGACATCTGAGCAGATACCGTAGGGCTGACCGCTTCCCAGACTTTCTAAACTTTCAAAGCTATGGGCCGCAAAGAGCTGTTCCCAAGCTGAGGGGCAGAGGCTGTTGTCAATAGCTTCCAATAGGACGCCTGCTACGGTAAAAGCAGATTTCTTTTGAATCTTGATATCCATGTTCTTTCCTCCTGTAATCTTTAAGGATAATTGAAGTCTAGGAAAAACCCGATAAGGTTTTCCATTTCGAACTTCTGAGGGAGTCGCACCATGGAATTTCTTAAAAGCTGCGCTGAAGGCATCCGCAGAGTCATAGCCGTATTTCATCGCTATGTCAATGACTTTCTCAGATCTTTCCCGCAAGTCCGTCACAGCTTCAGACAGCCTGCGATTGCGCAAGTATTCTGCTAAAGTCATGTCTGCTAGGATGGAGAAGAGCCTGCTAAAGAGAGCATAAGAATAGCCCGAAAGCTGCTGGAATTTCTGCAAATCCACTTCTGCGTCCAACTTACTTTCCAAATATTCCATGGTTCGATTGAATTGATGCATCATATTCTTTTTACCTCACAAAAAATACTAAGGCCGTTAAAAGCAAAGTGGAAATAGGAAAATTGGTAGAGGGGCTCCTGCTCCGAGAAAATTTTATCTTTTTCACATAGCTTTTAGGTCGTGTTCAATTCTAACTATAGTCTAGCAGATCTAAGATACTTCCGCCCCAGAATTTTTGTACAAGATTTAGAGGGGGATTTTACAACCTATCCCGTAGCTTCTCCACAAAGAGATAAGCTGCTGGGCAGGTCAGGGTATTTTTGATTGTCAGATGATTAATCTGATGAATCTTCTTGCGGTCTGTATGAGGGAACTCGCGGCAAGCCTTTGGACGGACATCG
>NZ_KQ969397.1:138886-142677 GCF_001578865.1 Streptococcus sp. DD11
AAATTGAGCAGAGATTGTCTCCACCTAAAAAAGGACAAGGCATGGCCTTGAAGACCTTGTCACCGTCTTCGTCCACCTGCAGAAATTCCTCTTCAAAAGCCGGCAGCTTCATCTTGAAATACTTGGCAATACGGACAATATCGGCTTCCTTAAAGTCTGGTCCTAAAGTCTTACAGCAATTGGCACAAGCTGTACAGTCAATCTCCTCAAAGACCTCATCATGTATTTGCTGGGCAATCTTATCGAGGTTTTTTGGGGGCTTTTTCTTCAGGCTGGCTAAAAATTTTCGATGGTCTTTCTGCTTTTGAAGAGCTAGTTGGTGGTATTTTTCAAGGTCAATCTCAGACATTTTTTCTACTTTCTTTGCGGGAATACTTCATTATACTACAAACGGTATGAGAAACCTATAAAGAAAGAGGCAGGAATCAGTTTCCCGCCTCTGTAAAATGGGAGTATCCGATTGATGGACCGGAAATCAAAGCCTCACTCCAAGGACTAAATACTGCTGCCTCCGTCCTTGCTCAGACTCCAAGTATCTTCCACATAGGCCACCAGCTCAGAAAGGGTATCTTCGTCTCCCTCGACCGTAATCATATAGATTTTCTCCCCTTTTTTGAAAATCCAAGTCGCCGCCTGCTGGCCTGATTTAAAGTTGACATTGACCTGATAGGAGTCAATACCGGCTACTGTCGTCTTGGCTCCCCAGTAGTCATCCACATCCTTACGGCCGTCCCAGTTGCTGGCTACACGGTTGGCAAGGGTTTCGGGTGTGAAATCTTCGCCTGCACTGATATTGGCTTTTTCTCTGGTATAGGCATTCAGAGTGACGATATTGTAATTTGAACCATCTGAATACTGGATGCTATCGCCAGCATTTGCATCAGTGAACTTAATCCAGTTGTCCGGAATATCAATGTAACCGTAATCATCCGAACCAATACGCTGTGTAGCGATAGAGCTTGAAACATCACTGTCATCGTCAAAGCCTGAACTGCTGTCATCGTCTCCAATAGAGATACTCCTTGAAGATTCACCTGACGAAGGAGGCGGGAGGACAGTTCGGATTAAACTGCAGGAAGTCAGCAAGAGTCCCGCCAGCAAGGTCATGGCGAAAAGAAAACCTTTCTTTATCATGGAAAAACTCCTTTCTGCAAAGTCATTTGATAAGGATAAGCATATTATACCATATTTATTTACTTCCCAAAAATTTTTACTGCCCCGTCTGAAAAGAAAAGGCGGTGGGACAGTCTCCCATGATGGCTCCCCCCTCACCCACAAAAGGGAGTATCTTTGATAAGATACCGTATAAAATTTTTAAAAATTTAGTTCCATTCACTCTTTTGTTTCTAAGTTCAGGCTAAAAACGTCGCCCATACTTTAGCAATGTTGCTGGGTGTTTTAATGTTTTTGAGGCTAGGCTTTTTTAGCAGCTTTATTCCACTGGTACCATCCGACCAAGCTGTTAATCAGATAAATCAGATATTTCCCCTGAATCTGAAGACTTTCGCCCCACCAGAGGTAGATGGAAAAGATATTCGTCGCTGCCCAGAAAATCCACTGCTCACGGTAAACAGCCGTCATCAGGATTTGCCCTACTCCATTTGTCGCATCCGTAATCGAATCACGATAAGGACGATTGGCCCCCACAGACTGATAAATCAAGCCAAAAGCCAGCCACCAAAGCACACTGATCGACAGATACTTTGTCCATCCCTTGGCATCCAGCTTACGAGCAACAAATTCCTGCTTTTCTTTCTTGAACTGTCCTTGGTAAATCCACACCAAGAGACCAATCGGCTGCATGGCAGTAAAGTAAAGAGTCGTCAGCACCTCACCATAGAAGCCTTTCTGCAAAGCCAAAATCAGGTAAATCACAGAGTTAATCAGGCCAAAGAGATAATTGCTGGCCCGCCCTTCTGAAACGAAAATCACGCAGATAATCCCTGTCAGGCTGCAAATCATGCCCGTCCAGTCTACGATACGGTGCTCATATATCAGCTCCAGCCAGAGCGGAAAGCTCCCTAGAATCAAGAGATAGAGCCACTGGCCTAGGCTACGGTGGGCAAAAAGATCATCCCAAATCAGCTTCCAAGTACCAGAAAAGCCGAGCTTTCTCATACTAGTCACCATCCGTTGATAGCCACCAGACATTTCAGAAAGCGTCAGCTTGATGTTCGCGATTTTCTTTTGGATATAGGTATTCATTTTTTCTCCTTTTGTTTTTTAAGAGCCGTGTCAAATTTGACTTACGGATGCAACGCTCTATTACTTTTCGAACACGCACAAGATTCGTCTTATGAGTATTCACGTTTTATCATATGCTAATTTCTGAAAATGTCAAGGAAAAGCCAAAAAATCCTCCCTAACGTTCGGATTTTAAGAAAAGACCTACAAGTTTTGAACCGCACCCCAAAAGTTAGACAGAAAAATCTAACTTTTGGGGTGCGGTTCACACTCAGGGTCTTCTATTTTTCTTACTAGAAATAGAGGAGTCCCCCATTCGATAATAGAGTTTTTATAATGATATTTTTTTAAAATAACTAAATCAAAGTCTGCAGTTAGAAAGTACTTAACCCCTAAATAATCAAGACTACAAATCTTGTCTCCTTTTTGTAAATTCTCATTCTCAAAACAAAATAAATCATTCATGATTCCAACGATATCAGAAGTTATTAAAAATGTACCTACTAATTTTAGCTCATATAAATTCGAGCATACATTATTCTCAATAGTACATGTGTCAAGAATTGATTCATATTCTCCCTAAAAAAACCTTTTGGCTACAATTAAACTCCTTTTTTTTAAAACAAGTAGCCCGCACCCGAAATACTCACTAATAATCCATATTCAGAGTCACTCATTAACAGAACTATTTTAGAGAATGCGGCTTCAACAGAATCAAGACCAGCCGCAAGAATAAATAAAGAAGAAACTAAAAAGTAAGTAATAATAATTAGTTTATTTTGACTAACAAATTTTTTAAGAATCTCAATCCCTGAAATACTTCAGAGAAATATGATGTTGAAACTTGCGTAGCATCGATAAGATTTTCAAAGTGCGGTAACATTAAGATAAATACACCACAAAAAAGTAATAGAACAGAATTAGTAGCAATAGCAAATAGTGGACTTCCAAGCGATACCAAAATACCTGCAAGTGCGGGACCGATTAAAAATCCACCCGATGAGACTATGCTATTCCATGCGTTAAACCTCTTCAATTTCTTTTTTGGAACTAATAACACAATATATCCCAACGAAATTGGTTCATAAAGGGAACGACAGACTTGAAGAAAAAATACGAGAAAAGAAATGAACGTTATATTTTGCTTTATTAATAACAATCCAACCAAAATTGAACTTACAACATTGAGACTAAATAGCCAGTTTTTCTTATTAAATCTATCAATATATGTACCAAAAATGATATTTGTAATGATATCAGCAATGGGGCGTATGACATATAATAAACAAGGGAGTCAAAGCTGATTATGTTCTCTTTGATTCTTGGTTTTCTAGTCCCAAAATGTTTACCTCTATTCGTCAACTCAATCTCCATGTCATTGCTATGGTCAAGAAAACTTCAAAAATCTACTACAATTACCAAGGAGAACGTCTATCCGTCAAGCAATTGTATAAGAAATATCCGAAATGTCGCGGGCGTGCTAAATATTTACTGAGCCTTATCGTAACAACGACTTATGACAAGGAGGAAATCCCAGTAAAAAACTGGTTTTTGTACGCAATCGTAATAAAAGAAACGACTATCTCGTTCTTGCCAGCACCGATACA
>NZ_KQ969397.1:143058-145174 GCF_001578865.1 Streptococcus sp. DD11
ATTTATCTTCACTCTTTATTCAATCATTTCTATCATTTTTTAAATTAAATAGAAAAGGGTAGCTATCACAATCAACAATATATAGACCAGAGCATAAATAACCATTTGTATTCTTAAAATTCTGTCATGTCCAGGATATCTTTCAACGAATCCTTGTTTAGGGTTTTCAGGATTATACCACACTGACATTTTAGACCCAACCGGAAATATTTTTTCCAAATTCAATACATGATATGGACTTCTGATATATTTTGTATCTAATACTTCAGCCTTGGCTTTTTTTGAAGTTGTCGTTTCAAAAGTTGAATAAGATAGACGTTTTTTATATATTTTTCCGTCTACTACATATTCAACAACCGGTAAAGCAGCTAAGTTTGAATTATTCAATAGCTATGTCTTATTACTCTGCCAACCACTTGTGCAGTTGCATGCTTCTGTATATTTTTCTCTCGTTTATAAAAACAAAAAATATATCAAAAAAAGCAGAGCAAAAAAAGCAGTGAAAACTAGAATTATTTGAATATAAAGATTAATTGTCATAATTTCCAAAAATCATATTTCTAGACTAGGGTGAATAGTCTCTTCAAAACTAACCGAGTTTGAAGCAATGCAAGCTAACTCACCCCTCTCGCCTTCTTCTTTCTAAACTCAGACCCAGCGCCTGCAACGCTTTAGTTTCAATCACTTTTCTTAGCAGCAGAAAGCTACGGTTAAGGCTCGCTTGGTTTGTAAAACAAAATAAATTCTTTGATTTCCCGGCTGGATTTCACAGAGTGCTTAAGATTGACTTGTAGTTTGCCAACTTTCTGAGCATAGCTTCAACTCAGTTTTTTACTTCCCTTATCGTCGAGCTGTCCAACTTTCTTCCACCATGGGAAGAAGGATTTTCAATGTATCAGCTTCTCCTTCAAGGGCAACATAGCGAAATTTCCCATCGTCTGATTTAAAAATCCAGGTCACTAAGTATTTACCGGATTTTGAAACGGCATTAACCACATAGGCTTCATAACCTCCAATAGTGGATTTGGAGCCCCAAACCTTGCTGAGTTCCGGACTCTGTTCCCGTGATACTAAAATACTATTAGAAACTTGAACTGTATCCAAAGAAGAATACTCTTCTTCCGTCACCCCAAGGTTTTCCGGTTTAAAGAGGTTAAGGGTTACGATGTTTATATCTGTACCATCACTGTACTGGACATCATTCCCTCCTTCTATTTCATGAAAAGGAACCCATGATTTAGGAACTTTCACATAGCCATATTCGTCCGAACCTACTAGCTGAGTTTCTTCAGATTTACTATCGGATGCGGAAGATTCTTGCTTAGCTGATGTTTGTAAAACAGAAGAACTAGCAGAGCTTTGATTCGATGCATTCTTTTTATTAGAAACTGAAGAACACGATACCAGTGCAGGCACACTCAGTAAAAGAATTGATAAAACTGCAGTTTTTTTCATAAGTATCCTCTCAAATATACAAATTTTTGTTCCCAGGGTCAGGATAAAAACGTTCCCCGACTTCATCGTTTCTTTATTCCAAGCTCAAAAACAAGGAGCCCTATCGCAGCTAGCTACCCTTACGGCTAGAAAGCGGGGTAACCCGCTTTCTACTCCTCATCCATACTCAGGACACTGAGGAAGGCTTCTTGTGGGACTTCGACAGAGCCGATCGCTTTCATGCGTTTTTTACCGGCTTTTTGTTTTTCCAGAAGTTTGCGCTTGCGGGAAACGTCTCCGCCATAACACTTGGCCAAAACATTCTTGCGCAGGGCCTTGATGTCGGTCCGGGCCACGATTTTCTGGCCGATTGCGGCCTGAATGGGTACTTCAAACTGCTGACGGGGAATGATTTTCTTGAGCTTGTCTACAATCAGCTTACCACGCTCATAGGCAAACTCCTTGTGGACGATAAAGCTGAGGGCATCGACCTTGTCACCGTTGAGCAGGATATCCATCTTGACCAGCTTGGAAGACCGGTACTCAGAGATTTCATAGTCAAAACTGGCGTAGCCTCGGGTAGAGGACTTGAGCTTATCAAAAAAGTCAAAGACAATCTCGGCCAGCGGGATTTGATAGATGACATTGACACGGTTTTCATCAATATAATCCATGGTCACAA
>NZ_KQ969397.1:145932-148408 GCF_001578865.1 Streptococcus sp. DD11
TCTGGGCCTTGACATAAGGCTCTTCAATAGAATCAATCTTGGTCGGATCCGGAAACTCGCTGGGATTGGACACATCAATGGCTTCGCCGTCCGTCATATTGACCTTGTAGATAACAGACGGTGCCGTCATAATCAGATCAATGTTAAACTCCCGCTCCAGCCGCTCCTGAATAACATCCATGTGCAGCAAGCCTAAGAAACCACAGCGGAATCCAAATCCTAATGCCTGTGATGTTTCTGGTTCAAACTGCAGACTGGCATCGTTTAGCTGGAGCTTTTCAAGCGCCTCACGAAGGTCATTGTATTTATTGGACTCGATAGGGTAGAGACCAGCAAAGACCATGGGATTCATCTGCTTGTAGCCATGCAGGGGTTCTGCAGCAGGATTGCTGGCCAAGGTCACGGTGTCTCCGACCCGCGTATCCTGCACCGTCTTGATGGAGGCGGCAATATAGCCCACATCTCCAGTCGCTAGAAAATCACGGCCAACTGCCTTGGGGGTGAAAATGCCGACCTCTGTCACATCAAAGGTCTTGCTATTACTCATGAGCTGAATGGTGTCGCCCGGCTTGACCAGGCCATCCATGACCCGCACCTGCAGGATAACGCCGCGGTAACTGTCATAGACTGAGTCAAAAATCAAAGCCTTGAGCGGTGCTGCTACATCTCCGGTCGGAGCGGGGACCTTGTCCACAATCTGTTCTAAAATCTCCTCAATCCCGATGCCCGACTTGGCAGAAGCCAGAACAGCTTCGCTGGCATCCAGACCAATCACATCCTCAATCTCCGCCCGCACCCGCTCTGGGTCTGCAGCC
This sequence comes from Streptococcus sp. DD11, assembly GCF_001578865.1. Lineage (NCBI taxonomy): Bacteria > Bacillati > Bacillota > Bacilli > Lactobacillales > Streptococcaceae > Streptococcus > Streptococcus sp. DD11. The sequence continues at coordinate 146,748 of NZ_KQ969397.1, forward strand.
GGCAGGTCAATTTTATTGATGACCGGCAGAATTTCCAGATCATTATCCAAGGCCAGATAGACATTGGCCAGAGTCTGTGCTTCAATCCCCTGAGCCGCATCTACCACCAAAACGGCCCCCTCGCAGGCAGCCAGTGAGCGGGATACTTCATAGGTAAAGTCTACGTGTCCCGGGGTGTCAATCAGATGAAAAATATAGGTTTGGCCGTCTTTGGCTCTATAATTGAGCTCAATGGCATTGAGCTTGATGGTAATGCCGCGCTCCCGCTCTAAGTCCATACTGTCCAAGAGCTGGGCCTGCATCTCCCGGCTGGAAACGGTCTCCGTCGCCTCTAAAATCCGGTCGGCCAAGGTGGACTTCCCATGGTCAATATGGGCAATAATGGAGAAATTGCGAATCTTCTCCTGGCGTTGTTTTAATTCTTCTAGGTTCATTCTTCTCGTCCTTTTAGGGTATTCTATTCATTATAACACAAGACCGGCATTTTTTGCTAGGGGCTCAGACTTTCTCTGCAATTTATGCTATAATGAAATCAGAATACTTTTGGAGATGGTTTATGTTTAAAATTCTTGCCTTGGATATGGACGGCACCCTGCTGAACAGCAGCAAAGAAATCCCTCAGGCTCACATTGATGCCATTCATCAGGCGGTAGAGGCCGGCGTTAAGCTGGTTCTCTGTACCGGCCGCCCTCTGGTCGGGGTCAAGCCCTACTATGAGCAGCTGGGCTTGTCACAGGAAAATGAATACGTCATTGTGGACAATGGCTGTGCAACGCACCAGACCAGCGACTGGGGCTTGGTTGACTACCGCTCGCTCAGCAAGGAGGAAATCCTCTATCTGGACAGCATTGCCCGGCAGACTCCGGCTCAGCTGACTATTTTTGATGAGGAGCGCTATCTGGTCCTAGGTGAGGAGCCCAATGACCTCGTTACTTATGATGCCGGGCTGGTCTTCACTGAACCCATGCAAATCAGCCTGCAGGAAGCTACGAACGGCAAAAACATCCTCTTTCAGGCCATGTTTCTGGCTCAGCCGGAGGAATTGGATGCCTTTGAAAAAGCATTCGGTACTGAGCTGGCTCAGCGTTTCAGCGCTGTCCGCTCGCAGGCCTATATTTACGAAACTATGCCCAAGGGCGTGACCAAAGCCAGTGCCCTCAGAGAATTGGCTGAACGGCTTGCTGTCTCCCCTGCTGAAATCATGGCTGTCGGCGATGCCAATAACGACATTGAAATGCTGGAATTCGCCGGTCTGGGTGTAGCTATGGGCAATGCTCCCGACCATGTCAAGGAGCTGGCTGACGCTGTCACCGCCAGCAATGATGACAACGGAGTCGCAGCAGCAATTAAGAACTATATCCTGCAGCAGTAAAAAAATCAGAGCAAACAGCGCAGTGTGCTGAAGGCTCTGATTTTTCATTTTCTGCCAATAAGGGGGTAATCATTCTCAATATTCAGCACTTCTGCCGGGAAAATCGCCAGAAAGAGGCGGAGGACTGCTCCTTTCGACCGGCTGTAAAAGCGCTGCTTAGCCAAGGACAGTCAGTAAGCAGGAGAGAAAAAGTGCGCAAGCCGCCCGCAAAGCAGGACCCCGCTCAGACTACAATTCCCTTCTCCCGCAAATTCTCCAGGCATTCCTGCAGATAGGCTGCATCATGCTC
>NZ_KQ969397.1:148851-156575 GCF_001578865.1 Streptococcus sp. DD11
GCTGCATCATGCTCTGGATAGATTGGCAGGCTGACTGCCAGCTCCGGCAGGTCCTCATAGGCGGGACAGCTCTTGCCCCGGTAATCCTTGTCCAGCCAGAGGGCATCGGGCTGATAGCCCCGCTTCTGCATCTCCTTCATGATGAGCTGATGATAGCTATAGAGCAGATAGGGGCTGTGCTCAAAGACATAGTTGACCGTTGCATGCGGCTTGCCCCAGCCCTTGCCGCGCAGGGCTGCGCATTCCCGATGCTGGCCCAAGAGCTGCTGACGCGGCAGTTTTTCAATCAAATCCTGATGCCAAAGTCTCACGGCAATCTCCTTTTTACAGTCTTTTCCTTTGCTTATAGTAGAGGCTGAGACAGACTCCCATGATGGCTGTGTCCTCACCCACAACCTTTCTACCTCACTATCTCGTTTTTAGGTTCGGGCTGTTAAAGCAAGGCGAGCTAACAAAGTGATAAAAGATAAACTAAATGACGATATAATCGTTTCTGATGCCAGCTGCCAGCTCATCCTCTGTGACAATCAGCTTTTAGGCAGCCTGCCTGCTTTTTCCAGCATTTTCTTAACAAAGTAAGGCATTTTGACATTTTCCCGGCCTTTTTTCTCAATCAGTTTCTTGACAAAATCCGGCATTTTCAAATCGGAATCTTCTGCTAAAATCTGGCTGCTTTCCCGCGATGGCTGCAGTTCGTCAAATGTCTCCTGCTCGGGGAGAAACTCTTTGAACTCTCCCCCTTCATGCCGGCGAATCGTGCTGACCAAGGCATCAATCAGGCGATCATCGCTGTTGGGCATAGGCGGCCGGTGGTAGGCAATCCCGTATTCGCGGCACAATTCCTGACACTCCACATCATTATCAAAAAGGACCTCAATGTGCTCGCTGATAAAGCTGATGGGGACAAAAATATAATGCTGCGGATGCTCCGGCTGCTCGCGGATATAATCCAGCACATCCGGCTTAATCCAAGGCAGGCCGATATCGCTCTCACTCTGCCAGACATTGAGATACTGACCCTCCGTCAAACCCAGCCTGTCAGCAATCAGTCTGGCATTGTCATAAATCTGATCAATATAAGGGTCCCCGAAGTCCAGAGCCAGTATCGGCACACTGTGGGCCGAAAAAAGGATCTGAAAGGACTGGTCCCTGACCTCTTCCCGCAGAATCTCAGCCAGCTCCTGCGACCAAAAATCTACGATAGCCGGCTCCTGATACCATTCCTTGATGATGTTAAATCGAATCCGGTCACTCTCGATGAACTTCTCATAGCCCATAACAGAATAGTAGGAAAAATGGGGCTCCAAAATCAGGCAGATGCACTCCTCTATCCCGTCTGCTTCCATCTGTCTGATAACATCGGGAATAAAAGGCCGGGAAAATTTATTGGCAAAGTAAACTGCATAGTCACCTGCCAAGCGCTGGCCGACCTTTTCTACTTCTTCCCTGCTGATCCGCTGCAGAGGCGTTCCGCCAATCAGGACATAGTTGTCATAGAGCGTCTGAATCTCATGGTCCTGCGGTCGGACACCGCGGCGGATATTGGTAAAGAAATCAGCTACTCCCTCAAAGGTAATTTCCTCAGGCGAACCAAAGGTCATCATTAAAACAGCTTTCTTCATCATGATTTCATTATTTCCTCTTTTTCCTTGCAATCTATTCTATTTTACCATGTTGCAAAAGGGATGGATAGATGAAAACCAGTATTTCCCATGGAAAAGAAAAAACTTAATAATTCGGACATTTTAATAATTGCTGAAAACAGGAAGAAAAATCCCTGACAAAGGCTTATAGGTCCAGCTGCAATAAACGGCTTAATTCCTGATAGAGAAGCTTGGCAGGCTCATAGGCTCGGCTTTTTTGTGCCAAGTCTTGCAGCTGCGGCCAATCCGTCCGCTCTGTCAGCTCCTGAAACAGGCGCAGCACTTCTGTATCGGTCTGCCGGCGGACCACCAAGCCTGCCTGTCCGATTTCTGCCCGCACTGCATTGTCAAACTGGTCATAATCCTGCGGCAGAATGAGGCTGGGAATGCCCAGTTCGATGCAGGAGAGCATGATACCTGTACCGGCATGGTGGATGACAAAGTCCATCTGCTCCAAAATATCTGAATAGGGCAGATAGTCAAAAACCAGCAGATTGGCAGCCAGCTTTTGAGGCGGATTTCCCAAACCGCCTGCCTGTCCCAGAGTCACATAAAACTGATAGTCCGGATAGTGCTGGCTGAGCTTTTGCGACCAGCCGACCATGCGCTCTTTCTCCCACAGCAAGTGCGTACCGCAGGTCACTAAAACTTTCTTTTTGCCGTCAGCAGCAAAATAAGTCTGCTGCTCCTGAGGCAGCCTGTCAAAGGACAGGCACCTGTAGCCCACCCAACGGAGCTGCTCAGGAAAGTCATCGCGGAATTCCAACTCTTCCAGCCACAGAGCCAGAATGGAATAGGGCGAATAAATCGCTTCCGTCCCATCGGGCCGATACAGCTTAAAATCCTGAACATCTCCCAAACTCCTCCTGATCAGAGAGAAAGCCAGACGTTTTCCTAGATGAATGGCTTTTCTGCCCAAGGCATCTCTGATCTTGTAAAGGCGGCCTTCATGCGGTCTCCAGCCGCCCAGATAGGTCGGAGTGGTCCATCGGCACTCAAGGGCGACAGGGCTGGGAATGGTCGTTATCCAGGGCAGACCCAGACGGTCAGCCACAAGCCCGGCCGGAGTGGCTACAAAATCAGCAATGACCAGATCGGGCCGGCCGTCCTTCTGCCATATCCGATGCAATTCGTCCATCACCTGAGGAATCAAATCAGCATTGGCCCGAAACTGCCGGTAGGCCGTCAGAAGATTGAGTTTCTGCGGTGTATTGGCAATGTCTTCCATGACCGTAGGCCTTTCAGGAAAGAGGGCCAGACAGTCAAAACCGATTGTTTCCACCAGCTCCTTTTTCTGACAGCCGGTAATGACCCGTATCTGAAAACGGCGGTCAGCCAGCAAGGGCTCAAGGAGGGTCAGAGTCGGCAGCAAATGTCCGCTGAAAGGGACGCAGACCACATCAATCTTTATCGCTTTTTCTAAGCCAGTCATAAATCAATCCTTTCACATCTTCTCGGTATTCATAATCAAAATGATTGGAATCAATGACAGCATCCGTCGCATGACGGTCCAACATATGAGAGTACCTGTCCTTCTTGCCCTTAATCACCAGCAAATCAAGATCTGTCCGTGTCAGCAGCCGCCGAGACACCGGCCCCAGAGCAATGACCTGCAGTTTAGGCTGCAGATGCTCTATCCCGTCCAGCCACTGGGTCAGTAAATTGAGACCGGAGCTTTTGCAGATGATAACAGCCGCTTCTGCCTGCAGCAAGGGCTGCAGGTGCCGGGCCAGTTCCTTTTGAAATGCAGCATTGAACAAAGTATGCCAATAATAACGGACATTAGAAAAGGAGGCCGCCAGCAAGGACACCGGCTGCTGCTCATCATGTTCAAAATGCTGATTGTAGGGGAAGTTGCTGCTGACACAGCTATAGCCTGCCGGGCAGAGGTCTTTTAAAAGGGCCTGCTGACCCGGTGTCAGAGTCGCCCGATCCAGCTGGCTGCTGCCGCTGAGAAAGAGCATGAGCCTAGGCCCAGCAAGCAAAGTCGCCTCCGGCGGCAGGGCGGCAAGCTCCCTGATATACCTGCCCATCTTACTCATAACGAATCTTCCCGTCTGTCACACGAATCTTTCTGCCCCGCCAGTTTATCAGAGGAGGACTGACGAGGACATAGAGAAAGAGAAAAGGCAGCAGCAAGTCATTCAGGATTTCATAGACAATCTCAGCTGGATGAGGCCGGGCAGACAGTATCAAACGACGATAAGCAAACATCCAGAGCGCCTTTGCAGCAAACAGCAGCAAGGCCAGAGCAAGATAAGGCCAGCCAAGGACAAGACCGCAAAGAAGGAGAGGAATCGGCAGGCAGCTGGGCAAGGCTATCAGCAACAGCAGCTTCCAGTCCAGATGTTCCCGCAGGTAAATAGACGTAAAAAGCAGCCAGCGCTTCATCTGCAGACCGTATTGCCGGCCGTCTTTAATGGTGCTGCGGACATTGCAGGTCACCCGTGTCTGAACAATCTCAATCCCTCTGCCGCTCAGATAATCAGCAACAGCCAAATCATCACAGAGACAGTCCATAATCTGACCGAACAGGTCCAGCTCTTTGACCAGCTCCACCGGCAGAATATAAAACATGCCGTTGATAGAGTGATTGGCCTTCATGGCTGCCATGGTAAGATATGTAATAAAGGAATTGCCATTGACGAAAGCTGCCACCAGCTTAGACCAGAAATTGCTCCGCTCATGATTGTAGGGAATACCGGTCAGAATGGCAGTCCTGCCATCATAAGCTGCCAGCTCTCCCATTTTTGAAAAGTCAATGACCGTATCATCATCCAAAACAATTATATAAGGTCTGGTCAGCTCTTTGACAATCTGTGCAATTTTAAAGCTTTTGGGATTCATGCCCTGAGGGACGTCATCCATGAGAAAGAGGCGGATACGCCGAGCAAAGGAGGGATTTTGGCAAATACGGTCCGCTGCTCTTTGAGCCTCTGGATCAGACTTGTCAATCAGCCAAAAAAATTCCAAGTCTGCTGTCTGCTGAAGATTGGCCAGCAGGTCGGCTTCCAAGCGCGGATCGCCTGACAGAATGGGCTGAACAACAGTGTACAGCACCTCCTTAAAGCCAGCCTGACAGGCTGTTTTTCCCTCTTTTTTGAAATAGCTCAAAGAAAGAAGCCAGCGCAGCAGAAAAAGCCCCAAATAAGTCAGAGCGAGGAGTAAAAAAATCAGATGCATCAACTCAGCCCCTTTCGTAAATAATGTCCCAGCAGGCCCAGCTGCCAGCTCTGCGGCAGCAGTTTCATCAGGCAGACAAGCAGGCGGTACCTTGCACCGATGACGGCAGAAGTCCGCTCTTTCTCAAGCTGTTTCAGAATGCCGGCTGCGGCTGCAGACGCCTGCAGCTGCAAACCGCCGCCGCCCAAGGCGGCTGCTGCTTGCTGTGGAAGGATTCCGGTCTGGGTCGGTCCCAGTGTGTAGACGCAGATCTTCATCGCAGATTCAGCCTGCCTCAACTCCTCCTGCAAAGACAAGCAATAGGAGTGCAGGGCCGCCTTGCTGGCACTGTAGGCGGCCAGATAAGGATGGGGGCAGATGGCGGCCAGAGAGGACAGTTGGACAAAGGTTGTGCAGCTGCCGCTCTGGACTGCTTGTTTCATAAGGAAAATCGGCGCCAGACAGTTGACCTGCCAAATATCAGCTTCTGCCGCTGCAGTCAGGTTCGCTGCCTGCTCCAAGCTTGCCAGACCGCTGCAGTTGATCAGGAGATCAGCCTCCAAATCGTGGGCAAACTGTTCTAAGGCTGCTCTATCTCTCATATCCAAAACTCTATAGTCCAGCTGGGCTGGGCTTTCTGCCAGTTCTTTCACTGCTTGACGCAGCCTGCTTTCATCTCTGCCGACCAGAAGCAGCTGGTCAGCTCGCTGGGCCAACCGCTCTGCCAGCTGGCGGCCGATACCGCCGCAGGCCCCCAGCAGCACGACTTTTTTAATCTTTTTTGCCTTTTCCATAGATATATCTTATCAGATTTCCCACAGATATTGAAATAATTACTGGATTCCTGCAGTTTTTTTGCAGAAAGATAAAAAAATTTCTCACTTTCTTCTGAATATGCTAAAATAGTTTTAAACTATTCCATACGAAAGAAAATCAACAGACTTGTCCGCAAAGTCACAGACTTAAGCATTTTGTTCAGCCAGGAAGCGGCGGAGCCATTGCCTGCTGGCCGACTGCCTGCTGCTCAGACGATGAGAAGCCAGGCCAAACGGCAAGACGCCCTCCATCACCATTGGATGGATTGAGATGGCGGAGAAAGTTTCTGTCAGGAATGCCAGAAGCACTGCTCTCCAGCTGCAGTGCCGTTTCCAACAGCCGCATCCAGCGGTTTTCGATTTTCAAACAGTATCAGAGGAGACACCATGAAATACCCAAATCTTTTAGACCGTTTTTTGACCTATGTCAAGATCAACACTCGCTCCGACGAGACATCTACTGCCACTCCCAGCACCCAAAGTCAGGCAGACTTTGCCAATGAAGTGCTCATTCCTGAAATGAAGCGGGTCGGTCTGCAAAATGTCTATTACCTGCCCAACGGCTTTGCGATTGGAACCCTGCCGGCCAATGACCCGGCTTTTACCCGCAAGATTGGCTTTATTTCCCATATGGATACTGCAGATTTTAATGCTGAAGGTGTCAATCCGCAGGTTATCGACAACTATGACGGCGGCACGATTGCACTTGGAAACTCCAGCTTCAGTCTGGATCCGGCAGACTTTTCCAGCCTGCATAAATACAAGGGACAAACCCTGATTACAACTGACGGGACTACTCTGCTGGGCGCCGATGACAAGTCGGGCATCGCAGAAATCATGACGGCTATAGAGTACCTGACGGCTCACCCAGACATCAAGCACGGAGAAATCCGGGTCGGCTTCGGACCAGACGAGGAAATCGGTGTCGGTGCTGACAAGTTTGACGCTCAGGACTTTGATGTGGACTTTGCCTACACTGTTGACGGCGGCCCGCTGGGAGAACTCCAGTATGAAACCTTCTCAGCTGCCGGTGCAGAAATCACCTTTCAGGGACGCAATGTCCATCCGGGAACAGCCAAGGGACAAATGGTCAATGCCCTGCAGCTGGCCATTGATTTTCACAATCAGCTGCCTGCCGGCGACCGCCCTGAGAAGACCGAAGGCTACCAAGGCTTCTACCACCTGATGAGCGTGACCGGAACCGTCGAGCAGGCTCAAGCCAGCTACATTGTCCGCGACTTTGAGACGGAGGCTTTTGAACATCGCAAAGCTGTTATGCAGGCCATTACTGACAAGATGAACCAAGAGCTGGACAGCGAGCGCGTCAGCCTGACCCTCAAAGACCAATATTACAACATGAAGCAGGTCATCGAGAAAGACATGACACCGGTCAATATCGCCAAGGCAGTCATGGAAAGTCTGGACATCCAGCCTCTTATCGAGCCTATCCGCGGCGGCACGGACGGCTCCAAAATTTCCTTTATGGGGATTCCAACCCCCAACCTTTTTGCCGGCGGTGAAAACATGCACGGCCGCTTTGAGTATGTCAGTCTGCAGACGATGGAGCGGGCTGTAGACACTATTATCGGTATTGTCTCCTATCAAGACTGAGTGCCAAATTTGCAGCAGACTGTCTGCCCTTCTTCTATATCTTCCAATACTCAATGGAAAAATCGAAAGCAGACTAGGCAGAAAGTGCACAAAAACGATAGAGACCTCTTTGAGGCTGTAGATAAAGCTTCCATGAGGAAGCGACAAAAGTACTGCTTTGGGCTGTCTGCTCCTGCCTAATGTCTGATGGCTCTCATTGAAATACTGCATTTGAATCAGCAAAAAAACGAATGAGGACGGCAGGTTAGAAAATGCTAACCACCCTTCATTCGTTTTCTATTTTTTATCATTCTCCTTGGAAAATGTTTCTTATAGCCTTCGAAAAGCTCTTTAAAGCACATCAGCTCCAACTGTCTGGAAAGCTGTTGAAGCTGACACCGTTTGCAGAGAAATTTAAAGAGAATTGCTCCGACCGCAGCGGCAGCTGGCTCCGTATCTTCCTTCTCAAAGCTGATCCGCTTCCGAACTTGATTGCTTTCTTATTCTCCAAACC
>NZ_KQ969397.1:156757-159342 GCF_001578865.1 Streptococcus sp. DD11
GCCCGGAGAGGCTGCATGCGCAAAATCAGCACGAATGGTGCCGGGCAAAGCTTCTTCTGGCAGGGTAGCGCCCATCATGGTCCGCCAGCACTCAATGATCTTTGGACCGGAAATGACACCGACTACAAGCGGTCCTGAGGTCATAAATGCACGGATAGCAGGATAGAAAGCCTTATCCAGCAGCTGCTCATAGTGCTGGTCGATGAGTTCGCTGCTGACCGCTGAGCGGTATTCCAGTCTTTCCAGCTGAAAGCCGCGCTGTTCTATCCGCTGCAGGACCCGTCCGACCAGACCGCGCCGAACACCGTCAGGCTTGACAATAAAAAGTGTTTTCTCCATGTGCTCACCTCATTAACTGCTGTTTTCACTTATTCTATCACATTTTTCAAAAAATAGACAGGCAGGAGCGGATGTGCAAAGAGATTCAAGACTGAGCAAGACCAAGCAGCCTTGAGCTCTCCCTAGTCTGAGCTTGAGTCTGGCTGAGGAAGATACAGGTCCGTGTCAGCCGGACTCCTGTCTTCCCTTTCTGCCTGAGCATCAGCCGGCTGTGCTGCCGGCTCCTCAGTGCTGCCTGCGGGAACAGCTGAAGCCCCTGCAGTCTCTGCAGGCTTCCCAAGAGCCAGCTCCTTTTGCAGTTTCAGCAGCAGCTCCTCGGTCTGCTTCATGATGCTGTTATTGTCCTGCGTCCCCAGAAGGAAGCTGGATTTCAGCCCCGCCAGAGTTTCCTCAGCGGTATCTCTTAAAGGGGAAGGCCCTAACTGAACGAATAAACTCTCTGCTTCTTGGAGTTTTTCAGCCACCCGCTCAGAGGGCACCTGCTCCTCTGCTGGCTCTTCAGCTGCTTCCTCGTCTTCTTCCTCCTTAGCATCTCCTGCCGGCTCTGTATCCTTGCCCAGCGCATGATCGCTGCTGCTGCCCCAGCCGTCCTCAGAAAGAGGTCGGGCCTCCGGATGTTCGACATAGTATTTAATGGTGGCAAAGAGCTCCTCTATGCTATAGCCTGCAGGCGCCTTGTAACTTCCGTCATCAAACCAAGCAAACTTGATATTATGATAATGGTCTTTATGAGGAATGATGAGGTTGCCGTTTTTAACCTCTACAGTATGCTCGACATGATAAGGCAGCCGCACCAGCGGAATCATATTCGCAGCTGAGACTCGATTGTAAATCGCCTGCGCAGACTCACCATCTGCTTTGAAATAAGACTTATCATCAGCTGCTGGAGGCAGAAGCCCTTTTTCATGAGCGACAGTCTGGGCTGCCGCTTTTTCAGCCGCTGACAGGCTGTCCTTGCCAATCCAGTGGCTGTGCCCCATATGCGGCGTGACATAGGCAACCCCCTCATCGCTGATGATGTCATGGGCATCAAAGATATAGCCGTCAGAGGTCGTGTACTTATCTGCCAGCTGGGCTGCCCGAATCTCTTTGGCCGTATAGACAATCTGCGCATTTGGCCGGCCCAGCCGTTCTGGATGGAGGATAGGCGCTGTAAATGCCAGCAGTTCATCTACCAGCCGGGACTTATCGCTTCCTTCAGCATTAAGCTGAGTCAGCAGCTGCTGCAGTCTCTGAAAATCAGCCAGCCGCCCTTTTGACGCCAGCAGACGCTCATGACTGGCTGCCAGAATCTGATAAACCGTCTGATAAAACTCTTGATTGCGTGCGTCCACGTCTGCTTTAGGCTCTGGCAGGCTGACTGCCGGCAGGGCCGGAGCTGGACTCATCTCTTCCCAGCGCTTCTCCAGCTGAGCCACAGCCAGCTGTGACAGATCCTTGGCCAATATATAGCGGTAGTGTCCCTCTTTTTGAAAAACATAACCCTGATCTGCCTTGCGAACCAGCTGAGCAGGCAAATCAGCTTCCTTGACCGGAAGTGTCTCTGCTTCTGACACTGATGGCAGAGGCTGCTCAGGATTCGGGCTGACCGCATTGGCTGATGGCTGGCCGGTCAGCAAGCGGCTGATCTGCTGTTCCAGCGGAGACAGCTGCTCATAAGGAATAAAATGGTAATGGTCGCCATGGGGCACTGCCACACCGGTATCAGTCCATCGGACAATCTGTGCCGGATCATAGAGCAGACCGTCTGCTTCCACATGCCGCTGCTCCTTAGGAAGAGCGTATAATTGCTTTAACAAATCCTGAACCGTCGGATTCACATTTTTCCTGTCCTGCGGCTGAACAGGTTGATTTGCCGGAGCCGTGGACGGCCGAGACGGCGCTGGCTGACTTGGCTGATGGCTGATAAAAGGACCGCTGCTGCCGGCATTTCCCATAACTGGCTGACCAGCCTGACTGACCGCAGGCTGCTGTATGACAGGTCCTCCTGCTAAGACCGGAGCAGCTGGCGAGACTGCCGTCCGCCGGCTGTTCCAGTAAAGCTGTGCAGCTGCCAGTTCTGCCGAAGATAGGTCGCTTTTAGGGATATAATGAAAATGATTGCCATGCGGCACGATAAAGGCGTCCCCTGTATCTTGAATGACATCAGTCGGATGAAAGACATAGCCGTCGTCCGTTGTATAATGGCCATTCTCTCGACGGCTGCCGCTTGTGAGAGAGGCCAGGCTGTTTCCAGCTGCCAAGGA
>NZ_KQ969397.1:159966-160627 GCF_001578865.1 Streptococcus sp. DD11
ACTGAAATCCTGAGTCCTGCCCGCTCTGTTGCCTGAAGCCTGTGAACCGCCGCCATCTTCCTTGACATGATGGAGCTGCTTTTGGCGGGCAATTTCATCCACCGAGCGGACATTGGTCGTATGCTTGGCATCCTTCAGATACAGAAAATAGCTGCCGTCAACCTTGATAATATAGCCGTCCTGAACCTCATTGACAATATGCTCCTGCTGCAGTTTATAGTCAGGCCTGCGCATGATCAGCTCTTCGCTGATAATGGCATCGAAGGGCACCTTGCCATTATAGTAATGATAATGGTCGCCATGCGAGGTGACATAACCTTGGTCGCTAATCTTAACCACAATCTGCTCAGCGGCAATCCCCTCCTGCTCACTAATCTGCTCAGGCGTCAGTTCCTTGGGAGCTGCCTGACTGCTGCCTGTCCGGCCCCCGATATAGCTGACTCGGTTGCTTTGCGTCTGGCTGACAGACTGCCAGCGGCCCCAGCCATAAAAGCAGAGACCAAGGACAAGGACAGCAGCTGCACCAATCATATAGTTTTTCTTCATAAAGACTCCTTTATTGCTGTAAATCTTGGGCCAGAACGGCCAGATTCTCTTCCAAATTATCAAAATAACTCTTGTCATTAGCGGGGTCTGCTTCCAGCGGATTCAGCTGCTTCAG
>NZ_KQ969397.1:160793-163240 GCF_001578865.1 Streptococcus sp. DD11
CAGCGGATTCAGCTGCTTCAGCTGGACTCCTGTAGCCTTGACAAGAGCTTGGGCCAGCTTGGGTGAGGCGGTGCTTTCTACAAAGATTGTCCGGACCTTATAGTCCTTGATAAAATCTTCTATCTCGCTCAGCTGCCGCGGATTAGGCTCCTGCTCGGGCGAAATACCAGCAATCCCCAGCTGGGTCAGACCAAAGCGTTTGGCCAGATAGGAAAAAGCCGTGTGCTGGGTGACGAAGGTCTTTTGCAGGCACCGCTGAAAGACAGACTGATACTTCTCAGTCAGCTGATGAGCCTTTTCCTTCAGGCTGCGGGCATTGGCCTGATAGATATCCCTGTGACGGCTGTCCAAGTCAGATAGCTGATTGGCAATCAACTGAGCCTCTTCGGCTGCTTTTTCCGGATCCAGCCAGGTATGAGGATCATAGAGACTTTTTTCATCCGTTCCTTCCTTCACCTCCACTGCTTCCAACCCTGCCACGCGGTCCAAGTCCATTCCCTCAGAAGCTTCCAGCACCTTCACCGCAGAATGCTGCAGGCTGGGATTGAGCTCGCCAGCCCAAGACTCCAGAGTCCGCGAATGATAGACAAAAACATCCGCATCATAAATAGCCGCTATATCATTGGCCGAAGGTTCGAAGGAATGAATGCCGCTGCCCGACTGAATCATGCGGACATCATTGAGCGGACCCGATATTTCCCTGACCATACAGTAAATGGGATAGAAGCTGGTGACGATTTTCAGGCCTGACTCCTGACGGGTCTGAACACTGTCTTTTCTCGACTGACAGCCCAGCAGGCAGGAAAGAACGGCCAGCAGACTGATAAAAAAAATCAATCGCGTATTCGTTTTCATAGCAACTCCTTGCAATTTATTAACTGGTTAATTAACCAGTTAATATCATACACCTTGCTTCTTTTTTTGTCAAGAATCTTTTGAAGAAAAAAAACAGGAAGAAGGCCGGCTCTGCCGAATCGCTTGCTTCCTGTTTTATGCTGCTTTAAGTTTATCTTTGATTTCATCGAACCCGCTATCAAGTGTCCAGTCCGGGGAGCGAAACGGTTTGGAGCCCTTTTCAGTCTGAGTCCAGAAACGGACGGCACTGGAGTCTGGTTCTAGGGGAACTTAACTGCTGAAGTCGGCCATAGATAGGGGTTCTCATCCTTCGTTCGCTTCTATAGGAGCGCGTCGCCATCCCTCAGTGTCTAAGGAAAGCAAGAGGTTCAAAATGGAAGTTCATGGGTGCTAGATAGCTTCCGTCGTAAAACTGCGGCTTTCCAGCACTTTCAGCATAGCATCCGCAGTGTCCAGAGATGTAAACAGCGGAAGGCCGTGCTCAATGGCAGAGCTGCGGATGATTTGGCCGTGCTCATCTGCCGTCCGCTTGGTGCCGACGGTGTTGATAATGGCCTGAATCTTGCCCTTGCGGATGTAGGCCGGAATATCTCTGTCATTATCGCTGCCGATTTTCTCTACCAGACGGACGGAAAGCCCCTGCTCCTCAAAGTATTTGGCAGTTCCCTTGGTTGCCAGAATGCTGTAGCCAATAGCCGCAAAGCGTTCAGCTAGATGCAGGGCTTCTTCCTTGCTGTCGTCCGCAATGGTAAAGACCACATTGCCAAAGATTGGCAGGTGCAGATAAGAAGCTTCAAAGGCCTTATAGAGAGCCTTTTCAAGATTGCTGTCGGTTCCCATGACTTCACCGGTTGACTTCATTTCAGGGCCTAAGAGACTGTCCACCTTGGCCAGCTTGGTAAAGGAAAAGACCGGCGCTTTGACATGGACGCTGGAGCTTTCTGGGTAGAGGCCGTCCTCATAGCCCAGCTGGGACAGGGTTTCGCCCAGAATCAGGCGGGTTGCCACCTGAGCCATGGGAATATCGGTCACCTTGGACAGGAAAGGCACTGTCCGGCTGGCCCGGGGATTGACCTCAATGACATAGACGGTCTCGTCCTTGATGACAAACTGGATGTTCATCATGCCGATGCAGTTGAGCCCTAAGGCCAGTTTTTTGGTATAATCAGCAATCGTCTCCTGCACTTGGCGCGACAGGGTCTGAGGCGGATAGACAGCCATCGAGTCGCCTGAGTGGACCCCAGCCCGCTCGATATGCTCCATAATCCCCGGAATCAGCACCTGCTGACCGTCAGAAATGGCATCGACTTCGCACTCGCCGCCGACGATGTAAGAGTCCACCAGAACCGGGTGGTCCGGGCTGGCCTTGACAGCTGTCCGCATATAAGAGCGCAGGTCGCTTTCATTTTCTACGATTTCCATAGCTCGGCCGCCCAGCACGTAGGAAGGGCGCACCAGAACCGGGAAGCCAATCTTGCGGGCCGCCGCCACTGCTTCTTCCTCATTGGTGGCGGTCTGTCCTGGCGGCTGCGGAATAGCCAAGTCTTTCAGGGCCTGCTCAAAGAGGTCGCGGTCCTCTGCTCGATCGAGGT
>NZ_KQ969397.1:163496-166097 GCF_001578865.1 Streptococcus sp. DD11
GGCTTTTGAAAGAGGCTCCGCCAGATTGATGGCTGTCTGGCCGCCAAACTGGACAATCACCCCCTTGGGCTGCTCCAAATCAATGACATTCATGACATCTTCAAAGGTCAGCGGCTCAAAATAAAGCTTGTCTGAAACGGAAAAGTCAGTCGAAACAGTCTCTGGATTGCTGTTCATGATAATTGCTTCGTAGCCGGCCGCCTGAATAGCCTTGACTGAGTGGACAGTCGCATAGTCAAACTCCACTCCCTGACCGATGCGGATCGGGCCGGAACCCAGCACCAGTACAGATTCCTTGCTGGATTTGACCGATTCATTTTCAAAGCCGTAGGTCGAGTAGAAATAAGGTGTAGCAGATTCAAATTCGGCTGCACAGGTGTCGACCATCTTGTAGACCGGCACCAGCTGCTGTTCCAAGCGGATCTGGCGAACCTGAGCAGCCGCCATCCCCCATAAATCTCCAATCTTAGCGTCAGAAAAGCCATTTTGCTTGGCCTTCTTCAGCACGGAGCTGTCTCCGACATGACCGGTCAGCTCCTGCTCGATTTCGTAAATGTGCAGCAGCTTGTCCAAAAAGAAAACGTCAATCTTGGTCAGCTCGGCCAGTTCATCCGGATTGTAGCCCCGGCGGATAGCCTCCGACAGATAGAAGAGCCGATCGTCCTGTGCTTTGACAATTTTTTCATCACATCATCATCCGCCAGCTGGCTGAGTTCCGGCAGCTCATTATGCTCGGCACCGATTTCCAGAGAGCGGCAGGCCTTGAGCAGACTTTCTTCGATATTGCGGCCGATGGCCATGACCTCCCCAGTGGCCTTCATCTGGGTGCCCAGACGGCGCTCGCCCTGCTCGAACTTATCAAAAGGAAAGCGCGGAATCTTGGCCACTACATAGTCCAGAGCCGGCTCAAACATGGCATAGGTTGAGCCGGTGACTGGGTTGATGACCTCATCCAAGGTCAAACCGACTGCAATCTTGGCAGCCAATTTGGCAATGGGATAGCCCGTCGCTTTGGAGGCCAGAGCAGATGAGCGCGACACCCGCGGATTGACCTCAATGACATAGTACTTAAAACTATGCGGGTCCAGCGCCAGCTGGACATTGCAGCCGCCCTCTATTTTCAGAGCCCGGATAATCTTCAGGCTGGCATCCCGCAGCATCTGATACTCATAGTCGGAAATGGTCTGACTGGGGGCAAAGACGATCGAGTCTCCTGTGTGGATGCCGACGGGATCAAAATTTTCCATATTGCAGACCACCAGGGCATTGTCGGCGCCATCCCGCATGACTTCGTATTCGATTTCCTTAAATCCGGCGATAGAACGCTCAATCAGACACTGGGTCACCGGAGACAGCTTGAGCCCATTCTCGGCAATTTCCTGCAGTTCTTCCTCATTGCTGCAGATACCGCCGCCGGTGCCGCCCAAGGTAAAGGCCGGACGGACAATGACTGGATAGCCAATCGATCCGGCAAATTCCAGCGCTTCTTGGACCGTATTGACAATCTCTGACTCAGGGATGGGCTGGTCCAGCTCCTCCATGAGCTGCTTGAAGAGATCGCGGTCTTCTGCCTGATCAATGGCGGACAGTTTAGTCCCCAAGAGTTCTACTCCCAGCTCCTCCAAGAGACCGGATTTGGACAGTTCCATGGCCATATTAAGCCCAGTCTGACCGCCCAGAGTCGGCAGGAGAGCATCCGGCCGCTCCTTGCGCAAAATACGGGTCACAAACTCCAGCGTAATCGGCTCGATGTAAACCCGATCCGCAATCTCCTTGTCGGTCATGATTGTCGCTGGATTTGAGTTGACCAAGACAACGCTATAGCCCTCTTCCTTCAGGGACAGACAGGCCTGAGTTCCTGCATAGTCAAACTCGGCTGCCTGCCCAATCACAATTGGTCCGGAACCAATCACCATAATCTTCTGAATATCTGTACGTTTTGGCATGTTTCGTATGATACAAAGCCCGTCAAGGACAGAGTGACAGTTGGAAACCCGGCGCAGACACGTTCAGCGTCTAGGCTCCGTTTCTTTTTTCACACCGTCTGAGGGCGTGCTCACTTCCGCGAACCTGTATCGTCTCCTTCCTATTCGGCAACTCTCTGATTGCCATTAAATAAAGTCTCTGACGATTTTTCGTTGAAAATCTCGTGCAGGGAGCTCAGCTATTCCCCCATCATCTCCATAAACTCATCAAAGAGATAGTCCGCATCATGCGGCCCCGGCGCAGCGTCTGGGTGAAACTGCACAGAAAAGGCGGGATAATAGCGGTGGCGGACACCCTCGATTGATTTGTCATTAATTTCCTCGTGGGTGACAATCAAGCTCTCCGGCAAGTCCTCGCGGCTGACAGCATAGCCGTGATTTTGACTGGTAAAGTCAATCCTGCCGGTCGCAATTTCGCGCACTGCGTGGTTAAAGCCCCGATGGCCGAATTTCATCTTATGGGTCTTGGCACCGTTGGCCATAGAAAAGAGCTGATGCCCCATACAGATGCCAAAGATGGGAATCCTGCCCTGAATGCCGCGAATCATCTCCAGAGCTTCCGGTATGTCTTCCGGATTGCCCGGACCATTGGACAGCATGACACCGTCCGGATTGA
>NZ_KQ969397.1:166226-176169 GCF_001578865.1 Streptococcus sp. DD11
CAGCATGACACCGTCCGGATTGAGATGCAGGATAGCCTCTGCACTGGTATTGTACGGCACGACTGTCACATTGCAGCCGCGTTTGGCCAATTCCCGCAGGATGGAATGCTTGAGGCCGAAGTCGACCAGCACCACACTGCGGCCGACACCCGGAGCCGGATAGGCCTGCTGGGTGGAGACCTGCTTGATATTGTCAGTCGGCAGCACTGTCGCCTGCAGCTGGTCCTTTAAGTGCTCGATACTGTCTTCAGTATTGGCGATGGTGGCCCGCATAGTGCCGTACTGGCGGATAATCTTGGTCAGTGCCCTGGTATCAATCCCTGAAATCCCAGGTATCTTCTTAATCCTGAGAAATTCATCCAAAGACAGCTGCTGACGCCAGTTGCTGGCCCGGCGGGCGTGTTCGTAGACCACCACCCCCTTGCAGGTCGGCAGGATAGACTCATAATCGTCCCGATTGATGCCGTAATTGCCTACCAGCGGATAAGTAAAGGTCAAAATCTGACCATTGTAAGACTGATCCGTAATGGATTCCTGATAGCCGGTCATGCCTGTGTTAAAGACAATTTCTCCTGTTACCAAAAGGTCGGCCCCGAAAGCTTCCCCTTCAAAAATCATGCCATTTTCCAGAACTAAAAGTCTCTTTGCCATTATTCCCTCCTGTCCAAGATGCAGAATCGCCTATCGACCCCCCGCATGCCTATATAAGAATAGGGAGCAAGGCTGGAATCATTCTCAGCCTCCTCCCGCTGTAGCAGTTAAAATCTCTTGATGCCCTTCTGGGCTCCTGTCCGCGCTATTCGCGGCCTTTGAGAACAGCCTCGATAATCGCCATTCTGACAAAGACACCATTGGTCATCTGTTCGACGATGCGGGACTTAGGTGCTTCCACCAAGTGGTCCGCAATTTCCACATCCCGGTTGACCGGAGCCGGGTGCATGAGAATAGCCGTCTCCTTCATGCGGTCATAGCGCTCCTGCGTCAGGCCGTGCAGGCGGTGGTAGTTTTCCTTAGAGAAGATGGACTCATAGTCGTGGCGCTCATGCTGCACCCGCAGGAACATCATGACATCCACTTGGTCAATCACCTCATCAATCGTCACAAACTGACCGTAACCGGCAAATTCCTGGCTCCGCCATTCTTCCGGACCGGCAAAGTAGAGCTCAGCGCCCAGCCGCTTGAGAATCTGCATATTGGACTTGGCCACGCGCGAGTGGTCCAAATCACCGGCAATGGCCACCTTCAGTCCGTCAAAGCGGCCAAACTCCTGATAAATGGTCATCAGATCCAGCAGGCTTTGGCTGGGGTGCTGGCCAGAGCCATCGCCCCCGTTGACAATGGAAGTCGTAATGGTCGGACTTTCGATCAATTCCTTGTAATAGTCCACTTCTGGGTGGCGGATGACACAGACATCAACGCCCAGAGCTGACATGGTCAAAATCGTATCATAAAGGGTCTCGCCCTTATTGACCGAACTGGTCTTGACATCAAAGTCCAGCAGGTCGCAGCCTAGCTTCAGCTCTGCCACTTCAAAGGCCTTGTGGGTCCGGGTAGAGGATTCAAAGAAGAGATTGGCAACGATGTGCTGGTCATCATAGTGAACTTTGGCACCGTTTTTAAATTCAATCCCGCGTTTAATCAGGGCCATCACCTCTTCGTTTGAGAGAGCTTCCATGGAAACAAGGTTTTTAAGAGCGATTTGATTGGATGACATGATGTTTTCTCCTTATGTGATAAATAAAGCACTGAATAGCAATAGACATCTTCCCAGCCTAGTCTTTAGGCTCAGGCAGAACAAGATAGAGCACAATTCCCAGAACAGTTGACAAGGCGACTCCTGAAATCTGCAGCCCCGACAGCTGCAGGGTCAGGCCTCCGATACCTGAGACCAGCACGACACTGGCAATGAGCAGATTTTTCTTATTGTCAAAATCTGTCTGTGCCTCAATCAGGATTTTCAGACCGCTGGAAGCAATGACCCCAAAGAGAGCAATGGAAATACCGCCCAGCACCGGACTGGGGATGGACTGCAGGAGAGCCGAAACTTTCCCGACAAAGCTCATGACAATGGCCAGCACTGCAGCTCCGGCAATGACATAGACACTGTAGATTTTATTGAGGGCCATGACGCCGATATTTTCCCCATAGCTGGTCACCGGCGGCGCCCCGAAGAGCCCCGCAATCACTTGAGCCAGACCGTCACCAGTCAAGGTCTTATCCAGACCGGGATCTTTAAAGAAATCCCTGCCGGTCAGACTGTTGAGTACCATGACATGGCCAAAGTGCTCGGTCATGGTGACAAAGGCGATGGGAGCCATAGTCAGTATGGCGCTGGGATAAAATTTCACACTGTAGTCCAAGAAGGGCAGGCTCATGGGCGGCAGGTGAAACCATGAAGCTTCCGATACCTTAGCGAAGGACACAATCTCTTCTCCTGTTACCGCCCCGAGCAGGAGCGCGAAGACATAGCCGACGATCAGGCCCAGCAGCACCGGTATAATCCCGACGATTTTTTTGCCATAGATGTTAAAGAGAATCACTGCAAAGAGGGTCACCATACCGATAGCAAAATAGGGCAGATGGTAACTCCCATCCTTGAGCATGACATCATTGACAGCTGTGCCGGCTAGACTGAGACCGATAACCATGATGATCGGTCCGACCACGACCGGCGGCAGCACCTTATCAATCCAGGCATTGCCGGCAAATCTGACCACCAAGGCAACGATGAAGTAAACCAAACCGCCGGTAATCGCTCCCTGTGCCACCGCAGCAATCCCGTCCGTCTTCATCAGCATCTGCATGGCTGCGATATAGGCAAAGCTGGAGCCCATGTAAGCCGGAATCTTATACTTGGTTACTGTCAGGTGGGCCAGAGTCCCCAGACCGCTGGAAAAAAGAGCAACAGCTGGGTCAATGCCGACCAGGATAGGCACCAGAACGGTGGCACCGAACATGGCAAAGAGATGCTGGAAGGACAGCCCTAGAAGCAGACCGGGCCGCGGCCTATCCTGCACATCATACTTGACTTCTTGGCTCATGATGCGTCATCCTCCACCAGCAGGACCCGATCCTGACCATCTGTCTCGGTCACTTCCACGATGATTTCCTCTGACTGACTGGTCGGAATATTCTTGCCGACATAGTCTGCCCGAATGGGCAGTTCGCGGTGGCCGCGGTCGACCAGAACAGCCAGACTGACCCGCGACGGCCGGCCGTGGCTGACCAGATTGTCAATGGCTGCACGAATGGTTCGGCCGGTGTAGAGAACATCATCAATCAGAATGACCTCACGGTCGGTAATGTCTACCGGAATCACCGTCGTGTCCTCACCGCTCTTGACATCGTCCCGAAAGGGCTTAGTGTCCACTTCTCCGACCGGAATCTCAATCTTTTCCAGCTGAGCCAGCCGCTTCTGAATGCGATGGGCCAGATGAACGCCCCGCGTTTTGATCCCAGCCAGAACGACTTGATTCAAGTCCTTATTGCACTCGATGATTTCATAAGTAATCCGTGTAATGGCACGGTTCATAGTGATGTCATCGACAACTTCTTTTGTTTTCATCGAAAACCTCCTCGAAGATAATAAATAAAAAGTCTCCTTTTGCAAGGAGACTTCAGAAAATACAGCTGGGTATGGCAAACAAGACGCACCTGTCTGCACTCCACCCATCTTTTTTACTTTGCTCCTTGCCTATCTCTCTGGATAGAATTAAAGGATTATTTGATTGCATCTACTATATCACAGTTGGGAAAATACTGCAAGAGAAAAATGCACATTTATGAAATTCTCTCCGAAAAACGGAACCTTATGCTCTCTCCCGATTTTTTCCCAATCGGACAGACTTTATCCCATAAAAGACAAAGCCAAAGACCAGATAGGCCGCAAAGATAATCAGCGACATACGGATTACATAAGGCCAGCCGTACTTAAAGACATTGAGGAAAAAGTAAGGAAAGGGATTGTCCTTGGCCCCCGGAATGTCAATCTTCAGCACAAAGCCATTGAAGAGGGAAAAGATCATATATATCAGCGGCAGACTGGTCCAAGCAATCGGATCAAACCAGCGGTACTGCCGGCTCTTGTCAACCAGCAGCGTATCAAAAAGAAACATGAGCGGCACAATATAGTGGCAGAGGAAATTTTCCAGCCGGTAAAAATCCTTGGCAATAGGTGCTAAGAGCAGGTGATAGACGACACAAGTAATCATGATAGCCATCGTCACTCCGCCCTTTATCCTCAGAATCTTCGGTGCTTTCCAAGCCTCATCCGCTCTCGTCATCAGATAAATCAGATAAGCTGTAAAGAGCAGGACCAACAGATTGGACAGGATGGTATAGTACATGAGCATCCCCCAGCCGTACTTGGCAATTTCCAGATAGATTCCCAGAAAAGCCAGCAGAAAGAGAAAGATGCGATAAGCAAAGATAAAGCGGCGATTCATAGGGACCTCAGATTTTCTTGACAAACTCTGACTTGAGCTTCATAGCCCCGAAGCCGTCAATCTTACAGTCGATATTATGGTCGCCCTCTACGATGCGGATGTTTTTCACGCGCGTCCCCTGCTTGAGATCCTTAGGCGCCCCCTTGACCTTGAGGTCCTTGATCAGAGTCACGGTATCGCCATCGGTCAGCTTGTTGCCGTTGGCATCGACCGCCGCAGTTCCTTCTTCTGCTTCAGCCAGCTCAGCCGGATCCCACTCATAGGCGCACTCCGGGCAGACTAAAAGGACACCGTCCTCATAGACATACTCTGAATTGCATTTTGGGCAGTTTGGTAAATTGTTCATTTCTTCTCCATTTCTACTACTCTGCGAAAATCAAAGCGAACACTTCCTTGCGGAAGTTCTATCTGCAAGAGTGGTGGGACCCTTTATCGGCCAAGGCCTCATATTCTTGTCTCTTATTCACTTTTGATTTTCATGAAGTCTAATGCCGGTCAGATCCTGCTCATCACCTGCCTTTCTAGTATAAGCTATTTTATCCTTTTTGACAAATCTCTTTGAGGATTTTTATCAAAGAAGCTTGACCTTTCTGCAAAAACAGTGTACTATACTAGTGTATATACAGATAAAAAAGGAGTTGCCATGAAACCCAAATCTAAAAATCAGTTTATGACACTGACCGCTTTTCTGACTGCCCTGGCCATCGTTATCCCGCTGGTCATGCCGATTAAGATTGTCATTCCGCCCGCTTCCTTTACCTTGGCCAGTCACGTCGCCATCTTTCTGGCTATGTTTATCTCCCCTCTCATGACAGTGATTGTCGTTATCGGCTCTACGATTGGGTTTGCTATGTCGGGGCTTCCTTTCATCATTACGCTCAGAGCCCTGTCCCACTTGCTCTTCGCCAGCATCGGTGCTCTCTATCTGCAGAAGCACCCAGATACACTGGACAGTCCGAAAAAAAGCTGGGCCTTTAACCTTGTACTGGCCTTGATACATGCCTTTGGCGAAGTTGTCGTCTGCATCCTCTTTTACACAACCTCAGCCTATCCAGCTAATGCCTTTTATATCTTATTTGGCTTGGTTGGGCTGGGCACAGTCATTCACAGTATGGTGGACTTTGTCATTGCCAAGTTTGTCTATCAAGCTCTGAAAAAGATCCGCTAGACCTTGAAGAATCCCGACTTTTGGTTTACAATGAAGCTATGACCAAACTAAGACGAGAACAACTATTAGACCTTTTGAAAACCTCCTCTGCCGCCGTCAATGGCCAGCTGCTGGCAGAGCATTTCCATGTGACCCGCCAGATTATTGTGCAGGACATTGCCCTGCTGCGGGCCGACGGTGCACCGATCCTCTCGACCAACCGCGGCTATCTTTACAAAGACCGCGAGGAAAGCACGGCTGTTCACCAGCTTTTCAAGGTCCAGCACCAAGCTGAGGATATGGAGGCTGAGCTGCTGGCAATCGTGGACAATGGCGGCCGCGTACAGAATATCCTGATCGAGCACCCGGTCTACGGTGAGATTCAGACTTATCTGAAGCTGACCTGCCGCCGGGATGTTCAGCATTTTCTCCAGCAGGTCGCATCCTGCGCCTTTCGCCCCTTATCGGAGCTGACAGACGGCGTCCACTACCACCTAGTACAAGCCGACTCCCAGCAGGATCTGGACTATGTCGAAGCTGCTTTGAGAGACCTAGGATTTTTACAGGAATAAATAAAAACTGATTAGGGCAAACCTAGTCAGTTTTTTCTAATACATACTCTTGCGCCAGCCGCCTTCAATCCGCTCATGATAGTAATATTCCGACAGCTCCTCATCTTCCATCATGCGCAGGAGTTCCAGCAAATCGTAGGCCAAGTCCAGCTGGGGCAGCGTCTCTTTGTCCACCCAAGAGATTTCACCTTCCTCAGTCGAATGCAGCTGACCGGAAAATTCCGTTGCCTTGTAGCAAAAGACCAGATAGCGAATCCCGTCATCCCTATGCCAGTTCTTGACGCCGACCAATTTTGGATGGCTAATAGTCAAGCCTGTTTCCTCTAAAACTTCTCGCACGACAGCATCGTGCAGAGACTCACCTTTCTCAATATGACCGCCCGGAAAGGCATAGCCAGACCAGTGATAGCGCTCAGGAGAGCGGTACTGCATCAGCACTTTTCCACACGCCTCATCTTCGACCAGGCAGATGTTTGTTAAGATGGTTTCTTGGGAACGGGACATGGATTTTTTCCTTTCGATACAAAGCAGCGAATTTTACAGTGACATTATAATAGCTCTCAGCAGATTAGTTCGTTAGAGAAATGATCAATCAATATAGCGAACACGATTGACTTTGGTTTTCATGAGGTAAAGATTAAGCAGGTCGTGATGTTCATCATAGGCATCTAATAAGAACCCCTTATGCAGGATGATTTCACTTTCTTTTATCGAGTATTCTATACTAATCGGAAAACTTGAATCATGGGAATAGGAAATGACCATAGATACCATAAATTTCAAAAACAGAGTCAGTAAAAAACTGAGAATAACCCAAATAATATAAGACCAGTGGAAACTTCTGCCCTCCAAGAAAAGAAACCAGAGGTAGGCAAACGAGGTAAGCACTAAGCAAAACAGCCAGATATCCCCAGCATCGGTGTAAAGGAAAGACCAAATAAGCCCAGTATAAACTGGCTCAAAACACAGAAAGCCAGCAAGATATAGAGCGCTGCCCAAAAAGTTTTGCTGGAAAATATCAAAGCTTTCATTTTTTACTCTCCACCTCAAAATAAATCTTAATCCTTCCCAACCAACTCCAAAATCTTCTGGAAGGTCTTGCCGTTGCGGATGGTCAGCTGCTTATAAAAACTGGATTTGAGCAGTTTCTTATGGTAGTTGGACTTGAGATAGTCAGCTTGGTCAGCATTGCTGTAGAAAAAGGCCGTCTGCCCAAAGTGGATCTGCTCCTTGTCGTTACTCCAAGTCTCGGTCTCAGCCATGATCTGCTCCCGATCCGCCTCGGGCAGGTAAAAGAGCACATCCCGGCGATAGGCAGTCTCATCCTGCCACCAGGCCGGCAGTCGTTTTGCTTCCTCTTGTAAAATAGCAGAGCTGAGGAGGACAAAGGGCAAGGGAAAATCATAAGTCTGGGCAAAATAGCTTTCCAGCTTTTCCCTAATCCTCTCCTCCTCTTCCTCGCTGTTAAAAAAGAGATTGCCGCTGTTGATGTAGGAAAGGGGATTTTCAAAACCCAGCTCCTCCAAATCAGCCTTTAAATCAGCCATGACAACCTTGTTTTTCCCGCCGACATTGATGCCGCGGAGTAAAAGAATGTAGCGCATAGGGGCTCCTTTTCAAAATTATTAACGGAACAATAGAAAGTTTTACGGAATAATGTAAACTAAATAACGGAACAATTACAGGGCAAATTAGATTTTACTAATCTACTTTAACTTTGAAGCGGCATCTCGTTTCGTGTAGATCATCCATTTTTCTTTGACTTTCTTGTAGACTTCAGTTATGAATTAATCATTTTAATAAGTCTGCTAAGAAAATTTCATTATTCTTTTTATCCCATTTTTTGGTATCACTTTTACTTTTGTATTTTTTTATAGCATTAACTAAGTCTCCATAAGGATTTAAATCCATTTTAATTCTACTATACGATTTTATATCATTAATTTTTTTATTTAAATGTTGACTAAGGAATGTACTTGGTTTAGTCTGTGATTTCACTTTTTCAAACCCTCTCTCTAAGTTACGAAAATATATTTCAATCATTTCAATTTCACTTTTAGTTACTACATGATAAATCCCTCCATCCTGCAATTTATCTAAAAAAGGTTGAGATATTTTATATGGTATTCCAGATCTATCTTCAATAATAAAAACAATTACTTTATTTTCTTCATAATCTTGAGTCAAATAATGGTTCGAAAAAGTTGCAGGTTTACCATAAAATCTATTAGGTCCTCTATAGGGAGAATCTAGTCCATCAATACTATCATAATTTATAACTTGGCTAGCACTAAATTTTAAACATCCATTTTCAAGCAGTAACTCAATAATAGCTCGTTCTGTTGCTCCTTCAACAATGATAGCAATACGTGTATTTGATGTTATACTAATCATAAATTATCCCTCTATTATTCAGCACTTTCTGAACTCAATAATTGAATATTTTTATTCATGCTCTCCCTCATCATTTTATAGGAAGAATTTTTAGGAGCAGTTCCTAATCCATAACTACCAGATAGAATTAACTCGCTTTTCTTTCTATCTGATCTATCTTTTTCACCGATAATATTGCTCATTTTTTCAAAGTTTATAAACGGCCTCTTTTTTAGTACATAGATACTGTCACTCCTGTCAATAAAATCAGTAATTTCAATATAATGAGTCGTAAAAATCAATGTTGCAGAGTTTTTATTTATGTTACTATTAAAAAGCTTTATTAATTGTACTGCAATTGACTTATTCAGGTGATTTTCTAATTCATCAATGATTAGATATCCACCTGAATTGAAAATAAATTGAATATTTAATAGAATCATAATCCCTTTTATTGTCCCAGATGATAAGAATCTATTTAAATCGACAATATTTGATTCTATCATTTCATTCGAATTCTTAAATTTAACCTTAAATTTTTTGTTTCTTCTTCGAAAATTAAAGATTCAATACTATCATCTAAAAAATTAACATAAGAAATATCCATATCATTCGCAAAATATTGAATCTTATTAACATCAGTAATAGTGGTTAAATCTACAACGCTATTTTCAACTAATTGATCCTCTTCATTATTTAATATGCCTGAAAAAATAGAATTTGTTTTCTTTAAATAAGTAATATCAATATCTTTTCTTGAAATAGTTTGTTCGAAATTTGTAAAAATTTTATCTTTAGAATCTGTTCTTTTTACTTTTTTTCGGTAAAGAAATTCATCTTCAAAATACAACGCATTTGACTTATCTTTGGAAATAGTTGATTCAATTTTATAAATGTAGTCTTGATTAAAAATATAATTTTCGCAAATTATTTTTTTTTCAAAATAATTTCCAATTTCAGAAATCCCCTCCTCTGTTAAACTCTTGTTTTTTATAAATATATTTAACATTGCTAAAACTAACTTTAAACTAGTCGTTTTGCCAGAAGCATTTATTCCCAGCAAAGCAATTGAATTCAGTTTGTATAAATTATTAATTACATAAGAGACACTGTTATTCTCTTTTTCGTATGAATTAACATTCTTACCAGCAAACAAGTCAAATTCGAATTTAGAGTCTTCAAACCCTGTTAGGCCTTGAATCTTTATTTTCAATATTTTCATCTTTTTTCCTCCTTATTAAACATTATACCACACTTAAATCTATTTGACATATTTTAACGATTTTTTCGATAAAATATTTAGATATATGAGAAATAAACAATTTTAAAACGATTTATTTTCAAATAAATCGTTTTAAAATAAAACAGACAAACTAATTTACAGACTTAATTTCCAGAATCATATC
>NZ_KQ969397.1:176456-179624 GCF_001578865.1 Streptococcus sp. DD11
TCTCATCAATGGCCTTCTTCATAGAATCGGTCATGGTGTCCGCATACATGATGACATGGCCCTCACTGTTACGGGCAGCCCGGCCGATGGTCTGGATCAGGCCGCGTTCATTGCGGAGGAAGCCTTCCTTGTCCGCATCAAGGATCGCAACCAGACTGACCTCGGGCACGTCAATGCCCTCGCGCAGCAGATTGATCCCGACCAGAACGTCAAAGACACCCAAGCGTAAGTCTCGGATAATCTCGGTCCGCTCCAAGGTCTTGATGTCCGAGTGCATGTACTTGACCTTGACGCCCATTTCCTTGAAGTAGTCGGTCAAATCCTCGGCCATTTTCTTGGTCAGGGTAGTGATAAAGGTCCGCTCGTTTCTCTCCACGCGCGCATTGATTTCGCCCAAAAGGTCATCAATCTGCCCCATAGTTGGACGGACTTCGACTTCCGGATCTAAGAGGCCGGTCGGCCGGATAATCTGCTCGATAACCGTATCGGTCTGCTCCTTCTCATAATCCCCCGGCGTTGCTGATACATAGACGATCTGATGAACATGGCTTTCAAACTCCTCCCTGCGCAGGGGACGGTTGTCCAAGGCCGACGGCAGGCGGAATCCGTAGTTGACCAGCATCTCCTTGCGGGAGCGGTCGCCATTGTACATCCCTCGAATCTGGCCCATGGTCATGTGGCTCTCATCAATCATAATCAGAAAATCATCCGGGAAAAAGTCCAGCAAGGTATAGGGCGGCTCGCCTTCGCTGCGGCCGTCCATGTGACGGGAATAGTTTTCCACTCCGTTAGTATAGCCCATTTCCCGCAGCATCTCAATATCGTAGTCCGTCCGCTGCTTGAGGCGCTGGGCTTCCAGCAGCTTGCCTTCTTTTTCAAAGATTTCCAGCTGCTGCTCCAGCTCGGCCTGGATCTTGGCAATGGCTGTCTCCATGTGGTCGTCATTGGTCACGAAGTGGGTGGCTGGGAAGATAGCCAGATGGTCCACATCCCCCAGTACCTGGCCTGTCAGGGCTTCCACCTCACGGATCCGGTCAATTTCATCACCGAAAAATTCCACCCGAAAGGCATGCTCATCCCGGGAAGCTGGGAAGATTTCCACTACATCGCCGCGCACACGGAACTTGCCCCGCTGAAAGTCAATGTCATTGCGCTCAAACTGGATGTCTACTAAGTCATTCAGCAGCTTGTCCCGG
This sequence comes from Streptococcus sp. DD11, assembly GCF_001578865.1. Lineage (NCBI taxonomy): Bacteria > Bacillati > Bacillota > Bacilli > Lactobacillales > Streptococcaceae > Streptococcus > Streptococcus sp. DD11. The sequence continues at coordinate 177,653 of NZ_KQ969397.1, forward strand.
GAAATCTCCAGCCCCGGCCGCAGGCTGACCACGCTGTCGGAATATTCCTTGGGCGAACCCAGACCGTAGATACAGGAGACAGAAGCTACGACGATGACATCATTGCGCTCCAGCAGGGCCGAGGTCGCCGAATGGCGGAGCTTGTCAATCTCGTCATTAACCGAGCTGTCCTTTTCGATATAGGTGTCAGACGAAGGCACATAGGCCTCGGGCTGGTAGTAGTCATAGTAGGAGACAAAGTATTCCACGGCATTGTTCGGGAAAAACTCCTTGAACTCGCCATAAAGCTGGCCAGCTAAGGTCTTGTTATGAGCGATGACCAGGGTCGGCTTGTTGACTTTTTGAATAACCTGGCTCATGGTGTAGGTCTTACCGGTTCCGGTCGCCCCCATGAGAATCTGGGCCTTCTCCCCGCCCTCAATATTGTCCACCAGCTGCTCAATGGCCTGGGGCTGGTCGCCGGATGGTTCATATTTTGAGACCAGTCTAAATTTATTATCTGTAATTCTGTTAATCATGTGCATTCCTCACTTTGTGCTGCTACCATTTTACCATATTTACTCTCTTTTCTCTGGCTTTTGAAATGCCTAACTCTTCGAAAATCTCTTCAAAGCACGTTAGCGTCGCCTTGCCCTACTTAACGGAACTTCCTTTGGAAAGTTGTATTTACAGTCCCTCCGGACTATTTGAGCCGCGAGAGGCTGGGACAGACGCCCATGATGTCTGCTTCTGCCTGCTTCGCTGATGATTTTCATTGAGCATCAACTGTTTTTCCTCCTTTCACTCCACAAAAAAGTATCGCCGCCCAGATTTGCTGGACGGCGATGCTTTACTTTTTGATAGATAGGCTCTGGGGCAGCTTGCCATCCTTTTTGAGCGACCAATAGAGATAGGCGATGCAGCCGATGAGGACGATACTGGTCAGGATGGAGCCTTCTGCTCCGAAGGCCCCGCCGGAAAGCCAGTCCATATTGGACTGATTGCTATAAGCCAAGAGAGAACCATTGGCCCCCTGACCGCTGACTTCTATGCCATAGATATTACCCTGCACAAAATTCCAAGCTCCGTGCATGCCAGCTAGGACCCACATATTGTCATACCTAAGCATGAGAAAGCAGGCAAAGATACCGTCGAGGACGATATTGACGAGGGAAAGAACGGTCACCCCGGGATTGAAGATATGAAGAGCGCCGAAAAGCAGGCTGGAAATCAGGATGCCGACCAGAATATTGGACTTTTCAGAAACCGTGGGAAAAAGCCAGCCACGGGTCACCAGCTCCTCAGCTCCTCCCTGAAGGATCCAGAAAGGGATAATGGTCAGGATAAAAAGCAAAGTCTGCAGACCAATCTGGCCCAGTGACAGGCGGCCCGTACCGGTGATGACTAACAGAGCCACAACGATAGAAAACTGCCCAGCGCCAATCAGGAATCCCTTGCCTAACTCTCTGAGCCAGCCGGCCTTATAAAATCCTAGACTGGCAAAGGGGCGTTTCTCAACAAAACGAACCCAGAAAAAGACGGCCAAAACAATAAAAGCAAAGAGCAATAACTGGAAATAAATCTGAAAAGGCTGGACCATGCTCTGAAGTGCAGCTCCATTGATATCTGGATTTGCCATCTTGAGGGCAAAGCCCATAGAGAAAGCTAGGATAAACATGACAATGGCACCGAAAAATTCCCCGCCATAGACCAACAGCAGGGCAATCAGGACAGCCAGCAAAACAGGTGGGATATAGCGAGACTGCTTGACAGCCTCCAGCATACGAGATTTGAACATAGAAAACTCCTCCTTTGGCGAATATAGTCTTTTAGTTTGCTTTTAATACGAGGCAGCGAGCTGCAGACAGTACTGGCGTACGGCAAGGCGAGCTAACAAAGTAATAAAAGATCAACTAAATGACGATAGTATAGTCTTTTAGTTAGCTTTTAGCAGCGGCAGTGGGCAGACTCCGCCCTTATATTATTATAGCAT
>NZ_KQ969397.1:179862-183892 GCF_001578865.1 Streptococcus sp. DD11
ATTTAAGCAAAATCAAAAATAGCACTAGGATTCAGTGCTGTTTTTGAGGGGAACTCAAAAGTCTGGCCAGACTGCCGTCTTTTTTCATTCTCCAAAGCAGGAAGGCGATTGCCAGCAGGGTTACCAGAGAGCAGTAAAGCGAAGCTTCTGCTCCAAAGCTCCCTCCAGTCAGAAAGGACAGCTCAGACTGGGGAATGAAATTAAAGGCTGCCGCATCAATACCAGTCCCGCTGACGCTGAAGCCATAGATATTGCCCTGAGTAAAGTTCCAAGCTGCATGGAGGCCGACAATCCCCCAGACATTGTCGGTCCAGAGCAGATAGAGACTGGCCAGAAAGCCAAAGAGAGCAATATTAAGAATGGGAAGGAAGCCAATACCAGGATTGCCCAGATGCAGGAAAGCAAAGAGCAGGCTGGAAGTCACGAGACCTATGGGCAGATTGGTCTTTTTGACCGCGACCGGCAGCAGCCAAGCGCGGGTCACCAGCTCCTCGGTCCCGCCCTGAATGATCCAAAGCGGAATCAAGATCAAAATGTAGATCAGAGGCTCCAATGTCAGATAGCCCCACTCAAAATGCCCGACACCTGTCAGCAGCATCAAGAGAGCGACCAAACTAAAGAAGACAAAGCCCAATCCAAAGCCCTTGAGCAGATTTAGCAGCCAGCCTTTTTTGACAAAGCCCAGACTGCCAATCGGCCGGCCTTCTGCAAAGCGGACCCAGGCAAAGAGAGCCAGCGCCATAAAAATGAAGCCAAACAAGAGAAAAGGCAAGGCAAAGTTAAAAAAGATTTCAAAAAATCCGCCCTGTCCCAGCCAGCCCAAGAGCAGGCTGAGAAGCGCCGAAATCGGCTCTAAAGCCAGCACTGCCAGCTTTTGACCGCCCAAAATAAATACAGCTGCCAGCAGCAGGGAAAGAAGATAAGGCGGAACAAAGCGGGCCTGTTCCACTCCTTCTAATATACGCGATTGTTTCATCATAACCTCCTCATACAGGAAAAGAAGAGAGAGTGAGACAGCCTCCTCCGCTCTTTGGCAGACTCTAGACTTATAGTCAATGAATACCATTTTCCTCTCTTTAGTATAGCAAAGTTTGGAGCCTGTGCCAAGCAAAGGAACTGCTGTTTTGTCAGAAAAGGCAGTATTCATGTAAGAAAATCTAACATAAAAGCAAGCAATATTTGCTTATTCGGCTATTTTCTGCTATAATGCTAGAATGCTTCAAGGAGGAAAGAAAATGAAGAAAAAATTCTTAGCAATTTTGCTGGCATTGTTTCCCATTTTTGCGTTAGGGGTGGCTGTTCAGGCAGATACGATTAAAATCGTATCGGACACAGCCTATGCGCCGTTTGAATTTAAGGATTCAGACCAAACCTATAAGGGAATCGATGTAGATATTATCAACAAAGTCGCTGAAATCAAGGGCTGGGATGTCAATATGACCTTCCCAGGCTTTGATGCAGCGGTCAATGCGGTCCAGTCCGGTCAGGCTGATGCCATTATGGCTGGGATGACCAAGACAGCTGAGCGTGAAAAAGTCTTTACCATGTCAGACACCTACTATGACACTAAGGTTGTCATTGCCACGACCAAGTCTAAGACGGTCCAGTCTTACGAGGAGCTCAAGGGCAAGACGGTCGGGGTCAAAAACGGTACAGCTGCCCAGCGTTTTTTGGAAAAAAACAAGGACAAATACGGCTACAAAATCAAGACGTTCGATACGGGCGATCTCATGTACAACAGCCTGTCTGCCGGTGCAGTAGATGGCGTGATGGATGACCAGCCGGTCATTGAGTATGCTATCGGCCAAGGGCAGGATTTGAAGATTTCCATGGAAGGCGAGGCTGTCGGAAGCTTTGCTTTCGGGGTCAAAAAAGGCAGCAAATACGAACACCTGGTGACCGAATTTAACGAAGCTCTGGCACAGATGAAGAAGGACGGCAGTCTGGACGACATCATCAAAAAATGGACTGCTTCTGCTTCCAGCAGCTCGGTCAGCTCGGCCATACCGGAAACCACGACCAAGTCCGGCCAGCAGGCTGCTCCCGTTAAGTCCAAATACATCATTGCCAGTGATTCATCCTTTGCTCCCTTCGTTTTTCAAAACGACAGCAACCAGTACACCGGAATCGACATGGACCTAATCAAGGCCATCGCTGAGGATCAAGGCTTCACAATCGAAGTCACCAATCCGGGCTTTGATGCCGCTATCAACGCTGTCCAGTCCGGTCAGGCCGACGGCATCATCGCCGGTATGTCTGTAACAGACGCCCGCAAGGCGACCTTTGATTTCTCAGAGCCCTACTACACGGCCAATTCTATTCTGGCAGTGACAGAATCCAGCAACATTCAGTCTTATGAAGACCTGAAAGGCAAGACGGTCGGGGTCAAGAACGGTACCGCTTCTCAGACTTTCCTGACAGAAAATCAAAGCAAGTACGGCTACAAAATCAAGACCTTCTCAGATGGCTCATCTATGTATGACAGCCTCAACTCCGGCTCTGTCGCAGCCATTATGGATGACGAGCCAGTGGTCAAATATGCTATTAATCAAGGCAAAAAAATGAAGACCCCTATCGAGGGAACGCCAAGCGGACAAGTAGCCTTTGCCGTCAAAAAAGGGTCAAACCCAGAGCTGGTGGAGATGTTCAACAACGGTCTGGCCAATCTGAAAGAAAACGGCAAATACCAGAAAATTCTGGACAAGTATCTGGCGGCAAATACAGATTCGTCAGAAGCAGCCAGCTCAACAGCCGATGAAACAACGGTGCTGGGCCTGCTGCAAAATAATTACAAGCAGCTGCTGAGCGGTCTGGGCGTCACACTGGCTCTGGCCCTGCTCTCCTTTGCTATCGCCATGGTCATCGGGATTATCTTTGGCATGTTCAGCGTCAGTCCTTATAAGGCGCTGCGCTGGATTGCCGAAATCTTCGTTGATGTCATCCGCGGGATTCCGCTCATGATTCTGGCAGCCTTTATCTTCTGGGGAATTCCCAATCTGATCGAATCCATAACCGGCCAGCAAAGTCCTATCAATGACTTTGTAGCTGGTACTATCGCCCTCTCTCTCAATGCCGGCGCCTATATCGCCGAGATTGTCCGCGGGGGGATTCAGGCTGTGCCCGTCGGGCAGATGGAGGCCAGCCGCAGCTTGGGGATTTCCTACTCCAAGACGATGAGAAAGATCATCCTGCCGCAGGCGACTAAGATTATGCTGCCCAACTTTGTCAACCAATTTGTCATCGCACTCAAAGATACAACAATCGTCTCTGCTATCGGGCTGGTCGAGCTTTTCCAGACTGGGAAAATCATCATCGCCCGCAACTACCAAAGTTTCAAAATGTATGCAATCCTGGCGGTGCTCTACCTCGTCATTATCACCCTGCTGACGAGACTGGCCAAACGCTTAGAAAAGAGGATTAACAAATGACCAAGCTAAAAATCGATGTCAACGATTTACATAAATACTATGGGGACAATGAGGTTCTCAAGGGGATTACAGCCAAATTCTACGAGGGCGATGTGGTCTGCATCATCGGACCATCAGGCTCAGGCAAATCCACCTTCCTGCGCAGTCTCAATCTCTTGGAGGAGGTCACCAGCGGCACCATTACCGTAGATGGCTTTGACCTGACGGACAAGAAGACGGATGTAGACCTGGTCCGGGAAAATATCGGCATGGTCTTCCAGCATTTCAACCTCTTTCCGCATATGACCGTGCTGCAGAACATTACTTTTGCTCCTGTCGAGCACAAGCTGATGAGTCAAGCTGAAGCAGATAAGCTGGGCATGGAGCTGCTGGAAAAGGTCGGTCTCTCTGACAAGGCTGATGCTAATCCAGACAGTCTGTCCGGCGGTCAGAAACAGCGGGTGGCCATCGCCCGCGGGCTGGCTATGAATCCAGACATCATGCTCTTTGATGAGCCGACTTCTGCTCTGGATCCGGAAATGGTCGGCGATGTACTCAATGTTATGAAGGATTTGGCCCAGCAGGGCATGACCATGCTGATTGTCACCCACGAGATGGGCTTT
>NZ_KQ969397.1:184356-186514 GCF_001578865.1 Streptococcus sp. DD11
GATTCTAAGCCTTTTTTATGATGTTTGTAAACCGCTATTTTCCAGCCAGCCGCTTACTCCACTAAATTATTTTTAGCAATTTCTTGGATTTTCACTTCTTCCATACCGGTCTGCTGGGCGATGGTTTGGGCAGACACCCCATTTTTCAGCATGGTCAGAATCAGCTGTTGAATACCTTCTGCTCGGCCTGCTTCAACTCCCTCTTCTCGTCCATGTTTTATCCCTTCCTCCAAAGCCAGCTCATGCTCGTAGTAAATCTGGGCCATGGTCGCTTCGTAATGGTCCTGCTGGCGGCGTTTTTCGTCAAACATCTGTCTTTCCTCCTTGGTCCAGCGGGTCTGATCCAGCAGCTCCTCAGCCTCTTGAATGACCCGATCCGCCGGGACATCAAAGGGCTGATTTCTGAAGAATTCAAACCATTTGCGCAAATTATAATCGTTAATCTTATCTCTATTATACTTGCTCAGTTCCAGAAATGCAAATTTCATCGGCGGGCGCTGGCGGCTGACCTTGAAATCGGTCAAAAGCGGCTCCAGAGTCTCGTCATCCCGCAGGGAAAGGGTCCGGAAGGCCCGCAAATCTGGGAAATACTCCTGCTCCAAGAGGGCAATGCAGTAGACCGGATTCATTTCGGAGTAGAGAGTGTGAGTCGGCTTGTCTTTCTTGCTCCGCTTGAGATTGTCGGAGATTTGATTGGCCAGATAGGCCATCAGGCGGTTGATAAAGGCCCGCTGTCTCGTTACTTGGACCTCGATGATGACCTGCGTCCCATCGTCCAATTGGGCCCGCACGTCCACGGCCGTGTAGAAGCCCAGGTGGTCTTCTTCCTCCAGCTGGATCTGGGTGCCCTCCAGAATCTCCACCGACTGGACCGGCAGCCTGAGCACGCTCTTAATGAAATCAGCCGTCAGGTGCTCCTGATGAAAAATCTTTTTGGCAATCAGATCCATGGTTGGGGACAGATTGGGATGGCGCAGCGAATAGGGGTTGGACAAGCTCATACTTCCTCCTGACAAATAGTCTCTTACCTATACTATTCGTAATGGCCAGATAAAAATAAGCAAGCACGAGAAAAAATTTTTTTAACCATTCAAATCGAATTACCGTTTTTTATATTTCTCCTATCCTTTCCCACGAATTTTCCGGATATTTCTATTCATGAGATGCCGACCAAGATGACAATAGAGCCATTCCTTGACAGCTGACAGCTCCTGACGGTGTCTCAGGAAAAATTCATCCGGCGACGGATAGACACCCAAGTCCTGCACAATCCCCTCGCTCTGAATGTAGGTATTGCTGCGGTTAAAGGCTACCTTGGGATGCTGGAAATATGCTGTCGCTGCTCCGTAACCGCAAAAGGCACCCCGGCAGTCGGGAAAAGTATTCTGAAGCCGCTTCAGATAGCCATCATCAAGGATAAAGCCCTCCAGCTCATACCAGATCTCCTCAAAATAAACTTCTACCCAGCTATGCAGGATTTCCTGCGGCGCATTTCTATAGACAAAGCCGGTCATGGCCCCTTTTTGCAGCTGCTTGTCAATGGTAAAACCGTGCATCCTGCAGGGAATGCCGCAGCCTCTGAGCAAGGCCATAAAGAGAATGCCCTTGGTATTGCACTGGCCAAAACCGTCAGACAAAATCTTTGAAGCAGGAATCCCATCCGACTCATTGTAGCCAAAAAGAATGTCATTTCTTACAAAATCATAGATGGCTTTCAGACGGTCAAACTCAGCCATATTGCGCCAAGCCTGACGCTCAATCAAATCCTGAATAAAGGGATGGGAAAAATCCAGCAAAGCCGTCTCTTTCAGGTATTCTTCTATCGATCTAACACCTCCTTAAACATCAATTATCCAGCTTAGCCAATCACTTCCCTAGGAAGTCCTTTATCCGCTTGGCTATTTCCTCCGGCTGGTCATCGTGGATATAGTGGGAGCCTTCCAAGGTGACTAGCTGGGCCTGGGGATTTTGGGCGGCAAAGTCCTCTTCCAGCTTGGTATCTCCTCTGCCCTTTTGGACAGCCGCAAAGAGCAGGGTAGGGACCTGCGGCACCGGCTCTTGATTGACGGTAGCGACATTTTTGTCCCTGGCCTTGACTTCATTCATGACTGCCTGAGTGACGGAGCGCCGGTGAAACAGAGCTTTAAAGATTGCTTGT
>NZ_KQ969397.1:186584-191871 GCF_001578865.1 Streptococcus sp. DD11
AGACTGGATAGCCGAGGCATTGTCATCATTAAAGAAAATGGGCAGGCGAGCCAAGCCCAGATTTCTGACCAGCTGAACGATCTGGTAAGAGCGGGTAAAACGCTCCTGATCGGATACTTCCGTATGGGGCATGGTCATATCCAAGCCAACAATAGCTTCCACTTCTGACGGATAGCGATTGGCCCAGTGAATGGCCTCCAGACCCCCGATAGAATGGGGAACCAGAACATAGGGGCCGGAAATCTTAGCCGCCTTGAGAGCCTTGCGGGTCTGACTGAGCTGCTTATCCAGCGAGCGGTCATCATCCCCGTCATCGCTGTAGCCATAGCCCAGCGGCTCGACAACAACGATGCGGTAATCCTCCTCCAGCCTGGAGTAAAGAGCTTTGAAATCCAGCACTGGCGAATTGGTGCCCAAACCAGACAGGAAAACCAAGGTCTTGTCCCCCTTGCCGGCCGTATAAACATTGAGCTTCTTGCCGTCCACCTCGACCAACTGGCCAAAGGGCTTTTGGATTAGCCTACTCTCCTGAGCAATTTGGAAACGGTGATAGAGAAAAATCGCCAGTAAGGCCAAAGCCAGCAGCCCCAAGAGCCAGACTAGGCCTTTGAACATAAATTTAAAAATACTTTTAATCATAGGTATTCCTTTCCTAAGCTAGAACATCCAGAATTGATAGAGAGAGCATTTTTTGAAAAAGTCGTTCCTTTTTTATTATAACATCTATAAAACTCGCCCGCAGTTATTTACAGTTTATAACTATTTGAATATCTACTTCTGCTACATCACCCACCATTGATAAAGCGACCAGTAGAGAATATTGGCCACGATAGCCAAAGCTGACAGACTGGTCAGGACGGTCAGGAAGATACGGCCTTTTCCGAGTCCCTTTCTATCTTTGGTCACCAGCGGGTAGACCGCACAGCCTGTCAGGAAGAGGCCCAGTCCGGCAAAGACCATGTAGCGCCAAGGCTCTACCATTGGATAGTTTTGGAACTGATTCATGGCAACAAGCAAAAGCAGGATGAGATTGCCGCCGAAAAGAAGGATGCCTATAGAAGTCAGGTAATTCCAGACCTTCCAAGAGCGGGGAGCCGGACTTTTGGTCTTTCGCAGGAGGAGCCGGAAACCGCCAATCACGGAACTGAGCACAAGATTGCCCAGGGCAAAGACAAGGGCCAGAGCTCCGAGGATCAGGACCAGATAGTGCTTGAAAAGATCCGTATCCGAAAGCCTTTCTGCACTCATGACACCGACTTCTATACGGTCAGCCCCCTGGCTCTGGTCAATAGTCCAGAACATAGACAGCAAGGCCGGCTGGTCCGTCAGCTTATCAATCTTCTCTATAGCACCGGGCATCATGAGCAGGATGGATAGCGGGCCATTGTTATAGCTTCTCAGATAGTGGTAATAGCCGGGCTGGGACTGCTTCTTAGTAGCCTCACTGACAGTCTGCATTGGGCCGAAAATCAATTCCGGCATCTGGGTATTGTACACTTGCTCATATTGCTGATTGGTCAGGATAACTTGGCCAATACCGTTTTCAAGATCCAGATAGAGATTGCTGGAAAAACCATCTGAATTCCCATTGTGCCCCAGCAAGGTGACACCATAATGGCTGGCCCAAAAGCCGTGGGCATTGCGGGCGATGTCCGTACCGGGGTAGATGGAAGTCGTTGAGTAAAGAGTGGTCCAAGTCTCCGGACGCTTGAAAAGGGTCTTGCGGCCCAGCAGGGCTTGGGCCAATTTCTGCAAATCATCCAGCGTTCCCGTAGCCTGACCGACCGAATAGAGGCCCAGTTTAAAGGGAACCTCTCCTAAAAGCTTGCCTTGGGCATCATAACCCTTGGCTTCCTTGCGCTTAGCTTGGACATAGGCATTGTCTGATAAGTCTGGTAAAATCGCGGTCCGATTCATGCCCAAGGGCTGAAAGATATGCTCATGGACATAGTTCACATAGGTCTGACCGGAAATCCGCTCCACGATATAGGAGGCCAGAGCTGTACTATAGTTAGAATAGGATGTCGTGGTACCTGGCTCAAAGGACTGGATGGGCTGGTAGTCTAGGAGCAGCTCTTCAATCGTTTTATTGTCACCCTCATTGTAGAGCGGTGTCTCGTCAAAACCAGGCTGGTGATTCATGAGATCCAGCATGGTGATGGGCTTGTCATAGCGAAGATTTTTGAGAAAACCTTTCGGCAGGTAGGTCCGGATGTCTTCCTCCAGATCAATCTTCCCTTCTTCCCAGAGCTGCATGACGGAGACCCAGACGGTCAGCTTGGTGATAGAGGCCCATTCAAAGACGCTGTCGTCATCGGCCTTGACTTTATTTTCCTTGTCCATATAGCCAAAGTTCCCCCGGTAGATGGTGCCGTCCTTGTCAAAGACGGCTGTCTCCATGCCGGCAGTTGTCTTTTCATGTTCCTTGACAAAGTCTTGGATTTTCTGGCCAATCTGGCTACGGTCCGTGCCAGACGGCAGCTTCTGCGACTCTGCTTGAGCATGGACCGGGCAAAAAATTCCCAGCGTCAAAACGGTTAAAATAATGATTAAAATTGATTTTTTCATGAGTTTTCCTTTCTAGTCGGTTCCTTGGATCGCATAGGCGATACTTCTGTAAACCATTCGGATAAAAATTCTCAGCATAGGCCTTCTCCTTTCTGAAACAATCTTTTACAGCATTCGGTCTAAGGCTGCTGCGTGCTTGGCCAGCCTTGTCCCTTCCTGCTCCTTGACATAGTCCTGGAGCTTCTGCCCAATCCGGCCGACTGCCCTAGCAGAGGACACGGACTGCTCAGCGGTTTGAGCTTGCGGCGTTTTTAGAAGTCCTAAGCTCAGGACAGTCAACAGCCAGAGAAATAAGGTTTTTGGCATGATCATTCACTCCTTCGATAAAATTTTGAATAGCGGGTGGATTCATTCTGCTCCTGCGTCTTTTACAAATCATAGGCCTGTTTTATGTAATCATTTCTTATATATAATTTTTATATACAAGATGATTATATATAATTAATCCGTATATGTCAAATTTTTATACGATTAAAAATTTATAGGTCGTCCTACATCAAAAAGCCTAGAAATCAGCCTTTTCAAGACTTTTGTCATCCCGAATTCAAAAAAGATCAAAAAAAAATATTTTTTGAAAGCGCTTGACAAATTCACTATCCTCTGCTAGACTGAAAACAGAAAGATATCGGAGGTATAAGGAGACATGAAAAATTAAGTCTATTTTTTAAAGGAAACTTTATTTAGTAGATTTTGTCATGTTTTCACATACCCGCAGTGTCTTTTTCTCTATTTCGCTAGAAACAAAGACCTGATTAGGCATTTCACTGCCTTCTTTGTGCAATCAAAAAACAGCTCTGCTAGATAAAGCGGAGCTGTTTTTTACACGAATAAGGAGGCACCTATGTTACAAGTAAGCAATCTCACTATCACCCATCTAAAGGATCTAAAAGACTTGGTCAGAGACCTGACACTGACGGTCAATCCGGGCGACAGAGTAGCCATCATCGGCGAAGAGGGCAATGGCAAGTCCACCCTGCTCAAGCTGATGATGGAGCCCAGCCTGGTCACAGACTATGTCAGCTGCAGCGGTCAGATCCAAAGGGCCTACTCCTCTTACAGCTACCTGCCCCAGCAGCTGCCTGAGCAGGAGGCCCAGCTGACCCTCAACGACTACTTCTTTGCGGACACCGAGGCAGATTTGGACTATGCTAAGCTCTACCGCTATGCCCAGGAGCTGCATTTCGACAGTCAGCGCTTTGCTTCAAGCCAAGTCCTCTCCAGTCTGTCCGGCGGCGAAAAGCTCAAAGTCCAGCTAATCAAAAAACTGTCCAGCGATGCCGACATGCTATTTTTAGACGAACCTTCCAATGACCTGGATCTGGATACCCTGATCTGGCTGGAAGATTTTATCAAGCAGACGGACAGGACGGTCCTCTTTGTCTCCCATGATGAAAATCTTCTGACTAAGACGGCGACCAAGATCGTCCATCTGGAGCGGATCAAGAAAAAGCAGGAAGCCCGGACTACCGTCAGAAATCTGGCCTATGAGGACTACAGCCAGCAGCGTCAGGAGGCCTTTGACAAGCAGAGCCAGCAGGCCAAGAAAGAGCGGGAAGAACACGCCAAGACCATGAACAAACACCAGCGGGTCAAGCAGAATGTCGAAAATGCTTTGAGAAATACCAAAAACGATGTCGAAGGCCGACTCCTTGCCAAGAAGATGAAGAACGTTCTTTCTCAAGGCAAGCGATTTGAGCAGCAGGCAGCCCAGATGACTGAAATCCCAACTCAGGAAGAAGCAATCAAGCTCCGCTTTTCAGACATAGAAGCTCTGCCATTGACCAAAAGAATCCTCAAAATGGACGGGCAAAATCTGGAGGTTGGAGGGCGACTGCTGGCGAAAAATCTGAGCCTGGAAGTGACCGGACAGGAGAAAATCGGCATCATCGGAGCCAATGGAGCGGGCAAATCCAGCCTGCTCAAGGAAATGTGGGGCAGCCTATGTCAGCGGACAGATCTGCGGGCGGGCTACATGCCCCAGCACTATGGCGACCTGCTGGATCAGGCAGTCAGTCCCCTGGACTTTCTGGCTCCTACCGGCCATAAGGCCAGTCAGGAAAAGGCTCTGACCCATCTGGCCAGCCTACAGTTCACGCGCGAGGAAGCCCGCCATCCTATCAGCCAGCTTTCTGGCGGCCAGCGAGCCAAGCTCCTCCTGCTCAAGCTGGTCCTGGACCGACCCAATGTCCTCCTGCTGGACGAACCCACGCGCAACTTCTCCCCCACTTCCCAGCCCCAGATCCGCCAGCTCTTTGCCCACTACCCCGGCGCCATCATCACCGTCTCCCACGACCGCGCCTTTCTCAAGCAAGTCTGCCAGAAGCTTTACCGGCTGACCGAGGAGGGATTGGAGGAGGTGGGGAAAGATAGTTTGTAAACACCTTATTTCCAGCCATAGCCAATAATAAATGATATAATATAGGTGAAAGGGAACCGCTAGGCCAGGGTAGAAAGACAAGATTCGGAAACCATGTTCCCTCGCTCAGCGCCCTAACCGTCCCTCATCCACTTTTACTCGTCCAAACCAATAGGAGGAAGCTATTGAAAAAACTCATCACCCTCATTTTTCTCGCCGGCCTTGCTGCCTCTCTTGCCATCGGAAGCACTGTTATACTTGCCAACGATGACACTAGAGAAAGCAATAAAAACGCTGTTGCGCTTGCAGAAGACAGCAAGAATGACGAAGCTGCCCAAGCACCGACGCTGGAAATCATGGCAG
>NZ_KQ969397.1:192844-194256 GCF_001578865.1 Streptococcus sp. DD11
GAGTGGACTTGCCGGCCCCAGTCGGCCCGACAATGGCCACCTTGCTGGCAGCGGGAATAGCCACTGTCAGATCCCGGATCAGAGGTCTGTCTTTTTCATAGCCAAAGCAAATATGCTCAAAGCGGATATGGCCCTGCACCTGAGCAGCATCTACTTCTGCTGTCCCAGTCTCTGCGATTTCCGGCTCATCCAAGACATGATAGAGCCGCTCTGCACAGGCAAGGGCGCTCTGCAATTCCGACAGGACCGAAGAAATGTCATTAAAAGGCTTGGTATACTGGTTGACATAGTTGAGAAAGGTCACCAGCTGACCGACCGTAAAGGCGGAACCGCCGATAATCCGCACAGCCCCAAAGCCTACGATAAGGGCATAAATGAGGGCATTGACAAAGCGGGTGGCCGGATTGACCGTAGAGGAGTAGAAGATGGCCGCCTGCGAATAGTCGGAGTAGGCGCTGTTGCTGGCGCCAAAGGCCTCCATAAACTGTTCCTGAGCATTAAAGGCCTGAATCAGACTCTCCTGCCTCAGGCTCTCCTCAATCAGCTGGGTCTGCCGTCCGCGCGCCTCAGTCTGCTGCTGAAAAAGGCTGTAGCTTTTCCGAGCAATGAAGCGGGCGATAAAAAGAGAGAGCGGTGTCAGCAACAGGACCAAGAGCATCATGAAAATATCAATCTGAGCCATGGTCACAATGGTGATAAAAATGGTCAGCAGACCGACAAAAAACTGATTAAAGACCATGAGCAGGCCGTTATTGAGCTGGTCCAGGTCCGTGGTCAGACGGCTGACCACATCGCCTGTCCCCTGACCATCCAGATAGGCAAAGGGCAGACGGTGAATCTTCTCAATGACCTGCTGGCGCAGCTTTTTACTGTAGCTGTAGACCAGACGATTGTAGAGCAGCGGGTTGAACCACTGGACCAGAGTATTGGCTCCAATGACCAAGGCCATCTGTCCCAAAATCGGCAGCAGCTGCCGGCTGGCATCCGGCAGGAGCACACTGTCCACTGCATTGCCGATCAGCACCGGCAGATAGATGGTCAGACCGACCTGCAGCAAGGTTCCCAGACTGGCCAGCAGAAAAAGCCCGCGGGCCTGCAGCAGATCATGGCTCAGACGTTTCAGACTGCTGCTTTTGTACTTACTTGTCATGGCGGTCGCCCTCCTTACTGCTGTGCTGAGATTGATGGATTTCCCGGTAAATCGCAGAGCTGATCAGCAGGTCCTCGTGCCTGCCAAGTGCAGCCTGCCGTCCTTGGTCCAAGACCAGAATCTGGTCCGCTGAGCGCAGGCTGTTGGTCCGCTGAGAGATCAGAATCAGACTGGTCTTTCCCAGCTCTTCCTTCATCGCCTGCAGCAGCCGAGCCTCGGTCAGATAGTCCAGAGCCGAAGTCGCATCGTCCAGAACCAGAAA
>NZ_KQ969397.1:194412-196224 GCF_001578865.1 Streptococcus sp. DD11
GACGCTGGCGCTGACCGCCTGAGAAATTGCGGCCAAAAGCCTCCACTGCCGCATCCAGCCCGCCCTCTTTCTGTGCGACAAATTCTGCCGCCTGAGCGATAGTCAGAGCCTGCCAGACCTGCTCATCTGCAGGCTGCTTGTCCAGCCCCAGTGTCAGATTGGAGCGGATAGTTCCCTGAAATAGCTCCGCTTTCTGAGGCACCAGACTGACCCAGGACCGCCATTCTCTCAAATCGCGCGGACTTCTCCCCTCATGAAAAAGGCTTAAGCGGCCGGCATCCGCTGTGTAAAGGTGGGCTAAAAGCTGGACCAGCGTAGACTTACCCGCGCCGGTCCCGCCAATGACCCCCAGCGTCTGACCCGCCTGCAGGTCAAAGGAGAGGTCGGTAAGAGCCGGAGCAGCGGCATTGGGATAGGAAAAGCTGACCTGCTGGGCTTGAATAGCTTGATTGGGCAGGGCCGTCTCCTGATCCAGCTCCTGCAGGACATCTTCTTCAGCCTGAGCAAAGACCTGACTGATTCGCCCTGCGCTGATATAGCTTTGATTGAGCGAATTGACCAGCATGGCCAGCTTGAGCAGCTCCACCAAGATCTGCAGCAGGTAATTGACCAAGGCCACCAGCCGGCCCTGGGTCAGCAGCCCCTGTCCAATAGCCGCATTGCCCTGCCAGATGACCGCCAGCAGGGTGGCATTGACCACCAAAAAAGTCAGCGGACTGATGAGACTGGCCAAAAATCCGGTCCGAATCTGCCAGGTTTTGTAGAGTTCATTTTTATTTCTAAAATCATGTACTTCCCTAGCAGTCTGCCCGAAAGCACGAATAACCCGCATGCCCTGCAGCTGCTCCCGGGTCAGACTGACCAGCTGATCTGTCAGCTGACGGATTTTGGCATAGAGAGGATTCATCAGCCGGGACATGACATAGATAATCAAGGTCAGCATCCCCACCATGGCCAAAAACCAAACTGTAATAGCCGGACTGATTGTCAGGGCCATGATGATAGAGCCAAAGACAATGATGGGGGCCCGCAGAAAGAGGCGGAGAAACTGATTGATCCCCGTCTGGATCTGGTAGGTGTCGCTGGTTAGCCGGGTCACCAAGCTGGAAACGGTCAGCTGATCGCGGCTGGCCTTGGGCAGGCGGAGGATGATCTGGTAAAGGTCCTGCGTCAGCTGGCGGGTAAAGCCGACCGCCGCCTTAGAGGAATAATACTGGGCCACGACCGCTACCAGAACTCCCAGACCAGCTAAGACTATCAAAAGAAAAACCATCCAGAAAAGATGGGGGGAATCCTTCTTGGGAATAGTCTGGTCGACAATACCGGCCATCAGGAGCGGCACCAAGAGCTCAAAGCTGGCTTCCAAGAGCTTAAACAGAGGGCCCAGCAGAGACTCTCTGATATAGCCCTTAAAATATTGTAATAAATCTTTCATTTTGCTCACTTCTATACTAAACTGTTTCTATTTTACCATAAATCAAGCAAGCTTTCAGGAAAACAGCTGATACTCAATGAACAGCAGCAGCAAACTAAGCGGGAGCAGACAGGTTGGCAGCTAGCTGCTCAAAAGCTCCAGCAGAGTGGAGATTTTGAGCTTGTAGATAAAAGAAACAAAATTCCTGTCAGCCGTGCAGTCTGGACTAGTTGAAGCTGTTAATGAAGTTTCCGCTAGGAATGTCAGCTGTGCTGGAGTACAGCTGATGGCGGTGGGACAGACTCCTTATCCATAACTTTTCTACCTCACTATCTCGTTTCTAGGTTCGGGCTGGCGGTGGGACAGAACTAAATTTTTAAAAATTTAGTTCCCTTCAC
>NZ_KQ969397.1:196614-200695 GCF_001578865.1 Streptococcus sp. DD11
CTATAACCTCAAAAGCTCCACTGGAGCTTTTGAGCAATCAGCTGCCGCGTCAAGAGTTTTTTACCAAAACATAGCGAGACTGAAGAACTTTTATACAGTATCTTCCAAAAGATGCATCCCTCTGTGGGTGAGGACTCAGCCATCATGGGAGTTTGTCTCAGCCTCGCTGTCCTAGTTTGAAGAGAGTTTCAAAGAGCATTTCTGAATGAGAGACCAAAAAAGGCTGAGACAGCCCGTCTCAACCTGCTCAGCTATGCTGGAAAATGGATCAATCATAGTCCTCAGCCAGTTTCTTTTTTTGATAGCGCAGATAGCCCTTTTCTTCGTCCAAGCGGTAGCTGTGCTGCTGCAAGGCTTCAAACTCATTGTCCAAAGTGTTTTCCAGATTTTTTATCTTCTGCCGAAAGTTGGCAGCTTTCTGCTCAAATTCCTCATTCTGCGGAAAAGTCTCAGCAAAAGCATCCAGCAGGGCCTGCAATTTCTCAAAATCCCGCTGCCGCTGTCTGGCCTGCTCCAGCATCTCCTTATGGGATTTCAGTATCCCATCTATCTCCACCAGAGCCTCTTCCTCTGCCTTGATTTTTATCTCTTTCAGCTCCTTTTCAAGCTGAACATCATCTTCCAGTGTCATATCCGCACCTCCTGATAAAATGATAGCAAAAAATATTTCAGTTCTATTAAACAAACAAATAGAAAATCAAGAAATCTTTTCTGGACTATGCCTAAGACCTCTGGCGACTCTTTTCAGGGCCTGCTGCAGAAAAGGCGTCAGCAAAAGCAGGAAGACACCCAGAGAAATGAAGGTCATGCGAAACCCCAGACTGTCAATCAGCCAGCCGGTAATAGGGAAAATAACAATCATACTCAGGCTGAACAGCATAGAGTTGACACTGAGCATGGTAGCCCGGACCGGACTGGGCAGGTATTCCTGCAAATCATTGGAAAAGACAGGCTGGTAAAGGGCATAGAGAGTATTGCTGAGCAGATAGACAAGGATATAGACCAAAGGTGTCCCCAGCATGCTCAAAATAAAGACGGCTCCAGTTGCTGCAGCCATAAGAGGAAACAGCTTCAGCGAGGGCCAAGACTTGCCAATCCGGCTTGCCAAAGCCACAGCTAGGATATTGAAGCCGCTTCCGGCCAGCATGACTGCTGAAATCTGCCAGCTGGCAAGCTCAGGCAGCTCTTTTTGATAGTAAAAGTAAAACATGCACATGAGTACACCCACAATCTGAAAAATAATCATCCAGACAAAAAGACTGGGCCTGTTTTTAAATTCCAACCGGACCGTGCCGATAATCTTCCCCATGGTCAGCACTTCTGCTTTCTGATGCTGGCGTTGAGGCTCTTTCAAAAAACTAATCAGAAGCATAACCAAGAGCGAAAGGCCAATCATGATATAGTAGGTCACATGCAGATAGCCGTGAACAAAAAAGCCAGCAAGAACAGTCCCAAGGGAAATGGTCGCTTCAGCAACACCAGATATGAAACTGGAAATTTTCAGAAAATGCTCCTTGAGTCCTCCTTCTACAGCTGAATCATAGAGCATAGCCGTCGCTGTTCCCGAGTCAAAATTATAGGCCAAAGCATTGGGAATCATAGCCAGAGCATAGATCCAAAAATTTCCCTGCCCCGCCAGCATGAGGATGCAAGACAGGATGCTGGCCAGCCGGCTCAGATAAAGATTGCTCTTGTAGGAAAAACGGTCAGCCAGCAGGCCCGACGGGATTTCAAAGAGGACGCTGGTCGCATGGAAAATGCTCTCCAAAAGCCCAATCTGCAGCAGGGACATGCCATTCTGATGCAGAAAGAGGAGCCAAAAGCTGACAATGCCAAAGAAGCCAAAAACTCAACTCCAGCCAGCAGGCCGATATTGCTTCTGTAAGATTTTTTGAACATATTTCTCCTCTCCTGAGTGGATTTCTTCTGCTTTTCTTACTTTTGACCTGCCAAAAAACGCCACGCAGGCGTTTTTTCATTCTGTTTATGGCTTAATCCGATGCAGCATCCGTGGGAATGGAATCGCTTCGCGGATATGCTTGGTACCTGCCACAAAGGTCACCATGCGCTCAATACCGATACCAAATCCACCGTGAGGGACAGAGCCATACTTCCGAAGATCTAGGTAAAATTCATATTCTGACTTGTCCATGCCCAGCTCATCCATCTTAGCAACCAAGGCATCGTAGTCCTCTTCACGCATGGAACCGCCGATGATTTCACCATAGCCTTCCGGTGCCAATAGGTCCGCACAGAGCACGCGCTCAGGATTACCCGGCACTGGCTTCATGTAAAAGGCCTTGATAGCAGCAGGATAGTTAGTGACAAAGGTTGGTACGCCAAAGTAGTTGGAAACCCCAGGTTTCATGCGGTGAACCAAAGTCATCCCCCCGCTCAATGTGCTCATAGTCAGCATCGGCATCCTTTTCATGCTCCTGCAGGAGGTCGATGACCTCATCATAGGAAATGCGCTTAAATGGCTCTGACACATACTTTTGCAGCAGGTCGGTGTCGCGCTCCAGCACTTCCAGAGCATGCGGCGCCCGGTCCAAGACACCTTGAATCAAGGCCTTGACATAGGCTTCCTGCAGATCCAATGACTCTTCATGAGTGACAAAAGGATACTCCGCATCCATCATCCAAAACTCCGTCAGATGACGGCGGGTCTTAGACTTTTCGGCGCGGAAAACCGGACCGAAGTCAAAAACACGGCCCAGGGCCATGGCACCAGCCTCTAAGTAGAGCTGGCCAGACTGACTGAGAAAGGCAGGATTGCCAAAATAGTCCGTTTCAAACAGCTCGGTCGAATCTTCTGCTGCATTGCCAGAGAGAATCGGACTGTCAAACTTGATAAAGCCGTTTTGATCAAAAAAGTCATAGGTCGCATAGATGATGGCATTGCGGATCTGCATCATGGCCATCTGCTTGCGGGAACGCAGCCAGAGATGGCGGTTGTCCATGAGAAAGTCCGTCCCATGCTCCTTAGGCGTGATAGGATAGTCAGTTGACTCGCCGATGACATCAATATCTGTAATATCCAGCTCATAGCCAAACTTAGAGCGCTCGTCTTCCTTGACAATCCCCTTGACCAAAACAGAGGTTTCCTGACTGAGTTTTTTAATTGTATCAAACTTAGCCAGCCCTTCTTCTTCGCCGAATTTCTCAATGAAGTTCGGCTTGAAAGCGACTCCTTGGAAAAAGGCGGAGCCGTCCCGCAGCTGCAGGAAAGCAATCTTGCCCTTGCCGGATTTGTTGGCCACCCAGGCACCAATAGTGATTTCCTCACCAACATGGTTTTTCACATCAATAATGGATACAGTTTTTTTAGACACGTTTTTTCTCTTTTCTATTTTTATTCTTGATGGCAGACAGCCTCGATATTATTACCATCTGGATCTAGGATGAAAGCTGCATAATAAGGCTGATGATAGTGTGGACGAATGCCCGGACCGCCATTGTCCTGACCGCCGGCCGCAAGCCCTTCCTGATAAAAGGCATCTACCTGCTCTCTCGTCTCAGCATTGAAGGCAAAGTGCGTTGGCTCTGACTCTCCCTGACTCAGCCAAAAGTCCCCAGCTGGCGCTGTGCGCGGCTCTGCAAAACTCACCGCCTGAGGTATATCAAAGGCAATTTTATAGCCCAAAGGCGCTAGTAGCTTCTGATAAAAGGCCTTGCTGACTCCCAAATCCTTCACTCGAATTCCAAAATGATCAATCATATCTGCCTCCTGCTTTCATTGCTAAATGCCGTCTTCCTTCTCGAAAGAAATCGTTTGGACACCCGTCCTATATTTTACCACAAAGCCACTGCAATAGCTATATTTGAAAGTCCAAAAATCAAAAATCTTCAAAAAAGAAAGAAGCAGCCGCACCGCTTCACTGGCCCCAAAAAACAGCTGACAGAAAAATCAGCCGCCTTTTTTAAATTCTTCCGTTTCCGTCTTCCAGTAGGTCATCCTGCTCTTCTTGGTATCCACCTGCCCCTGATCATCCAGCTCGATGCGGACCTTAAAATAGCTCCGCTCAATCTGCGGCTTGTATCTGGTCTCATAAACCATGGTAAATTCGCCATAGCCCTGACC
>NZ_KQ969397.1:201979-203699 GCF_001578865.1 Streptococcus sp. DD11
CCCTGCTCCTTGGCACGGCTCTCAGCCTCCTTCTGACTGATGCCGTCTGCCAGCCGGTAGACACGAATCTGGTTTGACCCCTTAGAGATCAGCACAGCTTGCGCTGTCTGGCTGCTGGTCTTGCCAATCAAACTATAGTAAGACTCCCTGCCATTATAGATGGAAAAACTGTCCACCGTTTCCAGGTTTGCATATTCCTTGGCAATGCTGCGCGTCTCCTCTTTGGCTGACTGCCTCGGCCGCATAGAAAACTGCAGAATCACCAAAAATGAGCAAACAAGCACTGCTAAGACGATTAAAATCCCTATAATATACTGCCCAATAGGGAATGGGGCTTTCTGTCTGTTTTTAGATTTCACCCTGCCATTATACTACAAATACTCTTATTTTTCTATTCTTTTTCAACTTTTGATTTTTCTTAAAATTCCTGAACCAGATTCTTGCACTTATTACTATTTATGGGTATAATATTGTTATGAAGATTACAGACGATTTAAGCAAAGAAACAATGCTTGATTTAAAAACGATGATTGTCTTTCACAAAGCCGAAAGAACCATCCGTGCTACCGAATCCCAAATATTTAAAAAACATGATCTGACACCGACCCAATTCTCCGTATTGGAGACTCTTTACAGCAAAGGAGAGCTGCGCATCCAGGATTTGATTGACCGCATACTGGCTACTTCAGGCAACATGACCGTTGTCATCAAGAATATGGAACGCGACGGCTGGATTGTCCGGACCTGCGATCCCAACGACCGCCGGGCTTTCCTGATTGGCCTGACCGAGCAGGGACGCCAAAAAATCGAAGCCGCCCTGCCAGAACATATCAAAAATGTACAAAATGCCCTGTCTATTCTTCCGCCTGAGGATAAGGAGGAGCTGATTCGGATTTTGAAAAATTTCAAAAAGCTAAGCTAATTAATTGCTAATTAGTGCTAATTGTTGTAACATAGATTGTGACAAGAGGCCAGACCCTCTTAAAAATAAAAATGATAAGGAGACAAACCAATGTCTAAAGTGTTATTTATTGTCGGTTCCCTGCGTCAGGGTTCCTTTAACCACCAGTTGGCTGCTCAGGCTGAAAAAGCTCTTGCGGGCAAGGCTGAAGTTTCCTATCTTGACTTTAAAGATGTGCCATTCTTTAATCAAGATATTGAAAGTCCGGCTCCTGCGGCTGTCGCTAAGGTCCGTCAGGAAATCTTGGCTGCTGATGCCATCTGGATTTTCTCACCGGTTTACAACTGGTCCATTCCGGGCGTTGTGAAAAACCTGCTCGACTGGGCTTCACGCGCACTGGACCTCTCAGACCCTACCGGCCCTTCTGCTCTCAATGCTAAGGTCGTAACTGTTTCATCTGTTGCCAACGGCACTTCACCGGATGAAGTCTTTAAGCAATACCGCAGCCTGCTGCCGTTTATCCGCATGAACCTCGTGGACCAGCTGACAGGTGTCAGCATCAATCCAGAAGCATGGGGAACCGGCCAATTAGCTGTCTCAGAAGACAAGCTGGCAGAACTCTCTGCCCAAGCGGATGCCCTCTTGTCTGCTATAAACTAAAAAACGATAAAAGAGAAAAAAGAAAAAGAAAAAATCTTATAAGACACCAACCCCTCGCAGTCACTGTGAGGGGTTTTATCGTCATTTAGTTTATCTTTTTATTACGTCCTTCGCTCGCCTCGCTGAAAGTAGGGCAACAGTCGGTCAGACGGAGTCTTT
>NZ_KQ969398.1:0-13581 GCF_001578865.1 Streptococcus sp. DD11
AAAATATTGGAGAATTACTCAAGAGGCTGAAGAGGACGGTTTGCTAAATCGTTAGGTCGGGTAACCGGCGCGGGGGTTCGAATCCCCCATTCTCCGTAAAATAAGGAGTTTAGCAGTTGCTATCTCCTTTTCTTGTATTTTTTTGCTTTTCTTTGTCTGAGGTTCTTCTAATATGAATAAATTTAAAACTTCAAAATTTCTGATTTCCTTTCTCTTTGTCCTGCTTATTGTGACTGTTTTACTCTTTTCAATGGCTTCCGGTTGGTTTGTATCTAGCGGTTCCAATCTTATTTCAATCTTCGATAGGGTGATTGCGGTTCCTTTCAGCTTTCTTTCTGAACAAAAGGAAGGTATGTCTGACCTGCTGAATACATATAAAGAAAACGAGGTATTAAAAGGTGAACTGTACAATATAAGCGAAAAAGCTGCTGCGGCAGATTCACTGCAGGTTGAAAATAAGCAGCTGAGGCAGCTGCTGGATCTGAAGGATTCGGATACGAATGAGGTAAAAGTGGTTGCGGAGGTTATTTCACGGAGTCCTTCTTCCTGGAATAAAGATTTAACCATCGATAAAGGGTCAGCTGATAATATAACGGATTCGATGTTGGTGGTTTCCAATGGCGGCTTGATTGGCAGCGTCACAGATGTTGCAGATGGTTCCAGTATTGTTTCGCTGCTGACTAATGATAAGAGCACTGCAAAGATTTCAGTGCGGATTCAAACCAAGTCTGGTCTGATTTATGGGATTATTACGGGTTATGATGCTGAAAAATCTGCCTATGTTGTCAGTCAGTTAAATCGTTCTGAGGAGATTAAAGAAGGAGATTCGGTTGTCACCAGCGGTTTGGGAGCCTACAATGCAGAAAATCTTCCTGTGGGCAAGGTTTTGTCGGTTTCTGAATCTAAGGATCAATTAAACAAGGAAGTGCTGGTCCAGCCAGCTGCTGATCTGTCCGATCTTCGTGCTGTCATGTTAGTGAGAAATTAGTATGAGAACGATTAAAGAGAATATTCTGACGCCTTTTATTCTGTTTTTTGTATTGCTGATAGATGGTCAGCTGTCAACTTTTCTGACGGGCTTGTTTCCGCTGGGATGGAATCTGGTCAGTCATTTTATCCTGATTTTTATGATTTTCGTGTCCATTAACCTTCCGAAAAATTATAATATTGTTCTGTTTCTTGGATTGGGAATCATCTATGATGTCTACTATTTTCATACGGTAGGAATTGCTCTTATCCTGTTTCCGGTTTTGAGTTTTTTAGTCTGTCAGGCAGGTTCGGTCATGCTTTTAAACAGAGGGACCCGCTTTTTATCTGTTATCACAGCTATTTTTCTATTTGAGCTCATCAGCTTTGCTGCTGCTCTAATTTTGGGCATGGCAACCGTCAGTCTGCAAATTTTTGTTATTTATAGTTTGGTTCCGACACTCTTGCTCAACAGCCTGATTCTTCTGCTGTTTCAGCCGATGTTTGAAAAAGTCTATTTATGATGAACAAGAAATAAAAATGTAATGAACGCGTAACATAAGACACGGTATTTTTTGATATACTAGATAATGTCTTATAAGAAGGAGTGTATTATTTTTATGAAGAAAAAACTACTGACATCAATTTTATTGAGCACAGTTGTCCTTTCGCAGGGAGCTGCACTTGTGAGTGTAAAAGCTGAAACGACAGATGAAAAAATTGCTGCTCAAGACAGCAAGATTAACAGTCTGACTGAACAGCAGCAATCTACACAAGCGCAGGTTGATACGATTCAAGGTCAGGTATCAGCTATTCAAAAGCAACAAGAAGAGCTGAAAGCAGAAAATGAAAAATTATCTGCTGAGTCTGCTAGACTTTCTGCTGAAATTGATGAATTGTCTAAAAACATCGTAGCACGCAATGAGTCACTTGCTAATCAAGCGCGCAGTGCTCAAACAAGCGGAACTGCTACCAGCTACATCAACACTGTAGTGAACTCTAGCTCAATCACTGAAGCTATTTCACGTGTAACAGCGATGAGCGAAATTGTTTCAGCTAATAACAAAATGCTGGAACAGCAAAAAACGGATAAAGAAGCTATTGCTGAAAAGCAAGTAGCCAACAACCAAGCGATTAACACGGTTATTGCTAACCAACAGCAGCTTGCTGACGATGAGCAGGCTTTGGCAACAAAGCAGGCTGAATTGAAAGCTGCACAAACAGCTCTTGCTGCCGAAAAAGCAACTGCTGAAGGTGAAAAGAATGCTCTTCTTGAAGAAAAAGCAGCAGCTCAAAAAGCAGCTGAAGAAGCAGCAGCCCGCGAAGCAGCTTACAAAGCACAGCAAGAAGCACAGCAACAAGCAAATCTTGCATCTGCCAACACGACTTTTGAAGCACAGGTTCAAGCGACTATCAGCAACCCTTCATCCGGTCAAGCTGCAGCAGCTCCTGCTGCTACAGTTCAATCAACTCCGGCAGCAGCTTCACGTCCAACTTACAGCTCATCTGCCAGCACTTATCCAGTAGGTCAGTGTACTTGGGGAGCTAAAACATTGGCACCTTGGGCTGGTGATTACTGGGGTAACGGCGGACAGTGGACTGCGAGCGCAGCAGCAGCTGGCTTCCGTACAGGCTCACAGCCAGAAGTCGGAGCAATTGCATGCTGGACTGACGGAGGATATGGTCACGTTGCAGTTGTAACAGCTGTTCAATCAGCAACAAGTATCCAAGTGTCAGAAGCGAACTATCTTGGCCAACAGTCAATCGGTAACTACCGTGGTTGGTTTAACCCAACAACTGCGCAAGGTACAGTTTCTTACATTTATCCAAATTAATGAATGAAAAGCGCCTCTGGCGTTTTTTATTTTGGCTCTTTGTCAACTGTAGTGGGTTGACTAAATCTAACATCGAGAGAGGACAAGATTTGTCTTCTCTTTTTTGATGTTGAGGGCAATGAAAATGCGGGTTCTGAAGTTGTCAAAGTTGCGAAAGCCAAAAGCATTGCGCTTGATGACTTTGATGAGGTTGTTGGTGGCTTCGAGTTTGGCGTTGGAGTAAGGCAGCTCTAGGGCGTTGACAATCTTATCCCTGTCCTTGATAAAGGTCCGAAAGACCGTCTGAAAAAGAGGAAGAGCAGAAGGGAGCGCCTCTTGTATCAAGCCAAAGAATTCATCGGGCTGTTTCTCCTGGAAGTGAAAAAGCAGGAGCTGATAGAGCTCATAGTGGTGCTTGAGTTCTTCCGAGTAGCTGAGCAGCTTTTGGACAATTTCCCGATTGGTCAGATGCATGCGAAAAGTTGGCCGATAAAAGCGTTTGTCACTGAGTTTGCGGCTGTCCTGCAGAATGAGCTGCCAATAGCGCTTAACAGTCCGATATTCAAGAGATTTCCGCTCGAATTGATTCATGATTTGAATGCGCAGCCGGTTCATAGCCCGGCTGAGGTGCTGCACGATATGGAAACGGTCCAGGACGATTCGGGCATTAGGAAAGAGTTTCTTGGCAATGTCGTAATAAGGGCTGAACATGTCCATAGTGATGATTTGAACTCTTTCCCTGATCTTTCTGTGATAGCGAAGAAAGTGATTTCGGATAGTGGCCTGAGTTCGGCCGTCCAAGATAGCCAGGAGATTGCCAGACTCAAAATCCTGAGCGACAAAGCTCATTTTTCCTTTCTTAAAGCTGAATTCATCCCAGCTCATAACGGCAGGCAGGAAGTTTAAATCGGTCTTGAACTGAAACTCTTTGAGTTTTCGGATAACAGTAGAAGTGGAGACAGAGAGCTGCTCTGCAATAGCTGTCATGGACAGTTTCTCAATCAGTTTCTGAGCGATTTTTTGATTGAGAATGACCGGAATCTGATGATTTTTCTTGACCAGGTCTGTCTCAGCAACCCTCATCTTTCCGCAGTCCTTGCATTTAAAGCGGCGCTTCTTCAGCTTGATTAACGTTTTGAAGCCGGCCACTTCCAGATAAGGGATTTTAGAGGCTTTTTGGAAGTCGTATTTAGCCATTTTGCCAGCACAAGAGGGACATTGAGGAGGCTGGTAATCCAATTTGGCCAGCAGTTCTTTGTGAGTTCCTTGGTCCAGACAATCAATCAAAGTGATGTTAAGGTCTTTAAGATTGAGCAAGTTTGTGATAAAATGAAGTTGTTCCATATGAACCTTTCTAATGATGGTTTGGTCGCTTTTCATTATAAGTCATATGGAACTTTTTGTATACAATCAAAAAGCTCTATAATCCCTGCAGTGGATTTACCCACTACAGAAATTATAGAGCCTTTATTTTTGATTGAAAAATTGCCCAAAAAGGGTTACAATGGTAATTGGGAAAAATTGTAATTGGATACAATGGAAGACGATTTAGAATCTGGAGGAAATCATGTCTTTTTCTGATTTAAAGCTCTTTGCTCTTTCTTCTAATCAGGAGCTGGCACAACGTGTGGCTCAAGAAATTGGACTGCCGCTTGGAAAGTCAATCGTTCGGCAGTTTTCCGATGGAGAGATTCAGGTCAATATTGAGGAATCAATCCGAGGCAAGCATGTCTTTATCTTGCAGTCTACCAGTTCGCCCGTCAATGATAATCTGATGGAAATTCTTATTATGGTAGATGCTTTAAAACGGGCTAGTGCTGAATCGGTGAATGTGGTGATGCCCTATTACGGTTATGCCCGTCAAGATCGCAAGGCCAGAGCGCGTGAGCCGATTACTTCTAAGTTAGTTGCGAATATGCTGGAGATTGCCGGTGTCGATCGGATGCTGACGATTGATCTGCATGCTGCTCAGATTCAAGGTTTCTTTGATATTCCAGTTGATCATTTGATGGGTGCTCCTTTGATTGCGGATTATTTTGAGCGCCGGAACATGGTCGGCAGCGATTATGTGGTGGTCAGCCCTGACCACGGTGGGGTGACCCGGGCACGGAAATTAGCTGAATTCCTGAAAACTCCGATTGCAATTATTGATAAACGCCGCAGTGTGGATAAGATGAACAGCAGTGAGGTGATGAATATTATCGGTAAGGTAAAGGGCAAGACCTGTATACTGATTGATGACATGATTGATACTGCAGGAACAATTTGCCATGCTGCTGATGCCTTGGCTGAGGCAGGTGCGGTTGAAGTCTATGCCAGCTGTACGCATCCTGTCCTATCAGGGCCAGCTATGGAAAATATTCAGAAATCAGCTATTAAAAAGCTCGTTGTCTTAGATACAATTTACTTGCCGGAAGAGCGGCTGATTGACAAGATTGAGCAGATTTCCATTGCTCATCTTTTAGCAGAGGCTATTGTGCGGATTCATGAAAAACGCCCTTTATCCCCCCTGTTTGAAATTGGTAAAAAATAAGGAAATGACGGTGGCCAAAAGCGCATTTTGCAAGCTTTTGCTCCCCGTCTTTTCGTTTCTATGCTCCATTTCGTTTAGATTCAACCGTTGTCAGCTTCCCTTTTCTCCACCAATTTGGCGAACGGTCGGCGGCTGCGAATAGAGAGAGGGCTTCTTCCAGTTTTTGTCAAGTTCGAGGAACACTCTGCAGATGACTGCGGACAAGGCAGACTGGTCGGCGGGTCAGAAATCGGTAAGACGGGTCTTTGATTTTGCCGTTCTGCCTCCGCAGGCTTGCAAGAATTGATGGATAGTCTTTTAGTAGTGAAACTGTCCGGGGGACAGTTTCAGCCTATTGATTAACGTACAGGACGATAGGGCAGCGAGCTGGAGGCTGAGACAAAAGTCTTTCAGTCTCGCTTTGTTTTGGTAAAAGACTCTTGACGCGGCAGCCGATTGCTCAAAAGCTCCAATGGAGGTTTTGAGGTTATAGATAGAGCTTCTGAGAGGAAGCAGCAAAAGTACCGCTTTGAGGTTGCGGATAGGACTTGCGAAGCAAGTCTCAACTTTGTTCGTCTTTTAGACTCCAAAAAACTCCTACCGCCGTGTCTGCTCCTGTCTAGTTTGCTGATAATGTTCATAGAGTATCTGCTTTCTTTTTTGCATTTGACTAGCGAAAGGAATGAAAACTTATTATGAATGGAGAAAAGGAAAATAAAATAGTTTTATATAACAAACTGTCTAATGCCTGCTGTTATAGGATTTTCAGCTTAAAATTCTCTTTTCGAAACTTAAAAAAGGCTTAAAATTTCTTGACTTTTGATAGGGATAACACTATACTAATAGTAGGTGGCTAGGAGTTACAGAGATTTTTAAAAGGAAAAGAAGGAGATAAAAGTGAAAAAGGTTTTATTGTCCAACATTGTGGTCCTTTTGCTTTTTGGAACCGTCGTTCCTATATCGGCTGAAGAAGGAAGTATGTATGTTCCTGATATTGAGAATCATCCAATTATTCAGGGGACTACAGATGAGGAAGCCCGCAAAGTCATGGATGCCTTATTAGAATACAAGGCTGCGCAGTCAGCTTTGGATCAGCAGGTTGCTGAAGCTAGAAGAGCTCCGATTGGCCAAAACACTGTTATGGAAGACAGAGACGGCAACAAGGTCCTCGTTATAGGAGAAGGTGCAACAGCATCAACAACACCAGCTCCTCAGCAGTCGGATGAACATAATGCTGCAGCGGCTCCTTCTGTTGATAATGCCGGTTCAGCTGCTAATCAGAACACTGATACGGCACCACCAAAAGCCGCTGGCGGCAGTACCAATACGAACACTGTAGATGTACCAGCCAAAAAAGCTGGGACTGTACCATCTAGGGCAGCAAAAGCAGTCAAATCCGCTGATAAGAAAAAATCGAGCCAGGCTTCGGCTAAAGAAGAAAAAACAGCAGACAGTGAAGAAAATGATGAAGGAGACAATATCCTTCCAAAAACAAGTGCTGTTAAATAGTCCCTTCTTTCATTTGTGCTAACCTATCAATGTCACTGAACCCCTCCTTGGTTCGGTGATATTTTTTAGGACAGGTCTCTGCAAGCGGGCTGTCCTGTCTGGCTCATGATGATTTGATACTCAATGAAATCATCAGCAAATCAGGCCAAAAGAGCGAACCGAATGGCAGCTTTATCTGACAGCTCAAAGCGGTGTTTTTGCTGCTTTCTGTCAGAAAACTCTTCCGCACTCTGCAAATCTCCGCTGGAGCTGTGGAGCGGTTCTTTGCCGAGTGTGAATGTTCATCGTTCGAACGTCAGTGCTCAGCGCTTATACAAGTTTGCGAAAGCTGCTTCTAATTTTCAAACTGAAAGAGAGAAATTTCTTAAAATTATGGAAACAAATAGTAAAAAAAGAGCTGACAGCGGCAAGAAGCTGCTGGGAGTTTTATGGGGGCTGATATTTGTGATATTGGCTGCTGTCTTACTGTCTCAGCATTTCAAACATGTCAGCAGCCAGCAGGCCGCAAAGCCGTCAGTCCGACTGTATCCTGAGCAGACTTCTGCTTCCAGCCAGAGCGAAAAAGACTATTTAGCGAATCGTTTCAAGCCGCTGAAAGCTGTTAATGCGGATACCATTGCATATGTCTATGCTCCAGGAACAAAGCTGGATGAGCCGGTCGTGCAGACCAATGACAATGCTTCCTATCTGGTCAAGACCTTTGAGGGCGGCCGCGATGCCTATATGGGGACTGTCTTTATGGACAAGGATAATCAGAAAGACTTCAGCGACCGTCTAACCTGGCTTTTTGGCCATGCCCGTGGCAGCAAGGCTGGAGATCATCGTATGTTTAATGATGTCAACTATTACGATCGTCAGGATTATTTTGATCAGCACAAATATGTGGTGATTGAGACACCGGAGCGCAGGCTTTACTATGAGGCTATGGGCTTGGTCATTGTCCCTGAGGAAACGGCCTTCTACCGGACAGAATTTAAGGATGATGAGGATTTTACTGGTCAGCTCCGAAAGATTTATGAGGAGTCGCGGACCAAAAATTCAGCGATTGACATCCGGGCTGAGGATAAGTATTTGGTCCTCTCCACCTGCCGTGAGGAAGACGATACTATCCGATCTAATCTATACCTGCGTCAGATTCCGGATACTGAACTGGAGGAGTTTCTGGCTCAGCACGGGGATCAGCTGGCCTATGCTCCTACGCGCTAAAGCAAAGACAGACTCGAATCAGAGAGCTGTTGAAAAAGCTGAGAGCTTCAGAAATTGATCCTCTTCGAAGATCTCTTCAAACTATGTCAGCGCCGCCTTGCTCCAACAGTCTGGGAGACTGTTGGAGGTTGGAGATAAAACAAACGGAGTTTGTGTCAAAACAGTCTGGGAGACTGTTGGAGGTTGGAGATAAAACAAACGGAGTTTGTGTCAAAACAGTCTGGGAGACTGTTGGAGGCTGGGGATAAGGGGAAGGCAGTTACCGGCTTTCGTTCAGTCCGAGGGACTGTCTCTTGACTGTAGAGTTTCCGAAGTTCCTGCACCTAGTTGACAAGGTATTTGGCATTTGCATCCATTTTGATTTGGTGTTTGAACCGATGGTCCATCCTATCGTAGCAGCAGAGTGAAAAACTTTCTTTGTGAACCTCCATTCCGATGAAAAGTGTGGTAAAATGAAACAGATAAGGCCTCCAATTGAGTGTGGTAATTCCTGTTAGAAGCTGATTGTTTTTTATTCTAGTGTACAGGCAAATCCACGAATGCTCAACTGGGGGTCTTTACATATTGTCTGTTGGAGCTGCATCGGTTTGCGGCAGTTTTGCCATTGAATCTTTTTTAATAGCAAAACTTAGTGTCAGAGTCAGAGAAGCTTCATGGAGCAGCAAAAGCCGCCGGCCTCTGAGGCTGCTTGATCATGAGCTAAGGACTGCAGGAGCAGAGAAAATGCAGTGTCCATCCGGATAGTCTGAGGGGCATGCTCTTTAAAAGGGCGGTAGCCAGTCACGGCATTTTGATTTTCGAAGAGTATTATAGTATAATAGTTCTATTGACCGGTCGGAGGTGTCTATGGATTTATGTAAAAAATTTAATAAGAATTTGGATAAGATTGAAGTGTCGCTGATTCGTCAATTTGACCAATCGATTGCTGCTATTCCGGGTGTGCTGCGTCTGACGCTGGGGGAGCCGGATTTTACGACACCAGACCATATCAAGGAGGCGGCCAAGGCGGCAATTGATGCCAATCAGAGCCATTATACGGGCATGAGCGGACTTTTAGAGCTGCGGCAGGCTGCGGCAGATTTTGTACAGGAAAAATACAATCTGACCTATAATCCTGATAATGAAATTTTGGTGACCATTGGAGCGACGGAAGCTCTGTCAGCGACCTTGACAGCTATTTTAGAGGAGGGAGACAGGGTGCTGCTGCCGGCTCCTGCCTATCCGGGCTATGAGCCGATTGTCAATCTGGTCGGGGCTGAGATTGTCGAAATTGATACGACGGAAAATGACTTTGTCCTGACACCGGAAATGCTGGAAACAGCGATTTTAGAGCAGGGCGATCGGCTGAAAGCAGTCATTCTCAACTACCCGGCCAACCCGACAGGGGTGACTTATTCGCGGGATCAGATAGCGGCTTTAGCTGCTGTGCTGAAAAAATATGAGATCTTTGTTGTCTGTGATGAGGTCTACTCTGAGCTGACCTATACGGGCCAGGGACATGTTTCCCTAGCGGAGTATCTGCCTGAGCAGACTATTGTCATCAATGGGCTGTCCAAGTCCCATGCCATGACAGGCTGGCGGCTGGGATTAATCTTTGCGCCGGCGGCTTTCACGGCTCAGCTGATTAAGAGTCACCAGTATTTGGTGACAGCGGCCAATACGATGGCCCAGTATGCAGGTATTGAAGCTCTGACAGCTGGCAAGAATGATGCAGAGCTGATGAAGGTCCAGTATATCAAGCGCCGGGACTATATTTTAGAGAAAATGGCAGAGCTGGGCTTCAAAATCATTAAGCCGGATGGTGCTTTCTATATCTTTGCCAAGATTCCCTCAGGATACAGTCAGGACTCCTTTGCCTTTCTGCAGGACTTGGCGGAGAAAAAGGCGGTGGCCTTGATTCCGGGAGCTGCTTTTGGCCGTTACGGCGAGGGCTATATCCGCCTGTCCTATGCTGCTGCTATGGATACCATTGAGGAAGCCCTGAAACGCCTGAAAGATTATATGGAGGAACATGCTTAAATCGCTGGCCAGCAAGGGTCTGGTCCTGTATAACCGCAATTACCGCGAGGATGACAAGCTGGTCAAAATCTTTACTGAGCAGGCCGGCAAGCGGATGTTTTTCGTGAAACATGCTGGAAAATCCAAGCTGGCACCGGTTATTCAGCCCCTGACAGCAGCGGATTTGCTGGTTAAGGTCAATGATGACGGTCTGAGCTATATTGAGGATTATCAAGATGTGACGGTTTACAGCCATATCAATGAAGACCTCTTTATCATGGCTTATGCCAGCTATGTCGCAGCTCTGGCGGATGCCAGTCTGCCGGACAATCAGG
This sequence comes from Streptococcus sp. DD11, assembly GCF_001578865.1. Taxonomy (NCBI): domain Bacteria; kingdom Bacillati; phylum Bacillota; class Bacilli; order Lactobacillales; family Streptococcaceae; genus Streptococcus; species Streptococcus sp. DD11. The sequence continues at coordinate 10,341 of NZ_KQ969398.1, forward strand.
CGGATTCGGCGCTCTTTATCTTTCTGCAGAAGACTTTGAAATTGATGGATGAGGGTCTGGACTATGAGGTGCTGACTAATATTTTTGAGATTCAGATTCTGTCCCGTTTTGGAATTGCCCTGAATTTTCATGACTGTGTCTTTTGCCACCGAACGGGTCTGCCCTTTGACTTCTCCTTTCGGTACAGCGGACTGCTTTGTCCTGACCATTATCATAAAGATGAACGGCGCTGCCATCTCAATCCCAATGTACCTTTTTTGCTGGAGCAGTTTCAGGCCGTCAAATTCAGCGAGCTGGAAAGCATTTCTCTTAAGGCGGATATGAAGCAGCAGCTGCGTGCTTTCATTGACCAGCTCTATGATGAATATGTCGGTATTCATCTCAAATCCAAGAAATTTATTGACTCTCTGGGCGACTGGGGCAGTATCTTAAAAAATAGGAACGAGGAAGATTCACATGAAAAGAATAGCCATTGATGCTATGGGAGGGGATCACGCTCCTCAGGCTTTGGTCGAAGGGGCCAACCGTGCTTTGCAGGAGTTTTCGGATATTGAAATTCAGCTTTACGGTGATGAAGCGAGCATCAAGAAATATCTGACAGCCAGTGAACGGGTCCGCATAATCCATACGGATGAAAAAATCGCTTCTGATGATGAGCCGACCAAGGCTATCCGTCAGAAAAAACAGGCCAGTATGGTACTGGCTGCCAAGGCTGTCAAGGCTGGCGAAGCAGATGCCATGCTGTCTGCCGGCAATACGGGAGCCTTACTGGCTGCAGGTTTCTTTATTGTCGGCCGTATCAAGAATATCGACCGGCCGGGTCTCCTGTCCACTTTGCCGACGGTCAGCGGTCAGGGCTTTGATATGCTGGATTTGGGGGCCAATGCAGAAAACACCGCTCACCACCTGCATCAGTATGCGACGTTGGGCTCTTTCTATGCGGAAAGTGTTCGGGGAGTTGCCAAGCCAAGGGTCGGACTTCTCAATAACGGAACGGAAAGCAGCAAGGGAGATCCTCTGCGCAAGGAGGCTTATGAATTGCTGGCGGCGGACTCTTCCCTTAACTTTATCGGCAATGTTGAAGCGCGTGATTTGATGGAGGGGGTAGCCGACGTGGTGGTTGCTGACGGCTTTACCGGCAATGCCGTTCTAAAGTCCATCGAAGGCACAGCTATCAGCATCATGGGCCAGCTCAAGAAGTCGATTTTGGGTGGTGGTTTGAAGGCGAAGCTGGGAGCTTGGCTGCTCAAGGACAGTCTGCGGGATCTGAAAAACAGTCTGGACTATTCCAGTGCAGGCGGGGCTGTTCTATTTGGCCTCAAGGCGCCGGTTGTTAAAACGCACGGATCCAGTGATGCCAAAGCCGTTTACAGCACGATTCGCCAAATCAGGACCATGCTGGAGTCCGATGTGGTCGGTAAGTCAGTCATCGAATTTAGCGATGCCAAGGAGGAAAAATGAGCGAAAAAGAAATTTATGCAAAAATTGTCGACATCATTCAAGAACATGACAGCAGCAAGCTGGACATTACTCCTGAGCTGAAATTAAAGGAAGAACTGGGAGTGGATTCTGTTGACTTGATGGAATTTATTATTCATCTGGAAGACGCTTTTGAAATCGAGATTCCGGATGACGACATGGATGATTTCACCACCATTTCCGATGTGGTGGCCTATATTCATAGCAAAGCGAAAAAACACAGCTAATACAGTCTTTTAGCAGTGAGTAAAGTCAGGCAACGATCGCTGTCAAAGCAGCGGCTTGTAGGAGCTTTTTGGAGTCTAAAAGACGAACAAAGTTGAGACTTGCTTCGCAAGTCCTATCCGCAACCTCAAAGCAGTGCTTTTGCTGCTTCCTCTCAGAAGCTTTATCTATAACCTCAAAAGCTCCACTGGAGCTTTGAGCAATCAGCTACCGCGTCAAGAGTTTTTTACCAAAACAAAACGAGACTGAAGGACTTTCGTCCCAGCCTCGTACTAAAAGCAAACTAAAAGACTATATCAGTCAAGACCGAGTTTTGTTCGGTCTTTTTTCTGTCTTCAAAGCGGAAGCGGTTTCTTTCATTAAAAACCGAAAGTTTATACGGAATTTCTTGTAAATTTAATTTAAAAATGATAGACTTAGGTTATAAAATTACGAAAGGCGAATATTAAAATGTCTAACAACTTGTTATATTCGGGAAAAGCGAAAGATATCTTTGCGACAGATGATGAAGGGGTCATTCTGGCACGCTACAAGGATCAGGCGACAGCTTTTAACGGTGTGAAGAAAGAGCAGATTGCCGGCAAGGGAGTGCTCAACAACAAGATTTCGGCCTTTATTTTTGAAAAGCTGAATGCTGCGGGTGTGGCCACGCACTTTATCGAAAAGATTTCAGATACGGACCAGCTCAATAAAAAAGTAGACATCATTCCTCTGGAAGTGGTGCTGCGCAACTATACGGCAGGCTCTTTTTCTAAGCGTTTCGGCGTGGAAGAAGGGATTCGGTTGGACCAGCCTATCGTAGAATTTTACTACAAGAATGACGACCTGGACGATCCCTTCATCAATGATGAGCATGTCAAATTCCTGAAAATTGCCAGCGATGAGGAGATTGCCTTTCTCAAGGAAGAAACTCGCCGCATCAATGAGCTTCTATCGGACTGGTTCCGTCAAATCGGGCTTCGTTTGATTGATTTCAAGCTGGAGTTTGGCTTTGATCAGGACGGCCGGATCATTCTGGCGGATGAATTTTCACCGGACAACTGCCGGCTCTGGGATGCAGAAGGACACCACATGGATAAAGATGTTTTTCGCAGGGGTCTGGGTGAGCTGACCGATGCGTATCAGATTGTATGGGAAAAACTGCAGGCGATTAAGTAAGGACAGGGTATAAAAAGCATGGACAAACGGATTTTTGTGGAAAAAAAGGCGGATTTTCAGGTCAAGGCTGAGAGTCTGACAGCGGAGCTGCAGCACAATCTGCAGCTGAGCAGTCTGCGCTCAATGCGCATCGTGCAGGTCTATGATGTGTTTCATCTGGCAGAAGAGCTTTTTGCGCGGGCAGAGAGGCATGTTTTTGCGGAGCAGGCGACGGACAAGCTTCTGCAGGATACAGAAGTGGCACAGGCGCTGGCTGGGTCCAGATTCTTTGCGATTGAAGCTCTGCCCGGTCAGTTTGACCAGCGGGCAGCCAGCTCTGAGGAGGCCCTCTTTTTGCTGGGGGCCGGGACAGATGTGCAGGTCAAAACAGCCCAGCTCT
>NZ_KQ969398.1:13601-18936 GCF_001578865.1 Streptococcus sp. DD11
GGCCCTCTTTTTGCTGGGGGCCGGGACAGATGTGCAGGTCAAAACAGCCCAGCTCTATCTGGTCAACAGCGATGTGAGCGAGCCAGACTTTGCGGCCATTCAGAAATACCTGCTCAATCCGGTTGATTCTCGTTTGAAGGATATTGAAAAACCAATCGAGCTGGAGCAGTTCTCAGAATCTGACAAGACCATTCCGGTGCTGGACTTTTTCAGAGACTATAAAGAAGCGGACTTTGCGGCTTATAAAAAGGAGCAGGGGCTGGCTATGGAAGTGGCGGACTTGCTCTTTATTCAGGACTATTTCAAGTCGCTGGGCCGTTTTCCGACGGAGACCGAGCTCAAGGTGCTGGACACTTACTGGTCTGACCACTGCCGGCATACGACGTTTGAGACCGAGCTGCGGCAGATTGATTTTTCGGCTTCTAAGTTTCAAGAGCAGCTGCAGACCACCTATGACAAGTATCTGGCTATGCGAAAGGAGCTGGGCCGTGAGGACAGGCCGCAGACCCTCATGGATATGGCGACAATTTTCGGCCGCTATGAGCGGGCCAAGGGCCGCTTGGCTGATTTAGAAGTATCCGATGAAATCAATGCCTGCTCGGTGGAGATTGAGGTTGATGTCAACGGCGTCAAAGAGCCTTGGCTTCTTATGTTTAAAAATGAAACCCACAACCATCCGACAGAAATCGAGCCTTTCGGCGGAGCGGCAACCTGTATCGGCGGGGCGATTCGCGATCCGCTGTCAGGGCGTTCTTATGTTTACCAGGCTATGCGGATTTCTGGGGCCGGCGATATTAGCCAGCCGATTGCTGAAACCCGTCCGGGCAAGCTTCCTCAGCAGGTTATCTCTAAGACGGCGGCCCACGGCTATTCCTCCTATGGCAATCAGATTGGTCTTGCGACGACTTATGTCCGTGAGTATTTCCACCCGGGCTTTGTCGCTAAGCGCATGGAGCTGGGAGCGGTAGTCGGTGCGGCGCCTAAGGAAAATGTCGTCCGTGAAAAGCCTGCAGCAGGTGATTTGGTCATCTTGCTGGGAGGCAAGACCGGCCGGGACGGTGTCGGCGGAGCGACCGGATCTTCCAAGGTACAGACGGCAGAGTCGGTAGAGACAGCAGGGGCAGAGGTCCAAAAAGGGAATGCCATTGAGGAGCGCAAGATTCAGCGGCTCTTCCGCGATGGCAATGTGACCCGCCTCATTAAGAAATCAAACGACTTCGGAGCTGGCGGGGTCTGTGTGGCTATCGGAGAATTGGCCGACGGTCTGGAAATCGATCTGGACAAGGTGCCGCTTAAGTATCAGGGCCTAAACGGGACGGAAATCGCGATTTCTGAGTCGCAGGAGCGGATGGCCGTTGTGGTCCGTCCGGAAGACGCAGAGCAATTTATCGCCGCAGCAGCCAAGGAAAATATCTTGGCAGTCGTGGTGGCAAGGGTGACAGACAAGCCAAATCTGGTCATGCACTGGAATGGTCAAACCATTGTAGACATCGAGCGCAGCTTCTTAGACACCAATGGCGTGCGCGTGGTGGTGGATGCACAGGTGGTAGATGATGAAGCAGTTCTGCCGGGACAGGTGACAACGTCCGCAGAGACCTTGGAGCGCGACCTCAAAGAACTGCTTGGTAATCTCAATCATGCCAGCCAAAAGGGGCTGCAGACCATTTTTGACAGCTCAGTCGGCCGCTCAACTGTCAATCATCCAATCGGCGGCCGCTACCAAATCACGCCGACTGAGGCTTCAGTGCAGAAGCTTCCAGTGGAGCACGGCAAGACAGAGACAGTCTCCGTCATGGCTCAGGGTTATAATCCTTATCTGGCGGCCTGGTCGCCTTACCATGGCGCGGCCTATGCAGTGATTGAAGCGACAGCCCGCTTGGTGGCTGCCGGGGCTGACTGGGACAAGGCCCGCTTCTCTTATCAGGAATACTTCGAGCGCATGGACAAGGAAGCATCCCGCTTTGGCAAGCCAGTGGCCGCCTTGCTGGGCTCTATTGAAGCGCAGCTTCAGCTGGGGCTGCCCTCTATCGGCGGCAAGGACTCCATGAGCGGAACCTTTGAGGAATTAACCGTACCGCCGACTCTGGTGGCCTTTGGGGTGACGACTTCCACTGCGGAGCGCATTCTGTCGCCAGAATTCAAGGCGGCCGGCGACTGCCTCTACTACCTGCCGGGTCAGGTCTTGGCTCAGGACATTGATTTTGACTTGATCAAGGGCAACTTTGAGCGCTTTGCGGCCATTCAGGCGGAACATGAGATAACAGCTGCAGCGGCGGTTAAATACGGCGGTTTGGCAGAAAGTCTGGCTCTGATGAGCTTTGGAAACCGAATCGGAGCTCAGGTGCAGGTGGCTGACTTGTCTTCAGTCCTGCAGGCGCAGCTGGGCGGCTTTGTCTTTACCAGTCCGGAGCAGGCTATTCCAGGCGCTGTCAAAATCGGTCAGACCAAGTCTGACTTTTCCCTGACGGTCAATGATGTTCAGCTTCAGGGTGCTCAGCTTCTGGCCAGCTTTGAAGGCCGGCTGGAGCCAATCTATCCAACAACATTTAAGCAGGAGACCATCATCGAGGAAGTGCCGGCTGTAGTGTCTGACACAGTTGTCAAGGCTAAAGAGACGGTTGCAGAGCCGCTGGTCTATATCCCCGTCTTTCCGGGGACCAACTCCGAGTATGACTCAGCTAAGGCCTTTGAGGCAGCTGGAGCCAAGGTCGATCTAGTTCCGTTCGTTACTTTAGATGAAGCAGCCATTGTCAAGTCCGTTGACACCATGGTTGACAACATTGTCAAGGCCAATATCATCTTCTTTGCAGGCGGCTTCTCTGCTGCCGACGAGCCCGATGGCTCCGCTAAGTTCATCGTCAACATCCTGCTCAATGAAAAGGTCAAGGCAGCCATTGATGCTTTCATTGCTCGCGGCGGTCTCATCATTGGGATCTGCAATGGATTTCAGGCTTTGGTCAAGTCCGGTCTGCTGCCTTACGGCAATTTTGAAGCAGCTGGTGAAAACAGTCCGACCCTCTTTTACAATGATGCCAATCAGCACGTTGCTAAAGTGGTGGAAACCCGTATTGCCAATACCAATTCGCCTTGGCTGACTGGTGTGCAGGTGGGGGATATTCATGCTATTCCGGTCTCTCATGGTGAAGGGAAGTTTGTCGTCACCGTAGAGGAATTTGCCCAGCTGCGTGACAAGGGCCAAATCTGGAGCCAGTATGTGGACTTCGAGGGCAGGCCAAGCATGGACAGCCGCTACAATCCAAATGGTTCTGTCTATGCTATTGAAGGAATTTGCAGTGAAAATGGCCAAATCATCGGGAAGATGGGTCATTCTGAACGCTATGAGGACGGTCTTTTCCAAAATATTCCGGGTCAGAAGGATCAGCAATTATTTGAAAGCGCCGTTCGTTATTTTACAGGAAAATAAGAAATGCTCCTCATGAAGAGGGCGTTCCATAAAAAAGCGGTCGATGCATACAGCTTCTGAGACTGGGAGGGCCTTAGCCGGCAGCGGCTGGCTTCTCTCTGGTTTTAAACAGTAAAGAATATAGGGTTAATCATGACATACGAAGTAAAGTCACTCAATGAAGAGTGCGGTATTTTTGGGATTTGGGGCCATCCACAGGCTGCTCAGGTCACGTATTTTGGGCTGCACAGTCTGCAGCACCGCGGTCAGGAAGGGGCGGGCATTCTCTCCAATGACCACGGGCAGCTGAAACGCTACCGTGATTTGGGTCTGGTTTCAGAGGTTTTTAAACATCCGGCAGATTTGGAGAATCTGACAGGGGAGGCAGCTATCGGCCATGTGCGCTATGCGACAGCCGGCGGCGCTTCTATCAACAATGTCCAGCCTTTCTTTTTCAGCTTTTATGATATGCAGCTGGGTCTGGCCCACAATGGCAATCTGACCAATGCCCATTCGCTGAGGCGGGAGCTGGAGGAGCAGGGTTCCATTTTTGCCAGCTCTTCGGACACAGAAATTCTCATGCACCTGATTCGCCACAGCAGGCAGGACACTTTTCTCGCTAAGCTCAAGGAATCCCTGAATCGGGTCAAGGGCGGCTTTGCCTATCTGGTCATGGGTGAGGACAAGCTCTATGCAGCGCTGGATCCCAATGGTTTTCGGCCCTTGTCCATCGGCCGTATGAAAAATGGGGCCTGGGTGGTGTCCAGTGAGACCTGTGCTTTTGAGGTTGTCGGAGCTGAATGGGTCCGTGATTTGAAGCCGGGAGAGCTGGTCATTATCGATGATGAGGGCATTGTTTACGACCGCTATACGGATGACACCCAGCTGGCTATCTGCTCCATGGAGTATGTTTACTTTGCCCGGCCGGACAGTGTCATTCATGGCGTCAATGTCCATGCGGCCCGCAAGCGGATGGGCCGCCGCTTGGCGCAGGAATTTCAGCACGAGGCGGATATTGTAGTCGGAGTGCCCAATTCGTCACTCTCTGCGGCTTCTGGCTTTTCCGAAGAATCCGGCCTGCCCAATGAAATGGGGCTGATTAAAAATCAGTATATCCAGCGGACCTTTATCCAGCCGACGCAGGAACTGCGGGAGCAGGGAGTTCGGATGAAGCTATCAGCTGTTTCCAGCATTGTCAAGGACAAGCGCGTGGTCATGGTAGATGACTCCATCGTACGGGGAACGACCAGCCGCCGCATCGTTCAGCTGCTGCGGGATGCCGGGGCGGCCGAGGTTCACGTGGCGATTGGCAGTCCAGAGCTCAAATACCCTTGCTTTTACGGTATTGATATTCAGAACCGTCGGGAGCTCATCTCGGCCAATCATACGGTAGAGGAAGTCTGTGAGATTATCGGGGCAGACAGTCTGACCTATCTGTCTCTGGAGGGCCTCATTGAGTCGGTCGGCATTGAGACCGATGCGCCCAACGGCGGTCTTTGCGTAGCCTATTTTGACGGGGAATATCCTACTCCGCTTTATGACTATGAGGAGCGCTATCTGGAGAGTTTGAAAGAACAGACCAGTTTTTATTGAAACGAGTTGACGAGGGCTGTCACAATCTTTTGCAGAAAGAAACATAAGGAATGAAATGATGACAAATAAAAATGCATACGCTCAGTCCGGTGTGGACGTTGAAGCGGGATATGAAGTGGTTGAGCGGATTAAAAAGCATGTGAAAAAGACGGAGCGTGCAGGTGTTCTGGGCGCTCTGGGCGGCTTTGGCGGCATGTTCGACCTGTCGGCGCTGGATGTCAAGGAGCCGGTGCTCATTTCCGGGACGGATGGGGTCGGGACCAAGCTCATGCTGGCCATCCAGTACGACAAGCACGATACCATCGGTCAGGATTGCGTGGCCATGTGTGTCAACGACAT
>NZ_KQ969398.1:19137-71258 GCF_001578865.1 Streptococcus sp. DD11
GTGTCAACGACATCATCGCTGCGGGGGCTGAGCCCCTCTATTTCCTAGACTATATCGCTACTGGGAAAAATGAGCCAGCCAAGCTGGAGCAGGTGGTGGCCGGCGTGGCTGAGGGCTGTGTCCAGGCCGGTGCTGGCCTGATTGGCGGAGAAACCGCTGAAATGCCGGGCATGTACGGTCAGGACGACTATGATTTGGCTGGTTTTGCGGTCGGTGTGGCTGAAAAATCCCAAATCATTGACGGCTCCAAAGTGGCTGAAGGCGATGTCCTGCTGGGGCTGGCTTCCAGCGGCATTCACTCAAACGGCTATTCGCTGGTCCGCCGGGTCTTTGCGGACTACACAGGCGAGGAAGTTCTGCCTGAACTGGAAGGCAAACAGCTCAAGGAAGTCCTGCTGGAGCCGACCCGCATCTATGTCAAGGCTTTGCTTCCGCTGATTAAGGAAGAGCTGGTTCATGGGATTGCTCACATCACCGGCGGCGGCTTTATCGAGAATGTGCCCCGCATGTTTGGGGATGAGCTGGCTGCGGAAATCCAAGAAGACCGAATTCCGATTCTGCCGATTTTCAAGGCTCTGGAAAAATACGGCAGCATCAAGCATGAGGAAATGTTTGAAATCTTCAACATGGGGCTGGGCATGATTCTGGCTGTGGCACCTGAACATGCAGACCGGGTCAAGGAACTGTTGGAGGAGCCCGTTTACGAAATCGGCCGAATTGTCAAGAAGGAAAATGAAAGTGTCATGATTAAATGAAAAAAATAGCAGTTTTTGCCTCTGGCAATGGGTCTAATTTTCAGGTCATAGCAGAACAGTTCCCAGTGGAATTTGTCTTCTCTGACCATCGCGATGCCTATGTCCTCAAGCGGGCGGAACAGCTGAGTGTACCTTCCTATGCCTTTGAGCTCAGGGAATTTGACAGCAAGACGGCCTATGAAGAGGCTGTGGCGGCCCTGCTCGCTGTGCACCAGATTGATCTGGTTTGTCTGGCCGGCTACATGAAAATCGTTGGGCCCACTCTTCTGGCGGCCTATGAAGGCCGTATCATCAATATCCATCCAGCCTATCTGCCGGAATTTCCCGGTGCCCACGGGATTGAGGACGCCTGGCAGGCCGGTGCCGCTGAGAGCGGCGTGACCGTTCACTGGGTGGACAGCGGCGTTGATACTGGGAAAGTCATCAAACAAGTGCGCGTGCCGCGCTTAGCAGCTGATACTTTGGAGCGTTTTGAAGAGCGGATTCATGCCGCGGAGTATCAGCTCTATCCGGCAGTTTTGGAGAGTTTGGGTGTGGAGAAAAGATAAGATGAAAGTGAAATATTTAGGGAAAATTGAAATCTTCATGGCGGTCATGTCAGCTTTGCTGCTGTTCATATCAATTATGATCACAAAGGATATTTTTAAAGATTCGATCAGAACTCATAACAATAACTGGATGGCAGTCAAAGGCAACAGCTACATCAGTATCAACTACCTCCAGTCTGAGCCGCTGGCGACGGATGTGGACGGGACCAATCTTTATCTGGCGGGCTACTGGCTGTCGGATAGTCTGACGGAGTATTTTGTCCTGCAGGCGGATCCCAACAGTGAAGATACCAAAAATCTCCTGAAAAATGCGGACAAACTGTCAGACCAGCCGCAGAGAGTTTTGGGCAGCCGAAATGGTTCCAGGAAGAACGAAAAAATCACAGAGATTGTCGAGAAAACCAGCCAGTTGCCGGATATTCCCAGAGAAATAAAGCTTTATTTTAATGAGGAAGATTATTTTTCTATCTCTGATCTGGAAAATCCAGTCTGGAATTTCGCTCAGGCAGCTTTTTTTGCCTTGATTTTCTATGCAATTTTTGCAGCCCTTCCCAATATCTTCATTCTGGTGCGCTGGCGCAAGTCCAAAAAAGCTGCAAAAGCCTTTTTTGAAGCTTATCCTGAACTCATGGGCGACTTGAACAATATCGAAAGCGGCGCAGCCTATCTGGACAAAACGGTCGGACTGGCCATTTACAAAAATCATCTGCTTGCTTTTAGTCAAAATTTTGCCATCGCGGATCTGCAACGGGTGAAAAGTCTGGAAATCTCTGGCAGGGGCAATCAGCTTGTTTACGGAGCTCCTGGGCTGCTTCTCCTCATGTCCCTGCTTCGTGCTGCGACTATTTTAGTCAAGGGAGAGAGCAAGAAGGACAAGCAAATCCTGATGGCTCATCATAGTCTGGATAAGCCGGAAGCTAAAGACAGATTGGTGACAGCTATTGGAGCCTATTCAGCGGCTATTGCTGTGGTGATTCGGTGACAATCGGATGAAGCATCTGCTGACCAGTCTGGGATTTGAGGAAACCGGCTGGATTGAAGAATATAAAGAAGTCGCTATGCGCTTAGACCTAAAGAAAGAGGAAAAAAATGACTAAAAAAGCCTTGATCAGTGTATCAGACAAGACAGGCATTGTAGAATTTGCAAAAGAGCTCAAGGCTCTGGGCTGGGATATTATCTCAACTGGCGGGACCAAGGTGGCCCTGGACCAGGCAGGGGTGGCAACCATTGCCATCGATGATGTGACCGGCTTCCCTGAGATGATGGACGGCCGGGTCAAGACCCTCCATCCCAAGATTCACGGCGGTCTTCTGGCTCGCCGAGATCTGGACAGCCATCTGGATGCGGCCAAGCAGCAGAGTATTGACCTCATTGACCTAGTCGTGGTCAACCTCTATCCTTTCAAGGAAACCATCTTGAAGCCGGGTGTGGAGTATGCGGACGCGGTGGAAAATATTGACATCGGCGGACCGTCTATGCTGCGCTCTGCGGCTAAAAACCATGCCAGTGTGACCGTTGTGGTCGATCCGGCTGACTATGCTCTTGTTTTGTCTGAGCTGACGGCAGACGGCAAGACCGGCTTAGAAACCCGCAAGCGTCTGGCAGCCAAGGTCTTCCGCCATACAGCGGCCTACGATGCTCTGATTGCGGACTATTTCACCGCTCAGGTGGGCGAAGCCAAGCCTGAAAAGCTGACCCTGACCTATGAGCTCAAGCAGCCTATGCGCTACGGGGAAAATCCTCAGCAGGATGCGGATTTCTATCAAACGGCCCTGCCTCTGGACTACTCCATCGCCTCTGCCAAGCAGCTCAACGGCAAGGAACTGTCCTTTAACAATATCCGGGATGCGGATGCGGCTATCCGCATCATCCGTGACTTTCAGGACCAGCCGACTGTAGTAGCCCTCAAGCATATGAATCCCTGCGGCATTGGCCAGGGTGAGACCATTGAGCAGGCCTGGGACTACGCTTATGAGTCTGACCCGGTTTCGATCTTCGGCGGCATCGTGGTCCTCAACCGGCAGGTAGACGCTGCGACAGCTGAGAAGATGCATGGTATTTTTCTGGAAATCATCATCGCACCGAGCTATACGGATGAAGCGCTGGCCATTTTGACCAATAAAAGAAAATCTGCGGATTTTGCAGCTGGCTTTTGAAGCCCAAGCCGCATCTGGAGCAGAAGCAGAAGTGACCGGAGTCCTAGGCGGCCTTCTGGTCCAAAATCAAGACGTGGTCGAGGAAAATCCATCCGACTGGCAGGTCGTGACCAAGCGCCAGCCCAGTGAGCAGGAACGCCAGGCTCTGGAATTCGCCTGGAAATCCGTCAAGTATGTCAAGTCTAACGGCATCATCATCACGGATGACCACCAGGTTCTGGGTGTCGGACCGGGTCAGACCAACCGGGTGGCATCAGTCAAGATTGCCATCGACCAGGCCAAGGACCGGCTGGAGGGTGCAGCTCTGGCTTCTGACGCCTTCTTTCCCTTTGCGGACAATATCGAAGAAATCGCTGCAGCCGGCATCAAGGCTATCATCCAGCCCGGCGGCTCAGTCCGGGACCAAGAGTCGATCGAGGCGGCTGACAAGCACGGCCTGACCATGATTTTTACCGGTGTAAGGCACTTTAGACATTAAGAAGATCAAAAAAATCCTCAGCCGAGGATTTTTTGATGATTAGTTTGGATAGATATAAGTCAGATGTCCCCAGTAAGAGGCCGTCGGGTCAAACCAGCCGCGAAAGTTGTCAATGTATTGCTTGCCCAGATAGTTGGCTTCCTTGATTTGGATGCGGGTGTCGGACTCAACATGGGTCACAACGCCGACATGGCCGTAACCGCCGTCATCCCAGCAGGCGATGGCTCCGACCTGAGGACTGCTGCCGGTACGGAATCCCGCGGCGCGAGCACTGGCTGCCCACTGGCCGCCGTTGCCCCACCAGCTGCCGGCCCATGGTGCCAAGACTTTGGCGCCCCAAGTGCACTGGCCCACAGGATAGCTGCCCGCCCCGGCGTAGTCGGGCTCATGGAGGGCAAGAGCAGCAGCGAGGGGAGCATCTGCCCTGTCTTCTTGCTTCACCTGAAAAGTCATCGGCAGCAAACCCCGTCCCTCCTGATAAAGATGCAGATGGTAGGTCCCTGTCCCCTTGTGATTGCTTAGAGGGATCTCGCCCTTAAAAAGATCGCTCTGGCTCTGGCTGGTCGAATACCAGCGCAAGTCATCCTGCCCGCCCTCATCCGACCAAACGGCATAGGAAAGCGGCGCAGAGCTGGGGATATTTTCAGCTGAAAATTGGAAAATCCCCTTTTGCTTAAGCTGAACAGCAACTTCAACCGGCAGCTGCAAATTGGTAAAATCAACTTGCTCGGCCACATAGCCCATTCGGCTGCCGTCGGTATAGGTCACATAGACATGATTGAGATAGTTTCCTTTGATTTTCTGGTGGTTGCGAATGTCCACCCTTGCAGAAAATTCCCCCTGTCCGTTGGAGCTGGCTTCATACCATTTGAGATTGCTCTGATCGCTGGCAGACCAGCTGGCGACAGATACGGAGCGAATAAACTTTGTCAGGTCCGTTTCCTGCACGGAAATTTTATAAGTGCCTCGATTGACATCCAGCTCGGTCAGTTGAATGACGGGGTGTTGCGGAGCTGCATTTTCCTTAGAAACCTGCGTGCTGGCAGGCAGCAGTCCCTTTAGCTGGCCGTTGACAGTATCAGTCGTATAGAGATGAATCTGGTAGCTGCCCGTGTCAAAATGATGATTTTTCAGATAGACTCTGAGCGAAAAGCTGCCGGGACCGGTCTTGCTGGCGCTGTACCAATGCAAATCATCCTGACCCTGGTGTTCGGACCAGATGGGCAGCTGTAGATTAGAGATGTCATCCGGCAGATTGGTCACCTGTACCTCTAATATACCAGCAGTCGGACTGGATGTGATAACATTGATTCCGGTATTGGCCTGGACAGGCTGGACCAATCCCCAGCCTGCAGCCAGCAGGAAGGCAGATGTTAGGAGCAGTTTCTTATATTTCCTCATAAATCTCCTTTGCATAAATTTTTAGAAAGCTTTCACTTCTATTATTCGGAAAAAGATTGGAAAAACAGCTCTTCTTTGAGGATTTGCAAGACTGCTTCGCCTTATTGGCAAGAGTTGACAAGCTTGGAGATTTTTTGTACAATACGAATACAAAGTATTCAAAGGAGAAGACAGATGGCTACAATGACACTTAGAATCAATGACCAAGACGGTGATTTGATTAAAAACTATATCCAACTGCACGGCCTGACTATCTCAGAATTTGCCCGCCAGGCTATGCTGGAAAAAATCGAGGACGAGTACGACCTGCAGATCCTCAGACAGGCCATGGCCGAGGATGATGGTCAAAGAATCTCACATGAAGATGTGATGAAGGAATTTGGCCTATGAGCTATAAGGTAATCTATACGAAAAAAGCTTTAAAACAGCTAAAAAAATTAGATACTTATACTCGAACTTCCATTTTGACTTGGATTGACAGCCATCTGCAAGGCACTGATAACCCCCGCCAGCATGGCAAAAGTCTGACCGCCAATCGTGTAGGTGAGTGGCGCTACCGTGTCGGAAACTACCGCATCCTGGCCCATATCCTGGACGACGAAATTGTCATTGAAGTCTTTGCGGTGGGGCATCGGAGGGATGTTTACTAGAGAATGGGTCCGTGTTCAATTATTTGAGCATGGCCTTTTCTTTTTGCCGCAGCTTGTCAATTTTCCTGCCGGGTCGGATTATTCTCCCTATTTTCCTCATTTTCATGGAACAAAACGAACGATTATGATATAATTTAGATAAATAATTCGTGAATGGAGTTGGACATGAAGCTTTTAGTTGTTGGTTCGGGCGGTCGTGAGCATGCGATTGCCAAGAAATTGTTAGAATCTCCGCAGGTGGAGCGGGTTTTCGTGGCTCCGGGCAATGATGGTATGACCTTGGACGGATTGGATTTGGTGGATCTTGGAATTTCCGAACATTCCAAATTGATTGACTTTGCCAAGAGCCATGCTGTTGCCTGGACCTTTATCGGTCCGGACGATGCGCTGGCGGCTGGGATTGTGGACGACTTTGAAGCAGCCGGCCTCAAGGCTTTCGGTCCCTCCCGCTTGGCAGCTGAGCTGGAGTGGTCCAAGGATTTTGCCAAGTCCATCATGAAGAAATACAACGTTCCGACCGCCCGCTACGAGACCTTCTCTGACTTTGCAGCGGCCAAGGCCTATATCGAAAAGGAAGGCGCGCCCATCGTGGTTAAGGCGGACGGCCTGGCCCTGGGCAAGGGCGTGGTCGTAGCGGAGACGGTGGAGGAAGCCGTAGCAGCAGCCCAAGACATGCTCTTGGATAACAAGTTTGGCGACAGCGGTGCCCGGGTGGTCATCGAGGAGTTTCTGGCTGGTGAGGAGTTTTCCCTCTTTGCCTTTGCCAATGGCGACAAGTTTTATATCCTGCCGACCGCCCAGGATCACAAGCGGGCCTATGATGGCGACAAGGGGCCCAATACCGGCGGCATGGGCGCCTATGCACCGGTGCCCCATCTGGCTGCGGAGGTGGTTGAGACCTCTGTCCAGACCATCATCAAGCCGGTCCTTGAGGGCATGATAGCAGAAGGACGGCCCTATCTGGGCGTGCTCTATGCCGGTCTTATCCTGACAGCTGACGGTCCTAAGGTCATTGAGTTCAACTCCCGCTTTGGCGATCCGGAGACCCAGATTATCCTGCCCCGCCTGACCTCTGACTTTGCGGCAAACATCACAGACATCTTGAATGGCCAGGAGCCTGAGATTACTTGGCTGGATGCGGGCGTGACCCTAGGCGTGGTCGTGGCTTCTGACGGCTACCCGCTGGCTTATGAGAAGGGTGTGGCGCTTCCGGCCAAGACCGAGGGCGATATCATCACCTACTATGCCGGGGCTCAGTTTGTGGAAAATGGCTCCGCCCTGCTGTCCAACGGCGGCCGGGTCTACATGCTGGTCACCACAGCCGACAGCGTCCAGGCTGCGCAGGAAAGAATCTACCAGCAGCTGGACCAGCAGGAAACCGCAGGCCTCTTTTACCGGACCGATATCGGAAGCAAGGCCTTGTAAAGCCAACACATCAAGCTTTAAACATATAAATAATTTAAAAAATGCCAAACAGACTACTGTTCTTAGAAGGTTCCAGCCTAACCTCGCGGGAGACTCTGACGGTTTTGCTCAAATCAGGCTATAAAATTGATGTTCTGTCTCCCAGCAGATTTCCCATTGCAGCCTTCAGTCGGCTGACTCACAGAATTCCGACGGTTGATGTCAATCGTTTTCCGACAGACTACTTGAAGCAGGTGCAGCAGCTGCTGGATCAAAAAACCTACACAGCTATCCTGCCGACCCATGAAGAGGGCTGGCTGCTGGCCAATGGAAAGCCGTTTTTACCCGCAGAATTGCCGATTGCACTGGCTGATAAGGAACAGTTTGAAAAACTGGCTGGAAAGATTGCTTTTGCCGAGACTGCGGATCAGCTGGGCCTGCCCATTCCCAAGTGGGAGTACGTAAAGGATGTAAACTCCATCCGCTTGGACTGCCCCTACTGGCTAAAGGCAGACTATGGCACCGCCGGGCGTTCGGTCTATCAGATCAGCAATCAAGATGACTTGCTGCAGGCTGCCGAGCTTTTATCCGCTAATGACGAAAGATGGATGGTCCAGCAAGATATTGCTGGGGACTACGGTCAGGTGCAGGCAGTGTTTGACCATGGCCGCTTGCTGGCAGTGCATACCAGCCTAAAAGCGGGGTCTGGCGCAGGCGGTTCAGCTGCGGCCAGATTAAGCATAGCATCTGAGGAGACAAGAGAACACGCTGAAAAATTAGGCCGGTTTTTAAAATGGCACGGCAGTCTGACCTTGGATTTTATCCGCAGGGAAGGGCAGTTTTACTATATCGAGTGCAATCCCCGAATGGTGGAGCCGGCTAATGCCTATAAAGCTGGGGTTCATTTCCCCAAAATCATGATCGACCTAGCCACCCACAGCTATGCGGAGCCTGAGGTCAGACTTGGTCAGGCAGGGATACAGACACATAGTCTCATGGCCTTGATCATCGGCACTGCAGAGAGGACAAAAAGCAGGAGAAAAATCCTCCAGACCATCAGGCAGTGGCTCTGGAAGAGCGACAGCCAGGAAGTGCTGACGCCTGTCTGGCAGGATTTTCCAAGCTTTATACCTCTTGCGACGGTTACACTTCGTCTCTTGATCAATCCGAAAAGCGTGAAACATTTGGTTGATCAGACGGTCAAACACTACAGCGTGGAGCCAGCCACTGTGAAAAATATTGAGCAAAAGATTTAGTTTATTCAAAGGAGAAAATATGAAACCACTCGTTTCCATCATCATGGGGTCCAAATCCGACTGGGCCACCATGCAGAAAACCGCTGAAGTGCTAGATAAATTTGGCGTTGCCTATGAAAAGAAGGTTGTCTCGGCCCACCGGACGCCGGATCTCATGTTTCAGCATGCAGAAGAAGCCCGCGGCCGCGGCATCAAGGTCATCATCGCAGGGGCCGGCGGGGCAGCCCATCTGCCAGGCATGGTAGCGGCCAAGACAACGTTGCCGGTCATCGGTGTGCCGGTTAAATCACGCGCTCTCAGCGGTCTGGACTCACTCTACTCCATCGTCCAGATGCCGGGCGGGGTCCCTGTGGCGACCATGGCCATTGGCGAAGCGGGGGCGACCAACGCGGCTCTCTTTGCCCTTCGTCTTCTCTCGGTAGAAGATACAGCCATTGCGGATGCACTTGCCAACTTTGCTGAAGAACAAGGAAAAATCGCTGAGGAGTCCACTAATGAACTCAACTAAAACCATCGGAATTATCGGCGGCGGTCAGCTGGGGCAGATGATGGCCATCTCTGCTATCTACATGGGCCACAAGGTCATCGCGCTGGATCCTGCGGCGGGCTGCCCCGCCTCTCGCGTGTCTAAGATGATTGTGGCGCCTTACGATGATGTGGATGCTTTGCGTCAATTGGCTGAGCGCTGTGATGTCCTGACTTATGAGTTTGAGAATGTTGATGCTGACGGGCTGGATGCCGTCATCAAGGATGGTCAGCTCCCTCAAGGGACAGACCTGCTCCGCATTTCGCAAAATCGCATTTTTGAAAAGGACTTCCTCGCAAACAAGGCACAAGTCACCGTGGCACCCTACAAGGTCGTGACTTCTAGCCAAGACTTGACTGATATGGACCTGTCGAAAAACTATGTCCTCAAGACTGCAACAGGCGGCTATGATGGACATGGTCAAAAGGTTATTCGCTCGGAAAAAGATTTGGAAGAAGCCTATGCGCTAGCGAACTCAGCGGACTGCGTTTTGGAAGAATTCGTTAACTTTGACCTTGAAATTTCGGTTATTGTATCAGGAAATGGCAAGGACGTGACGGTTTTCCCAGTTCAGGAAAATATCCATCGCAACAATATCCTGTCTAAGACCATTGTGCCTGCTCGCATTCCGGCTAATCTGGCTGACAAAGCCAAAGTCATGGCGGTGCAAATCGCAAACCAGCTTAACTTGTCTGGAACTCTCTGCGTGGAAATGTTTGCGACAGCTGATGATATCATCGTCAATGAGATTGCCCCACGTCCACACAACTCTGGGCATTACTCCATCGAAGCCTGCGACTTCTCACAATTTGACACCCATATCTTGGGCGTTCTCGGAGCACCATTACCAGCCATCCAACTGCATGCGCCTGCAGTCATGCTCAATGTTCTCGGCCAACACGTCGAGGCTGCTGAAAAATATGTCACAGAAAATCCAAGCGCCCACCTCCACATGTATGGTAAAATAGAAGCGAAGTACAATCGCAAGATGGGGCATGTGACGGTCTTTAGTGATGAGCCGGATGAGGTTGAGGAGTTCGGCAAGGGGATTGATTTTTAAGAAAATTCTGCGGAGGAAATGTTACAGATGAGACCGATTATCCCTAAAAGTCCTGAAGCGCCAGAAAATTTTTCGGAAGAAGAAACAGATTTTTTGACCACAGTGACTTTTGGAGAAAAAGTTGAACCTCAGGCATGTGATGTCTTATTTGTCTTTAGCGGTACGCATCCAGGCCACTGGGAGAAAGCAATCGAGGCTTACCAAAAAGGCTATGTCAAAAAAATCCTCGTCACTGGCGGCCGGAGTCTGACCGGGACAGCTCATCCAGATTGGAAGGGAGATACAGAGGCAGAAGTCATCATCCAGCACCTGCTGGCTGCGGGCATTCCTGAGGAGGCGATTGTCTCCGAAAATTCCTCCAGCAACACTTTGGAAAATGTGCTTTTCGCCAAGGAAATCTTTGATTTCAATAGCGTGCGGTCTGTCATGTTTATCTGCAAAAGTCATGCGACAGGCCGACAGTGGCGGACTCTGGCCAAGCACTTACCCAAGCACCTGACCCATGTTCCCTATACCTTTAATGCCTTTTACAAGGATATTGAGATTAGCCGTGAGCATTGGATGGACACAGAGATTGGGAAATCCCGAGTCTGGGGCGAATACCTGCGCATTCTCCATTACGGGGATAAGGGAGATATTCTTGGTTTGGGTGAAGAATTGTGATGGAGGAGACTGTATGATACGCATCATCGTCAACGCTTTTGTAGAAGAAGGCAAAGAAACTGCCGTCGTGGAAGTGCTCTTTGCCAGCAGCGACCACGAAAAAGTAGAGGTCAAATATCAAGAACTGACAACCCAGTATCCAGACAATTATCTGGCTGTCTACGATTTACCGCTGGATACCGATCTTAACACTCTGTCGCATTATCCGTCGGTGGCTATCAGCAAGGAGGATTTTAGTTAGCTATGAAAACTATCGGCCTGATTGGTGGTATGAGCTGGGAAAGCACCACTTCATATTATCAGCTTATCAATGAAGCAGTAAAAAAAGCACTCGGCGGTTTGCATTCGGCTAAGATTTTGCTTTACAGCGTTGATTTTGCGGAAATTGAGCAGTATCAAGCAAGCGGAGATTGGGACAAAAGTGCGGATTTGCTAAGCGGTATTGCGCAAAAACTAGAGAGTGCGGGTGCGGATTTCATTGTTATCTGTACCAATACCATGCACAAGGTTGCACCTCAGATTCAAGAGAAAATCGCTATTCCGATTTTGCATATTGCACAGGCAACTGCTGACAGCTTGCTTAAAAATGGAGTTCAAAAAGTTGGTTTATTGGGAACCAAGTACACTATGACTCAAGATTTTTATAAATCAAAATTGCATGAGGCCGGTTTGGAGGTTCTTATTCCAGACCAAAAAGGTATTGCTGAGGTCAACCGAATTATTTATGACGAACTGTGTTTGGGAAACATAAAAGAAAGCTCTAAACAGACTTATCTTGCTATTATCGATGATTTAAAAAATGCAGGCGCTGAGGTCGTTATCTTGGGCTGTACGGAGATTGGATTGCTGGTAAAGCAAGAAGATACAGACCTTCCGCTCTATGACACAACAAAAATCCATGCTGAAAAAGCAGCGGAGTGGGCGGTTGGATAAGAGGGATTTTGAATCAAAAGGTAATTAAGGTTGAAGTAAAATGAAGAAAATAGATTTACATATTCATACACAAAGTTGTAAACAAGGTGATGGGAAAAAGAGAGAAATCTCGCCAGAAGATTTTGTAGAAAAGATGAGAGAGAATAGTGTCGAAATTTGTGCAATAACTAATCATAATAAATTTGATATTGGGGAATATAGAAAGATTAGAGAACTGGATGATGAATTAACAATTTTCCCGGGTATGGAGATCGACGTCACTTTATACAATGGGCAACATAGACATATAATTGTAATAGCTAGTCCAGAAAAAATACAACAATTCGACAACGTTTTTGATGAAGAAACTAGAAATTATGATAATTATATTATAGATTATAAAGACTTTATTGCTCAAATTAAATCATTTTTACCGACTGAAATTATTGTAATACCACATTTTTATTCAAAGGATAAACAAAGAGGGCTAACTATAGAGGAAGCCAATAAACTAAGAGAAGATTTAGACGGTTATATTATCGTGTTAGAGCCGAAAAATATACAAGCAATGGGGATAATTAATTCTCATAATGATTTAGCATTGTTTGGTAGTGATGTAAAAGATTGGAATTTGTATGGTGAGTATATATTACCTGAAATAAAATATAAAATTGACTCTTTTGCGAAATTTTATAGACTTGCAGAAAATCCAGCATTATTTATAAAAACTATATTAGAAGGTACTACACATTATGAAATCACAAAAGGTGATGAAGAACGATACCCTAATTTAAGAAAATCGATAAAAATATTTGAAGATATAAATATTATTTTTGGAGAAAAAGGAGCTGGTAAAACAATATTCGTTAAAAATTATGTATATCCAACACTTAAAGATTTGGGAAAAAATGTTTTCTTTCATGAAGGTAAAGATTATAATATAGAATATGATGACATAATTAATGAATTAAATGATAAGGTTGTGATTGATGAGGAAAAGAAAAGTAAAATTAAGGAAACAATTCGAACTCTATTTGACTATTCAGAATTAAATAAATATGATGGGTTAGAACAAATAATTAAATTTAGAAAATCAGTGTTAAGCAACAAAAATGCAGAAAGAATTTGTAAAAGAGATTCTAGGATATCTGTTTCTATTAACGTAGAAGATATTACGATGGTTCTAAGTGAAACAGATCGAAATTTTAAGAAAATCAATGCTGTTAGAGAAATTAATGAGACTGTGAATAGGGATTCAGTGAACAGAAAAAACTTGAATGACGAATTAAAGCGATTGAAACAAGATGTTTTGAAGGAAGCAAATAATCATATTAAAAATGCTTTTTCAAATAAGGGAATAATTCATTCGGTTGATAGCATTAAAGAGAGTATAAAAAAACAAACAGGATCAGATTCCGCCCCAACACATATCAAATTTTCAGAGTTAGTTGAAAAGAGATTAAGTAGAATTAAATATAACAAATTGTTAGAAGATTTGTTTAAAGAAATAGAAGATACTAAAGTCAATTCATTGGGTAAGTTACCACAGAAAGGAGAAGTTCAGATAGAATCGGTAATAAAAGTATTACCGGAAACAGAAATCTTTAATTCCGAATCTATTTTTGATAAAAATGGTTTACCTGCTCGAAGAGCACTAATGAAAAAATTTAATCATTTTGATATTAGTACCAGTTTTCGCAGGATTAACCAGTATTTTAATGCGTCAGAAAAAGCTACTGAGATAGATGATTTTGTTAATAAGGTTATAAAACATTCATATCAAATTTTTTTAATTGATGAAAATGGAAATAGAAAGAGCTATATACCATCGGAGGGTGAAAAAGCGATACTATCAATAAGTGCAATTTTAGAAAATAACCAATATGATTTCTATATATTTGATGAGATAGAAAGAGGATTGGGAAATAAATATATTAGTTCCTATCTTATTCCAAAAATCAAAGAATTAAGGGATAGAGGAAAGACAGTTATAATATCAACTCATAATGCTAATATTGCAATTAATACATTACCTAGCCAAACAATTTACAGCTCCTATGATGTTGTAAATGAAGAACCAGAGTTTTATGTTGGTAATATGTACAGTAACACATTGGAAAACAGTAAATCGGAAAAATTGAAATGGGAAAAGGTTGCTTTATTACATTTAGAAGGTAGTGAAGAAATGTTTTCTAATAGGAGGGATATATATGGAATTTGAGGTGTTCACATTGAAATTTAATGATTTGGGTGATGGATTTGGATTGAAACTAGAGAATGAAATCCTTGACTGTTCGATAAATTTAGAAAGTGAAGAGACAACGGATTTAAAAGATTTTTTTGATAAAATTTTTGACTATATTATTGAAACTGGACAGCTTATTGAATTTCAATTAGAAAATCATACTGATAAAGCATTATTTCAGTTTGTAGCGGAGGATTTAATTAAACAAGTTAATGCTGAAATTAAAGATTCTGCCATGAATTTTGAAGAAATAATAGCATTTAAATCTCAAACAAGCCAGTAGAATAGGAGAAACAACATGATCAACCGTTATTCACGCCCTGAGATGGCGAACATTTGGACTGAGGAAAACAAGTACCGGGCTTGGCTGGAGGTCGAGATTCTGGCTGATGAGGCTTGGGCGGAGCTGGGTGAGATTCCCAAGGAGGATGTGGCCCTGATTCGTCAGAAGGCGGATTTTGATATTGACCGCATCTTGGAGATTGAGCAGGAGACCCGCCATGATGTGGTGGCCTTCACCCGGGCAGTGTCGGAGACCCTGGGCGAGGAGCGCAAGTGGGTCCACTATGGCCTGACCTCGACCGACGTGGTGGATACGGCCTACGGCTACCTCTACAAGCAGGCCAATGACATCATCCGCGAGGACCTGCGCCGTTTCACTGACATCATCGCTGAGCGGGCCCGGGAGCACAAGTTTACCATCATGATGGGCCGGACCCATGGGGTGCATGCGGAGCCGACGACTTTCGGGCTCAAGCTGGCGACCTGGTACAGCGAAATGAAGCGCAATATCGAGCGGTTTGAGATTGCGGCTGCCGGTGTGGAAGCTGGGAAAATCTCCGGTGCAGTGGGGAATTTTGCCAATATCCCGCCATTTGTGGAAAGCTATGTCTGTGAGAAATTAGGTATCCGTCCGCAGGAGATTTCAACCCAGGTCCTGCCGCGCGACCTCCACGCCGAATACTTCTCTACTCTGGCTCTGATTGCCACGTCCATCGAGCGTATGGCGACGGAAATCCGCGGCCTGCAGAAGTCTGAACAGCGTGAAGTAGAGGAATTCTTTGCCAAGGGGCAAAAGGGCAGCTCAGCTATGCCGCACAAGCGCAACCCTATCGGTTCTGAAAACATGACCGGTCTTGCCCGTGTCATCCGCGGCCATCTGGTGACGGCTTTTGAGAATGTCTCTCTCTGGCATGAGCGCGACATTTCCCACTCATCCGCAGAGCGTATCATCGCACCGGACACCACCATCCTGATCGACTACATGCTCAACCGCTTCGGCAATATTGTCAATAATCTGACGGTCTTCCCAGAAAACATGAAGCGCAATATGAACTCGACTTTCGGCCTTATCTTCAGCCAGCGGGCTATGTTGACCTTGATCGAAAAGGGGATGACCCGCGAGCAGGCCTACGATCTGGTCCAGCCAAAGACCGCCCATTCCTGGGACAATCAAGTCGACTTCAAGCCGCTCCTCGAAGCCGACCCAGAAGTCACTTCCCGCCTGACTCAGGAAGAAATCGACGAAATCTTCAACCCAGTCTACTACACCAAGCGCGTGGATGAAATCTTCAAGCGTGTGGGGTTGGACTAAAAACACATAAAAAAATAGGCGCTTTGAGGAAAGTGTCTATTTTTGTGGCTCGCTATTAAAATATATTTGTTGGGAAAAGTATAGAGTGACTGCCAAGATTAGGATTTTGTGATTTGAGAAAAACATAGACTACTAGTTATTTTTCGCCGTGGTGAAAGCTACATAGCTGAGACTCGGCTATGTAGCACGGAATAATTGAGACTGTAGGCTCAATTATTAGTCATGGAACTCCAACGGAGTTCGCTGACGTCCGTCACCACTTAAGAAAAATAATTTTAGTAAAATTAGATAGTCCGTGCCATCTCCCCAATCTTCTTCAGCATATCTTGACGCTGCTCGTCCGTCTTCTTTTCCACACCGCAGAGCTCGGTCAGCTTGACGGGAGTGATGCCGCAAGGTTTCAGGATTTGATTTTTCAGGACCTTGCCATAGTCTTGGACAAAGGGCATAGCAAAGGCAGGTGTATTGTGGCTGGTGATGATCCAGCCCGATTTCCCTTGCAGGTGGCCTTCCAGACCGACTTTCTTATAAGAGTAGGCGAAATCCGCCGCAAAGACCCGATCGATAAAACCCTTGAGGATGGCCGGCATGCCGCTCCACCAGATAGGGAAAATGAAAATCAGATGGTCGGCCCAAGCAATCAAGTCCCGATAGGGCGCCATTTCGGGATCTTTGTGCAGGTCCCGGCGTTTATGGTCCTGGTCAAAGCGCAAAATCGGGTCGAAATTTTCGGCATACAAGTCCACAGTTTTCACCTCGTGCTTTTTAGAAAGGTTGGTTTGAACTTCTTTGAGAATAGCCGGATTAAAACCGGTGGGGCTGGGGTAGCTGTAAATAATCAGAACTTTCATGATTGTTCTCCTTTGATATAAATGTCTAGCATGTGGTCGATGGTGCTTTGGATGGCTTGCGTATCCAGGTCCTGCCCGATAGGGCTGTTGGCCAGAACGGCTAGGCCGGTGATAAAGCTCCAAAAGTGAAAAAGGGACTCCGCTTCGCTGTTGCTGAAGCCTTCCTCTCTGCGCAGCTGCAAAACAATGGTTTTAAAGCGGTCAAATCCCGGCAGGTCCGACTCTAACAAAATCGTATCCTGACTGACCTTCATATATTTAAAAGGAAATTTGATAAAGAGAGCTTCGAAAAAATGAGGGTAGGACTTGGCAAAAATAATGAAATTCAGGCCAAGCTGGGTCAGCTGCACCCGGGCAGAGGCCGTCTGATCTAGGTTTTGGTTAATCTTTTGATGGAGAAATAGCGAAAGCTGGGCCAGCACCACCCTCAGATAGCCCTCCTTGCTCTCAAAGTGGCGGTAAGGACTGCCGTGGGTCACGCCGCAGGCCTTGGCCACGGTTCTGAGTGAGAACTGCTCAATCCCGTGCTTGCGGATTTCTTCAATCCCGGTCTGAATCAGCTTTTCTTTGAGCTGGTCGGTGTTTCTTTTCATCTGGCTGCTCCTTTAAAAGTATACACTGTCTACTTATCTATCTTTAGTATACACTGTCTACTTTTTTCTGTCAAGAAATTTGAGGCTGCAGTTGGCAGAGGCGGATGAAAGGGAGCCTAGGTCCGCAGCCTGCCCTTTTGAGATCATCTTGCTTTTCCTGCCGATTCTGACTCAGGGCGGGCAGTTGCTTTCGGTAAAATAAAATGTTAAAATAACATCAAAAATGACAGCGCTTTCTTTCTGGTCTGTCTTTTCCAGAACTTTTCTGAAAGCGTCGAGAAACGGAGGACACCTATGAAGAAAATTATCAATGAGCCAGCGGCTGTGGTCGATGAGATGCTGGAGGGGCTGGCCTACATGCACAGTGATTTGGTCTATCGGGTGGAAGGTTTTGACATCATTGCCCGCAAGAGCGAGAAGACGGGAAAGGTCGGACTGATCTCGGGCGGCGGCAGCGGGCATGAGCCTTCTCATGCCGGCTTTGTCGGTGACGGTATGCTGTCGGCAGCTGTCTGCGGTGCGGTCTTTACCTCACCGACACCGGATCAGATCCTGCAGGCTATCAAGGAAGCAGACGAAGGCGCTGGGGTTTTCATGGTCATCAAGAACTACTCCGGCGACATCATGAACTTTGAAATGGCTCAGGAACTGGCTGAGATGGAGGGAATCGAGGCAGCCGGTGTCGTGGTGGACGATGACATTGCGGTAGAGGACAGCCTCTATACTCAGGGCCGGCGCGGTGTGGCAGGCACGATTTTGGTTCACAAGATTCTGGGCCATGCGGCGCGTGCAGGCAAATCTTTGGCAGAAATAAAGGCTTTGGCGGATGACTTGGTCAGCAATATCCACACGGTCGGCTTGGCTCTGAGCGGAGCCACGGTGCCGGAAGTCGGCAAGCCAGGCTTCGTGCTGGCTGACGATGAGATTGAATTTGGCATCGGCATTCACGGCGAGCCCGGCTACCGTAAGGAAAAGATGCAGCCGTCTAAGGAGCTGGCCCGGGAATTGGTGGACAAGCTTAGCCAGTCCTTTGATCTGCGGGCGGGAGACCGGATTGGCCTTCTCATCAACGGCATGGGCGCAACGCCGCTCATGGAGCAGTATGTCTTTGCGGCGGACGTGGCGCATCTTCTGGCTCAGGCTGGGGTCGAAGCGGTTTACAAGAAAGTGGGCAATTACATGACCTCTATTGATATGGCGGGGATTTCCCTGACCTTTATCAAACTGAACCATCCTGACTGGCTGGCAGCTCTCGAAAGTCCGGTCACAACTGCAGCTTGGTAAGGAGGTATTTATGGAAGCAGCACAAGCAAGAAAATGGATAGAGCTGTTCAATGATAAGATTCAGGAGCAGAAGGACTACCTGTCTGAATTGGACACACCCATTGGCGATGGAGACCACGGAGCCAATATGGCTCGGGGAATGGCGGCAGCGGCAGCAGATCTGGCTGCTAAAGACTGTGCCGGCGCGGCAGAGATTTTTCAGGCCGTTTCCATGCAGCTGATCAGCAAGGTCGGCGGCGCCTCCGGACCTCTCTATGGCTCCGCTTTTATGGGCATGGCTAAGGCTGAAAAAGAAGGGCAGGGCTTGGCAGAAGTCATTCAGGCTGGGCTGGATATGATCCAGAAGCGGGGCAAGGCAGCAAGAGGTGAGAAGACCATGGTGGACGTTTGGGAGGAGATTCCTCCGGCCCTGCAGTCTGGGGACTTGACGCATGAAAAAATCCTCTCTCTGGTGGAAGCAACCAAGGATCTGAAAGCTGCCAAGGGGCGTGCTTCTTATGTGGGTGAGCGCTCGATTGGTCACATTGACCCGGGGGCGGCCTCTTCCGGCCTCCTCTTTGAGGCCCTCTTGGAAACGGAGGCAGACTGATGGCAGATACAGGCATTCTCATCGTTTCTCACTCCCAAAATCTGGCTCAGGGCGTCTTTGACCTGATCTCTCAGGTGGCGGCCGATGTGGCTGTCAGCTATGTGGGCGGTCTGGAAGACGGCAGTATCGGGACCAGCTTTGACGGTATTACGGCCGCCCTGGCCGCCAATGATAAGGAACGGATTCTGGCCTTTTACGATCTGGGCTCCGCCCGCATGAATCTGGAAATGGCTGCGGACTTCTCTGACAAGGAAATCCTCATTCAGACTGTCCCTCTGGTAGAAGGGGCCTATACAGCGGCAGCCCTTCTTCAGGCTGGAGCGGATCTGCCCGCTGTTTTGCTTCAGGTCCGTGAGTTAGAAATAAAGAAATAAGGGCAAAGAGGCGGCAAACATTCGCTGCTTTCTGATTGGCAATGTCAGCGGAAGCAGCAGCCCGCCGCCTTCTAATCAGTGCAGGACTCAGGCTTTGGTCTGGGTCTTTTATAGTCATTTATACTCTTCGAACCACGTCAGCTCCAACAGTCTGAGATGGGAGTCAGTCTCAGCCCCTGTATAAAAAATCGGTCAGGAGGAGTCTTCGATCTTGCCAGCAAGTCTTATACTCAATGAAAATCAAATTCAAACCACATCAGTGTCGCCTTGCTTTAAGAGTCCAAGTCTGACCGAAAACAAACAGATTTTCCCTTCTTTCTCCGCTGAATCAGCTTGAAAAGGTGCCGTCTCTCATTTTTTGTTTGTTTTTGACATTTTTTTATAAAAAATCAACTAGAGGGATTGCAAATTGGTATAGGTCAGTTTATAATAGAAGTAAGCAAACTGCAAAAAAACGACAGCTAAGATAGCTATCGTTTTCTCATCAGTGGTCCCGATTGCAGGAAATGAACTTAATCTTGAAGAAATCGCCGCGTTTATAGGTTTCGCTGTATTCAAGGATTTGTCCGGTATTTTCCAGCTTGGTGATTTTGACCTGATGCACGGTCGGGAAGTTGCTGTCAATTTCTAATGTTTTGGCAACTTCTTTGGGTGTCGGAAAGACAATCTCATTGATTTCTTCAAAGTGCTCATCATTCATGTGAATGTGGTAGTCTGTTTTGAAGCGGTTGTAGATTGAGCTGTAGTAGTCCAGATCCGGATAGTTGGGATTGATATACTGCTCAGGAATATAGGTTTGGTGATAAATATAGACTTTATCGCCGGTTCTCCTGATGCGGTCAATCTTGTAGTAGAACTGTGTCGGAGCCAATTCTAGCTTATCCAGGATTTTCAGATCATTGCCGCGCTTGATGGACAGAACGGTCACCTTATCCTTTTGGATAGGGAAGGTTTCCACATCAGAAAACTCAACCAGCTTGTGCTTTCTGGCGCGTGAAACGAAGGTGCCCTTGCCCTGCTGACGGATGATATAGCCGTCATTGGCCAGTTCATTCAAAGCACGGACGACAGTGATGGAGCTGACATTAAACATCTTGATCAACTCAGCTTCGGTGTAGAATTTATCACCGTTTTCAAAGTTGCCAGAAATGATTTGCTGCTTGAGCTCATCTTTGATTTGTTGGTATTTTGGAATAGCCATTGTATTCACCTCTCTTTTAGTTATCCCTCTTTATTAAGATTTTAACATATTTTTTAAAAAAATGTTGACATTTATGCAAAAATTTAGTATATTAATATTAATAAGAAATGAAAGCGGCTTCAACAAAGAGGATAGAGACATGGCAAGATTTGAAATAGGTCCTTCTTTTCGCTTAGATGGCCGGGAGTTTAAGATTTTATCGGGTGCCATTCATTACTTTCGGGTTCAGCCCCAGGATTGGTACCACTCGCTCTATAATCTAAAAGCTCTGGGATTTAATA
This sequence comes from Streptococcus sp. DD11, assembly GCF_001578865.1. Classification (NCBI taxonomy): domain Bacteria; kingdom Bacillati; phylum Bacillota; class Bacilli; order Lactobacillales; family Streptococcaceae; genus Streptococcus; species Streptococcus sp. DD11. The sequence goes on from NZ_KQ969398.1 coordinate 39,960, forward strand.
CAGTGGAGACTTATCTCCCTTGGAATATGCACGAGCCTCAAAAGGGAGTGTTTGATTTTCAAGGGATATTGGATATTGAGAGATTTTTGCAGACAGCTCAGGACTTGGGGCTTTATGCCATCGTCCGCCCTTCGCCTTTTATCTGTGCGGAGTGGGAATTTGGCGGCCTGCCTGCCTGGCTGCTGAATGAAAATCTGCGCATCCGCTCCTCCGATGAGGGCTTCCTGCAGGCTGTGGCCAGCTATTATGATGCGCTGCTGCCGCGGCTGGTGCCAAGGCTTCTGGATAATGGCGGCAATATTCTCATGATGCAGGTGGAAAATGAATACGGCTCTTACGGTGAGGACAAGGCCTATCTGCGGGCTGTCAGGCAGCTCATGGAAGAGCGCGGGGTGACCTGTCCGCTCTTCACCTCGGACGGTCCCTGGCGGGCAACGCTGCGGGCCGGCACGCTGATTGATGACGATCTCTTTGTGACCGGCAATTTTGGCTCCAAAGCCGCCTATAATTTCGCTCAGATGCAGGAATTTTTTGCAGAGCATGGCAAGAAATGGCCGCTCATGTGCATGGAGTTCTGGGATGGCTGGTTCAACCGCTGGAAAGAGCCGGTCATCCGGCGTGACCCTGAGGAATTGGCCGAGGCTGTCCGCGAGGTGCTGGAGCTGGGCTCCATCAATCTCTATATGTTTCACGGCGGCACCAACTTTGGCTTTATGAACGGCTGCTCAGCCCGGGGGACTCGCGATCTGCCGCAGGTGACTTCCTATGACTACGATGCCCTTCTGGATGAAGCAGGTAATCCGACGCCTAAATATGAGGCTGTCCGCAGGATGCTGCAGACCTATTATCCGGAGTATCCGCAAATGGAGCCGCTGGTCAAAGAAAGCTGTGAGCTGAGGGATATTCCGCTCAGCCAGAAGGTCAGCCTCTTTGAGACCCTGTCGGACTTGGCAGAGCCTGAGGAAAGCCTGTATCCTCTGGAAATGGAGGAGCTGGGTCAGAATGTCGGCTACCTGCTCTATCGGACAGAAGCAGTCTGGGATGCTGACCAGGAAAAGATCAGGGTCATTGACGCTCGTGACCGCCTGCAGCTCTATGTCAACGGCCAGCTGGCCGCTAGCCAGTACCAGACAGAGATTGGTCAGGAGATTCTGGCCGCCGGTCAGAAGAAAGGCCGCCAGCGGATTGATATCCTGCTGGAAAATATGGGCCGGGTCAACTACGGCCACAAGCTGCTGGCTGAGACGCAGCGCAAGGGCATTCGGACCGGCGTCTGCAAGGACCTGCACTTTCTGCTCCACTGGCAGCACTATCCGCTGCCGCTGGATCGGACGGACAGGATTGACTTTTCCAAGGACTGGCAGCAAGACCAGCCGGCTTTCTACGCTTTTGACTTTGAAATGAAAGCGCTTCACGACACCTATCTGGATCTGACCGGCTTTGGCAAGGGGGTCGCCTTTGTCAACGGTGTCCATATCGGCCGTTTCTGGAAGGTCGGACCGACCCTGTCGCTCTATCTTCCGCACAGTCTGCTGAAAGAAGGCCGCAACCGCATCATTATCTTTGAAACCGAAGGGGAGTACAAAGATTCCATCAACTTAGTTAACCAACCTACATTTAAAACAATAAAGGGGGAAAATCTATGACAATCGTAGGTGCCCGCATCGATGGGCGTTTAATCCATGGACAGGTAGCCAATCTCTGGACTACCAAGCTCAATATCTCACGCATTATGGTCATTGACGATGATGTTGCTCAGAATGACATCGAAAAGAGCGGCCTGAAATTAGCCACTCCGGCCGGTGTCCGATTAAGTATTTTGCCGGTTGCCAAGGCGGCAGAGAATATCCTGGCCGGCAAGTATGATTCGCAGCGCCTCTTTATCGTGGCTAAGAAGCCCGACCGCTTCCTGCGTCTGGTAGAGGCTGGTGTGCCGCTGGAAACGCTGAACGTCGGCAATATGTCTCAGTCAGATGAGACCCGCTCCATTACCCGCTCCATCAATGTCCTGGATGCAGATGTGGAGGCTTTTCATAAACTGCATGAAAAGGGTGTCCAACTGACGGCTCAAATGGTTCCCAACGACCCAGTTGAAGACTTCATGAAACTATTAAAATAAAGAAAAATTTTAGGAGGTCATTGTCATGATACAATGGTGGCAAATTTTACTACTTACTTTGTACTCAGCTTATCAGATCTGTGACGAGCTGACAATCGTTTCTTCTGCAGGTTCTCCTGTCTTTGCCGGCTTTATCACCGGTCTGATCATGGGCGATGTGACCACCGGTCTCTTGATCGGTGGAAATCTGCAGCTCTTCGTACTCGGTGTCGGTACCTTTGGGGGCGCTTCCCGGATCGATGCCACTTCCGGTGCCGTTCTTGCGACAGCCTTTTCAGTAGCACAGGGCATCAAGCCAGATATCGCAATCTCTACAATTGCTGTACCTGTAGCTGCCTTGCTCGTTTATACAGATATCCTTGGACGTATGACAACTACTTACTTCGCACACCGTGTGGATTCAGCAGTTGAACGCTTTGACTATAAAGGCATTGAGCGCAACTATCTCTTAGGTGCACTTCCTTGGGCTCTGTCTCGTGCACTTCCGGTCTTCCTTGCTTTGGCATTGGGCGGCAACTTTGTACAAGCGGTTGTTGACGCTGTAAACAATGTCAAATGGCTGGCAGACGGCTTGACACTTGCAGGTCGAATGCTTCCAGGACTCGGGTTTGCTATCTTACTTCGTTACCTTCCGGTTAAACGCAATCTTCACTACTTAGCTCTTGGTTTTGGCTTGACTGCGATGCTGACGGTGCTTTACTCAAACATTCAGTCACTCGGTGAAGCTGTATCCAGCGTTGTTGGAGCTCTTCCAAAAGATGCTGCCATCACATTTGCCAACAACTTCAAAGGCTTGTCTATGATTGGTGTAGCTATCTTTGGTATCTTCCTTGCAGTACAGCATTTCAAATACAGCCAAAGAACAGCAGCAGCTGCGCCAGCTGCCAGCACAAACTCAGAAAGCGGGGAAATTGAAGATGACGAATTCTAATTACAAATTAAGCAAAGAAGATTTCAAACAGATCAATAAGCGCAGCCTCTTTACTTTCCAATTAGGCTGGAACTATGAGCGGATGCAGGGTTCAGGCTATCTTTACATGCTGCTGCCTCAGCTGCGTAAAATGTACGGTGACGGCACTCCAGAATTACAGGAAATGATGAAACTGCATACGCAGTTCTTCAATACTTCACCTTTCTTCCACACGATTATTGCAGGTTTTGACCTAGCTATGGAAGAAAAAGACGGTGTCAAATCAAAAGATGCAGTCAATGGTATTAAGACCGGTCTCATGGGACCATTTGCTCCTCTTGGAGACTCTATCTTTGGATCACTTGTACCAGCTATCATGGGATCTATTGCTGCCACTCTTGCGATTGCAGGAAACCCTGTTGGCATCTTCCTTTGGATTGCTGTAGCGGTTGCTTATGACATTTTCCGTTGGAAACAGTTGGAATTTGCCTACAAAGAAGGGGTCAATCTCATCACCAACATGCAAAGCACTCTGACAGCACTTGTTGAGGCGGCTTCTGTATTGGGGATCTTCATGGTTGGAGCTCTTGTAGCGACGATGATTAACTTCGAAGTATCATGGGTGCTGAATATCGGTGAAAAAGCCATTGATTTCCAAGATATGCTCAACCTTATCTTCCCGCGTTTGATTCCAGCTATTTTCACAGGGTTCATCTTCTGGCTTCTCGGTAAGAAAGGTATGAATTCTACAAAAGCCATTTTGATTATCATTGTGCTGGCGGTTTCTCTTGCTGCATTTGGTCATTTTGTTCTGGGAATGGAATAATGGAGCAGTCTATGAGCAAACAATTAATCTTAGTCAGTCACGGCCGTTTCTGTGAGGAGCTGAAGCAGACCGCAGAGATGATTATGGGCCCTCAGGAGGCCATTCACGCTGTTGCCCTGCTGCCGGAGGAAGGTCCAGAAGACTTCGCAGCTAAATTTTTGGACACAGTCCAGAATCTGGATGACTATCTGGTCTTTGCGGACCTCCTGGGCGGCACTCCTTGCAATGTAATCAGCCGTTTCATTATGGAAGGCCGGGACATTGAGCTTTACGCTGGGGTCAATCTGCCCATGGTGATTGAGTTTATCAATGCTTCTCTGACAGGTTTGGAGGTCGATTATCCAGCCAAGGCGGCAGAAAACATTGTCAAAGTCAACGATGTTTTAGCCAGCCTGCAGGATGATGAAGACGAGTAATACTCAAAGAACAGCGAAGACGGCAGGGATACCGATGCAGATCAGGCAAGGGCAGTTTGTGTCAGCCGGTCTTCATCAAAGAGGCTGTGGAGAAAGACAAGCAAAGCCTGCTGTCAAAGCAGGGGCTTGTAAATCAAACGAAAGAAATATCCGAAGCAAGGTTCTTTTGTATCAGCCACCTCTTCGATTTTTAAAGAGTATATAGTCTTTTAGTTTGCTTTTAGTAGTGAAACTGTCCGAGGGAGTTAAGGACGGAATAAAAGATAAACTAACTGACGATAAAAAGGGAGAGCAGCCGTCTGGATAGTGCTGGCCGGCTGCCTGAAAAGACAATATATGATGAAAAAGGATACTCGTGGACAGCGAAATCCCGTGTAGCTGTGAGCTTTTCGCAGCGCCGCTGTCAAAGCGGCAGGCGGCAGAGGATTGAGCTTCCTAGAGTGAGAAAAGGATAAGAAGGGGGTGGGAGCTGTTTCCGGCCCCCTTTTTGCAAGAGACAGAAAGGAAGATTCAAAAAATGCTAGATTATACAAAGGAAGAGCTGCTGGAGCTGGGGGCTGACATCACCAGCCGGGAAATTTACCAGCAGCCGCAGGTCTGGCAGCAGGCTTTTGAAGCTTACAAGGCTCAGGCTGCTGCCATTGCCGCTTTTCTTCACAAGATTGAGGAGAAGCACGATTATATCAAGGTGATTTTTGCCGGGGCAGGCTCTTCGGCTTATGTGGGAGACACGCTGCTGCCTTATCTGAGACAGGCTTATGATGAGCGCAAGTGGAACTTTTGCGCTGTTGCCACGACTGATATTGTAGCTACCCCCTTGGTGCATCTGCATCGAGAGGTACCGACAGTGCTGGTTTCCTTTGCCCGCAGCGGCAATTCGCCGGAGAGTGTGGCGGCGGTAGACTTGGCCAAGCAGCTGGTCGATCAGCTCTATCAGGTCACGATTACCTGTGCGGCAGAAGGGCAGCTGGCCCAGCAGGCTCAGGGAGATGAGCGCAATCTCCTCCTCCTGCAGCCCGAGGCTTCGAATGATGCCGGCTTTGCTATGACCTCCAGCTTCAGCTCCATGCTGCTGACTGCCCTGCTGGTCTTTGACAGGGAAAGTGTGGCTGTCAAAGAGAAAAAGGTGGCAGAAGTGCAGGCGCTGAGCCAAAAAGTGCTGGATCAGGCAGCAGATATACAGCGATTGGTCGCTTTGGACTACAGCCGTGTGATCTATCTGGGGGCAGGACCTTTCTTTGGCCTGGCCCATGAAGCGCAGCTGAAAATACTGGAATTGACAGCCGGTCAGATTGCGACCATGTATGAGAGCCCGGTCGGCTTCCGCCACGGTCCTAAATCGCTCATCAACTCAGAAACGCTGGTGCTGGTCTTTGGCTCTGCAGATTCCTATACCAAGGCCTATGATTTGGATTTGATTCGCGAAGTGGCTGGTGACCGCATCGCCCGCAGGCTTGTCTTGCTGACTGACTGCAGCGAAGATCTGGACCAAGTGGAGCAGGTGCTGCTGGAGAGTCCTATCTTGGACGACGGCTATCGGGTCTTCCCTTATATCGTCTATGCCCAAATCTTTGCCCTCCTGACCTCGCTTAAGGTCAAAAATCGGCCGGATACGCCATCTCCGACAGGGACCGTCAACCGTGTGGTCCAAGGAGTTCTCATCCACCCTTTGGAGCAGGTATAAAAAAGGAAATGTTATGAAAAAATTAAACATCAGCCACGGCAAGGTGGCTCATTTAAAAAAATTATCAGATGAACAGGGGATTATCGGAGCTTTAGCCATTGACCAGCGGGGTTCTCTCAAGAAAATGCTGGCCAGCGGAGAACAGGTTCTTTCAGGCGATTCAGCCCTGATTGACTTTAAGAAATTAATCTCCAGCCAGCTGACACCCTATGCGACTTCTATTTTGCTGGATCCAGAGTTTGGCCTGCCGGCTGCCGACTTGCGGGCTGCCGACTGCGGCCTCATTGTAGCCTATGAAAAGACGGGGTATGATGCGACAGCGGAAGGCCGCCTGCCTGATCTGCTGCCCAACTGGTCTGTAGGGCGTATCAGGGAAGCCGGCGCTGATGCGGTCAAAGTGCTCCTCTACTATGATGTGGACGACAAGCCGGAGATCAATGACGTCAAGCAGGCTTGGGTGGAGCGCATCGGCAGCGAATGCTTGGCTGAAGACCTTCCTTATTTTCTGGAAATTCTGACCTATGATGCCCAGAACAGCAGCGTTCTGGATGCCGACTATGCCAGGGTCAAGCCGCACAAGGTCAATGAAGCCATGAAGGTCTTTTCAGAAAATCGCTACCATGTTGATGTTCTCAAGGTAGAAGTGCCTGTCAATATGAAGTTTGCAGAAGGCTTTGCTCCGGAAGGGCTGGATCCGGTCTACAGTCTGGACCAAGTCAAAGACTATTTTCGGGAGCAGTCAGCGGCGACCCACCTTCCTTTTATCTTTCTCAGCGCGGGTGTTTCCGCTCAGCTCTTCCAAGAGACGCTGAAAATTGCCCATGAAGCTGGCTCGCTCTTTAATGGTGTTCTCTGCGGTCGGGCAACTTGGAAGCCAGCGGTCTCTGTCTTTGCAGAAGAGGGGCCTGAAGCAGCTAAGGCTTGGCTTGATGAAGCCGGCCGGCAGCATATTGAAGACTTAAATCAGGTTCTGCGCCAAACGGCTGTTTCCTGGGAGGACAAGCTTGACCTGCCTTTTGAGGACAGGAAATGGCAGGTTCGTGATTTTTGATAAGGAGCTTTGCATGAAATCTTACCAAGAGGCCGTTTTTGGAAGCTTTAAAGGGCAGGAAGTTCGGACCTATACCTTTGAGAATGATCTGGGCTACCGTCTGACTGTCATGAACTATGGGGCCACGGTGGTCCAGTATATCACTCCTGACAGACAGCGGCGCTGGGCCAATATTGTAGTCGGTTTTGACAGGTTTGAAGACTACATTGGCAACAGTCCCAAGTATGGTGCCAGTATCGGTCCGGTAGCGGGCCGCATCGCCGGAGCGGCTTTCGAGCTCAACGGCCGAGCCTATCAGCTGGAAGCCAATAACGGCCCAAACTGCAACCACAGCGGCTCAAGCGGATGGGACAGCAGTCTTTTCGAACTGGAAGAAGTCAGCGATGACGGCCTGACCCTTTACACGGAGCGAGCCCATGGCTGCGGCGGATTTCCGGGCAATCTGAAGGTCTGGGTTTCCTACACTTTGACTGAAAAGGGAGAGCTGGAGATCTCTTATCAGGTACAGACAGACCGAGATACCTTGGTCAATCCGACCAACCACAGCTATTTCAATCTATCCGGTGATTTTCAGCAGCCCATTGACCGCCATATCCTGCAGCTTCATACCAGCGGTGTGTATCCGATTGCACCCGATGGCATACCAGCGAAAAAGGCTGACAGGGAGCCGGGCTTTGTCAAGCGCCTGCAGGAAGGTGTCAGCCTTCAGGATATTTTTGCGGATCAGGACGAGCAGATCCACATCGTTTCCGGTCTGGACCATCCCTTTGAGCTGGACCGCAGCCGGACGACGGCAGGCTCGCTCTATGATACGGACTCTGGCCGCTGGCTGACCTTTAAGACCCAGGCTCCCTGTCTGGTCCTCTATACGGCTAATGTTGTGGATGAGAAGGTTATCTTGAAGGGTCGGCCTATGGTGCAGCATAATGGCTTAGCCATAGAAAGTCAGGCTCTGCCCGATGCAATCCACAGCGACCGGCAGGCTGACGTTATTCTGAGAGCCGGCCAGATATTCACCAGCACAACAGTTTATTTTGCCGGTGTTAAAGACTAGTTTTCTTTTGCGTGGGGGATTTGGGATTGAGTTGTTCAAAGAATCGTCCGATGGCTGGACAAGTCTGCTGAAAAAGCAGAGAGCTTCAAAGAATGGCCGTCAATTTAAAAAGAGAAAAAGCTTTTATCATAAAAAGCAAAAAGAAAGCAGCTGCTTTAAGAATTTCTTAAGCTTGGACTGCTATACTTATCTTTATCAAATGAAGCCCCCTAACTTTATTTGATAATCCTAAACTTTTTCATAATAATCTCCCATAAAGGCCACCCAATCCGGTGGTCTTTTTTTGGGGCTTCAAAACGAGGAAAGTCTCTAGGGTACCATTGATACTCTTTGAAAATATTCAATTCAGATGAGCTTCGCCTTGCCCGGCTCCAGTGTTGTCTGCGGCTAATGTTTCAGTCTGCTTTTGATGTTTTTTGAGCAGTGGTTCGGCAGGAGCGGACAGGATGGCAGCGGACTTGCTCGTCCTATCGCGAGAAATCCTTTCTCTAACTCCCGAGAGGAAGCAGCAAATCTGCTGTTTCGAGGCCGCGACTTGGCAAAAGCAGTCTGTCTTTCTTGATTTTTTTGGAGAAAAGACAGGATGTTTATCGAATTGTAACTCGAATGTTATATTTTAAAAGAGGTGTTATACTGAGTTAAGATTTCTTTAAGCTAAAGGCGGTATACTTATCAGTATCAAATGAAGACCTCCTAACTTTATTTGATAGAAATCCTAAACTTTTTCATAATAATCTCCCATAAAAGCCACCGAATTCGGTGGCTTTTTTTCTTGTTTGCCGAAGTCCGACTATTTTGCTCTTCAAAATGTGTGAAATTCGTCCGCCTCTTGATTTTCTGCTATAATAGTAAGCATGAGTAGAATTTTAGATAATGAATTGCTGGGCGATGAGGAGCTGGCAGAGCGCACTCTGCGTCCCCAGTATTTACAGGAATATATCGGTCAGAACAAGGTCAAAAATCAGCTGAAAATTTTTATTGAGGCTGCTAAGTTTCGGGATGAGGCTTTGGATCATGCCCTGCTTTTCGGACCGCCGGGGCTGGGGAAAACGACCATGGCCTTTGTGATTGCCAATGAGCTGGGCGTCAATATCAAGCAGACTTCGGGACCGGTCATTGAAAAGGCTGGTGATTTGGTGGCCATTCTCAATGACTTGGAACCGGGCGATGTGCTCTTTATCGATGAAATCCATCGTCTGCCCATGGCTGTAGAGGAAGTTCTGTACAGCGCCATGGAAGATTTTTACATTGATATTATGATTGGGACGGGGGAAACCAGCCGCAGTGTGCATCTGGATCTGCCGCCTTTTACCTTGATTGGGGCGACTACCCGGGCTGGCATGCTGTCCAATCCTCTGCGGGCCCGTTTTGGTATTACCGGCCATATGGAATACTATGAGGAAGCTGACCTGACAGAGATTGTCGAGCGGACAGCTGAGATCTTTGAGATGGCTATTACCCATGAGGCGGCTCAGGAGCTGGCTCTGCGCAGCCGGGGGACGCCACGGATTGCCAACCGTCTGCTGAAGCGGGTTCGGGATTATGCTCAAATTATGGGGGATGGCCTCATTGACGGACAGATAACGGATCAGGCTCTGACCATGCTGGATGTGGATCGGGAAGGGCTGGATTATGTCGACCAGAAGATTCTCAAAACCATGATTGAAGTTTATGGCGGCGGGCCGGTCGGTCTGGGGACTCTCTCGGTCAACATCGCTGAAGAGCGCGAAACTGTTGAGGACATGTATGAACCCTATCTGATTCAGAAAGGCTTTGTCATGCGGACCCGTACCGGGCGCGTGGCGACCCGCAAGGCCTATGAGCATTTAGGTTATGAGTATATGGAGGAATGATTGCAGCAATCATTCCTTTTTGTGATTGGCTTAACTGAAATGATAGTATAATAGAAATAAAGGAGAACAAGTACGATGACAAAATCTGGGTTCACAAAAGGCCGGAAGTGGCTGCTTATTGTTTTACTGTTAGCAATTATCACTGCAGGAGGGATATTTATGTTCAGTATGCTTGGCAAATCACAGGAAGAAAGACGCAATCGAGAGTATGAAATCAGCTTAGTCAATGCTCTCAAGAATTCCTATGAGGGGATTGAGGAGGTCAGAATTAGCTCGCCAGAATACGCTTCTAAACCATCAGATAGTTGGGGAGCTGATATTATCATTCATTTTTCAGATGGTGTATCTCTTAAGCATGTTCTAGCGTATAATAAAGAGACAAAAGAAATTCGTATAGGAGTATATAATGAGGAAGATGAGAAGTTTGAAGCATCTCTTAATTCTAGGAAAGGACGAACAACATCTCGTGTAAAAGTTAGATATTCTGATGGGACAGAGGAGGAATTGTGATGGTGTTTGGATATACCGATGAGCAGTTAAATTCACTGAATCAGGGTCAGCATGTTTATAGTGTCAATCCTGAGTATGCACAACGTAAAGAAAATAGAACAAATATTGTCACTGCTAAACCTGATAATGAATTGAAAAAAGGGGAAATCAATACTCTCACAACCCCAGACGGTCAAGAATTTCGAGTAGTTGCGACCAAAGCTGATCCTAAAACAGGTTTTGATGGACTGGCAGTTGCGCCAATTGTCAATGGTCAACCAGATTATAAAAATGTAGCCGTGATTGCTACGGGAACGGACCTAGGAATTCCTACTATGATTGATAGATGTAAAATAACTTTTTCTTATTATAGTGTAATATAGACTAATCTTATAGTATAATAAGAAAAAGGAGAAATTAAATGAATAAATCCAGCAATAAAAAAAGTCATAAAAGGCTACTAATCGTTTTGTTAGTCGTAGCCATTACAACAGGAGGTGTGTTTATGTTTAGTATGTTAGGGAAATCTCAAGAAGAACGTCGAAATAGAGAGTATGAAGTCAGTTTGGTTAATGCGTTAAAGAATTCCTATGAAGGGATAGAAGAAATCAAAATTTCCAATCCAACATATACGAACCCTCCTGGTGACTGGTCTTGTAAGGTTGATATTTTGTTTGAAGATGGGGAAAAAATATTCTATGGAATTCCACATAACTTAGATGAGATAGAAAATTACAATGGTCGTATGACTTATGGACAGCGAGATTTTCTTAACCGAAGAAAAGGAATAACAACTAATACAGTTACGGTTACATACTCTAACAAAGAAAGAGGGGAACAGTAATGGTATTTAATTATACTGATAAACAACTTAATGAATTAAACCACGGGAAGAATGTATACAGTGTCAATTCTGAATACGCTGAGAGAAATAATAAACCTTTGGTTACAGAAGCTCCTAATCCGAATCCTTCTTCATCTGATTTTGAAGAAACCAACACCATAACTACCTCAGATGGTCAAGAATTCCGTGTTGTTGCCACTAAGTCTGACATTGAAACAGGTTTTGATGGACTGGCAGTTGCACCTATTGTCAACGACGAACCAGATTATAAAAATGTAGCTGTGATTGCTACGGGAACGGACCTAGGAATTCCTACTATGATTGATAGATGTAAAATAACTTTTTCTTATTATAGTGTAATATAGACTAATCTTATAGTATAATAAGAAAAAGGAGAAAAACTCAAATGAACAATTCTAAAATAAAAAAAAGTAGTAAAAGGTTACTAATCGTTTTGCTACTCACAACCATCACTGCAGGAGGTGTTTTTATGTTTAGTATGTTAGGGAAATCTCAAGAAGAGCGTCGAAATAGAGAGTATGAAGTCAGTTTGGTAAACGCCTTAAAGAATTCCTACCAAGGGATTGAGGAGATTAAGATTATGGATCCTTACTATAATGACAAACCGGGTTCGTGGTCTTGTGATATTTCAGTACAGTTCAATGATAGTCAAACTATTACTTATGGAATTAATCACAGATTAACCTATAATGAAAACCATGATGGTCTTATGAAAGGAAATACTAATGAAGAAATTGATCAACAATGGTCGATACTTCAAAAACACATTGGTAAAACAGAATCTACAATATTAGTACGATATTCAAATGGTGAAACAGGAGAGCAATAATGGTATTTAATTATACTGATAATCAATTGAATAATTTAAACCAAGATTTTGCGGTTTATAGTGTTAATAAAGAATTTTCAGAACGCAATAAAAAGAAATTTGTGACAGATACTCCAAATAATAAAAACGAAACCAACACCATAACCACCTCCGATGGTCAAGAATTTCGTGTTGTTGCCACTAAGTCTGACCCAGTATCGGGATTTGATGGACTGGCGGTTGCACCGATTGTTCCTATTCTAGTGTAATTTAGTTGTAAATTATAGTATAATAGAAATAAAGGAGAACAAGCTCAATGACAAAATCTGGATTCACAAAAGGCCGAAAGTGGCTGCTTATTGTTTTAGTATTAGCTATCATCACCGCAGGAGGGATATTTATGTTTAGTATGCTTGGCAAATCCAAAGAAGAAAGACGCAATCGAGAGTATGAGATGAGTTTGGTTGATGCTCTTAAAGATACTTATGGAGGGATTGAGGAGATTAAGATTACTAATCCGAATTATACTTATCCGCCGGGTTCATGGTCTTGTGATGTAGAAATTAGATTCTCAGATAAACAAAAAATTAAATATCGGATAGGTCATTCTCTGGATGAAACAGAGAATGACAATGGTTCAGTTCAAGGAGAGACAAATGAAGAAATAAATGATCAGTGGGCTATACTAAATTCTCATAAAGGGACGACAAAAAATAGAGTATCTGTTGTTTATTCAGATGGAGAAGAAGGGGGGCAGTAATGACTTACATGTACTCAGATAAAGAACTTAATGGATTAAATCGTTATCCGAATGTCTATAGTGTTGATCCTGATTATGCTCATAGACATGGTTATAAAATAGTCACTCCGAATCCTCAAAATGATGGAGACACAAATATTATTAAAGCAGGTGGTAAAGAATTTCAAGTTGTTGCTACTAAAAATGACGAAGAAACAGGTTTCCAGGGTCTGGCAGTCGCTCCGATTGTCAATGGTCAGCCGGATTATCAGAGCGTGGCTGTTGTGGCAGCAGGGACAGATCCTGAGAGTAAGATAAACCCTGTTGGTTCTCTTTCCCGTGATACAGCTAGTGCTATAGAGGCAAGGCAGAATTTCATCTCTCCCCAATATGAAGCGGCGGATCAGTTTGTCAAGGAGGTCATGGACGACCCTCGGTATGAGGTGCGCCAGCTGACCGGCTATTCACAAGGGGCTTACATGCTTAAGGCTGGTGCTAAATACCATATCCCAGTAACCACCTTTAATGCTTGGTTTAAGTACGGGGCTCTGACGGAAGAAGAGAAACAGTTCATTAAAAAGAATCCTGCCATGTTCATTGATTATCGAAGAAAAAATGACGATGTGGTTCGTTTTAATGATTTGAATAATCCAGAGTGGTACAATAGCCGTACAAAATTATCAGACAGTGGATTGGGAGTTATATATTGGGTAGACGGAACTAGCCACGATATTAATGCTTGGAAATTTGATCCAGCCAGCGGTCAGGTTATAAATGGTAAGGGCAGTAAGCCTTTAATAAGCGATGTGTTTAAAGCCTATGATAAGACTCTCAAAGGCATGTCTCATTTTCGGGCTCTGAAGACCAAGTGGGCTTCCAATCGTATCAGCGGCACAGAGCAGATTTATCTGGATGCAGCGCAGGGGCAGATCCTTTCCTCCAGTATGGCCAGTGTAGCGCAGATCGGAGCAGATGAGGTCACTGCCTTGACCCAGGAAGCCAATGAAGAAATAGAGGCTCTCTGGTCCAAGATTGACTTTAGCAGCTATACAGAGCTGTCGGCCGAAGAGGTGGAGGGCATCTTTGCCAGCCAAGGAGTGACGCGGGAGCAGTATGTGGACGGCTTTAAGGCCGAGATTGCTCATGCAGCGGCCCAGATGACTGATTCGGCAGCAGCGTTTGCGCGCCTGGACCATCAGCTGCAGGCTGCGATTGAAAAGGTGCTAGCCACAGATGCACAGCTAGCGGGGGAATTTCAGCAATGGAAAGCAAAGATGTAAGCTGGGAAGATGTCAGCAAAAAAGCTCAGGAGCTGAATGATTTTGAAGACGAATACCGACTTGAAAAGATAAGCTTTGAAGCGCGCTGCGAGGAGCTCGATAACCGGGCCGGAGAGTTAAGAAGTCTGGTAGATGCGGAGACAGACCGGATGTCTTTTATATTACAGCGATTTTCAGCTTCTTCGGACGATGCGGCAGATTATTTCTCTGAAATGGAAAATCTGCTGTGGAGATCAGAGCAGGCCTATAAGCGTCGTCTAGCAGATCTGGAAGAGGAAGAAGACAAGAGGGATAAGGCTTTCCGCAGGAAGCGGGACAGGCTGGAAGAAGAGTACAGTCAGCTGAGGAGGGACTACTATGCTCATACCGATTGATGGATATTATACAGACAAAGAGCAGGAACATGCTCTGCGGGCCATGAAAAAAGCTATGGAACGTCAGCGGGCTTTGACAGAGGCTCAGACTGCGGCTGCTGCCCGCAGCAAATTAAAAGCGGGCTTTCTCACAAAAAAAGAAGGAAATCGCAGCTGAAACCAAGGCAGCCATCATCAGTATCAGCAGCCAGATGGATACAGCGATTCGGGGGGAGATTCGCAAGAGCCTTGATAGGTATGTTCCCAACATGCTGACCAAGTATGACGCAGCAGAGGACTGAACCGATGGACAGAGACAGTATTCTGCGGCTTTTGGCTGCAGACCGGGACATGATGACCATCTTGCAGATCATAGCGGGGCTCGGTTTGCAGGACTGTTGGCTGGCAGCCGGATTCGTGCGCAACTTCATCTGGAATGCTTTGTCCAATCGGCCGGCTTTTGATGCGGACACAGATGTGGATGTGATTTTCTTTGATCCGGCAGTCTCATATGAAGAGACGATGAACATTGAAGAAGGGGTGAAAGAACAGTTTCCCCAGTATAAATGGGAAGTCAAAAATCAGGTCTATATGCATGTTCATAGTCCCGGAACGGTACCTTACAGGGATGCAAGAGATGCTATGAGCAAATACCCTGAGCGCTGCACAGCTGTCGGTCTGCGTCTGCGGACAAATGGGGAGCTGCAGCTGTTTGCGCCCTACGGTCTGGAGGATATCTTAAACTTTCAGGTGCGGCCAACGCCGCATTTTTTGGAAAATCCAGAACGCAAAGAACTCTATACTGCGCGTCTCAGCAAGAAAAACTGGCAGGAGAAGTGGCCTCGGCTGGAAATTGAGCGCCCTTAAAATAAAAATTAGAAAAAGAGTCAAAAACCTGAGTTGGTTTAAGGTTTCTTTAAGCTATGGATATTATACTATAAACAGTTAAGAAATTAACGACACTCCTAAAACTTTTTCTTTTTTAAAAAATAATCTCCCTACAGAAAGCCGCCGTTAAGGTGGTTTTTTGCTTGTCCTCAGACTCGGGAAGCATCTCTGGCATGAATTTTCTACGGCAGGCAGCAATCTGTAAACGATTGAGGGGCAGTTTTTGTCATTATTCTGTTATAATAGATAGGAGGTAGTTTTATGAAGAAAATTGTATTTGTATGTCTGGGCAATATCTGCCGCAGTCCCATGGCTGAGTTTGTCATGAAGAGTCTGACAGACAGCCTGAAGATTGAAAGCCGGGCGACCTCTGACTGGGAGCACGGGAACCCCATCCATCAGGGAACGCAGGCGATTTTTAGGAAATATGGCATTGCATATGACAGGGGCAAGACCTCTCAGCAGATTTCGGCTCGGGATTTTGCGGATTTTGACTGCATTATCGGTATGGATGAGGCCAATATCCGCGATCTGAAACGAATGGCCCCGGCTGAATATCAGGATAAAATCTGCCAATTTGGCGAATCTGGTGTGCCAGATCCTTGGTACACAGGAGATTTTGATGAAACGTATGAATTGGTTCTGGCGGGCTGCAGGCAGTGGCTGGAACGCTTAAATGGATAGAAAAATGGATAGAGTAAAAGAATTTTACGATAAATACAAGGTTTATCTGACCCGTCCTAATCTGGAGCTGCTGGCAGTGACGGTCATCGTCCTGTCTGCCATCCTGGTCTTTACCTCAGGGATTCCCGGAAAGGGAGTGCTGACGCTGGATCAGGGCAATATCAAGTATGACGGCACCTTGGTCCGCGGGAAAATGAACGGTCAGGGCACCGTCACTTTTAAAAACGGAGACAGCTACAGCGGCAATTTTCGCAATGGTGTCTTTGAAGGCAAGGGGACCTTTACTTCGCAGTCCGGCTGGAAATATGAAGGGGACTTCAGCGACGGTCAGGCGGACGGTCAAGGGAAGCTGACGACAGAAGGCAATGTCGTCTATGAAGGAACGTTTAAACAAGGAATTTATCAAAATGCGCATTAAATGGTTTTCCCTGGTCAGAATTACAGGGCTGATGTTGGTTCTGCTGTATCATTACTTCCAGAGTGTTTTTCCTGGCGGTTTTATCGGCGTGGACATTTTCTTTGCTTTTTCTGGCTTTTTGATTACTTCTCTGCTCATTGATGAATTTGCCAATAAAAAGAAGATTGACATCCGGGGCTTTCTCAGAAGGCGCTTCTACCGTATTGTACCGCCTTTGGTCTTTATGGTGCTGGTCATCATGCCGTTTACCCTTCTGATTCGCAAGGATTTTGTGGCTGGAATTGGGACGCAGATTGCGGCCGCCTTTGGCTTTGTGACCAATTTTTATGAAATGCTGTCAGGCGGAAGCTATGAAAGCCAGTTTGTGCAGCACCTGCTGATTCATACTTGGAGCTTGGCGCTGGAAATGCACTACTATATCCTCTGGGGACTGGCTGCTTGGGGACTGAGCAAGATGAGTAAGTCAACGGCTCAGTATCGCGGCCTGATTTCGCTGGTGTCGGCCGGTCTCTTTCTGATCAGTTTCGTATCTATGTTTGCTGGGGCTTTGACGACTAAAAATTACTCAGATATTTACTTTTCTACACTGACTCATGTCTTTCCTTTCTTTGCAGGGACTGTCCTAGCGACCCTGTCCGGAGTGGGCCATGTGGGGAATTCCTTTAAAAAATGGGAGGCCAAGGTCAGCCTGAAGCAGGCGCTGGCAGCCTTAGGCGGCAGTGTCGCCCTTCTCTTGCTGCTCAGTTTGTTCCTGAAATTTGACAGTCTCTGGACCTATCTCTTTGGCTTTTTGGCTTCGACCCTTTTGGCCTGTGTCATGATTGTGGCCAGCAGGATGCTGCATGATAAGCTGCCCAAGGTGCCAGAGCCGGGCTTTGTCACTGTCATCGCAGATACCAGCTATGGTGTCTATCTCTTTCACTGGCCTTTCTATATCATCTTTACCCAGCTGATGAGCAATGGTCTGGCGGTCCTGCTGACAACCGTTCTCTCTCTGAGTCTGGCAGCCCTGTCTTTCTATATTTTGGAGCCGACCCTGGCGGGCCGTCAGCCGGTTATTATGGGGATTCAGATGGACCTGTCTGCTATCACCAAGCCCGTTTTTTGCAGCATGATTCCTCTGTCTTTCTTTATGCTTTTCATAGCCGCAACAGCTCCGACCGTCGGGGCCTTTGATGAGAGCTTGATTGTCAATGCGCTCAATCAGGCTGACAGCAAAATGCAGACCACCCGCAGTCAGGTCGATCAGTCCAAAGCGACTGAGTACAATGTGACAGAAGGCGTTACCCTGATTGGTGATTCGGTCACGCTGCGCTCCAGAGAGTATCTGGAGCAGGTGATTCCGGGAGTGCAGCTGGATGCTCTGGTCAGCCGGACGCTGGCTTCCGGCCTGGAAGTCTTCCAAAATGATATTGCCAATCGCGTGCTGTTAAAGCAGGCAGTGCTGGCTTTGGGGACCAATCCGGTAGACAACTATGAAGATCTGCTCAACCAGTATGTAGAAGCCCTGCCTAAGGGGCATCAGCTCATCCTAATCACGCCTTATGACGGCCGCAGCGCCGGGGATGAAAACAGCCTGCCGGTCAAGGTCCGCCATTATGAGCTGGAACTGGCCAAGAAGTATGATTATGTCTATGTGGCCGACTGGTATCAGACCGCCCTGGACAATCCGCAGATTTGGGCTGGAACGGATGCCGTCCACTATGGCTCAGATGCTGACTCCATGGCCGAAGGGGGCCTCCTCTATGCCAATACTCTCAAGCAGGCCATAGACCAGGCTAACTCTGGCAATGTAAAACCATAAATACCAGCCCGGCTCGTCCGGGTTTTTAAAGGAAACAAAAGAAAGCGCTTACACATCTCACATGAAAGCAAAAGTATGTGAAATATCAAAAAGTCAAAATATTTTTTCACAAAGATTCCAAGAATAGTCTGTAGAATCAGGGTTTTGTTAAAACATTCACAAATAAAAACAAAAAAGTTTGTGAATGTTAGCTGAAAGTGTTTACAAAAGAAAAAGAATAGGTTATAATGAAATTGTGAAATATTTAACAAAGGCTGGGTTTCTTCGCCTAACCTTAAGCAAAACCTTTGGAGGAACAGAATGGCTGAAAAGAAGAAAACTGTAGAACAAGAAGACAAGGCTTTGGCAGCGCAAAAGCATGTCGATGAATTGGTGCAAAAAGGTCTGACAGCACTGGAAGAAATGAGAAAGCTGGATCAGGAGCAGGTAGACTACATCGTAGCCAAGGCTTCTGTAGCAGCTCTGGATGCCCACGGCGAGCTGGCCCTGCACGCTTATGAGGAAACGGGCCGCGGGGTCTTTGAAGATAAGGCGACCAAAAATCTCTTTGCCTGCGAGCATGTGGTCAACAATATGCGCCACACCAAAACCGTCGGCGTTATTTCTGAAGACGACGTGACGGGTCTGACCTTGATTGCAGAGCCGGTCGGCGTTGTCTGCGGAATCACACCAACAACCAACCCGACATCGACAGCGATTTTTAAATCTTTGATTGCTCTCAAAACGCGCAATCCAATCATCTTTGCCTTCCATCCATCTGCTCAGGAATCCTCTGCTCATGCGGCTCAGATTGTCCGCGATGCAGCTGTTGCGGCAGGTGCGCCTGAAAACTGTGTGCAGTGGATTACAGAGCCCTCTATGGAAGCGACTTCTGCCCTCATGAACCACGAAGGCATTGCGACGATTCTTGCGACTGGCGGAAATGCTATGGTGAAGGCCGCTTACTCCTGCGGCAAGCCGGCTCTGGGCGTCGGTGCAGGAAATGTGCCGGCCTATGTCGAAAAATCAGCCAATATCCGTCAGGCGGCTCACGACATTGTCATGTCCAAGTCCTTTGACAATGGGATGGTCTGTGCCTCTGAGCAGGCGGTTATCATCGATAAGGAAGTTTACGATGAGTTTGTCGAAGAATTCAAATCCTACCACACCTACTTTGTCAATAAGAAAGAAAAAGCCCTGCTGGAAGAGTTCTGCTTCGGTGCTAAAGCCAACAGCAAAAACTGTGCCGGTGCCAAGCTCAATCCGAATATTGTCGGAAAATCAGCTGTCTGGATTGCGGAGCAGGCCGGCTTTACCGTGCCAGAAGATACCAACATTCTAGCGGCAGAGTGTAAGGAAGTGGGCGAGAAAGAGCCGCTGACGCGTGAAAAACTGTCACCGGTCATCGCTGTGCTCAAGTCTGAAAACCGTGAAGACGGTGTCGAAAAAGCCCGTCAGATGGTCGAATTCCACGGTCTGGGCCACTCAGCTGCCATCCATACAGCAGACGAAGCATTGACCAAAGAATTTGGGAAAGCTGTCAAAGCCATTCGTGTGATCTGCAATTCTCCTTCTACTTTTGGCGGTATCGGTGATGTTTACAATGCCTTTCTGCCGTCACTGACTCTGGGCTGCGGCTCTTACGGACGCAATTCAGTCGGTGACAATGTCAGTGCTGTCAATCTCTTGAACATCAAAAAAGTAGGAAGACGTAGAAATAATATGCAATGGATGAAACTCCCTTCAAAAACATACTTCGAGCGCGACTCTATCCAGTATTTGCAAAAATGCCGGGATGTGGAACGCGTCATGATTGTCACTGACCACGCCATGGTGGAGCTGGGCTTCTTGGACCGTGTCATTGAGCAGTTAGATCTGCGCCGCAACAAGGTGACCTATCAAATCTTTGCGGATGTGGAGCCGGATCCAGATATTACGACGGTCAATCGGGGTACGGAGCTTATGCGGGCCTTTAAGCCAGATACCATCATCGCTCTGGGCGGCGGCTCTCCTATGGATGCAGCCAAGGTGATGTGGCTCTTCTACGAGCAGCCTGAAGTGGACTTCCATGACTTGGTTCAGAAATTCATGGATATCCGCAAGCGGGCCTTCAAGTTCCCGCTGCTGGGCAAGCATACGAAGTTTATTGCCATTCCGACCACTTCCGGTACAGGTTCAGAAGTGACACCGTTTGCCGTGATTTCTGACAAGGCTAATAACCGCAAGTACCCAATCGCCGACTACTCTCTGACTCCGACAGTAGCCATTGTAGACCCGGCTTTGGTCCTGACTGTTCCGGGATTTGTCGCAGCCGATACCGGTATGGACGTGCTGACCCACGCGACAGAAGCTTATGTGTCTCAGATGGCCAGCGATTATACAGACGGTCTGGCTCTGCAGGCAATTAAGCTGGTCTTTGAAAATCTGGAAAGTTCTGTCAAGAATGCGGATTTCCACTCTCGCGAGAAGATGCACAATGCTTCTACGATTGCCGGTATGGCCTTTGCCAATGCCTTCTTGGGCATTTCCCACTCTATGGCCCATAAGATCGGTGCACAGTTCCACACCATCCATGGCCGTACCAATGCTATCTTGCTGCCGTATGTCATCCGCTACAACGGAACCCGTCCGTCTAAGACGGCAACCTGGCCTAAGTACAACTACTACCGTGCGGATGAGAAATACCAAGACATCGCCCGTATGCTGGGGCTGCCGGCTTCTACTCCAGAAGAAGCGGTTGAATCCTATGCTAAGGCAGTCTACGACTTGGGTGAACGCGTCGGTATCGAGATGAACTTCAAGGCACAAGGCATCGATGAGAAAGAATGGAAAGAACATTCCCGTGAATTGGCCTTCCTTGCCTATGAAGACCAATGTTCCCCAGCCAACCCACGCCTGCCGATGGTGGACCACATGCAGGAAATCATCGAAGATGCCTACTATGGCTACAAGGAACGCCCAGGACGCCGCAAATAAGCAGCCAGACTCCTGAATTAGCAATAAGACAGTTTGTCGGTCATCCCCCTGCCATATGGCAGGGGGATTTTCTACTGCTCTTAACGAAACAAGTGCTGCGCACGCAGTTGAGTCCTAGAGCAGTGGATGCAGTTTTGTCCGTCAGGACAAAAGCTGTACACCTTGAAGAAACACTCAGCAAGGCAAGACCTTTGGTCGAAGCCGAGCTTAGAGACCTTGATGCTGAGGAACGCAGCGACGTGAGCGCTATGCTCTTAACGAAACAAGTGCTGTGCACGCAGTTGAGTCCTAGAGCAGTGGATGCAGTTTTGTCCTTTAGGACAAAAGCTGTACACCTTGAAGAAACACTCAGCAAGGCAAGACCTTTGGTCGAAGCCGAGCTTAGAGACCTTGATGCTGAGGAACCTAGTGACGTGAGTGCTGTGCTCTTAACGAAACAAGTGCTGTGCACGCAGTTGAGTCCTAGAGCAGTGGATGCAGTTTTGTCCTTTAGGACAAAAGCTGTAAGCCGTCCAGCTACTTGTGATTGACAGGGACTTTATGCTAAGATAGGAGGAGAATGAAAAAAGGAGAGCAAGGAGAGCAATGTGATTTTCTTATCTTTGTGGGCAGGCTTGCTGAGTGGTCTTTGTTGGCTGCTGGGGGATATTCTGCTGGTGGGCTTTGAGGTAGATCGAGAACGCTACGGCTCCTTTGTGGCTGGCAGTCAGATTGGCAATCAGGATATGGCCCTGCTCATGCTGCCGGGCTCTGTCAAGCGGCTGCGCTTTGGGGCATTAATCGCTCATTTTTCCATTCCCCTCATGCTGGCTTCGCTCTATGGTCTCTTTCGGCTGGCTCATGAGGGCTTTTGGTCCTGGCTGGCTGTCGGGATTCTGGGTCTT
This sequence comes from Streptococcus sp. DD11, assembly GCF_001578865.1. Taxonomy (NCBI): domain Bacteria; kingdom Bacillati; phylum Bacillota; class Bacilli; order Lactobacillales; family Streptococcaceae; genus Streptococcus; species Streptococcus sp. DD11. The sequence goes on from NZ_KQ969398.1 coordinate 62,040, forward strand.
GCTTTTGCCCTGTCGCCGCTGGCCCATGCAGCCTTTTACTACGTGGGCATTATCAGCAAATCGGCTTATGAGCGCAGTGCTGGCGGCCCCTGCTCGGAGGTGGACAGCCGGCTCATCAATGAAGCAGTTTTTGTGCTGGATATCACTTGGCGGACAGCGGTGGGGCTGACGGCTTTGGGCTGGCTGCTTTATTCCTGTCTGATTTTTACCGGACAGACAGCCCTGCCGGTCTATTTTGGTCTGCTGACGCCGCTCTTTGGCAGCCCCATGGCTCTCCTCATTGTTGAAAAGCTGCGGATTGGCCGGCCCTATCTGAACGGTGCGGGGCTGAATATAGGTCTCAGTCTCTTCTATTTCCTGCTCCTGCTTCATCTGGCTTTCTAGTCAGTTCGTTAAATTTTAGAAAAAGATAATTTTATATATTAACCTATTGAAAAAATCTTCCTTCTATGATATGATGAAAGAGGTTTCAAGAATCGTTGGGAGGAAGAGACCTGAAAACCCTACTTTGCTTAAAGAAATGCGACACTACCGAGAAAGAGATGAAATGCCTGACGATTTTGATACCTTTTGGGATAAGCATGTAGCGGGAGCAGAGGGATCTTAGGATTATCCGTTGCGGAAAAGGATTTTCAGATTGCTGATGCGGCTTGCTAGGAGCTCATCTTCAAGTCTGGAAATGGCGAACAGCTCTATGCCAAGCTCGTCGTTCCTAAGTCGGCGGAGAACGTTCCGGTGCTGTTTCATTTCCATGCTAGATGGGGCAGGGCTGGGACTGGGCCGATATGCTGGGCTAGACGGCAGCAGGCTGGGGCGTGTATCGATGGATGTTCGCAGGCAGTCAGGCCACTCGCTGGACGGTGACAGGTCGGTCCGTGGCAATACTGTGAAAGGCCGTATTATTCGCGGGGTGCTGGATGGACCAGACTATCTTTTTTTCAAAGCTGTCTATCTGGATGTGTACAGCCTGGCCGAGCTCATGCTTGGTCTGGACTTTGCGGATAAAAACCGCCTGCCTATTTTGGCGGCTCACAGAGCGGAGCTTTGGCTTAGTCGGAGAAAAGGAGTACCCTCTCCTGCCTGAAGGAGCGTGAGGCTGTGAATGCCCACATCAGTGATACAGTCTATAACTGGCTCTGCGGAATGCAATAATAAGAGCTTTCTTCATTTCGGATTTTGAATCCGACCGTTAATATTCGTTCTCCCTTTGGGGCTGGGCTAAGGCCTGGCCCCTTTTACTGTCTGGTTTTGAGAGTCTGATTTTTTTTTCAACATAGCGGCTGTCCTGAAACTACTTTCAGGATTTTATTTGTTTTTTGCAAATTTGGAAACTAAAATCTAAATTTCAGAAGTTATTGAAAGCGTTTTAAAAATTGGATATAATGACATTATAAAAATCGCGGAGAATAAATAGAAAAGGAGAGATTGTCCATGTCACAGATTCTAAAAGACGACCTGATAGCCAAGATTAAAGACGGCATCATTGTCTCTTGTCAGGCCTTGCCGAAAGAGCCGCTTTATACAGAAGCTGGGGGAGTGATTCCTCTCTTGGTCAAGGCTGCTGAGCAGGGCGGTGCTGTCGGTATTCGGGCCAATAGTGTTCGCGATATTCGGGAAATCAAAGAAGTAACTTCTCTGCCCATCATCGGGATTATCAAGCGTGATTATCCGCCGCAGGAGCCTTTTATCACAGCGACGATGCGGGAAGTGGATGAGCTGGCAGCTCTGGATATCGAAGTGATTGCTCTGGACTGTACCCAGCGGGAGCGCCATGATGGCTTGACCATCGCAGAATTTATCCGGCAGGTCAAAGAGAAGTATCCGCGGCAGCTTTTGATGGCAGACATCAGTACCTATGAGGAGGCAGCTGCGGCTGTCGAAGCTGGTGTAGACTTTGTCGGCACGACCCTGTCAGGCTACACTTCCTACAGTCCCCAGGTTGACGGCCCAGACATGGAGCTTATCCGCCGCTTGTGCGAAGCAGGCTTTGATGTCATCGCCGAAGGAAAGATTCACTATCCGAGTCAAGCCAAGCAGATACACGATTTGGGGGTAAGGGGTATCGTTGTCGGCGGCGCCATTACGCGGCCTAAAGAAATTACAGAACGCTTTGTTGCAGGATTAAAAGAAGTGAGGTAGATGCATGACAACCTTAACACTAAATAAACTATATAAAAAATATCCCAACAGTGATTTTTACTCCGTTGAAAATTTTGATTTGGATATTAAGGATAAGGAGTTTATCGTTTTTGTCGGGCCATCCGGCTGCGGGAAGTCAACAACCCTGCGGATGATTGCAGGGCTGGAGGATATCACGGAAGGGGAGCTCTATATCGATCAGAATCTTGTCAATGACATTGCTCCTAAGGATCGGGATATCGCCATGGTTTTTCAAAATTATGCCCTCTATCCTCACATGACTGTTTACGACAATATGGCCTTCGGCCTCAAGCTTCGCAAGTATGACAAGGCTGATATTGACAAACGGGTTCAGGAAGCAGCGGAAATCCTTGGGCTGAAAGAACTGCTGGATCGAAAGCCGGCTGATCTGTCCGGCGGTCAGCGGCAGCGGGTAGCCATGGGACGGGCCATTGTCCGTGATGCCAAAGTCTTTCTCATGGATGAGCCCTTGTCGAACCTTGATGCCAAGCTGCGCGTGTCTATGCGGGCGGAAATCGCAAAAATTCACCGCCGTATCGGAGCGACGACCATCTATGTCACCCATGACCAGACCGAGGCCATGACCTTGGCCGACCGCATTGTCATCATGTCAGCGACTAAGAATGAAGCAGGAACAGGCACCATCGGCCGCATCGAGCAAATCGGTACGCCGCAGGAGCTCTATAATGAACCAGCCAATAAATTTGTAGCAGGCTTTATCGGAAGCCCGGCAGGGAGATTGTGCTCAGAGGGAAGTCCCAGCTTTCGTACGATTTGGAGGCTGGGGTACAGGCAAACTGTCAAAAGAACAGTTAAAACTGTGAACAGACCATGACGGATTGTTTAGAAATATGTTATAATTTACACAAGTATAAACTGATTTCAAACTGTGCAGATCGAAAAAAAGACAGGGTGAGGAGCTGCCGCTCAAAGGAAAGGGGTTTTCCAAAGAGCAGGTGTTTGGCAGCTGGATTTGCCTTGAAAGAGGCCCTGCCCTGACCTTTATCCGAGCAGCCGCAGTTTGGTGTCAAGAGGTGAGAACATGGCGAATCAGACTCTCGAAAAAATGCAGGAAATAGAAGCAGCTGCAGATAAGGTGCTGGCTGGCTATGAGACAGATATAGAGCAGCTGCGCCGGCAGGCTGATGAGCAGATCAGTCAGATGGGGCAGGCTTATGATCAGGAGACTCAGCGGCTGGCAGCGGAATTAGAAGAAAGCAGCCAGAAGCAGTTAGCCGCCCTCAGGCAGGATGTGCTCATCACTGTTCGGCAGAATGAAGCCGCAGTGGAGGCTGCTCTGAACGACAAGAAGGCGGCTCTGGTCCAGTCCATCATAGATAAGGTGGTAGATGAGTATGGCCATTAGTCACATGCTCCAGCTGTCTCTCCTGCTGCCGAAGGAGCTGCTGGATGACCTGCTCTTTTACCTGCAAGGCCTGCAGTCTGTGCAGATTCATGACTTGCGGGAGCAAGAGGACTGGCAGACGGCCTTGGGCAATCAGACGGTCAGCGGTCTGACGATGCCGGCAGCCCAGCAGGAGCTGCTCAAGCGTCAGGAAAAGCTGGAAAAGATGATTGAGCGCTTAGAGTCTTATCTGCCCAAAAAGAAGCTGCTGCAGTCTCTGAAAGAAAAGCCGCTGGAGCTGTCTTTTGAGCAGCTGGAGCAGCAAGGGCAGGCCCGAGATGAAGCCCTGCTTTTGAGCAGGATTGACCAGGAACTGCGCAAGCTGGCTCAGGCCGAAGAGCGGATAAAAGCGGATCAAGCCGAGCTGGTCCGGCTTGAAAAGTGGGAGCCGCTGGAAGCGACCCCGCAGGATTTGGCGGCCTTCAGCCATCTCAAGGGCTTGGTGGGCACCATTCCCAGCAAAGACAATGATGCTCTGCGGACCAGTCTGCAGCTGCATCCGGATCTGCAGGTCGAGGTCGTTTTCAGCAGCGCTACCGAGCAGGGGCTGCTTATTTTCTACAGGGCTGGATCTTTAGAGGAAGTACAGAGCGTTCTGGCTCAGGCTGATTTTAAACCCTTTGACTATGAAGGCAGTGAGCTGCCCCGTCAGCACATCAGGCAGCTCAGGGCTGATATGGAGGAGCAGGAGACTGTGTGCTCTTTGACGAGAGCGGCATTGGCGGCTTCCAAGCAGGAGCTGGCTCAGCTGCAGCTGCAGCTGGACTATGTGCTGAATCTGTCCTCGCGCCAGCAGAGCAAGGATTTTCTGGCCGGTACGCAGAATTTAGTGGCACTTGAGGCTTGGGTGGAAAGCGAGCAGCTGGCAGAACTTCAGGACTGTCTCAACCGGCAGTTTGGGCAGGCCATTCTGGTGGAGAGCAGGGAGGCGGCAGCCGATGAAGCCGGGCAGGTGCCGACCAAGCTGAAGAACCCTGCGCTAATTGAGCCCTTTGAACTGGTGACTGAGATGTATGCTCTGCCCAAGTACGGGGAGAAGGATCCAACTCCTATCGTAGCTCTATTCTACTTTGTTTTCTTTGGGATGATGGTGGCAGATATCGGCTACGGTCTCCTGCTGTTGCTGGGGACCTGCCTTGCCCTGAGATTTTTCTCTGTCAAGCCGGGACTGGCTAAAAACCTCCGTTTCTTTCGTCTGCTCAGCTTTGCGGTTATCATCTGGGGCGTCGTTTATGGCTCTTTTCTGGGTTTTGAGCTGCCTTTTGCATTGATCCGCACCAGCTCGGATGCCATGACGATTTTGGTCCTTTCTGTCCTTTTCGGTTTTATCACGGTGGTAGCCGGCCTTTATCTCAGCGGCTTGAAAAATTTGCGCGTCCGCGATTATGCCGAGGCATACACCAGCGGTTTTGCTTGGGTGCTGATTCTCCTTGGCCTGCTGCTCTTGGTGCTTGGCCGGGTGTTGCCGTCTCTGCCTCTTTTGGGGCCGGTGGGTCAGTGGCTGGCTCTCCTCAATGCTCTGGGCATTTTGGCCGTCTCTCTGGTCAGCGCTAAAAGCTTTTCCGGTCTGGCTGCTGGTCTTTTTAACCTTTATAATGTCAGCGGCTATGTTGGAGATTTGGTCAGCTTCACCCGCCTCATGGCTCTGGGCTTGTCCGGTGCCAGTATCGGCTCGGCCTTTAATCTGATTGTCAGTCTCTTTCCTCCTTTAGCCCGCTTTACGATTGGCTTGTTTCTCTTCATTGCCCTGCATCTGATCAACATGTTTCTGTCTTTCCTGTCGGGCTATGTACACGGAGCGCGCTTGATTTTTGTAGAGTTTTTTGGGAAATTCTATGACGGCGGCGGCAAGCCTTTCAGACCGCTGAAGCCGGCTGAAAAATATGTAAAAGACAAAAAAGAAATTTGAGCAGCTTTGGCAGAAGCAGCCAGTCTGCCCAAGGATAAATAGGAGTTAATCATGGAACATTTAGCATCATATTTTGGAACTTACGGCGGCGCTTTTTTCGCAGGGCTGGGCGTGGCTTTGGCTGTCTTTCTCAGCGGCATGGGATCGGCGCTGGGAGTGGGCACGACCGGTCAGGCAGCAGCCGCTCTGCTCAAGGAGCAGCCTGAGAAATTTGCTCAGGCCTTGATTTTACAGCTTTTGCCGGGGACGCAAGGACTCTATGGCTTCGTTATTGGGATTACTATTTTCTTTAATATCAAGCCTGAGCTGGCTTTGCAGTCCGGTGTGGCTTACTTTTTAGCCGCTCTGCCGGTAGCGGTTGTGGGCTATTATTCGGCCAAACACCAAGGGCGTGTCGCGACTGCCGGTATCCAGATTTTGGCCAAGCGTCCAGAAGAGGTGATGAAGGGCGTGATTCTGGCAGCTATGGTGGAAACATATGCCATCCTTGCCTTTGTCGTATCCTTTATTATGGTCTTGAATGTAAAATAAGGAGGCGTGTATGTCTGACCTATCACAGCTCAAAGCCGCAGTTCTGGAGCAGGCCCATGAAAAGGGACGGCTGCTCCTTTCAGAAAGCAAGGCAAGGCTGGCGCAGGATAGCAAAAAACAGGAAGCCCGTCTGGAGCAGGAAAAACTGCAGCAGCGCACAGCCCGTCTAAAGGACATCAGGCGCCGCAGCCAGCGGGACTTGCAGCAGCTGGAAAATCAAAAACGCCAGTCAAGCTTGGCGATTAAGCAGCGGGTGCTGGGAGAGCTCTTTGAGGAAGCCTACCAAAAGATGGCAGCTTGGTCTGACCGGCAGGAGCTGGCTTTTATCGGCAGTGTTCTGAAAAAGTATTCACGAGAGCCTATGGTCTTGGAATTCGGCTCTCTGACCTATGAAAAGCTCAGTTCAGCCCAAGTGCAGGAGCTCAGAGACAGCTGGCCGCAGCTGGAAGTAGCTGAGACCAGCCGGGCCGGTCAGGCAGGATTTGTCCTGTCCAGAGGCCGGATAGATGACAGCTATCTCTACAGGGATTTGCTGGATGCTGTCAGACAGGAAGAAAGCTGCCGGCTGGCGCAGGCGATTTTCAGGGATGCTGCAGAGTAGGAGGGCGGCCATGGACGGAAAAACTTACTCACAGGTCAACACAGCCATCAGCGTGCGGGAGGCTTCCTTTCTGACTCCCCAGCAGTATGAAGAGCTGCTGCAGACGGCAGATGCAGCCAGCCGCTCTCAGCTGCTGCAGGGGACAGTCTATGCGCTGGATACAGATGCACTCAGCAATCTCAATGCCATTGAGCAGGTGCTGATGCGGCAGCTCATGGCCGAGTATGCCTGGGCCTTTGACATCAGCCCGGATGCCCAGCTGCCCTCTCTCTTTACTCTCCGCTATACTTATCACAATCTCAAGGTCCTGCTCAAGCAGAAGGCCACAGATCTATCGCTGGAGCATCTGCTGCTGCCGGCTGGCCCCTATTCTCTGGAAATTTTGGAGCATTTGACAGCAGCTTTTTCGGCGGAGCACTGTCCGGACTGGATGCTGGAGGAAGTGCTGGCTACTTGGCAGGAGTATGAGGATTATCAGGATTTGCGCGTGCTGGAAATCGGCATGGATTTAGCCTATTTCAAGCATCTCAAGCGTTTGGGCCGGTCTTTGGACAATGCGGCTCTCAAGACTTGGGTGGATGTGAGCATTGATTGCTACAATGCCGTGACGGCCAAGCGGGCTGTGGATCTGCACAAGCCTCACAGCTTTATGAAGCAGCTCCTGTCCGATGAAGGGAACCTGACGGCTGCGGAGTGGATTGCGCTGGCCGAGCGGGGAGATTTTCTCTCTTGGTTCAGTCAGGTCAATCCCTTGGACTATGATGTGGATCTGCGGCTCTATGAGGAGAAAATGCGGACCCAAAGCCTGACAGCGGTTGAGCTGGAATATCTGGCGGACCTGCTGCAGGTCAAGCTGCTGGCTGCTGCTCAGTTTGAGACAGACGGCCCCCTGCCTCTGGCCCGCTATCTGCTGGGCCGGGAGCTGGAGGTGAAAAATCTGCGGCTGATTTTGACTGGACTGGACAATCAGCTGCCGCTCTCAGCAATCAAGGAAAGGATGCGGCCGATTTATGGACAAGACTAGCTATCAGATTGCGGTTGTCGGCAGCCGCGATGCCATTTTGCCTTTTAAACTGATTGGTTTTCAGACTTTTCCGGTCAGCCAGAGCCAAGAAGCGGTTAAGGCGCTGCGCCAGCTGGCACGAGACCGCTTTGGCATCATCTATCTGACCGAGGACATAGCAGCTCAGATCCCGGAAACCCTGGCCTACTACGACAAGCAGGAGCTGCCTGCTATCACCCTGATTCCGACCCACAGAGGCAGCAGCGGTCTGGGCCGGCAGCGAATCCGGGACAATGTCGAAAAAGCCGTTGGGCAGGATATACTGTAAAGGAGCAACTATGTTTTTAAGAAAGCAAAGAAAACTGGCTCAAAAATTTCAAGAACTGCATAGGAGCAAGGAGCTGTTCGTCCTTCCCAATATCTGGAATGTTGGCTCCGCAGTGGTTTTTGAAAAAGAGGGCCATCTGGCAGTCGCTACGTCAAGCGCTGGGATTGCCTATGATATGGGCTATCCTGATGGAGAAGACATCTCCTTGGATGACTTGGTTTTTATGGTTTCAAAGATCACCAAGAGGATTTCTCTTCCTTTGTCGGTGGATTTTGAAAGAGGCTATGCCGAAACGCCTGAAGGGGTAAAGGCCAATGCCCTTCGTTTGCTTGAAGCAGGGGCGGTTGGTTTTAATCTGGAAGACGGCTGTTCGGATAAGAGTTTATCTCCCATCGAGCTTCAACAAGCAAAAATCCAGGCCCTGATGGAGCTGAAAAAAGAGACGGGACTTGATTTTGTCATTAATGCCCGCACCTGTGTCTATTGGAATCAGTTGTTTGATGAGGATACCAGATTAAAAGTGGCTTTAGAAAGAGGGTTCGCTTACGAAAAGGCAGGAGCAGACTGCTTCTTTGTTCCAGGTCCCGTCCCGCAGGCAGCCATTCAAAGATTGACGGAGTCTTTGAGCATTCCAGTTAATATCATCTTAAATCCAGCATCTGGCAGCATTTCGGATTTGCAGGCGCTCGGTGTCAAGCGGCTTAGTCTTGGTTCTGGACCAGTACGGACGATCTATCAGCAAGTAATCGAATTGGCACAAGAAATCGCTGCTCATGATTTTCATCGGATTCAGCAGGCAAGCTTTACTTATGATGATGCAAATCGTTATTTCAGATAAGTTGAGGTTCTTATGAGAGTAAATGAATATGGACAAGCAGTCGGAGAAACTCTTCCTGATTTCACAGCAGGAAAATTTCCCAACATTGAAAGAATTGAAGGGCGCTACGCTGTCATTGAGCGCCTATCGAAAAAACACAGCGCAGATTTGTACGAGGTTTACGGACCGGACTCACCTGCAGACATGTGGACGTATTTGTTCAAGGGACCTGTGGCAAACCAAGCAGAGTGGGAAGATTTGCTGGATGAGCTCATGACAGCTCAGGGACGCTTTTGCTATGCTATTTTGGACAAGGTGACGGGCAAGGCTCTGGGGACCTTTTCCCTCATGCGGATTGACCGAGCCAATCGTGTCATCGAAGTCGGAGCGGTTACCTATTCGCCTCGGCTCAGGCAGACCCGACTGGCAACAGAGGCCCAGTATTTGCTAGCTCGCTATGTCTTT
>NZ_KQ969398.1:71509-94500 GCF_001578865.1 Streptococcus sp. DD11
CCGCTATGAGTGGAAGTGTGATGCTCTGAATCAGGCCTCACGCCGAGCGGCAGAAAGATTAGGCTTTACCTATGAGGGAACCTTCCGCCAAGCAGTGGTTTACAAGGGACGCACTCGTGACACAGACTGGCTGTCTATGATTGACAGCGACTGGCCGGCGGCCAAGAAGCGCTTGGAAGCATGGCTGAAGCCAGAGAATTTCGATGAACAGGGACGGCAAAAACAAGCCCTGTCTGCTTTTTAACATAAGCATCAAAATATACTCTTCAAAAATCAGCTTCACACTACGTCAGCGGCGAGCTGCCTAGTTTGCTGATGATTTTCATTGAGTAGCAGCAAAAATCTCCCAAGAATGGAGGAAGATTGTGAAGCAAGGAAAGATTATCAAAGTTTCCGGTCCTCTGGTGGTGGCATCAGGGATGCAGGAGGCCAATATTCAGGACATCTGCCGGGTCGGTGACTTGGGCTTGATTGGCGAGATTATAGAGATGCGGCGCGACCAGGCATCCATTCAGGTTTACGAGGAAACGTCCGGTCTTGGGCCGGGTGAGCCGGTGGAGACGACCGGCCGCCCGCTCTCAGTCGAGCTGGGGCCGGGGCTGCTTTCTCAGATGTTTGACGGCATCCAGCGGCCTCTGGAACGTTTCCAAAGTGAGACCGAGAGCGACTTTCTCATTCGCGGCGTGCAGCTGCCAAACTTAGACCGAGAAGCCAGGTGGGCGTTTGTCCCAAGTCTGTCTGTCGGCCATAGGGTTGAGGCTGGAGATATTGTCGGTACCGTTCAGGAGACACATCTGGTCGAGCACCGTATCATGGTGCCGGTCGGCATTGAGGGCCGCCTGACTAAGATCGCGGCTGGCAGCTACAGCGTGGAAGATACGGTGTATGAGATTGAGCAGGACGACGGCAGTGTATTCAGCGGCAGTCTCATGCAGACATGGCCGGTCCGCAAGGGGCGCCCCTTTGCTCAGAAACTGATTCCCCTTGAGCCTTTGGTGACGGGTCAGCGGGTCATTGACACCTTCTTCCCAGTGACCAAGGGCGGAGCAGCAGCCGTTCCCGGCCCTTTCGGAGCAGGTAAAACGGTCGTCCAGCATCAGGTGGCTAAGTTTGCCGATGTGGATATTGTCATTTATGTCGGCTGCGGCGAGCGGGGCAATGAAATGACCGATGTGCTCCATGAATTCCCCGGGCTGCTTGATCCGGCTACGGGTCAGTCCATCATGCAGCGGACGGTCCTGATTGCCAATACTTCCAATATGCCGGTGGCGGCCCGGGAGGCCTCGATTTACACAGGGATTACTATTGCAGAATACTTCCGTGACATGGGTTATTCCGTGGCCATTATGGCGGATTCGACCTCTCGCTGGGCTGAGGCGCTGCGGGAAATGTCCGGCCGTTTGGAGGAAATGCCGGGCGATGAAGGCTATCCAGCCTATCTGGGCAGCCGGATTGCGGAGTACTATGAGCGGGCCGGCCGGGTCAAGACGCTGGGCAGCAGCGAGCGGGAAGGCTCTATTACGGCTATCGGAGCCGTATCGCCGCCGGGCGGGGATATTTCCGAGCCGGTCACTCAGAACACCCTGCGCATTGTCAAAGTCTTTTGGGGATTGGATGCCCAGCTGGCTCAGCGCCGCCATTTTCCAGCCATCAACTGGCTGAGCTCTTACTCCCTCTATCTGGATGAGGTGGGGGCTTCTATCGACCGGCGGGAGGGGCTTGCTTGGGCAGAAAAGGTCACCAAGGCCATGACTATCCTGCAAAAGGAGAGCGAACTGCAGGAAATCGTGCGCCTGGTGGGCCTGGACTCCCTGTCTGAAAGGGACCGCCTGACCATGAATACGGCCAAGATGCTGCGGGAAGATTACCTGCAGCAGAATGCCTTTGACGAGGTTGATACCTTTACTTCCTTTAGGAAGCAGGTCGTCCTTTTGACCAATATCCTGACCTTTGATGAGGAAGCGAACAAAGCTCTGGATTTGGGGGCTTATTTGCAGGAAATCATGGAAGGAACGGTGGAGCTGCGCGACCGTCTGGCCCGCAGCAAATTTATCCATGAGGACCGCTTAGAGGAGATTGAGACCTTGCATCAGACTGTTAAGGACTGTCTGCATCACATCGTGGCACAAGGAGGACTTGATAATGAAGGTGATTAAAGAATACCGAACTGTCAGCGAGGTGGTCGGCCCTCTGATGATTGTCGATCAAGTGGCGGGTGTCCATTTTAATGAATTGGTAGAAATCCAGCTGCATGATGGCAGCAAGCGCCAGGGGCAGGTCTTGGAAGTTCAGGAAGACAAGGCCATGGTCCAGCTTTTTGAGGGTTCCAGCGGGATCAATCTGGAAAAAGCCAAGGTCCGCTTTACAGGCCATCCGCTGGAGCTGCCGGTGTCCGAAGACATGGTCGGCCGGATTTTCAACGGCATGGGCAAGCCCATTGACGGCGGACCGGACATTCTGCCTGAGAAATATCTGGATATTGACGGCCAGGCCATCAATCCAGTCGCCCGTGATTATCCGGATGAATTTATCCAGACGGGTATCTCGGCCATCGACCACCTCAATACCTTGGTTCGGGGGCAAAAATTGCCAGTATTCTCTGGATCTGGTCTGCCTCATAAGGAGCTGGCTGCTCAGATTGCCCGTCAGGCGACGGTGCTCAATAGCGAGGAAAATTTTGCGGTGGTCTTTGCGGCCATGGGCATTACCTTTGAAGAGGCTGAGTTCTTCATGAACGACCTGCGGGAAACAGGTGCCATTGACCGCTCGGTGCTCTTCATCAACCTGGCCAATGATCCAGCCATCGAGCGGATTGCCACTCCGCGGATCGCTCTGACAGCTGCCGAATACCTGGCCTACGAGAAAGATATGCACGTCCTGGTCATCATGACTGATATGACCAATTACTGTGAGGCCCTGCGGGAAGTATCAGCTGCCCGCCGTGAAGTGCCGGGCCGCCGCGGCTATCCGGGCTATCTCTATACCAACCTGTCCACTCTTTATGAGCGGGCCGGCCGTCTGGTGGGCAAGAAAGGCTCGGTCACTCAGATTCCCATCCTGTCCATGCCGGAGGATGACATCACCCATCCGATTCCTGATTTGACAGGATATATTACCGAGGGGCAGATCATCTTATCCCGCGACCTTTATAACAGCGGCTATCGGCCGCCCATCAACGTCCTGCCTTCCCTCTCCCGGCTCAAGGACAAGGGATCCGGCGAGGGCAAGACCAGAGGCGACCATGCGGCTACCATGAACCAGCTCTTTGCAGCTTATGCTCAGGGCAAGCAGGCCAAGGAGCTGGCGGTTGTCTTGGGAGAATCTGCCCTGTCCGACACCGACAGACTCTATGTCCAGTTTACCGATCGCTTTGAGCAGGACTACATCAATCAAGGTTTTAATACCAACCGATCCATCGAGGAAAGTCTGGATTTGGGCTGGCAGCTCCTATCTATCCTGCCGAGAACCGAGCTCAAGCGGATTAAGGATGAGATGATTGACCACTACCTGCCCCAGACCAAGGAGGAATAAGCCATGACACGACTCAATGTCAAGCCGACCCGGATGGAACTGAACCAACTCAAAGACCGGCTCCAGACAGCTGTCCGTGGGCATAAACTGCTCAAAGACAAGCGGGATGAGCTGATGCGCCGCTTTATTGAGGCTGTTCGGGAAAATGACCGGCTCCGAAAAAAGGTCGAGACCGCTCTGGTCGGTCATATGCAGGACTTTGTCATGGCCAAGGCCTTAGAGAGCGACCTCATGGTCGAGGAGATTTTTGCTGTGCCTATGCGGGAGGTCAGTCTGCAGATTGAGCCAGAGAATATCATGAGTGTGCGCGTGCCCAAGATGCATGCTCGGATTGATAAGCCCTACGGTGACGATGACGGAGATTTTTCTTACAGCTATGTCGCTTCTAACAGCCAGATGGACCAGACGATTGAGGATATGAGCAGTCTATTGCCCGACCTGCTGCACCTGGCCGAAATCGAGAAAAGCTGCCAGCTCATGGCCGATGAAATCGAAAAAACCCGCCGCCGAGTCAACGGACTCGAATACGCCACCATTCCCGACCTCAAAGAAACCATTTACTATATCGAAATGAAACTGGAAGAAGCCGAACGAGCCAGCCTCGTCCGAATGATGAAGGTGAAATAAGATGCGGAGGCGTTAAAAAACGACAGAAAAATAGGAACTGGACGAAGGATTCGATGAATCCAAGTCCAGTTCTCTTTTTTCCGAGTTTTTAGCCGCAGCTCAGTTTGGCTCAGTTGCAGCAGAGAGAATAGGGAGCTTCAATAGGAAAATGGACGAAGAAGCGACCGCTTCTAGGAGATTTTCTCTTTTTTGCCCAGAGCTTAGGGCGGGTTCAGTTCAGTATAGCGAAGAGTATGTCAGCCGATCTGACAAAAAATAGGAACTGGATGAGGGGTTTGATGAATCTGAGTCCAGTTCTCTTTTTTCCATGAAATCAATCCGCTCATAGACAGCTCAAAAAACGGTGATGCCAAGGAGAATATTGAGCAGCTTTTTTACTGCGGACTGCTAGCTGTGGACGGCCAGCGGGTTAATAAATGCCGTCTGAATATTACTAGTTATTGATAATATATTACAAGTAAGTCTCCATGTTACAGTGGGCAGACAGTTCCGTTAAATAAAGCTCCAAGGGCTTTTTTCTTGGCAAAAATGTGGTATGATAGTTTTCATCATGAATGATTAGGAAGGTATTTTATGCAAATGAAAATGAACAAAAAAGTTTTCTTAGCCTCAACCCTTGCTTTATCGGTATTTCCTTTGATGAATGCTCAGGCTGAAGAAAAGTCGGAGAACTGGACAGCCAGAACGGTTGACCAAATCAAAGCAGATATCACCAGCAATGAAAATCAGCAGACCTACACTGTCCAGTACGGTGACACCTTGGGCAATATCGCTCAAGCTATGAATATTGATGTAGCTGATTTGGCTAGGATTAACCAGATTGCCAATGCGGATTTGATTTTCCCGGGCACTGTTCTGAGCATTACCACCAACGAACACAACGAAATCACCTCTGTTGAAATCCAAAGCTATCAAGCACAAGCAGAAAATGCTGCAGGACCTGTCACACAGGATTTGACAGCTGATGAGATCTTTGGCGATGATCAAGCTGCGCCAGCTGCTCCGGCACCGGCTCAGCCTGCTGCAGCTCCTGAAGATGCCTATGTTTCAGCAGCAGCTGAGGAAAACGCTGCGCCAGCCCCGGCACCAGCCGAGCCAGCTCCCGCAGCACCAAGTGATGAGGACGCTCTCGTGCCGCCAGCTCCGGTTAACGCTGATGAAGTCAGCCAAGCGGTTCCGGCCGAGCCAGCCCCGGAAGCGCCCGCACCGCAAGCTGCGGAAACTCCCGCAGCACCAGAGTTAGGTCAGGAAGAGGTCAGTCAGGCTGCCGCTCAAGCAGAACCAACCGCCTATAATGCTCCTGCTGTGACAGATGCCGCCAGCGTAGCCACAGGAAATCCGGCCAATGCCGGCCTGCAGCCGCAGACCGCTGCCTTCAAAGAAGAAGTAGCCAGCCAGTTCGGCGTGACCGAGTTCAGCCTCTATCGTGAGGGAGACAGCGGCGACCATGGCAAGGGCTTGGCTGTTGACTTTATCGTCGGCGACAATACCGAGCTGGGCAACCAAATCGCAGACTATGCGACAGCGGACATGTCCGGCAACGGCATCTCTTATGTCATCTGGCAGCAGCAGTTCTATTCTCCTTATGAAAGTATTTACGGACCGGCCAATACTTGGAACAGCATGCCAGACCGCGGCAGCGCCACCGAAAACCACTATGACCACGTTCACGTTTCTATGAATGAGTAAGGGAAACTGACAGCATTATTCCCCTGGGAATAGGAGCCTCGCTGATGCGGGGCTTTTTTGATAGCGAATTTCCTGTAAAAAAGCGAGAATTTTCTGATAAATTCTGTTATAATAGAACGGACTATATGTAAAGGAACGATTTTCATGACTTTAGCTTACCAATCAACCCGCGATGCTCAAAATACGGTGACAGCCAGTCAGGCCATCCTGCAAGGTTTGGCAACAGATGGGGGACTCTTTACCCCGACCAGCTATCCTCAGGTGACACTGGACTTTGGCCAGCTCAAGGATGCTTCCTATCAGGAAGTCGCCAAGCTGGTGCTGGCAGCCTTTTTAGATGATTTCACTTCTGAGGAGCTGGACCGCTGTATCGCCGGTGCTTATGACAGCAAGTTTGATACGCCGGCTATTGCTCCTTTGGTCAAGCTGGACGGCCAGTACAATCTGGAGCTTTTCCACGGGGCAACCATTGCCTTTAAGGATATGGCTCTGTCCATCCTGCCCCACCTGATGACAACAGCTGCCAAAAAGCACGGTCTGGAAAATAAAATCGTCATTCTGACAGCGACTTCAGGCGATACCGGCAAGGCAGCCATGGCCGGCTTTGCGGATGTTCCGGGGACCGAGATTATCGTCTTTTATCCCAAGGATGGTGTCAGCAAGGTTCAGGAGCTGCAGATGACCACTCAGACCGGGGCCAATACCCATGTGGTGGCTATTGACGGCAACTTTGACGATGCCCAGACCAATGTCAAGCATATGTTTAACGATGCTGCCCTGCGGGCACGGCTCTCAGAGCACAAACTGCAGTTTTCTTCGGCCAACTCCATGAATATCGGGCGCTTGGTGCCGCAGATTGTCTACTATGTCTATGCCTATGCCCAGCTGGTCAAGGACGGGGAAATCCAGGCCGGAGATCAGGTCAACTTCACCGTTCCTACTGGAAACTTCGGCAATATCCTGGCAGCCTACTATGCCAAGCAAATCGGCCTGCCGGTCGGCAAGCTGATCTGCGCTTCTAATGAAAACAATGTCCTGACCGACTTCTTCAGGACTCAGGTCTATGATAAGAAACGCAGCTTCAAGGTCACTTCCAGCCCGTCTATGGATATTTTGGTTTCTTCTAATTTGGAGCGTCTGATTTTTCATCTGTCTGGCAACAGTGCGGAAAAGACAGCAGAGCTGATGGCAGCCCTGACCCATCACGGCCAGTACGAACTGACCGATTTTGATCAGGCTATCTTGGACCTTTTTGCGGCTGACTATGCGACTGAGGCGGAGACAGCCGCCGAAATCCGGCGGGTCTATGAGTCGGACTCCTACATCGAGGATCCGCATACAGCAGTGGCTTCCGCTGTTTATCAAAAATACCGTCAGTCCTGCGGTGATGATAGAAAAACGGTCATTGCTTCAACGGCCAGCCCTTACAAATTCCCGGTGGTTGCAGTAGAAGCCGTAACGGGAGAAAGCGGGCTCAGTGACTTTGCAGCCCTGAGCAAACTGCAGGAAATTTCCGGCGTGCCAGTGCCGCCGGCTGTTGACGGCTTGGAAACAGCACCAGTCCGCCACAAGACCACCGTCGCGGCTGACCAGATGCAGGCTGCAGTGGAGGCTTATCTGGGACTGGACAGCTGATGCCAGCTTTTCAAATATCAAAGCAGAACCGCACCGCGCAGTCTGATGTAGATCCATTTTTATGGACTATGAATACAGGTGCTTACAAAGAGCAGTCAAAGGCGGTGGGACAGACTCCCATGATGGCTGCGCCCTCACCCACAGAGGGATGGATCTTTTGGAAGATACCGTATAAGAACTAAATTTTTAAAAATTTAGTTCCCTTCACTCTTTTGTTTCTAAGCTCAGGTTGAAAAGGTTCCCCAAACCTTTTCACTCCCAGCCCGCGAGGCTCTCACAGTCCGGGGGGACTGTGAGAGGTTGGAGATAAAACAAACGCAGTTTGTGTCAAAACAGTCCGGGGGATTGTGAGAGGTTGGAGATAAAACAAACGCAGTTTGTGTCAAAGCAGTGCTTTTGTTGCTTCCTCTCGGAAGCTCTATCTATAACCTCAAAACCTCCACTGGAGCTTTTGAGCAATCAGCTGCCGCGTCAAGAGTTTTTTACCAAAAAAAGCGAGGCTGAAGGACTTTCGTCCCAGCCTCTTTATGATTCTTTGAGAGGGAAAACTGAAACAGAGCATTTCAGAAAACTGTCAGAAAAGTGTACAATCAAAAGAGGAGTTTTCGGATATGACAAGTTACAAAAAAATTCTAAATATTGCTCTGCCGGCTATAGCTGAGAATTTTCTGCAGATGCTCATGGGGATGGTAGACAGCTATCTGGTAGCCAGTCTGGGTCTGATTGCCATTTCGGGCGTGTCGGTAGCGGGCAATATCATTACGATTTATCAGGCTGTTTTTATTGCGCTGGGAGCGGCTGTTTCCAGTCTGATGTCCAAAAGTCTGGGGCAGGGAGATGAGAAACATCTGGCCTATCATGCGACAGAAGCCATCAAAATGACCTTGCTGCTGAGCCTTGTTCTGGGCCTGCTGTCTCTTCTGTGGGGGCGGCAGCTGCTGGAGCTTCTAGGCACAGAAGCCGCTGTGGCTGAGGCTGGCGGCCTTTATCTGGCTTTGGTCGGCGGCACCATCGTTCTCTTGGGTCTGACGACGACTTTTGGAGCGCTGGTCCGGGTGACTCATAACCCACGGCTTCCCATGTATATCAGCCTTCTCAGCAATGTGCTCAATGCTCTTTTTTCTAGTCTGGGGATTTTCGTTTTCCATTTGGGCATTATCGGTGTAGCGCTGGGCACTGTTTTGGCTCGCCTTGTCGGAGTGCTCATACTCTGGCGGGAGCTGCGTCTGCCCTTTGCCCGCTGGAGCTGGAAGCTGGACGGAGAATTGCTGCGCCTGTCGCTGCCGGCTGCTGGCGAGCGGCTCATGATGCGGGCCGGGGATGTCGTGATTGTTGCGATTGTGGTCCGGTTTGGGACCGATGTAGTTGCCGGGAATGCAGTCGGTGAGGTTCTGATTCAGTTTAATCACATGCCTGCCTTTGGTGTAGCGACAGCAACGGTCATGCTGGTGGCCCATGCGGTGGGAGAAAGTGATTTTGCGGCAGTCAGGCTGCTGACCCGGCGGACTTTTGGGCTGACCTTGGCCCTCATGCTGCCGCTGGCCCTGCTGATCTTTGCATTGGGCACTCCTCTGACCCAGCTTTATACGGACAATAGCGGAGCGGTTGCAGCCAGTCTGTCTGTGATTTTCTTTTCCCTGCTGGGTGTTCCCATGGCAGCCGGGACGGTGATTTATACAGCGGTCTGGCAGGGGCTGGGCAATGCCAAGCTGCCCTTTTACGCAACGACAGTAGGGATGTGGGGGATTCGGATTTTCGCTGGATATTACTTAGGAATCAGCTGCGGTCTCGGCCTGCCGGGTGTCTGGGCAGCGACCCTGCTGGATAATGGCTTTCGCTGGCTGCTCTTAGCGGCTTTGTATCACAGAAAAATGAGGAAACGGACATGACAAAAGCATTTATTTGGGATTTGGACGGCACCCTGCTGGACTCCTATGAGGCCATTTTGGCCGGCATTGAAGAAACCTATCAGCACTATGGTCTGGATTTTGACCGGGAAAGCATCCGCGCCTATATCCTGCAGCACTCCGTTCAGCAACTACTGGAAGAAGCAGCTGCAGAAAAGGGACTTGATGCCGCGGAGATGAATGCCTTTCGGGGGAAGAGCCTGCGGGAGAAGAATGCTCAGATTCATCTCATGGAGGGGGCAGAGCATATTCTGGCCTGGGCCAGGGAGCAGGGGATTGCTCAGTTTGTCTATACCCACAAGGGGCCCAATGCCTATCAGGTTTTGGAAGATTTGGGGATTTTGGATTATTTCACCGAAATCATCACGACAGCCAATGGCTTTGCCCGCAAACCCCATCCAGAGGGCGTAGTCTATCTGCTGGACAAGTACAAGCTTGATAGGGCTTCCACCTACTATATCGGCGACCGAACGCTGGATGTGGAGGTGGCTGCTAACAGCGGCATCCAGAGTATCAACTTCTGTGACTGCAGACCAGAGCTCAACCAGAAAATTGACCGGCTGCAGGATATTCAGGATATTTTCCTTTTAGCACCTTGAAAATTCTGGATTTTTCCACTTGTTTCTCTGTTAAATAACGTAGTTTCATCAACTATAAGCTCCGCAGATAATCTAGCAGGGACTGCCACTAATAGTATTGGAAGTGTAGTCCAATTAGGAAATGGAGATACAAAATTAATGATAGTAAGTCGGTTTCCGATTTATGAAAACGAGGGTCAAATTGGTTATTTTGAATACAGTTCATGTATATATCCCACAGGGATAGACGGATCACAGTTTTATTTCTTCAATTCTGAGGTTATAGCTGAGGTCTATTTTGAAGGTTATATAGATATCGCAGAGGAAGAGGAGCAGAAAACTTTTGCGAAGGAGCGAGAAAATATTACCTATCCACAATTTAAAGTAGAAAAACCAAATGAAGAATAGTTTTTATGAAATTCAGATGGATGGCGAGGATATGAAATGAAAGAAAAACTATCGAATTTAATCGAATTTGGAGCAGACCAGGGAAATGTAAAAAGGACAGTATTCTATAATATTGAGAAAAATAAACTTTTTGTCGGTGATAGTGTGCCTTTTCCGATAATCTACCTTCCGAGTGCAGGTTTATCCTACGCTGTCTATGTGTTTTCAGAGATGTTAGTTATACAGGGTTTGTTTCCCTTGCTTCTTTCCTTTCTTTTGATGCTTTTGCTGGCTCTTTATCAGTTTAAAAGCCGGAGAGAGAAAACAGTCGTAGAAATAGAGCCCTACGAGATTCCTCAAGATTATTTTGCCGTCCAGAGGTCCAATGGAATAAAAACATATGCTATTATTCTTCTCTTTGCGCTTTTGACAGCAGGTTTTTGCTGGCTTTATTTCCTATTTAGTCATTTTATGACTTTATTTCTGGCATTTTCTATGTGGTATTTTTTCTTACTCTTACTGCTGACTGGCCAATTTAAAAAAACGAAGTATTTGAAAGTACTAGAAGGAAGGTAACATCGACAATGAAAGAAACGATTGCGATATATTCAAGAAAGGGAATCTACCTGATTACTCTGTTCGGCTTAATGATTATTATAAGTTTTTTCAATATTTTTTTAGAAGAAAATTTGTTGATGAATCTTTTTTATTTCCTGGGTTCAATAGGTTTAATGCTAACAATAGGCTGACTGGTCTTTGCTTTTATGGGAAAAATCGAGCTTGATGGCCAGTATTTACTTGTTTTAAGAAACTTTAAACGTCATCGCTTTGTCCTATCATCTGTTACCTTTTACTATGGAAAAAGCAATCATGCCGCCCGTGGCAGCTATGAATATCCTTTTTTTATAGTTGGCGACGTAGAAACAGAAAATGGAGAAAATAGCTCTCTTACTTTGAAGTTGCTCGGTAGTAAGAGGAAAAATCGTCAATTTCATCAGTTTTATGATCAATATTTAGCCGGTAGAGCTAAGCCCCTGCCACAGGATAGTGATTGGAAAATAAACCATTTGAAGCAATTGGAAATTATTTCTGAACCAGAAAAAAATAAAATGGGAGTTGCTACATCTCACTTTACCAGATAGTTACCGTTTTTAATGGCAGTGGCTTTGTCATGCCTATCGTTAAAAACTGGACAATCTCCTAGTCTTCATTGCGGAGTCCCCGAGTGCCTGTGCAGCAGCGGATGTTTATCAAGGGGCAGTCAGCCAAGCACGAGGAGGGATTTCGGCTTCCTTTGTAGTTGGCGGTTTCTTCTCAGGTCTGGGTTCCGCTTTTGGTTAATACTTGAGGTGCATGCAGTTGAAAAAAAGAACGAAGTTAGTTAATTTAGGTGCCTATGAGAATAGAGTATTTCATTTTGATTTTGAAAATAACCTTCTACTGGAAGAAGAGCAAACCCAAAATTATTGGTCCTATATTTTAGTTCCGATAACGGTTTTTGTGTTGAGAATCTTGCTGGGCATCATTGAAAAAACAAATTTATTTGAAAACAGTAGCACTAGGATTATCTTATCGATACTTCTGATTGGATTCTCTTATCTGTTAGCTCAGTATGTTACCAATCGATATCAATCCGGTTTAAGACTTCGAGAGTATACACTTGACGAGTCAGCACGTATTCATTTCGTAAAAACTCTTAAAGTGAGGCGAGTCGTTTTTCTGATAATAAAGCTTATTATCTATCTAGTCATTTTGGTTTCTACATTTTTATTTATAGGAGGTTATACAGGAGATGTCTTTCTCATACTTCTGGTCTCTTTGTTGGCTTTATTTTTATTAAACGCAGACTATCAGCTGAAAAAATGGCCTTCTGTCATTCAAAAATTAGAATTGGATAAATAAAGTGTATACACATAAAAATTTAATTAGTTTAGGCTTTCATGATGATGTGGCTATTTATTTAGATTTATGCCACGGAGATTTGAAACAACAGACAGTTAATCGTACAGGATTTGAGGGTAAGATTTTTCTAGCTACAATGATTGGTTTGCAAATTGTCCAGTTTGGTATCTTTAATTTTGTCTTTTCAAATAGTCTTTTGAATGTTCTGTTTTTTCTAACTTCTATCCTTGTATCTATTTTGTTAGCCATCATGCATAACAAAAATCTCTATAAAAATATTATTCTTGATCCAGTGAGTTTTTCTCAAGCAGAGTATGAAGCTTTTAAAAAAAGGTTAAAAAAATATGATCTAGGTGTTTTATGGCTAACGATTATTATGATTTTGGTTATTTTTCTAGGCAGCTTCTTTTATTTTATCTACCCTAACCTTATTCTCTTAATTGCAATAGATTTGTCAGTTTTCTCAGTATATTTTCTTTTTACAAATGGTTTTTTGACAAAACGAAGGCATTTTGAACAGTTTTTAAATCCAAGTTATACGAATAAGAAAGGATAAACAAATGAATAACTTACTACCGATTGGAAGTGTTGTCCGCCTCCATAATGGAGAGATTGATTTAATGATTATTGGACGTTTCCCTCTATACAACAAAGAAGGAACGATTGGATATTTTGATTATGTGGCCTGTCTATATCCAACAGGAGTCGCGAATGAAGAAATGCTATATTTTAATATGGATCAGTGCTGTCAATGAAGGCTGGGCTAACCGGGAGATTGCTTTGGAGAACAACTATCTGTCTGCATTGGAGAAGGTATACAATGGGGAAGCTCTGACGGAAGCAGAGCTGACGGCTATTGAACGCTATGCGGCAGAGTATCCGGACCGTGTAGACGCTTCTGTCTTGCAGCATGTCCAGCAAGCACGGCAGGTCAAGGCAGAGGAGATGAAAGTCCGCAGCCTGATTGATAAGGTAGATGCTGGGAAAGAGTTAACAGATGAAGAGACGAAGACCCTTCAGGAGTATGGGTCACGCTATCCGAATAGTAATTTACTGGAAAATGTCAAGCATGCGCTAGATCAAAATGAGGCGAAGAAAAATATTGAGAAGCAAAAGGAAGTAGACAATAGCTCAGTGCAACAAACAAATGAATTCGCAAAAAAAGGTAATTCTTGGTTAGAAAACGCGACTAATTTTGGCGAGGGAATTGGTGAGGCTGGAAAGTGGTTACTTTCAAAATCAGCAAAAACATTATCTGAACTTACTCGAGCTTCAACAGTCGCGAGTCAAGGTGGACCAAATGGATTTGTTATGCTTGGAGAGAATCTCAGCAGAGTTGCTCGTAATAATGCTCAGTCAGCTGCTAAGATGGCAAAAGTCGGCAAAATACTAGATAACCCAATAACAAAAGTGCTTGGCTTTGGCTTTGGTGTTTGGAATGATGTTGCAAATGAAGGCAAGACATTGGGGCAGGCAGTTGTACATACAGGTGCAAGTACAGCGGTCGGTTGGGCAGCTTCAGGAGTAACAAGTGGTGCCATAGCTATGTTAGCTGGTGGGCCAGTCGGTTGGGCTGGTTTAGCAGGTTTTGCAGTAGGATACGGTGCAGTAAAACTTTTTGAATGGGGCTACGAGAATAATGCATTTGGGATGAGAGACACGTTAGACAATGTTGGGAAAGAGTTGGATAAAGGAATGAAAGCAGCAGGTGATTGGATTGGAGATACAGTGTCAGGTATAGGACAAGCTTTCTCTGGAGGACTTGCTTCTTTGAATCCCTTCTCTTGACGTTACGAAAGGTATTATATAAATGTTTAAAAAGGCTGAAATGGAGCCCTTGGCTAAAAAAAACCTTCGATATCGCATACTAAAAACAGAGGATAGATATTATCTTCTGGATGTAGAACGCCCTTTTTTGATTGTCTACTTCTTTCCCTTGTTGATTTACTTTATGCCTCACAGATGTTACGAGATGAGTAAGGAAGAATATGAGCAATTGTCCCAATCAGAGGAGAAGAATGCTCGGTTAAAAGAGGCTTTTGAAAAACATGGTCTTGGCTATAGCTTAGGAACTGGCGTAGGTGCCATGCTTCTATCAAGAGTATTTGATATTAATCAATTTTTGAAATTTGATTCAAGTAGAATTAGCAATTTTTTAGCTATTCTAATTGTATTATTGGTTTTTGGTTTGCGTTTATGGCTTACAGTTTCTTATGAAGTCCCTAGTGGATTAAAAAATAGGGGCTATCATAAGATATACCTTTATCCTCGTTTTGTTAAAGAATTGCTTTTTAGTATTTTTGCGTATATTATGTCAGTGTTGTTTACAGTAATGATTATTGCCGCCTTTTTAACGAACATAATGGATAATTATATTGGTCATATTGGATTGTTAATATTTTTGACATTTTGGTTATTTATAGGGAATATGTTTTTCATGCGTCCGGCAAGTAATTACTGGATAAAAATAAAAAAGAAAAAAAGGAGAAAAAATGTTAAGTATCGGTTCAATTATGCGTTTGAAAGATGGGTCCCAAGATTTGATGATTTTAAATCGTGCTCCTCTCATTGAAGAAGGTGATGAAACAGTATGGTATGATTATAGTGCTTGTAAGTATCCTATTGGTTTGGATGTTAATCAAGTATTTTATTTTAATGAAGAAAATATCTCTAAAGTCGTATTTGAGGGTTATATAAACGATAGCGAAGAACGTTTTAGAGAGTTCTTTCAACAATGGATAAAAGAGCAAGGGACTTCTATTCCGAAAGGTAAAATAACAGGCCCTTTAGAGTAGCATAGAGAATATTACGCTGTAGAGTTTTCAATATTAGCCAATGCTTTAAAATAGAGAACCCCTCAAGAAAAAGTTATATTTTCAGGGGTTTCTCTCGTTTGTTTAAAAGCGGATATATTTGATTTAGATAAGCAGCAAAAACAGATTAGCCGAGGTAAAATGATATAGAGGTTATAATGAAAAAAGAAAAATCGAAACAAGATCAGCTGGATGAGTTACATCGTCGCCAGTATGAACTAGAACATAAAATAGAGGATTTGGATGTTGAATATCGTCAGTTTAAGGTGACGCAGGAGGAGGTAATGTCCTCACAAGGCAGCGCCCTATTTCACTTTAAGAACTTGTTGGACTTAGGAGTAACTTCGTCTCATTCAGCTTTCTACCATTATCTTTTAGATGATATTGAGTCTACTACACGGACGCTGGAAGTTGACTTTGAGGAAGAAGACAAAGCGATTAAGAAACGCTACCAAGCTTATCAGACGCAATTAACTGCTCTGCATGATCAGCGTAAAAAGCTGGAGTGTGATAAGCAATAGGTTGATAAAGTTTTAGCTAAAGATTTCAGCAATCTAAATTCACTAACAGAAAGGAAGTATATGGTAAAGGTAAATTACGCTAGCCTGCAGACACAGTCTTCCACGATGTCTTCTGCTTCGCAGTCACGTGTAGCAGGCTTCAACCAGTTGATTAGTGTCTTTGACAGCTTCGGTGGCAACGGCGGTGAGCTGATAGGAACAGGCTATGATGCAGCCCGTGCATATGCGACAAGTGTCATGAGTCCTTTTATTATAAAGGGTGCATTCTCTACTCTGAAGCAGTTGCGGATGCGGCGAACACACTGGCGGATAGTTATGCAGCTAAGTGTGGAGCTGAGAATTTAGATGAGGAACAGCTGCAAGCGGAGATTGATAGTGCAACGAGAGGTTGTATGAGTCTAAGCGCTTCGATTTCTGGTCTTCAATCTAAAGCTAAACCGGCAGCAGGAGATGCGGCAAGAATTAGCAGTTTACAAAATCAGCTTACGGCAGCGCAAAATCAACTGACTGCTACTCAGGAAAAACTAGCTAATCTGAGGGCATTCAGTGCGGAGTCTCCAAGTGCCTGTGCCTCAGCAGATGGTTATCAGGGCTTGGTTTCTAAATATTTTTACAACAACTGCAGTGGAAAAAATAAGCAGTGCTGCTGAAGATAAGATTATTGACGTTGGTGCTAAAAAAGCGATGGAAAAAAGTGCTGAGATATTTGCAAACAGATATTCAACAGTCTTGAGCAACGGGAAAATCATGGGGATGACACCAGGAGCTACTAGAGCTGCTACAGAAGCGGCTGAGAATTCTATTAAAGGGACAGCTAAAGCTATTGGTAAAGGTGTTAGTACAGGAATGGGTTTAATAGCAGGTGTTGGCATTGACATGCTGTTTGGGGATTCTGCAGAAGTTGCTTGGGGGAAAGAAATTACTAATACTGTAACGACTGCAGGAGCCATTGCTTTGGTTGAAGGAGGGAGTGTAGTGTTGGCTTCAGTGGGGATGATGGCCAATCCAATAAGTTTAGGATTGGGCGCTACAGTTGCTATAGGTGTAGGTATAGCATATGCAAATGAATGGGCGAGAGAGACTTTCCCAGAGGTGAAAAAATTTGAAGATAATGTTGGGAAAGCTGTTGTTTCTGGTTGGAATAATATGGTTAATGGTGTCAAAGGGTTATTTTCATGGTAAATGTATATAGAGTTAAAGGCCAAATTTTTAATATCACATTGAATGATAGGGCGGTGCAAAAAGGTTGGTATCTGATTGTGACAGATTTAGGTCAAGAATATCTTGTGCAAAGAAATTATAGTCTGTCTTCTAAGAGATTTTTTAAAATTTATCAAACAGAATATTCATTATATAATCATATTGCTGATCGAGGATTGAATAGCACTAAGCGATTGACTAATTTAGGAATAGTAATTGTGTTATCAGCATTTATCCGTTGGCTGACTCCATTTGAGTTATGGTTAGGTCCGACAAATCATGCAGCAAGTTTAGTTCAAGGTAGTATAAATCTATTGATTTTAGTTCTTGTTTTATTAATTTCATTTTTCTTGGTGTCCTGGTATAGGAAAATTAAACTTAAAAATTTTCTTAGAGAACGAAATGCGGATTTAAGCTACACTGGAAAAGTTAGGTCGTTGACGCCATTAAAAACAGTGAAAGAAGGGATTGGTTTTTGGTGATTATGAAAGCGGTTTTTATAAAAATAGTTGCTTATGCATTTTTATTTCTTGTTTTTATTTTTCCAATATTTTTATTTTCCTATTTTGTTCAGTTGAGACTGTTTTTGATTATACCAATTATACTTTATATCATTTTATTTTATAATGGGATTGTTATTAACGAAAACAATCAGATTGTAGAATTTGAAATAGAAGAGAAAACAAAGTGAGATCATTTTACAAGAAAATAACATTTATTTAGATATTTAAAGGAGAGCAGGAGTGAAAACAAATAAGTTATTGACATTAGGTAGTGTGGTTTATTTAGAGGGTGGAGCAATACCAGTAATGATAGTTTTACGCCATCCGATTTTTAGCATCAAGGAGGAACTTTGTTATTTTGATTATGCAGGTGTAAATCAGTTGATTGGGTTAGAACCAGAAAAAATAACCTACTTTAATCATGAGGACATAAGTGAAGTGGTTTTTGAAGGATATGCAAGTGAAAATGAGGAACGAATTCAAAAAGGATTATCTGAATGGATTAGGGAACATCCGGAAATACCTAAGGGAGATGTTGATAAAATTAATTTAGCATTAAATGATAAATAGATTGTAATTAATAGTAGTTATTAAAGATGAGTTAGACGTGATAATTATGGAAAAATAATAAATCACTAAATAATTTTCATTGTTAACAGATAAGAATAAGATTGCACCACTAAAAGGAGAGATGATTAATATGAAAAACTAATTATTCTCTCGCTTAAGTGGTTATATTTGATTTAGGAAAATAAGAACTGATATAGAGGTTATAATGAAAAAAGGAAAATCGAAACAAGATCAGCTGGATGAGTTACATCGTCGCCAGTATGAACTAGAACATAAAATCGAGGATTTGGATGTTGAATATCGTCAGTTCAAGGTGACGCGAGAGGATGTGATGTCCTCACAAGGCAGCGCCCTATTTCACTTTAAGAACTTGTTGGATCTAGGAGTAACTTCGTCTCATTCAGCTTTTTACCATTATCTTTTAGATGATATAGTCTACTACACGGACGCTGAAAGTTGACTTTGAGGAAGAAGACAAAGCGATTAAGAAACGCTACCAAGCTTATCAGACGCAATTAACTGCTCTGCATGATCAGCGTAAAAAGCTGGAGCGTGATAAGCAATAGGTTGATAAAGTTTTAGCTAAAGATTTCAGTAATCTAAATTCACTAACAGAAAGGAAGTATATGGTAAAGGTAAACTACGGCAGCCTGCAAACGCAGTCCTCGAGCCTGTCCTCGGCCTCGCAGTCGCGGGTTGCGGGCTTTCGGAGCTTGATTTCAGCTTTTGAGAGTTTTGGCGGCAGCGCAGGAGAGTTATTGGGAAGCGGTTATGACTCGGCCCGTGCCTATGCGACGGGCGTCATGGTTCCCTATTTATTATCAGGGCTGTATTCTCTATTCCGAAGCGGTGGCGGATGCGGCTAATAGTCTGGCGGACAGCTATGCGGCAAGATGCGGTGCGGAGAATCTGGATGAAGCCCAGCTTCGTGCGGAGATAGACAGTGCTTCAAGGGGCTGTATGGCCCTGAGTGCCTCCATTTCCGGACTGCAATCCAAATCGAAACCGGCCAAAGGAGACGCAGCCCGAATTGCCAGTCTGCAAAGTCAGCTGGATGCGGCCAATGCACGGGTGCAGGAAGCCCAGCAAATCCTTAACAGATGAAGAGACGAAGACCCTTCAGGAGTATGAGTCACGCTATCCGAATAGAGTGCCAGAAGGTATTAAACAGCAGCTGAAAGAGATGCAAGAGTCTGATGCAAAGAGAGCGGCGGAATTTTTAGGAATTTCCGTGGAAGATTGGAACAATGGAATTAGTATGTTACAGGATGGAAATGAAGGGATTTCAGCTAATTAATGAAGTAGATATTCCGGGCACACAAACTAATCTAGTTCAAGGTACTAAAAATTTATTTAAGAATCTATTTGATGGTAAAGGTTTTTCTATTGAGAGGTAAGAAATGAAAAAAGAAGAGAAGACATCAGAAATTCTAAACAAAGAATATTTTCAGGCGTTGGGCTCCACACGGGCTTCTGTGGGGATGCTGAAGCTTGCTTGGCCTGGCTTATTTGTTCTAAGCATTGGCTTAGCGCATGTATATTATTTTGTAGAAAATCAGCTTCATCAAAATCCTTTTTCAAATGCAGCTTTCTTATTTTTATTGGCTTATGATGTCTTTTTTCTGTTCTGCCAAATAGTCTCTTTTAGTCCAAAATTGATTTTTAGGCACCAAGCTTTTAGTACAGCTTTGCTTTTTGCAATGATTAATGGCTTGCTTCTATCCTTGGTTTTAATGGGATTTGTCATTATAATCTTAGCCAATAATGTATTAAAAAACTCTTTTATATACACAATTATTTATTGGTCTAGTGCTTTCATCTTCTTTTTGGGCTTAATTTTTTATAATTTAAGATGGCTAAAGAAACAATTAGAAAATGGCTTTTCAGAAGAGCGGACCAATGCCAACTATTTTGCTGCTTCTAGCGTTTTTAGTAAGACATCATTGTGGATTATTTTTGCTCTTACTATTTTAGGAGTAGTAGCAGCAGCTATCCTAACAAGATCATGGAATAGCATTTTAGGAGTATCAGGGAATGTTTTATTTATCAGTGCCTTCTCTAGGCTAATTGTCGAAGTAGGTTATTTACTTTATCTGAGAATAAAAGATAAGTCTTATTGGGAAGAAGTTCCAGAGGAATTGACAGAGCAGAGTCTGTTGAAAGTTCTGGATGTCAGAAAAGCAAAATCTCGCTTAATTATTGAAGTCGTTTTGTTTTTTAGTTTGATGTCTTATATACGAGCGATGGATATAGATGTGGCAAATAGTCCAATTTGGCTAACATGGACTGTAAGGATTTTTGGTTATACGATTGGCTTAGATGCGATTACTAGTCTTGTTCTGCATCAAATCAAAAAACGAAAGAGAGGAAAATAAATTGAAGTTTAAAAGAAGGCGGTTGATGAATGCTTTAACAACATTTAAGCAACATTGGGGACAGCTGTAGGTGCTTTAGCTGGGATGGTAATAAATACAATAATCAATACGCCTATAGGTGAGAAGAGCGTAGTTGGTCATGCTCAGTCATTTGCTAAAGGAGTAGGCGATTCTATTGCTAATTTCTTTGGAGGTGGAAAGTGATTAAAAATAACACTGATTTAAAGCGAGAGGAATTGAACAAAGAATATTTTCAGGCGTTGGGCTCCACACGGGCTTCTGTGGGGATGCTGAAGCTTGCTTGGGCAGGTTTATTCTTTTTTGTAATTGAGTCAATATATATTTTTTTCTATATAAAAGAACAATATAACGTAAATCCTTTTACGAATTATATTTTTATATTTTTATGTTTTTATATGTTGTTCTTGGTGGTATGCCAGTTGCTTTCTTTTGATAAAAAACTAATCTATAAACATCAAGTTTTTGGAACGAGCATGCTTTTAATCATGATAAATGGCTTATTGTTATCACTTGTTTTGACAGGGTACATACTGATTATTTTTACAAATGATACATTAATGGGTTCGGTGCGCTATTCGGTATATTTTTTCTTCTTTTCCTTTCTTTTCTTTTTGGGACTGCTTCTTTATAATATACGTTGGTTAAGAGAACAGTTAAGCAGAGGTTTTTCAGAACAGCGGACCAATGCCAACTATTTTGCTGCTTCTAGCGTTTTTAGTAAGCCATCATTGTGGATTATATTTGGTCTTACCGTTCTTGGTGGGACTTTTGGGGGTATTATATTTGGCTATGGTCAGCAATTGTTTGGCATCTTTTGTACCTTGTTTTTTATCGGCGCCTTTTCTCGATTGATTGTAGAAGTAGCTTATTTACTTTATTTGAGAACCAAAGATAAGAGTTATTGGGAAGAAGTACCAAAAGATATAGAAAGCCAAAATATTTGGAACGTTTTGACTCCTACGAAGACAGCGCCTAGATTAATTTATGAAGCAGTTTTATGGGCTGTTCTAAGAGGTTATGTTTTACCTAAATTGGGGCTAGCGAAGATGTTAGGCCGTCGTGGGTTAACTGGGGGGCAAATACTTTTTACATTATTATGAGTTTAGACTACCTTATTAGTTTTGTTAGATATCAAATCAAGAAACGAAAGAAAGGAAAATAAATTGAAGTTTAAAAGAAGGCGGTTGAAGGTGCCTGATCAGGAACTAAGTTATTGGATAAGTTAAAGAACTTGAATAACGCAGTGCAATCTTCTGATTAAGTTAAAATGCTTGATGGAGTGGACGATCTTTCTAACTCCACTTCGCTTGTTGGAAAAGCTGGCAATTATTTAGGAAAAATGGGGATCATTGGTTCAGTTGCATCTGGTGTATCAACTTATCTGGATCGGAAAGACAAGTGTGTGATGAAGTCGCCCTGCAGGATGCGGCAGTCCATACAGGGATAACTGCGACATCAACTGTTATTGGGTCGGTTATCGGTTCTGCTATACCAATTCCTGTTGTTGGAACACTTGCTGGTGCTTATCTAGGTACCCTAGTAGGAAATTTCTTTTCCACAACTTATGATGAAGTTAGACATGAGAAATTAGCATTATCCGATTATAAAGATGTTTTAAAACCGTGGTGATTAAATATGAGAAAAAAATTTTTATTGGACAGAGCGGCGAAGAAGCCGTCTATTACAACACACGAACAAAAGAGGCGTTAGTAGCAGATAAAAGCGCTCTCTTAAATACGGAAGGTGCGAGAAGGACCAATAGAGCCATCATTCCTTTGATTTTACTTTTGCATTATTTGGTGGAGGTGCTGGACTTGCGATTTTTTCATTCGTTACTCCGTTTAGATTAAACGAGAGGATGATTCTAATCATTTTATTAGCCATATTTTTAGTTTTCGTTGGCAGTATTTATATGTTGGAAAAGGCCTTGTATAAAAATGTTCGATCCACAGTTTTGGCAAACGAAGAACAATTTAAAGCTGCAGTGAATAGCAGTTTAATTTGGGGAGGTTTTTCCGATAAGAAAGCCACATTTGGTAAAATTTTCTTTTTCATATTTATTATCTTCATTCTTCTCTTTTGTGTAGGAATTGTAGGTATGTTTGGAATACCAGGGATGCTTATTCCTTATTATAATCATGAGTGGTTCGATCTTTCATTATTATTTTCACCAATAGCAGGGGTTCTTCCAGCTGTGGTCGTAATTTCTCTGTTCCAAAACAATCCTATCCGCTGGCTCTTAGCTGTGCGGAAGTATGAGCAGGGGAAAGTGATATTTGCGGCAGAAAAGGAGACGACACATGAGTGAAACACTATTGCCATTGGGAACAGTGGTCAAATTAAAAGGCCAAACGGAATGAATCATTATCGGCAGGGGTTCGCTGGTAGAGCAAAATCAAGAACCTATATATTTGAGTACACAAATGTTCTTGTGCCGACGGGTTATCAGCAGCCTAATCAGCTTTATTTCTTTAATCACAGCGATATTCGTGCTTTTCTTCAACGAAGATTTGACTTCTTTTGGATATATGAAAACTCCCCTTATAGTTTCTAGTGAATTTTTGTTTTTTCACTGTCCACTATAAGGGGAGTATATCATTTATACGGAGGCTGAGACAAAAGTCTTTCAGTCTTGCTTTGTTTTGGTAAAAAACTTTTGGCGCGGTAGCTGATTGCTCAAAAGCTCCAGTGGAGCTTTTGAGGTTATAGATAGAGCTTCCGATAGGAAGCAA
>NZ_KQ969398.1:94520-122078 GCF_001578865.1 Streptococcus sp. DD11
TTTTTAAAAATTTAGTTCTGTCCCACCGCCATCTCTCTGCGAGTGAGGGCGCAGCCATCGTGGAAGTCTGTCCCAGCCTCGTTATATTTTTTGAGAGTCCTGCTTTTCAGCGGTCTTATTCAGCCTTGCGGCGTTTTCCGAAAGCCAGACCCAGTGCAGAGAGCAGTCCTATGCCTGCAAGGGCCAGGGGGGATTGGGCAGAGCCTGTTTTAGGCAGAGCTGCAGCCGGTGCCTGATAGATTGGAGCTGGTTTGACCCCTGTCTTGCTTCCGGTTGCCCTTACTTTTAGGACTTGTTGTTCGCCTTTCACATCCAGTTTGGCCGGATCTTCTGCCTCAAGCGCTGCGAGAGCTGCTTTCAAAGCCTCCAGTTTTGCACTTTCGGTTTGATAAGCCTCTTCCTTGCTGGCCAGATCTGCTTTTGCCTCATTGAGATCTGCTTCTGCTTTCTTGAGAAGGGCAGGAGCATTTTGCAGGCGGTAAACATAATCTTGTGCAGCTTGAACAGCTTTTTTCACCTCTGCCAAGGCTGTAGCTGCAGCGGCAGCCTTTTCTTGGGCTGCAGCGGTAGCTGCTTTGAGTTCAGCAAGTTCTGCATTGGCTGCCTCGGCAGCTTGTTGGGCTCTTGCTTGTGCTGCTTCTTTTTCTTTCAAGCTTGTCTGTGCATGAGCGAGAGCAGCAAGTCTGGCTTTGGTCTCTTCAGAGGCCGTTTTCTTGCTGTTTTCAAGCGCTGTTTCGTAAGCGCGTTCTTGCTTGGCTAATTGGTCTTTAGCAGTTTGAACAACTTCGCGAAGCAATGGTGCAGCCTCCCGCTTGTTCTGAGCGTTGGTCAAGGCACGCTGAGCTGCGTCTAGCTTAGCCTGTGAAGCCGCTAAATCTTTACGGGCAGCATCCGCTTCTTTGAGATCTGTATTTGGATTGATCAAGGCTGCTGTGATTTTAGAAGCATCTTTGATGTCGCTGCTGTTGTTTGGGAACAGCAGGAATTGGATGCGGTTGATAATCCCATCATTGCTGAATCCTACCCCCATATAAGCACCCTTTTTCTGACGGTCAAGATGTCCAACTGTTTTTTGAGCAGAAATGGTGCTTCGTTCGCCAATGCTGTCTCCCAGATCAAAAAGCTGGAATTTGATAGTATCGTAGATGGTTTTTTTCAGGTAATCGACAGATACATTTTCTTGGCTGGCCAGATTAGGGTATGAACCAAGTTCATGAGTGATGGATGGTCTGTATCCAAACTGATTCAGTCCGAATTTAGCCACCACAGCTTCTGGGATGGATACACCTGAAGTCACAGGCTGTTTTTTAAGGGAGGTATATTTTTCTTCTTGGGCTGCTTTGCTCAAGGCTGCTGCATAGTCCATGCTGTTTTGGGTTAGGGTGACCAGTGCGGTGCCTGCCTGCTGGCGGATTTGATTGATCAGATCCTGAGCATAGTAGTTGATTTCCAAAAGAATGTCACTGGGAATGGCATTGATGCTGACCATACGCTGTGCATCTTTCTGGCTGCTGATGTAGTTGTTGCTGGATTTGAGCCTTGCCGCTTCTGTGGCAAGAGTTCCCTGTGCTTCAGCTGATAATTTGGAAGTTCCGTTGATATTATTGCTTTTGATGGCATTGATATAGGCTGGAGAGAGGGTGAAGGTATTGTGAACTTGGTCCAGCGAAGAAACTTTGGCTTGTTTTTCGTTGACTTCAGCCTGAGCCGCTTTTATATCTGCCTGAGCTTGGTCGATTGCTGCTTGGCGTTTGGCATCCTCAGCTTCGGCTGTTTTCAGCTGTTCTTGGTAAGAAGTCAGGTGATTTTGAGCCTTGTCAAGTTCAGCTTTTGCTTTGGCGACTTCTTCGTTTATCAGTTTCTCGTCAACAGCTTTTTGCGCTGCAGCCACCGCATCCTGAGCCGCTTTTGTTTCAGTTTCTGCCTGAGCCGCTTTGGCCTGAGCATCCTGAGCTGTAGTTGCCTGCGTATTTTCTGCAGTTTTGGCGGCATCAAGAGCAGCTTGAGCTTGGTTGTTTGCTGTTTCAGCCGGAGCGACTTTCTCCTCAGCCTCTGTCACAGCTGCCTGAGCTTGTGCAATATTTTGTGCATTTGCGTCCGCATTGTCCTTTTGGGCTGTTTCAAGCTTGCTTTCAGCTGCAGCCGCTTGTTCTTTAGCCTTATCAACGGCTTCTTTAGCTTTGCTGACCTGCTCGCTTTGCTGCTGAACGGCTGCTTGGCTGACAGGGCTTGTCTTGTCTTGACTTGCAGGTGCAGCTGTATCTGCTGAAGCCGTATCTGCAGCTACGGTCTGCGTGATACCGGCGCTGGCAAGAATGGCTGCGCCTAAAATGAAGTGTTTTGGAATGTTTTTCATCTTTTTCCTCCTAACATGTTAATAGTATAAAGGAAAAAGCTTTAAATGTCAAATTATTTCCATATTTTTATAAGAAAAATTCCAGATTTATTCTAGCACTTCCAAAAAAGCATGGTGATTCTGACGGTTTGCCATCCCACAGGCTGAATCTTCCGGCACAATTGCTTCCGTTTGGAACTTTGCTTCTATGGAAATCAGCTGTCCTTTTTTAAAGGATGGGAAAGTGTGTCCTTCTGCCCTACCATCAGCACATCAGGCATGGCTAGTCTGCGCCAGAAATAATAGTCAATTTGGGGGTCAAAGTATTGTAAAAGGATACAGATGAGGTTGCCGTGGGAGCTGAGGACAATGTGCTCCTGATGGTGTTTTGCTTCCAGCTCCTGAAGGAAGCCTAGCGCACGTTTCTGAGCAGCCAGATTGGATTCGCCGCCTGCAAGGGCAAAGTCGGGCTGCGACCAAAGTTGTTTCAGGCAGCTTTCAAATTCTTGGTCAGTAATTATTTGACTGCTTAGTTTCCGCTCCACCAAGCGCTCATCGATTTGGATGGGGAGGTTTAGCTTCTGAGCTAGCGGTTCGATTGTTTGTATGGCTCTCTGATAAGGGCTGGAATAGACTGCGGTGATGGGTTTTTCTGTCAAAAAATCCAGCTGATCCAGTGCTGCCCTGCCGGTTTCTGACAGAGGACGGCCGGTTTCGTCCGGACTGTAAGCCGAGTGCGCATGACGGATAAAGTAGTAGGTATTATTCATAAGATGATTGTATCAAAATTTAGTTCTCATCACATTTTCTGCTATTTTCCACACCGCCTTTTCTGTCTTTGTCCGCCTTTCGTGTTATAATATTCCTATGGAAAATAAGAATAAACTACTGTTAATCGACGGTTCGTCCGTTGCTTTCCGTGCTTTCTTTGCACTGTACAATCAGATAGACCGCTTCAAGAGTCCGTCGGGCCTGCATACCAATGCCATTTATGGTTTCCACCTCATGCTCAATCATCTCATGGAGCGGGTGCAGCCGACCCACATTTTGGTCGCTTTTGATGCCGGCAAGACCACTTTTCGGACTGAGATGTATGCCGACTATAAGGGCGGCCGGGCCAAGACACCCGATGAATTCCGCGAGCAGCTGCCCTTTATCCGGGAAATGCTGGGCTATCTGGGCATACGCTACTACGATCTGCCCCAGTACGAGGCGGATGACATTATCGGAACCTTGGATAAAATGGCCGAAAAGACGGCTGTGCCTTATGATGTGACCATTGTCAGCGGCGACAAGGACCTGATTCAGCTGGCTGATGACAATACCGTGGTGGAGATTTCTAAGAAAGGCGTGGCCGAGTTTGAAGAGTTTACTCCTGCCTATCTCATGGAGAAAATGGGCATCACTCCGGCTCAGTTCATTGACCTCAAGGCGCTGATGGGCGATCAGTCGGACAATATCCCTGGAGTGACCAAGATTGGCGAAAAGACCGGCCTCAAGCTCCTTTGGGAGTATGGTTCGCTGGAAAATCTCTATGACAAGATTGACCAGCTTAAGGCCTCTAAGATGAAGGAAAATCTGATCAAGGACAAGGAACAGGCGTTCCTGTCTCAGAAGCTGGCGACCATTGATACCCAGGCACCGATTGAAATCGGGCTGGAGGATCTGGTCTACAGCGGACCGAAGGTGGCTGAGCTCCTCAAGTTCTATGAGGAAATGGGCTTCAGGCAGCTCAAGCAGGCCTTGGAAGCTGAGGCGGCACCGGCAGCAGCACCGGCGGAAATCAGCTATGAAGAAGTAAAGGAAGTCACAGCTGATATGCTGGATGCAGCGGCTTTCTTTCACTTTGAACTATTGGGCGACAATTACCACACTGAGGATATGGTCGGCTTTGCCTGGGGAACGGCAGAAAAGATTTATGCCTGCCGAGATGCCCGTCTGTTGCAGCAGCCGCTCTTTAAGGACTTTTTAGAAAAAACAGCCCTCAAGGTCTATGATTTCAAGCGAGCCAAGGTGCTGCTCAGCCGTTTGGGCATTGAGCTTTCCCGGCCTGCCTTCGACAGCCGTCTGGCCAAGTATCTCCTGTCCACGGTGGACAATAATGAGATTGCGACCATTGCCGGCCTTTACGGCCGCACAGCCTTGGCATCTGATGAGGCGGTTTACGGCAAGGGCGCCAAACGGGCTCTGCCAGATGATGAGGCGCTGCTCAGCCATTTGGCCCGAAAAGTCGCGGTGCTGCTGGAAACAGAAGCGCCAATGATTGACCAGCTGCGGGAGCATGACCAGCTGGATTTGCTGCTGGAGATGGAGCAGCCGTTGGCTTTTGTTCTGGCCAAGATGGAAATCGCCGGCATCAAGGTTCAGCGGGAAACACTGCAGACCATGCAGGCTGAAAATGAGGGGGTTCTGGCCCAGCTGACTCAGGAAATCTATGATTTGGCAGGCGAAGAATTTAATATCAACTCCCCTAAACAGCTGGGCTCCATTCTCTTTGAAAAACTCGGCCTGCCGCTGGAATTGACTAAGAAAACCAAGACCGGCTACTCAACAGCCGTGGATGTGCTGGAGCGCTTGGCACCGATTGCTCCTATCGTTGAAAAGATTCTGGAATACCGCCAGATTGCCAAGATCCAGTCTGCCTATGTCATCGGTCTGCAGGAGGCTATTTTGCCTGACGGCAAGATCCACACCCGCTATGTGCAGGATCTGACCCAGACCGGCCGCCTGTCCAGTGTTGATCCCAACCTGCAGAATATCCCGGTGCGTCTGGAGCAGGGCCGCCTGATTCGCAAGGCTTTTGTGCCAGAGTGGGAGGACAGCGTCCTGCTCAGCTCGGATTATTCTCAGATTGAGCTGCGGGTTCTGGCTCATATTTCGGGTGATGAGCATTTGATTGATGCCTTTCGGCACGGAGCCGACATCCATACTTCGACCGCCATGCGGGTCTTTGGCATCGAAAAGCCGGAGGATGTGACGGCCAATGACCGCCGCAATGCCAAGGCTGTCAACTTTGGAGTGGTCTACGGTATTTCAGACTTTGGCCTGGCCAATAACCTGAGCATCAGCCGCAAGGAGGCCAAATCCTATATTGACACCTACTTTGAGCGCTATCCCGGTATCAAGGCCTATATGGAAAATGTCGTGCGCGAGGCGCGGGACAAGGGCTATGTAGAAACCCTCTTTCACCGCCGCCGGGAAATTCCTGACATCAATTCCCGCAATTTCAATGTCCGAGGTTTTGCCGAACGGACGGCCATCAACAGCCCGATTCAGGGCAGCGCGGCGGATATTCTTAAAGTGGCCATGATCAATCTGGACCGGGCGCTGACCGAGGGCAAATACCAAGCCCGCATGCTGCTGCAGGTCCACGACGAAATCGTTCTGGAAGTGCCCAATACGGAGCTGTCAGCCGTCCGCCGGCTGGTCAAGGACATTATGGAAGCCGCTATTGAACTCAAAGTACCGCTGGAAGCAGATGAAAATGCAGGCCAGACTTGGTATGAAGCGAAGTAAAACAAGATACAGAGGCCGTAAAAAACGAAAGAAAATTAGGAAATTCGACGAAGCATCGATGATTTTAGGAGAATGTATCTATTTTCTCAAGTTTTTAGGCCGGATTCAACTAAGATATCAAGGGCGTAAAACACAAAGTGAAAATAGGGAACGGATGAAGCGTTCGACGAATGCGAGGACGACCATCTTTTTCACACAGTGTTTAGGCCGGATTCAGTTGAGTTCATCTATACGCTAAAAATCTACCCCGGAGCAAAACTTTTCGACTCTGGGGTGGATGTTATTTCGGAAAGCCTTTTCAAAATATGCTATCAACTAATTGGAGGAAATCCATGACCTATCATTTTCAAAATCCCAGCGATGGAATTGTTAAACACTACTTAGAAAGCAGCAAGGTGATTGCTGTTGTAGGCCTGTCCGACCGAGAGGAAGCGACCAGCCATCGTGTGTCAAAGGAGATGCAGCAGCGGGGCTACCGCATCATCCCGGTCAATCCGCGGGCGGCAGGCGGTCAGATTCTGGGCGAAACTGTCTATGCCAGCCTGCAGGACATCCCTTTTCCGGTAGATATTGTCGATGTTTACCGCCGCAGTGAGTTTCTGCCGGATGCGGCGCGTGATTTTTTGGCGGCGGATGCTAAGATTTTCTGGGCCCAGCTGGGTCTGGAAAATAAAGAAGCTGAGCAGATTCTGCGAGCGGCCGGCCGGGACGATATGGTCATGAACCGCTGCATCAAGCGCGAACACAGCCGGCTGGTTTTAGGAGAGTGAGATGGCCAGACTAGTCATTATCCGAGGCAACTCCGGCTCTGGCAAGACCACGCTGGGCCTCAGGCTGCAGGAACATTTTGGCCGCTGCACGCTGCTGATTTCCCAAGATACCGTCAGGCGGGACATGCTCAAGGAAAAGGTTGAGCCGGGAAATTTGTCTATTGACCTGGCGGAAACACTGGCTCGCTTTGCTTATGAGCATGATTTACTGGTCTTGGTAGAAGGGTTTTATGAGACAGATATTTACGGGCAGATGCTAGAGCAGTTGAAAAAGCTCTTCGCTCCGCATGTCTTTGCTTACTACTATGACCTATCCTTTGAAGAAACTGTCCGTCGTCACCGAACCAGAGCTAAGCAGCAGGAATTTTCCCCAGACGATATGCGGCGCTGGTGGCAGGAGCGAGATTTTCTGGGCTGGGAGGCCGCCTTTTTTAGAGATGGGGACAGTCTGGAAGCGGCTTTTGATCGGATTGTTCGGGATTTGAAGGGTGCAGAAAAAGGCTGAGTTCAGCGAACTTCAGCCTTTTTATATAGGTGCTAAGCAGCAATCAGCCCAGCTTTTTCTCTTGTCTAATCTTCTCATAAAAGAGAACCTGAGCCGCGCTTATGTAAGGGTAGACGGTTATGCCTGCGATGCCGTATGTCAGACCAATCAGGATATACCAGCCAATGAAGCTCAGATCCAGCAGGAAACGGTCCCATTTTCGGCCTTTCATCAGCCGGCGGCTCTGACGGAGGACCTGAAAGGGGCCTTTATAGGTGCCGGAATGGAGCTGGTCATAGAGGATATAGTCAGTCTGAGAATATGCGTAGGCCTGTGGGATAAAGACTGCTGTGCCGGCTGCCATGAGGAGCAAGCCTAAAAACATGCCGGGGGCATATTGGAGAATCTCCAGGACTTCCGGACTTTGACTTGTCAGGGAGCTGGGGTTGGGAATTCTGTCATAGATGCTGATCGTTTTATAGGAATTGAAAGTTGTCAGCAGCAAACCGGCTAAGGTCAAAGCATTCCATAGGAGAAGCAAAAGCTGCTTGACCAGCATAGTAGCAAAGATGGGGCCGAAAAGCGGTTTGGAGAAAATTCGGTTAATATCAGAAAATCCGACTTCCTCCCTCTTTTTACGGACTACTTCCATCAAGCTGAAGCTGGCAGACAAAAACAGCAGAGTCAGGATAAACTGGATGATGCGCGGCCCAATTTCCCGGCTGGCAAGAAAGACGATTGTCTGCTGGAAGGAAAGGGCCGGGATGATCTCTCGCAGGTTGAGGTCTAAGGCCAGCAGGTAGCTGATGATAGAAATAAGGGTCGGACCTGCAAATAAAAGAAAGATTCCCCTTGTCTGACTGCGAATGCTGCGTGCCTCGGCACGAATCTCCTGTAAATTCATGAAAACTCCTTTTCTATTGTTTCATTATAACATACCTGATGACAGACGCAGCATTTTTTGATAAAATCATACGGTATGCGGCGGATTAGCCGCGCAATAGAATGGACTAGGACTGTCTTTCCTGGTCTCGGAGGTAATAATGTCAGATTCGCCGATTCAATATCGCTTAATCAAGAAAGAAAAACACACCGGTGCCCGTCTGGGGGAGATCATCACTCCCCACGGCACCTTTCCAACGCCCATGTTTATGCCGGTCGGTACCCAGGCTACGGTCAAGACCCAGTCGCCGGAGGAGCTCAAGCAGATGGGCTCTGGCATTATCTTGGCCAATACCTATCATCTCTGGCTGCGGCCCGGTGATGAGCTGATTGCCCGAGCTGGCGGTCTTCACAAGTTCATGAACTGGGACCAGCCTATTCTGACGGACAGCGGCGGTTTTCAGGTCTATTCCTTGGCAGACAGCCGCAATATCACCGAGGAAGGGGTGACCTTTAAAAACCACCTCAATGGCTCCAAGATGTTTCTGTCGCCGGAAAAGGCCATTTCCATTCAGAACAATCTGGGCAGCGACATCATGATGTCCTTTGATGAATGCCCGCAGTTTTACCAGCCTTATGACTATGTCAAGAAGTCCATTGAGCGAACCAGCCGCTGGGCGGAGCGTGGACTCAAGGCTCACAGCCGCCCCCATGACCAAGGTCTCTTTGGCATTGTGCAGGGGGCAGGCTTTGAGGATTTACGCCGTCAGTCCGCTCAGGATTTGGTCAGCATGGACTTCCCAGGCTATTCAATCGGCGGGCTGGCTGTCGGTGAATCGCATGAAGAAATGAATGCTGTCTTAGACTTCACTGCACCGATGCTGCCGGAAAATAAACCGCGCTATCTCATGGGAGTGGGAGCTCCGGACAGCCTCGTTGATGGCGTCATTCGCGGGATTGACATGTTTGACTGTGTCCTGCCGACCCGGATTGCCAGAAACGGCACCTGTATGACCAGCCGGGGCCGTTTGGTGGTGAAAAATGCCCAGTTTGAAGAAGACTTTACGCCGCTGGATCATGACTGCGACTGCTACACCTGTCAGAATTATACGCGGGCCTATATCCGTCACCTGCTCAAGGCTGATGAAACCTTTGGCATCCGCCTGACCAGCTATCATAATCTTTATTTCTTGGTCAATCTAATGAAGAAAGTCCGGCAGGCTATTCTGGATGACAACCTGCTGGAATTCCGTGAAGATTTTGTCGAGCGCTATGGCTACAACAAGTCCAGCCGCAATTTCTAATGTTTTTAAGTAGGAGAACGGAATGGACCAAACGGCATTATTGGAACATTTGACTGCCTATCTGTCGGACGGTCAAAGGCATAGTCTGAGAATCTTCGGGCACGGGGCTTCCGGGAAGTCGACATTTGCGCGGGATTTGCAGTTAGGACTGGGAAAAGAGCGGGCCAATCTGCTGGAAACAGATCCTTATGTTATTTCGGGCGGCTATCGGAATTTGCTGGCGCCCAGAGATTTCCCCCGTCAAACAGTTACGGCCTGTCTGCCAGCGGTTCATGAACTCAGTAGTTTAGAGCGGGATATTCGCGCTCTGCAGTCTGGTCTGGATATGCTGACGATTCATACAGCTTGGTCTCCCAGCCGGCGTCTGTCAGCAGATAAGCCGATTTTGCTGGTCGAAGGCATGTCGGCAGCCTTTCTGCCCAAGGAGCTTTTTGATCTGTCTATCTGTTTTTATACAGATGATGAGACCGAATTAGAGAGGCGCCTTGACAGAGATGTAGCCCATCGTCATCGGGATCAGGAGTTTGTCTGTCAAGCTCATCAGACTAGGCGGGACCAATATCGCTGTTATTACAAACAGACTGAGAGCGAAGCGGATTTTCTGATAAACACGTCGCAAAACCAATTTCGAATCGAAAAAGAAAAATAACAGAGAGAGGCTGAGACAGACTCCCATGATGGCTGCGTCCTCACCCACAGAGGGATGTACCTTTGGGAAGATACCGTATAAAAGTGTTTCAGTCTCGCTTTGTTCTGGTCAAAAACTCTTGACGCGGTTCCTCTGTTTCACCGTTATGTTAACTGGAAACCACTTTCAGCAACAATTATCCGGAAAATCTTTAAAAAATCTCTCAAATCCCTTGCAATGCCTGCGTCTTTGTGTTAAGATACTATGGTGCTGTAAAAATACAGCGTGTAGCTTTGATGCAAGAGGTTGCGACACGCTCGGTTGCATTGCCACGCAACCGCCTGTCGGTTTTCTTGCGGAGCTAGCCTATTATCTTAAATAGACGAAAAGGAGAAAAAGATGGCAAACAAAAAAATCCGTATCCGTTTGAAAGCATACGAACACCGTACACTTGATACAGCGGCTGCAAAAATCGTAGAAACTGCTACTCGTACAGGTGCTGAAGTTGCGGGTCCAATCCCACTTCCAACTGAACGCAGCCTCTACACCATCATTCGCGCGACTCACAAATACAAAGACTCTCGCGAACAATTTGAAATGCGTACCCACAAACGCTTGATTGACATCATCAACCCAACTCAAAAAACAGTTGATGCGCTAATGAAGCTGGATCTGCCAAGCGGTGTGAACGTAGAGATTAAACTTTAATCTAAATTAAGAAATCGTTCAAGTGAAACTGAACACGGGCTAAGAGCTGTGCAAAAAAGATAAACTTCCTAGTGTTCATCGAACACGGCGTCAGTTTCCTATTTTTGCTTGGCTCTTGACGCCCTTGGTATCTTAATCCTGAGCATGAAAAACGCTCGTTAAAAACTTTTTGAATAATTTATAGAAAAGGAAACATTTTCTCATGACAAAAGGAATCTTAGGGAAAAAAGTGGGAATGACGCAAATCTTCACTGAAGCTGGCGAATTAATCCCTGTAACTGTTATTGAAGCAGCTCCAAACGTTGTTCTTCAAGTAAAAACAGTTGAAACAGATGGTTACAACGCTGTTCAGGTCGGTTTCGATGATCTTCGTGATGTATTGAGCAACAAACCTGCCAAAGGCCATGTAGCGAAAGCTAACACAGCTCCTAAGCGCTTCATTCGTGAATTCAAAAACATTGAAGGCTTGGAAGTTGGAGCAGAAATCACTGTTGATACATTCGAAGCTGGTGATGTTGTTGATGTAACAGGAACTTCAAAAGGTAAAGGTTTCCAAGGTGTCATCAAGCGCCACGGCCAATCACGCGGTCCGATGGCTCATGGTTCACGCTACCACCGTCGTCCTGGTTCAATGGGGCCAGTTGCGCCTAACCGTGTTTTCAAAAACAAACACCTGGCTGGACGCATGGGCGGCAACCGCGTTACCATTCAAAACCTTGAAATCGTACAGGTTGTTCCAGAGAAAAACGTTATCCTCATCAAAGGAAACGTACCTGGTGCTAAGAAATCTCTTATCACTATCAAGTCAGCAGTTAAAGCTGGTAAATAATAAAGAAAGGGGAAATCAGTCACAATGGCAAACGTAACATTATTTGACCAAACTGGTAAAGAAGCTGGTGAAGTGGTCCTGAACGATGCAGTATTTGGTATCGAACCAAACGAATCTGTTGTCTTTGATGTCATCATCAGCCAACGCGCTAGCCTCCGTCAAGGAACTCACGCTGTTAAAAACCGTTCTGCAGTAT
This sequence comes from Streptococcus sp. DD11, assembly GCF_001578865.1. NCBI lineage: Bacteria > Bacillati > Bacillota > Bacilli > Lactobacillales > Streptococcaceae > Streptococcus > Streptococcus sp. DD11. Next base: position 106,173 of record NZ_KQ969398.1, read on the forward strand.
CAGGCGGCGGACGCAAACCATGGCGTCAAAAAGGAACCGGACGCGCTCGTCAAGGTTCTATCCGCTCTCCGCAATGGCGCGGCGGTGGTGTCGTATTCGGCCCAACTCCTCGTTCATATGCCTACAAACTTCCGCGTAAGGTTCGTAGATTGGCACTGAAATCAGTTTATTCTGAAAAAGTTGCTGAAAACAAATTCGTAGCTGTAGACAGCCTTTCATTTACAGCTCCAAAAACTGCTGAGTTTGCAAAAGTGCTGGCCGCACTGAGCATTGACACAAAAGTTCTTGTCATCCTTGAAGAAGGCAATGACTTTGCTGCACTTTCAGCCCGCAACCTTCCAAATGTGAAAGTTGCAACGGCAACCACTGCAAGTGTCCTTGACATCGTAAACAGCGACAAACTTCTTGTCACTCAAGCAGCTATCTCTAAAATTGAGGAGGTTCTTGCATAATGAATTTGTATGACGTCATCAAAAAGCCTGTTATCACTGAAAGCTCAATGGCTCAGCTGGAAGCAGGAAAATATGTATTTGAAGTGGATACCCGCGCGCACAAACTTCTGATCAAGCAGGCTGTTGAAGCTGCTTTCGAAGGAGTAAAAGTTGCCAACGTCAACACTATCAATGTAAAACCAAAAGCAAAACGCGTTGGACGTTATACTGGTTTTACCAACAAAACTAAAAAAGCCATCATCACGCTGGCAGCTGATTCTAAAGCAATCGAGCTGTTCGCTGCTGAAGAAGAATAATCTAAGGAGGAAATATCGTGGGAATTCGTGTTTATAAACCAACAACAAACGGCCGCCGTAATATGACTTCTTTGGATTTCGCTGAAATTACTACCAGCACTCCAGAAAAGACCCTGCTCGTTTCACTGAAGAGCAAAGCGGGCCGGAACAACAACGGCCGCATCACTGTCCGCCATCAGGGCGGCGGTCACAAGCGCCACTACCGTTTGATTGACTTCAAACGGAACAAAGATGCTGTCGAAGCGGTTGTTAAGACAATCGAGTACGATCCAAACCGTTCAGCTAACATCGCTTTGGTGCACTACACTGACGGGGTCAAAGCTTACATCATTGCGCCAAAAGGTCTTGAAGTTGGCCAACGCATCGTATCAGGTCCTGAAGCAGATATTAAGGTCGGAAATGCTCTTCCGCTTGCCAACATCCCAGTTGGTACTCTGGTTCACAACATTGAGCTGAAGCCAGGCCGCGGCGGTGAATTGGTCCGTGCTGCCGGTGCATCTGCTCAGGTTCTTGGACAAGAAGGCAAATACACACTGGTTCGTCTGCAATCCGGCGAAGTTCGGATGATTTTGGGCACTTGCCGTGCGACGGTCGGTGTTGTCGGAAATGAACAGCATGGCCTTGTCAATCTTGGTAAAGCTGGACGCAGCCGCTGGAAAGGCATCCGCCCAACGGTTCGCGGTTCTGTTATGAACCCGAACGATCACCCGCACGGTGGTGGTGAAGGTAAGGCACCAGTCGGCCGCAAAGCGCCATCTACTCCATGGGGCAAACCTGCTCTTGGTCTGAAAACTCGTAACAAAAAAGCGAAATCAAACAAACTGATTGTTCGCCGCCGCAACGAGAAATAATGAAAAACTAGCCGCCTAAGCAGCTAGCAGATCCGCCAGCTCGGTAGCGCTGCTTGGTCAGCGCAGGCCGCTGTGGTACTTATTTAAAGGAGAAAATATAAAAATGGGACGCAGTCTTAAAAAAGGACCTTTCGTCGATGAGCATTTGATGAAAAAAGTTGAAGCTCAGGCTAATGACGAAAAGAAGAAAGTCATCAAAACTTGGTCACGTCGTTCAACGATTTTCCCAAGTTTCATCGGTTACACAATCGCAGTCTATGACGGACGTAAACACGTACCTGTTTACATCCAGGAAGACATGGTAGGTCACAAGCTTGGTGAGTTTGCACCGACTCGTACTTACAAAGGTCATGCTGCAGACGACAAGAAAACACGTAGAAAATAAGGAGAACATAAATGGCAGAAATTACTTCAGCTAAAGCAATGGCTCGTACAGTGCGTGTTTCACCTCGTAAAACTCGTCTAGTTCTTGACAATATCCGTGGTAAAAACGTCGCTGACGCAATCGCAATCTTGAAATTCACTCCAAACAAAGCTGCCGGCATTATCGAAAAAGTATTGAACTCTGCAATCGCTAATGCTGAAAACAACTTTGGTTTGGAAAAAGCTAACTTGGTAGTATCTGAAGCATTCGCAAACGAAGGACCGACTATGAAACGTTTCCGTCCGCGTGCGAAAGGCTCAGCTTCGCCAATCAACAAACGCACCAGCCACATCACAGTGGTCGTTGCAGAAAAATAAGGAGGTAACATCGTGGGTCAAAAAGTACATCCAATTGGTATGCGTGTCGGCATCATCCGTGATTGGGATGCCAAATGGTATGCTGAAAAAGAATACGCGGATTACCTTCATGAAGATCTTGCAATCCGTAAATTCGTTCAAAAAGAATTGGCTGACGCAGCAGTTTCAACTATTGAAATCGAACGCGCAGTAAACAAAGTAAACGTTTCTCTTCATACTGCTAAACCAGGTATGGTAATCGGTAAAGGCGGAGCAAACGTAGATGCACTCCGTGCAAAACTGAACAAACTGACTGGCAAACAAGTCCACATCAACATCATCGAAATCAAACGTCCGGATCTGGACGCACACCTTGTTGGTGAAGGCATTGCCCGTCAATTAGAGCAGCGTGTGGCTTTCCGCCGCGCTCAAAAGCAAGCAATCCAACGTACGATGCGTGCTGGAGCAAAAGGGATTAAAACTCAGGTTTCAGGCCGTCTCAATGGTGCAGATATTGCCCGCAGCGAAGGCTACTCTGAAGGAACTGTTCCGCTTCACACTCTGCGTGCAGATATCGATTATGCTTGGGAAGAAGCTGATACTACTTATGGTAAACTGGGCGTTAAAGTTTGGATTTACCGCGGAGAAGTTCTTCCGGCTCGTAAAAACACTAAAGGAGGTAAATAACCAATGTTAGTACCTAAACGTGTTAAACACCGCCGCGAGTTCCGCGGAAAAATGCGCGGCGAAGCTAAAGGCGGCAAAGAAGTAGCCTTTGGAGAATACGGTCTTCAGGCAACGACCAGCCACTGGATCACCAACCGCCAAATCGAAGCTGCCCGTATCGCCATGACTCGTTACATGAAACGTGGCGGTAAAGTTTGGATTAAAATCTTCCCGCACAAATCCTACACTGCCAAAGCAATCGGTGTACGGATGGGATCTGGTAAAGGGGCTCCTGAAGGCTGGGTAGCACCGGTTAAGCGTGGCAAGGTCATGTTTGAAATCGCCGGTGTATCCGAAGAGGTTGCCCGCGAAGCGCTTCGTTTGGCCAGTCACAAGCTGCCAGTTAAGTGCAAGTTCGTCAAACGTGAAGCAGAATAAGGAGAAGGCATGAAACTTAATGAAGTAAAAGAATTTGTTAAAGAACTTCGTGGTCTTTCTCAAGAAGAACTCGCGAAGCGTGAAAATGAATTGAAGAAAGAATTGTTTGATCTTCGTTTCCAAGCAGCTACCGGCCAATTGGAAGAGACAGCCCGTCTGAAAGAAGTGAAAAAACAAATCGCTCGTATCAAGACTGTTCAGTCAGAAGTGAAATAATAGACTAGGGAAGGAGAATTTCAATGGAACGCAATAATCGTAAAGTTCTTGTCGGACGCGTTGTTTCTGACAAAATGGACAAAACCATCACAGTTGTAGTTGAAACAAAACGGAACCACCCAGTCTATGGTAAACGTATTAACTACTCTAAAAAGTACAAAGCTCATGATGAAAACAATGTTGCCAAAGAAGGCGATATCGTCCGCATCATGGAAACTCGTCCGCTTTCAGCTACCAAACGCTTCCGCCTTGTAGAAGTCGTTAAAGAAGCGGTCATCATCTAATCAAACCAGAAAGGAGAAAAGTTAAATGATTCAAACAGAAACTCGTTTGAAAGTTGCTGACAACAGCGGCGCGCGCGAAATCTTGACAATCAAGGTACTCGGTGGTTCAGGACGCAAGTTCGCTAACATCGGCGATGTTATCGTTGCATCTGTCAAACAAGCTACTCCTGGCGGTGCGGTTAAGAAAGGTGACGTTGTAAAAGCTGTTATCGTTCGTACTAGATCAGGTGCTCGCCGTAAAGATGGTTCATACATCAAGTTCGACGAAAACGCTGCAGTCATCATCCGTGAAGACAAAACCCCTCGCGGAACCCGTATCTTCGGCCCTGTTGCCCGCGAACTGCGCGACGGCGGCTTCATGAAGATCGTGTCGCTGGCTCCAGAAGTACTTTAATCTGAAAGCAAACTAGTCCCCTGGTTTTCCAGGGTGCCCCTTGGGCGTAAGAAATTTTAAGGAGAAAACTCTAATGTTTGTAAAAAAAGGCGACAAAGTTCGCGTAATTGCTGGCAAGGATAAGGGCGTTGAAGCTCTTGTTGTAACAGCACTTCCAAAAGTAAATAAAGTTGTTGTTGAAGGCGTCAACCTCGTCAAAAAACACCAAAAACCGAACAACGAAAACCCTCAAGGAGCTATCGTTGAAAAAGAAGCGCCAATCCATGTGTCAAATGTTCAAGTGCTTGACAAAAATGGCGTTGCAGGACGTGTCGGCTACAAGTTTGTAGACGGCAAGAAAGTTCGTTACAATAAAAAATCAGGCGAAGCGCTTGATTAATCACGAAGGAAAGGAGAAGTATAATGGCTAATCGTTTAAAAGAAAAATATCTTAAAGAAGTAGTTCCTGCTTTGACAGAGCAATTCAACTACTCATCTGTCATGGCTGTGCCAAAAGTGGATAAAATTGTTTTGAACATGGGTGTCGGCGATGCTGTTTCAAATGCTAAAAATCTTGAAAAAGCGGCTGAAGAGCTGGCTCTGATCTCAGGTCAAAAACCACTGATTACTAAGGCTAAAAAATCAATCGCCGGCTTCCGTCTTCGTGAAGGTGTAGCGATCGGCGCTAAGGTTACTCTGCGTGGTGAACGCATGTATGATTTCTTGGATAAATTGGTTTCAGTATCCCTTCCGCGTGTTCGTGACTTCCACGGTGTTCCGACAAAATCTTTTGACGGACGCGGAAACTATACACTTGGTATCAAAGAGCAGCTGATTTTCCCAGAAATCAACTTTGACGATGTCGACAAGACCCGCGGTCTTGATATCGTTATCGTCACAACAGCTAATACTGACGAAGAGTCGCGCGCATTGCTTACAGGCCTTGGAATGCCTTTTGCAAAATAAAATAGGAGGTAAAACAAATGGCTAAAAAATCAATGATTGCTAAGAACAAACGCCCAGCGAAGTTCTCAACGCAAGCTTACACCCGTTGCGAAAAATGCGGCCGTCCGCATTCAGTCTACCGCAAATTCAAACTGTGCCGTGTTTGCTTCCGTGAATTAGCATACAAGGGACAAATTCCTGGTGTCACAAAAGCATCTTGGTAATTTAAGATATCAAGGGCGTCAAAACTCCAAGTGAAAATAGGAAACTTGACGAAGAAACTGAAGTTTCTAGGAAAGTTTATCTTTTTCACACAGAGTTTAGCCCGGGTTCAGTTGGGCTTGCCAATTTGAACACGAGCTACAGCTTTGGCAAAAAAGACCAATTTTCTTTGGAGCATCGCTCCTGCATCAAATTGCCTATTTTTGCTCTTGCTGTTACGCTCTTTGTATCATGTATTAACTAGCAAGTGCAGCTTGCAAACTACTAGTAAGGAGAAATATAAAAATGGTTATGACTGACCCTATCGCAGACTTCCTGACCCGCATTCGTAATGCCAACCAAGCTAACCACGAAGTGCTGGAAGCACCTGCATCAAACATCAAAAAAGGGATTGCTGAAATCCTGAAGCGCGAAGGCTTTGTAAAAAACGTTGAATACATCGAAGATGATAAGCAAGGCATTATCCGTCTGTTCCTGAAATACGGACAAAACGGTGAAAAAGTGATTACCGGTCTTAAACGTGTTTCAAAACCAGGTCTGCGTATCTACAAGAAACGCGATGACCTGCCAAAAGTTCTCAACGGACTGGGAATTGCGATTCTTTCAACATCCGAAGGGCTGCTGACTGACAAGGAAGCACGCCAGAAGAATGTTGGCGGAGAAGTAATCGCCTACGTTTGGTAATTGATGATGTGAGAGCGTTAAAAGAATGCAGTGAAAATAGGAAGTTTGTAGCAGGAGCGATGCTCCAAGACAAACTTATCTTTTTCACCAAATTCTTAGCTCGAACTCAAATATGGTACACAATCAGGTATCTTGATTTGAACACGGACTGAAAGCTGTGTAAAAAAGATAAAATCGTCTTGGCTCATCGAGCCGTCACCGATTTTCCTATTTTTACTTTGCTTTCTAGGTCCTTTGTATCATAATCCCCCCGTGAAAACTGGTCGTCCGCGGCCTGATAATCTAACAGGAGAAAAAATAATATGTCACGTATTGGTAATAAAGTGATTGTCCTGCCTGCTGGTGTTGAACTCAGCAACAAGGACAATGTGGTCACTGTCAAAGGACCTAAAGGAGAACTGACTCGTGCGTTCTCAAAAGATATTGAAATCCGTGTGGAAGGTAACGAAGTAACGCTTCACCGTCCAAACGATTCAAAAGAAATGAAAACCATCCACGGAACAACCCGTGCCCTTCTCAACAACATGGTTGTTGGTGTATCAGAAGGCTTCAAGAAAGAACTTGAAATGCGCGGGGTTGGTTACCGTGCACAGCTGCAAGGCAAAAAGCTGGTGCTCTCAGTTGGTAAATCTCATCCAGACGAAGTAGAAGCGCCAGAAGGCATCACTTTTGAGCTTCCAAATCCAACGAGCATTGTGATCAGCGGGATTTCAAAAGAAGCGGTTGGACAAACTGCTGCTTATGTTCGCAGTCTGCGTGCTCCTGAACCATACAAAGGTAAAGGGATCCGCTATGTTGGTGAATTCGTTCGCCGCAAAGAAGGTAAAACCGGTAAATAATGTAATATGGTTGCTTGTCAACCATATCCCTTATTTCCAACTTTGTGCTTAGGCATAAACATAAAATTAAGAGGTGAAAATTGTGATTACGAAACCAGATAAAAACAAAGTCCGCCAAAAACGCCACCGTCGCGTCCGCGGAAAACTCTCTGGAACTGCTGATCGCCCACGTTTGAACGTATTCCGTTCTAATACAGGCATCTACGCTCAAGTAATTGATGACGTAGCGGGTGTAACGCTCGCAAGCGCTTCAACTCTTGACAAAGAAGTTTCAAAAGGAACTAAAACTGAACAAGCCGTTGTTGTTGGTAAACTCGTTGCTGAACGTGCAGTTGCTAAAGGTATTTCTGAAGTGGTGTTTGACCGCGGTGGATATCTCTATCACGGACGTGTAAAAGCTTTGGCTGATGCAGCTCGTGAAAACGGATTGAAATTCTAAGAGGGAGGACACTAGAAAATGGCATTTAAAGACAACGCAGTTGAACTTGAAGAACGCGTCGTTGCAATTAACCGTGTTACAAAAGTTGTTAAAGGTGGACGCCGTCTTCGCTTTGCAGCTCTTGTAGTGGTCGGTGACCGCAATGGCCGTGTCGGCTTCGGTACCGGGAAAGCTCAGGAAGTACCAGAAGCTATCCGCAAAGCGGTTGAAGATGCAAAGAAAAACCTGATTGAAGTACCAATGGTTGGCACAACCATTCCTCACGAAGTTCTTTCAGAATTCGGCGGAGCAAAAGTATTGCTTAAGCCAGCTGTGGAAGGTTCTGGGGTTGCTGCTGGCGGTGCGGTTCGTGCTGTCATCGAATTGGCTGGTGTGGCGGATGTTACATCTAAGTCACTCGGTTCCAACACTCCAATCAACATCGTTCGTGCAACGGTTGAAGGCTTGAAACAATTAAAACGCGCTGAAGAAGTTGCTGCCCTTCGTGGTATTTCAGTTTCTGACTTAGCATAAGAAAGGAGATTCAAATGGCTCAAATTAAAATCACTTTGACGAAATCTCCAATCGGACGCATTCCGTCACAACGCAAAACTGTTACAGCACTTGGACTGAGCAAACTGAACAGTTCTGTTATCAAAGAAGACAACCCAGCAGTACGCGGTATGGTTACAGCTGTTTCTCACTTGGTAACGGTCGAAGAAGTGAAGTAGGCCTATCGGCTGAACAGCTTTACTGAAAATAAACTAGGGGATGTGAGATTTTCTCAGCCCCTAAAACTAAATATATGTATAGGCGAGTTTGTATGGGGGACACCTTTTCTCACATATGAGCGCTAGCAATTTACAAAAGAGGAGAAAAGAAATAATGAAACTTCATGAATTACAGCCTGCTGCAGGCTCGCGCAAAGTTCGCAACCGTGTCGGTCGTGGTACATCGTCTGGTAACGGTAAAACTTCTGGCCGTGGTCAAAAAGGTCAGAAAGCGCGCAGCGGCGGCGGTGTTCGCCTTGGTTTTGAAGGTGGACAAACTCCATTGTTCCGCCGTATTCCAAAACGCGGTTTCCTGAATATCAACCGCAAAGAATATGCAATTGTCAACCTTGATCAATTAAACGTCTTTGAAGACGGTGCAGAAGTAACTCCAGTTGTTCTTATCGAAGCAGGAATTGTGAAGGCTGAAAAATCAGGTGTTAAAATCCTTGGTAATGGAGAATTGACCAAGAAGCTGACTGTTAAAGCAGCGAAATTCTCTAAATCAGCTGAAGAAGCTATCACTGCTAAAGGTGGTTCAGTTGAAGTCATCTAAGCGAGGTGACCTATGTTTTTCAAATTATTAAAAGACGCACTAAAAATTAAACAGGTACGGTCTAAGATTCTATTCACCATTTTTATCATCTTAGTCTTCCGTATCGGTACAACCATCACGGTTCCGGGGATCAATGCCAAGGCCTTGAGCAATCTCAATGATTTGCCTTTTCTGAATATGCTCAGTCTGGTCTCAGGGAATGCCATGCGCAATTTCTCTGTCTTTGCTCTCGGAGTCAGCCCCTACATTACCGCTTCAATCGTGGTCCAGCTCCTGCAGATGGACTTGCTGCCCAAGTTTGTAGAGTGGGGCAAGCAGGGGGAAGTGGGCCGCAGAAAGCTCAATCAGGCAACCCGCTATATTTCTTTAGTTCTGGCTTTTGTTCAGGCTATCGGAATTACCGCAGGATTTGACACCCTATCCAGTGCGAATTTGGTGGCCAGTCCGAACTGGCAGACCTATGCCCTGATTTGCGCTCTTCTTGCGACTGGGTCCATGATTGTGACCTGGCTGGGGGAGCAAATCACGGATAAGGGCTACGGCAACGGTGTTTCCATGATTATCTTTGCCGGTATCGTTTCGGGCATTCCGGATATGATTAAAGGTATTTACGAAGATTATTTTGTGAATATTCCAAGCGAACGCCTGACGTCCTCTCTTATCTTTGTCGGCATTCTGATTGTGGCGGTCTTGTTGATTATCTACTTCACGACATTTGTGCAGCAGGCAGAATACAAGATTCCGGTTCAGTATACCAAGATTGCTCAAGGGGCGCCATCCAGCTCCTACCTTCCGCTCAAGGTCAACCCTGCGGGCGTGATTCCAGTCATCTTTGCCAGCTCGATTACAGCTGCTCCGGCAGCGATTTTCCAAGTTGTCAGTGCACTGGGGTATGATGCGGCTTGGGTTCGTACAGCTCAGTCGCTTCTAGCAACGACTACTGTCAGCGGGATGTTTATGTATGCCTTTCTGATTGTTCTTTTCACTTTCTTCTATACCTTTGTGCAGATCAATCCAGAAAAGACAGCAGAAAACCTGCAAAAGAGCGGTGCTTACATCCCAGGAGTCCGTCCGGGCAAGGGAACCGAAGAATACATGTCCAAACTGCTTCGCCGTCTGGCAACAGTGGGTTCGCTTTTCTTAGGTTTTGTTACGATTATTCCGATTCTGGCCAAAGATGTCTTTGGACTGACTGATGCGGTTGCCCTTGGGGGAACCAGCCTCTTGATTATCATCTCGACGGGTATCGAAGGAATGAAACAGCTGGAAGGCTACCTGCTTAAGCGTAAGTACATCGGCTTTATGGATACGACAGAATAAGGAGAGAGCCTTCTTTCGTCAGAAGTGAGAAGATGCTCGTATCCAATGCTGGCCAGACTTTAGGGCTGGCCGGAATAGTTAAAAATAAAGGGGATAGAGAAGCCTGCTTCTCAACCCCTTCTATTTTGTTTTTATAGTCAATTCGTTAAATCCGCCGGGTCTGATACTCTTAGAAAATCTCTTCAAACTAGGTCAGCTCGGCAGTCTTCCATGCTGTTGGAGCAAAGTGAGCTATTGACCGATTATCGTCATTTAGTGTATCTTTTATTCCTTTGCAGGCTCGCCTTGCCGTACTTTTGAGACTTCCTCACGGTCTTTTTATCCGCAGCCTCAAAGCAGTGCTTTGAGCAGCTGACACTTCCTAGCGGAAGCTTTATCTGCCACCTCAAAGCCTCCGCTGAAGGTTTTGAGCGGCTCGCTGCTCTATCGTATCGTTCTGTATTTAAGCGATAGACTGAAACGGTCCCTCGGACAGTCTCACCACTAAAAGTGAACGAAAAGACTATAAAAGACAAAGGAAGCAAGGGTGTCTGCTGCCGGCTATCGCCTTGGCCGGGGCTGAGACGCCGTCGGTTTCAAGGTGGAGAAAAGGCTATACGAATGTTTTTAAAATGAAAAGGAGACTGATCATGAATCTTTTGATTATGGGTTTACCAGGAGCTGGTAAGGGAACACAGGCTGCTAAAATTGTGGAACAGTTTCATGTTGCGCATGTTTCAACTGGTGATATGTTCCGTGCAGCAATGGCCAATCAGACAGAGATGGGTGTGCTGGCCAAGTCTTACATCGATAAAGGTGAGTTGGTGCCGGATGAAGTAACAAACGGCATCGTCAAAGAACGGTTGGCGCAGGCAGATATCGCAGAAAAAGGCTTTCTGCTGGACGGCTATCCGCGAACCATTGAGCAGGCACATGCTCTGGACAGCACTCTGAAAGAGCTGGCGATCAAGCTGGACGGAGTCATCAATATCGAGGTAGATCCGAACAGCCTCTTGGAGCGGTTGAGCGGCCGGATTATCCACCGTGAGACGGGCGAAACTTTTCACAAGGTCTTCAATCCGCCTGCTGACTATAAAGAAGAAGACTACTATCAGCGCGAAGACGATAAGCCTGAAACAGTCAAACGCCGTTTGGATGTCAACATTGCCCAAGGACAGCCGATTATTGACTACTATCGTGCCCAAGGTTTGGTCCATGATATTGAGGGAAATCAAGAGATTGAAAAAGTCTTTGCAGACATCGAAAAAGTCTTGGTAAAATTGAAATAAAGCGCTTTTCATGCTTGCAATATTTGACAAGTAGTGATACAATGAATTAGTCTGACTTATAATTGTTACCTCTGTGCTCAGAGGGATGAATCGAAATTTATGGAGGTACTTTTGCGTGGCAAAAGACGATGTGATTGAAGTTGAAGGCAAGGTTGTTGACACCATGCCGAATGCAATGTTTACGGTTGAACTTGAAAATGGACATCAGATTTTAGCAACAGTTTCTGGTAAAATTCGTAAAAACTATATTCGTATTTTAGCGGGAGACCGTGTTACTGTCGAGATGAGTCCTTACGATTTGACGCGTGGACGGATCACCTACCGCTTTAAATAATCGAAATACTTGGAGGGATAAGAAATGAAAGTAAGACCATCGGTCAAACCAATTTGCGAATACTGCAAAGTCATTCGCCGTAATGGCCGTGTTATGGTGATTTGCCCGGCAAATCCAAAACACAAACAACGTCAAGGATAATAGAAAGGAGAAAAAATGGCTCGTATTGCTGGAGTTGACATTCCAAATGACAAACGTGTGGTTGTGTCACTGACTTATGTGTACGGTATCGGACTTCCAACTTCTAAGAAAATCCTGGCAGCTGCCGGAGTTTCAGAAGATATCCGTGTAAAAGATCTGACAATCGAACAAGAAGACGCGATCCGTCGTGAAGTAGATGCCATCAAAGTTGAAGGGGACCTCCGCCGTGAAGTAAACCTCAACATCAAACGTCTGATGGAAATCGGTTCATACCGCGGCATCCGTCATCGTCGTGGACTTCCTGTCCGTGGACAAAACACTAAAAATAATGCTCGCACTCGTAAAGGGAAAGCTGTTGCGATTGCAGGCAAGAAAAAATAATATAAGGAGGTAAAAAGTCTTGGCTAAACCAACACGTAAACGTCGTGTGAAGAAAAATATCGAATCTGGTATTGCACACATTCACGCTACATTTAATAACACTATTGTTATGATTACTGATGTGCATGGTAACGCGATTGCTTGGTCATCTGCCGGTGCTCTTGGTTTCAAAGGTTCTCGTAAATCTACACCATTTGCTGCCCAAATGGCATCTGAAGCAGCTGCTAAATCTGCACAAGAACACGGTCTTAAATCAGTTGAAGTTACTGTTAAAGGTCCAGGTTCTGGTCGTGAGTCAGCTATTCGTGCTCTTGCTGCCGCTGGTCTTGAAGTAACAGCTATTCGTGATGTGACTCCTGTACCACACAATGGTGCTCGTCCTCCAAAACGTCGCCGTGTATAATCACCAACAACTACACTGCTTTTCGTTTAAGAGGGAGTATAGCAAATGATTGAGTTTGAAAAACCAAATATAACAAAAATTGATGAAAATAAAGATTATGGCAAGTTTGTCGTAGAACCGCTGGAGCGTGGCTATGGCACAACCCTTGGAAATTCACTTCGCCGTGTGCTGCTGGCTTCCCTTCCAGGTGCAGCCGTTACTTCGATTAACATCGAGGGAGTATTGCACGAGTTTGATACAATTTCCGGTGTCCGCGAAGACGTGATGCAAATCATTCTCAACGTCAAAGGAATTGCTGTAAAATCTTACGTCCAAGACGAAAAGATGATTGAACTAGATGTCGAAGGTCCTGCAGAAGTCACTGCCGGAGATATCTTGACGGACAGTGATATCGAAATTATTAACCCTGATCATTATCTCTTTACTATCGGAGAAGGTGCCAGCTTTAAGGCGACCATGACTGTTGACAGCGGCCGTGGCTATGTACCGGCTGATGAAAATAAGAAGGATGATGCACCAGTGGGAACACTAGCAGTGGACTCTATCTACACGCCAGTGACAAAAGTTAATTACCAGGTTGAACCGGCCCGTGTCGGCAGCAACGATGGTTTTGACAAACTAACCCTTGAAATTTTAACGAATGGAACCATCATTCCGGAAGATGCCCTCGGTCTTTCTGCCCGTATCTTGACAGAACACCTGAATCTCTTCACCAACCTGACAGAAGTAGCGATTGCTGCCGATGTGATGAAGGAAGCGGAAAAAACTTCCGATGACCGCATTTTGGAGCGGACGATTGAAGAGCTGGATCTGTCAGTGCGTTCATACAACTGCCTGAAACGTGCAGGAATTAACACTGTATTTGATTTGACAGAAAAATCAGAGCCTGAAATGATGAAAGTTCGTAACTTGGGCCGCAAGAGTCTGGAAGAAGTAAAAGTAAAACTTGCTGACCTTGGTCTGGGGTTAAAAAACGATAAATAAAGGAGGAATACATGGCTTACCGTAAACTAGGACGCACTAGCTCGCAACGTAAAGCATTGCTGCGCGATTTGACTACTGATTTGCTTATCAACGAATCCATCGTGACGACTGAAGCTCGTGCTAAAGAAATCCGTAAAACAGTTGAAAAAATGATTACACTTGGCAAACGTGGTGACTTGCATGCCCGCCGTCAAGCAGCTGCTTTTGTACGCAACGAAATTGCATCAGAAAACTACGATGAAGAAAGTGATAAATATACTTCAACAACTGCTCTTCAAAAACTGTTCTCTGAAATTGCACCTCGTTATGCTGAGCGCAATGGTGGATATACTCGTATCCTGAAAACTGAACCGCGCCGTGGCGATGCAGCGCCAATGGCAATTATTGAATTAGTATAATTTTTATCAATTTTGTTGAGTGTTATGATGATGGAGCAGTTTATTTTGCTCTTAGTCTAGCTCTGGTCTACCGCCAGAAGTTTCTTCTGGCGGGAACACTCATCATCATGATAAGAAGTGGCGACGCTTGTTTACGAAATTGCTTTTGAATAAAAACAATTTCGTAAGCAGGCGTTTTTTGTATTCTAATAGGAAAAATCCTCGAATTTTGTTATACTGTTTTAGTACTCATACTTGAGGACTGTGATTGGCAAAGCGGGCAGCTATAGTCTTTTAGTCTGCTTTCAGCCTATCGCTTAACATACAGGACGATAGGGCAGCGAGCTGCTCAAAAGCTCCGGTGGAGGTTTTGAGGCGGCAGATCAAGCTTCTGTGAGGAAGCCTCAAAAGGGGACGGCTGATGAGGCTGGGACGACGAACTGAATTTTTAAGAATTTAGTTCCCTTTATCTCCAGCCTCCAACAGTCCTTCTGGACTGTTGGAGCAAGGCGAGTTAACGACGGAATAAAAGAGAAATGAAATGACGATATCTCAATGAAAATCAAATCAGCAAATTAGGCAGACAGCTTCCTTTCCATCCCGTCTGCTCCTGCCTTGTCTGCTTTCGGTTTTCTTGGAGTATCCTATGGTTTTTCATAGGTTGAGCACTAAAGATTTTTTAACTGGCATGAACTTTTTATAGGAGCGGTACACGATGGATTCTATTCAGATTTTAAAAGAACGTTATCTCAAAAATATACAAGAAAATCCGCATCTCTACATTGGCATCGAATTGGAGTTTCCCATTGTGAACTGTCTGGGAGGGGCTACCGATACGGAGGTCGCTAAGGCACTTTTGAAGCGTCTGGCATCGGATTATCCGTTCGAGATTGAAAGAACTGACAGAGAGGGCAATCCCATTCAGCTCAAATCCCGTGAAAATGAAGATCGTCTTCTTTTTGAGCTTTCTTATAATACACTTGAATTCGCCTTCGAAAAAGCAGATGTGATTCAGGAAGTTGACGAAAGGTTTCAGCAGTATTTAGCGCTTATCCAGCCAATCTTGCAGGAAAATCATCATGAAATTCAAGGGGAAGGCCTCCACCCTTTTTGGCAGGAAAATGACAATAGGCCAGTCAACTATCCACGCTATGAAATGCTGATGCAGTATTTAGCCTTAAGCAAGCAGACCATGGCAGAAGGGCTGCATGGTTATCCTGAGTATGGCGCCTTTATCTGCGGCAGTCAGGTGCAGCTGGATGTTTCTAAGAGCAATTACCTGCGGGTCATCAACGTTTTTAATCAGATTGAAGCAGCCAAGGCTTATCTCTTTGCCAACTCGGCATTCGACCTCTGGGATACCAAGATTTCCCGCGACCGTTTTTGGGAAGATTCTATGCATGGTATCCTTAGGGAAAATGTCGGTGTCAATCCGGTTGATTTTGCTTCAGAGAAAGAATTTTTCGATTATTTGAACCGTTCTGCAATTTTTACCGCTGAACGGGAAGGAGAGACTTATTATTTCTACCCGATTGCAGCAGCCGTCTATTTGGAACAAGAAAATATAAAGGCCTATGATTTGACTGGAAGGGAGGTAATCCTGACCCCTTCAGCAGCTGATTTCAGCAGTCATAGGAGCTATCAGTATCAAGATTTGACAACCCGCGGCACTGTAGAGTTCAGAAGCACCTGTACCCAGCCGTTGGCGCGGACCTTTGCTCCGGCAGCCTTCCATCTGGGAATCCTAGCTAATCTTGAGCAGGCAGAAATTTACCTGCAGACATGCTCTTTTTTCAAGAAGGAAGGCAGAGATTATCAGCAGTTAAGAAGAAGATTTTCCGGAAAGCATTTGAGCGAAGAAGAAAGAGAGCAGATAGAAAAATTTTCAGATGATTTAGTTCGCATTGCCGCTGAGGGTCTCCAATTTCGGAAGAAAGGAGAGGAAAAGTACCTTTTTTGCCTTCAAAA
>NZ_KQ969399.1:0-7685 GCF_001578865.1 Streptococcus sp. DD11
GTTTTTAATCTTGTTTTTAATGTTGTTCATTATCTTCAGTTATCAATTCTTGGATAGTTTTGTGATTAAAAGCTACGGAATTCCAGGTATTGATTCTTTTGAGCCTATTCTCAAACGGCGCTTCTATCCCTTCAAAGATGTTGTAGAGACAGCACCCGTCCTCACTCTTATTCTTGCAGGACCTCAGCTTGATAGACGGGGATGGCTGAGACGCTGGCATCTTCAGAAGCATGCTCATTACTATTTGGCGTCCTACTGGTATCCATTGATTAGAGTAGCGAGCTATATTCTTTTAATTTATCTAGGTAATACTTTGTGGAGTAAGCTTATTTATTTAGCAGAGATGGACTTGTTAAAATATCACTTAGGAGGTCAGGAACTAATTTACGCCAGTATGGTCTATGCCAAGGAAAATCTTCGTGGTCTTTATATTGTGCTGGGGCTTAACTTTCTCGCCGACTGCTGGCTCTTTTTCTACCAGCGCTTAGCCATACGGGTTAATCGGTTTTAATACTCCTCAATAAAAATCAAAAAGCAAACTAGAATTCCTCTAACTCCTGCAGTAATTGTTTGTATTGGAATGTTCGCTTCAATACAAACGGTGTCGGAGCTAGCCGCTCAAATAGTTCGAGAGACTATTTGAGGTTGAAAATAAAAGACCGCAAGGAAGTGTCAGTTGTTCAAAGCACTGCTTGAGGTGGCAGATAAAGGTGGTGGGCAGACTCCTCAAAATTACGGCAAGGCGACACTAACGAAGTTTGAAGAGTATGAGCTGGGCATAGCAGGCATTTTGGGGGTTCTTAGAAATAAACGAAGATCTGGTTATTTGACTGGCTAAACTTATCTGGGAGGAAAAAAGGGAAGTTATTCTTTGCTCAGGGGAAGCATAAAATCGAATTCTTATAATTTTTGACTATAGGCTGGACTTGTAGTATAGTAAAGGTAGAGTATCCGACGGAGTCTTTCCGTCTGATTTTATTGTTTTTCTTTTGAAAAAGCTGAGGATTTTTTATGTACCAAACCCATCATTTTCAGCAGCGGCTGCGGCTCTTTCTCTCCATTTTTATCCCTGTCCTTATTTATCAGCTGGCCAATTATTCGGCTTCTTTTGTCGACACGACCATGACCGGCCAGTATGACACACTGCATCTGGCCGGGGTTTCTATGGCGACCAGCCTTTGGAGTCCTTTTTTCTCCTTTCTGACTGGTGTTGTGTCCGCCCTGGTTCCTATCCTTGGCCACCATTTGGGACAGGGGAGTGAAGATAAGGTTGCTTTGGACTTTTATCAGTTTATCTATCTGTCGCTGGGGCTGTCTCTCTGTCTTTTTCTGCTGGTCTTTGCAGGCGCTCCCTTTGTCTTGGCACATTTGGGATTGGAAAGTCTGGTCGAAGAAGTAGCCACACACTATCTTTGGTATTTGTCGCTGGGCATTATCCCGCTCTTGCTCTTTAGTGTCATTCGCTCTTTTCTTGACGCTCTAGGTCTAACCCGTCTATCCATGTACCTCATGCTCTTGCTGCTGCCGCTGAACGCGGGCTTTAACTATATCTTGATTTATGGGGCTTTTGGCCTGCCGGAAATGGGCGGAGCAGGGGCCGGACTTGGGACTTCTTTGGCCTATTGGGTGCTGCTTTTGATCTCTCTGCTGCTGGCAGTTAAGCACCCCAAGGTCAGACCTTATCGACTATGGCAAATACAGTTTCCTGACAAAGCCGGTCTGAAAGAAGGGCTTCGTCTGGGTCTGCCTATTGGCGGAACTGTTTTTGCGGAAGTGCTGATTTTTTCAGCGGTCGGACTGGTCATGGCCAAATTTTCGTCTCTCATCATTGCCAGCCATCAGTCGGCCATGAATTTCTCCACCCTCATGTATGCCTTTCCTGTCAGCATTTCGACAGCGATGGCTATTATCGTCTCCTATGAGATTGGCGCGAAACGCTGGGAAGATGTGCGGAAATACTGCCGTCTGGGCCGGCTGACTGCATTAGTCATCGCCGGATTTACCCTGCTTTTTCTCTATCTTTTCCGTTACAAAGTAGCTGCCCTTTATGGCTCAGATCCTGAATTCATCCGGCTGACTGCCATTTTTCTGACCTATAGCCTCTTTTTCCAGCTGGCCGATACCTTTGCGGCTCCTCTGCAAGGGATTCTGCGCGGCTATAAGGACACGCAGCTGCCTTTCTATCTGGGTCTCATCGGCTACTGGGGTGTCTCTCTGCCTCTCGGTCTCTTGCTGGACCATTTCACCAAGCTGGGACCCTTTGCTTATTGGATTGGCTTGATTGCCAGTCTCCTGGTCAGCGGGATTCTCTATCAATGGAGGCTGAAGTGGCTTTCTGAACGTCAAGGATTGCAGAGTCAGACGATGTAGCAAGCAGAACCGCGCCTGCTCTTTCCAATCTGCTGACAGCCGCACAAGAATGCACAAAACTATACCACCACATAGCAAATGAAGCAGCACTGACTTATCAGAAGCAGATAAGTCAGTGCTATTTTTTTCACAATCTTTTATTAAATTTAGATTAAAAAAGTTAAAAACGCTTACATTTTTACTGGTCTGCAGATTGTGAAAATGGTATAATAAATATAAGATTATCAATAAAAGTGTTGGTACAAATCATAGGAGTCTGCTTTAGTTTCCTAAGGGATTGTTTGTACTTATCTGTGATGTTCATGCAATGAATGTCTCTTGCCTTAGAAAAGCGAGGGAAGGATATGACCAAACACTATACTCGTCTTTTGCAGGAAGTACTGGATGCGGCAAAAGACTTAGCGATTCAAAAACACAATTACCAGGTTGATATTCCTCATGTCTGGACGGTACTGACGCAGCCTCAGAGTTTTGCGCTGGACTTTTACAGCAGCCTGGATTTTGACATGAACGAATTTATCAGCCTGATCAATCAAGAAGTGGCAAAGATTCCTGTTTTTTCACAGACAGACCCCAGCCGTTTTGGCCGCCAGTACAGCCAGCGGCTGAGGAATCTTCTGGAGGATGCAGAGCGGGAAAGAGTGGAGCTCAGAGACGAGATTGTGACGGTTGAGCACCTGATTCTCGGCCTTTTTCGCCAGCAGAGAAATCCTATCACGGTTTTTCTCCAGAAAGCTGGGGTTGACAGGGACCTTGTTTGCCAAAGGCTGAACAAGGTAAGGCAGGGCAAAAGAGCAATAGCAGCTGGTCAGGAGAGTCATTATCAGGCTTTGAGCAAGTATGCCAGCAGCTTCAACCAATGGCTGGCAGAGCAGCCGGAGCGCAAGGTTATCGGGCGAAAGGAGGAAATCAAGGATATTATCCGGGTCCTCTCCAGAAAGGAAAAGAGCAATGCTATTTTAATCGGCTTTCCGGGGGTTGGAAAAGCTAGAGTCATGGAAGGCTTTGTCCGCAGGCTCGCTGAGGGTGATGTCCCGGAAAATCTGATGGGCAAGGAAGTTTTCAAGCTCAATCTCGCCAGCCTGATTGCAGGAACCAAGTATCGGGGTGAATTTGAAGAGCGTTTTCAGGCTGTTTTGGACGAGCTGGTCGCTGCTAAGGGCCGGGTGATTCTCTACATCGAGGACATTGATCAGATTGTCACTGCCGGACGGACAGAAGGCTCGCTGGACGCAGGCAATCTCCTGAAGCCGCTCTTGGTCGGCGGGCAAATTCATATTATCGGGACAACCACCTTCGCTGCCTATCGGGAAAGTTTTGAGCTGGATCAGGCATTGGAAGGCCGATTTCAGCGCATCCATATTGAGGAGCCCAGTCAGGAGGAAGCCTTAGTCATTCTTCAAGGGCTGCGTGACCATTATCAGGCATTTCACGGAGTCAGCCTGAGCGATGAAGCTCTGCAGGCAGCCGTTAGCCTCTCTATCCGCTACCTGTCTGACCGCTATCTGCCGGATAAGGCACTGGATCTAATCGATGAAGCCTGTGCGGTTAAAAAGATCCAGCCTGCACAGGAAGACCAAGGAGAAGCGGCCGTCAGCCGCGAGGATATTGCCGCTATTGTCGAGCGCATGACCGGGATCAAGGTCCAAGGCATTATGGACAATGAGCGGGAGCACCTGCTGAATCTGGACAGGCTCCTGCGGCAGAAGATTGTCGGTCAGGATACAGCTGTTCAAAGGGTATCCGAAGCGATTCTTCGCTCCAGAGCAGGGATTCAAAATCCCAAACGCCCGATTGGTTCTTTTCTCTTTTTGGGTCCGACCGGTGTCGGCAAGACTGCTCTGGCCAAGTCCTTGGCAGAACTGCTTTTTGGAAATGAGCTGGAAATGGTCCGTTTGGACATGTCAGAATATATGGAAAAGCATGCTGTCGCCCGCTTAGTGGGACCACCTCCGGGCTATGTCGGCTTTGAAGAGGGCGGTCAGCTGACGGAAGCAGTACGCCGAAGATTGTATTCGATTGTCCTGCTGGACGAAATCGAAAAGGCCCACCCAGATGTTTTTAATACGCTGCTGCAGGTCTTAGATGAAGGCCGGCTGACGGATTCTAAAGGCCGGACCATTGATTTTAAAAATACAATTTTAATCATGACCAGCAATATCGGTTCCCAGCAGATTCTGGAAAGTCTGCAGACCTCACAGGGTCTGACAGCAGAAAGGAAGCAAGAGGTCATAGACTTGCTGCAGCACAGTTTCCGTCCGGAATTTCTCAACCGGATTGACGAAACGGTTATCTTTAATCCTCTGCAGCTGTCTGACATGGTTGCTATTGTGAAGATGATGGTCGGCCAGCTGCAGGAGCGGCTGAGGCATCAACTGATTGACCTCCGGCTGGATGAGGAAGTCTATAGCTTTTTGGCCAAGGAGGGCTATCATCCGGAATTCGGCGCCCGCCCTATCCAAAGGACCGTCATGCGCTGTCTGGAGACGCCTCTGGCCCGCTATCTGGTCGCACAGAAAGAGCAGGCTCAGATGACCGTCCGAGTCAGACTGCTGAAAGACAAAGACCGGCTGGAATTTCAGTATTGGAGCTGAGCTTTTGAAAGCAAAAGAAGTTCTGCAGCAACTGCACATTCCCCGGCTTTTACGACTTGAAGCCGGGCGGATTCAAAATATGAACTCGGGCTAAAAACTTTGAAAAAAAGATGACTCCTCCTTGAAGCTGTTGCTTCTGTGTCGGATTCCCTATTTTTTCTTCGTTTTCTATACGCCCTCGTATCTTATAAAAGGAGGTTCGTTTTGCTTGTTTATGATATTTTAATTATCGGTGCTGGTCCAGGCGGCTATGTGGCAGCTGAAGAAGCGGCCCGTTTGGGCAAGAAAGTGGCCGTGGTCGAAAAGCAATCGATAGGCGGGACCTGTCTGAATGTCGGCTGCATCCCTTCAAAATCCTACCTTCAGCACAGCCACTGGCTGCTGTCCATGCAGGAAGCCAGCCGTTATGGTATCGAAAGCCGGCTGGAAAAGATTGATTTTGGCAGGCTGGTCGACCGAAAGAATCAGGTTGTTGCCAGTCTGCAGTCCGGGATTCATTCCACATTTAAGTCTTTAGGGATTGACTACATAGAAGGAGAAGCACAATACGTCAAAGACAGGGTCTTTTCTGTCGCAGGCAGGGAAATCACTGCCAAAGATGTCATTTTGGCGACTGGCAGCCATCCTTTTATACCGCCTATTGCCGGTCTGGAGCAAGTGGACTTTTTGACGACAGATAGCTTCTTTGATGTACAGGTTCTGCCGGAAAAACTAGCCATCATCGGAGGCGGAGTGATTGCTATCGAACTGGCCTTTGCCATGGCTCCTCTGGGAGTAGAGGTCACTGTCATCGAGGTTGCGCCGGAAATCCTCCTGACAGAAGAAGCAGCAGCCCGGCAGGTGATTCAAAAGAAACTAAGGAAAATGGGGGTAAAAATATATCAGGGAGCTCGGATAAAAGAAGTGACAGCTCATGCTGTGGTGCTTGAAGACAGGCAGATTGCCTTTGACAGGCTGCTGCTGGCTG
Organism: Streptococcus sp. DD11; assembly: GCF_001578865.1. NCBI lineage: Bacteria > Bacillati > Bacillota > Bacilli > Lactobacillales > Streptococcaceae > Streptococcus > Streptococcus sp. DD11. The sequence continues at coordinate 5,932 of NZ_KQ969399.1, forward strand.
CCGGCCGCAAGCCGAATCTGCAGCTGGCAAAAAGTATGGGACTGGCCTTGACCGAGCGGAATTTTGTTCAGGTGGACCAGTATTATGAAACATCAAAAGAACATGTCTATGCTGTCGGTGATTTGCTGGAATCCTACATGCTGGCCCATGTCGCCAGCGCAGAGGGGATCAAAGCTGTAAGAGCGATTTGCCGTCAGGCGGAGGAGCCGGTCGATTCCCTAGGTGTCCCCCGCTCACTCTATACCAGTCCTGAAATCGCTTCTTTTGGACTCAGTCAGGAAGAAGCAGAACAGGCCGGCTATGATGTCCTTGTCCAGCAGCTGCCTTTTTCCTATAACGGTCGGGCCATTGCTGCAGCTGAAACAGAAGGCTATGTCAAGCTCATTTCGGAAAAGCAGTACCATCTGCTTTTGGGAGCTGTCATCGTCGGTCCGCAGGGCACCGATCTTCTGCAGGAGCTGATCTTGCTGAGGCAGGCTGAAGCCACTTTAGACCAAGTGACTGATGCGGTGTTTGCCCATCCGACAAGATCGGAATTGCTGCAGGATGTTGCCAAAAGAATCGTCCACCATGACTGATCAGGAGGTAAGAATATGCCGAATTACAAAGATTTACCACAACAATTATCGAAAACGAGAAACCAAGGTGCAGTATCCGAACTGGTTGATTTGAAGGTTCATGATGCCACCGAAATCGAGGTGGAACAGATTTCCAAGGAAAAAGTCAAAACCATGTATAAAACGATGTGGGATATTCGCAACTTCGAAGAAAATACCCGGCGCTTCTTTGCGGCCGGACAGATTCCCGGCTTTGTCCACCTCTATGCTGGCGAGGAAGCCGTGGCGACAGGGGTCTGTGCCAATCTGACAGACCAGGACTACATTACCAGCACCCACCGCGGACATGGTCACTGTGTCGCCAAGGGCGGTGATCTAAAGGGGATGATGGCGGAGATTTTTGGCAAGGAAACCGGTCTTGGCAAAGGGAAAGGCGGCTCCATGCACATCGCTGATTTGGACAGGGGCATTCTCGGAGCCAACGGTATGGTCGGCGGCGGCTTTGGCTTGGCAACCGGGGCAGCTATGCGCAATAAATATCTGAAAACAGACAGTGTTGCCGTCTGCTTCTTTGGTGACGGTGCGGCCAATGAAGGAAATTTTCATGAGTGTCTCAATATGGCCTCCATCTGGAAACTGCCTGTTATCTTTGTCAATGAAAACAACCTCTTTGCCGAATCAACGCCCCAATGGTATTCTTCTGCTTCGGGCACGATTGCTGAAAGGGCTGCCGCTTACAATATGCCCGGTATCCGGGTAAACGGCAAGGATTTATTTGCTGTTTATCAGGTTGCCAAAGAAGCGATCGAACGGGCCCGCAATGGGGAAGGTCCGACTCTGATTGAGGCGGTGACCTATCGGAACCACGGCCACTTTGAAGGGGATGAGCAAAAATACAAGGCCTTGGAAGGAGAAGAAAAAGACTGGGCCGATGTAGACGCTCTGGATGTCTTCCGAGACTATGTCATTGAGCACGAACTCTTGTCTGAAGAAGAGCTGGAAGCTATCTTAGAGGAATCCCGAAAGGATGTAGAAGCAGCGATTCAGTTTGCCCAAGACAGTCCGATTCCCCGTCCTGAATCCCTGCTTGAAGATGTATTCACTGATTGATAGAAGGAGGATGATCAAATGGCTAGACAACTGTTATTTATGAAAGCAATCAATGAAGCGCTGGATCAGGCGATGGCAAAAGATGAT
>NZ_KQ969399.1:8265-10571 GCF_001578865.1 Streptococcus sp. DD11
GGGGTGACCGTCAAGCACCTGGAGGAAGAGAACGAGGATGCCTGGGGCGGGGTGATGGGCGTCACCAAAGGCCTCATGCCTAAGTACGGCCGGGAACGGGTGATTGATACTCCGATTTCCGAGCACGGCTACATGTCTGCCTCGGTCGGGATGGCTCTGACCGGACTGCGGCCGGTGCCGGAGCTGATGTTTAATGACTTTATCGGCTTTTGCTTTGATGCCCTTCTGGGCCAAGGCTCCAAAATGCGCTATATGTTTGGCGGCAAAGCCAAGGTCCCTATGACAGTGCGGACCATGCACGGTGCCGGTGCCTCAGCAGCTGCTCAGCACTCAGGCTCTTACTATGGACTTTTTGGCTCCATTCCGGGCATTAAGGTTGTCGTTCCGGCTACCCCTTATGATGCCAAAGGTCTGCTGTTGGCAGCTATTGAAGATGATAATGTCGTCATTTACTCAGAAGACAAGACTCTTTACGGTATCAAGGGAGAAGTGCCGGAGGACTACTATACAGTGCCGATTGGCAAGGCTGCTGTCCGGCGCGAGGGCAGTGACTTAAGCATTGTCACGATTGGAAAAATGCTCTATGTAGCTTATGAAGTGGCTGACCGTTTGGAAAAGGACGGAATTTCAGCAGAAGTCATTGATCTGAGAACGGTAGCGCCATGGGATCAGGAAACGGTCTTTGAATCCGTCAAGAAAACCGGTCGGCTGATTATCATTGACGAATCCAATCCGCACAACAATACAGCAACAGACATCGCTGCGGCTGTAACAGACCAGTGCTTTGACTATCTGGACGGTCCGGTCAAATGCGTCTGCGCTCCTCATGTGCCCGTACCATTTGCGGTCAATCTGGAACAGCTCTATATCCCAAATGCTGACAAGGTTCTGACAGTTGCGGCGGAGCTCATTGACGACCTGAAGGGATAGAAGGGAGGCAAGTATGGCTACAGAAATTGTCATGCCTAAGCTAGGCTTAACGATGACAGAAGGTCTAATCAATGACTGGCTGGTCAAAGAAGGCGACACGGTGGCTGCTGGTCAGCCTGTCTTAGAAATCAGCTCAGAAAAACTGACCAGTGAGGTAGAAGCACCGAGCGCAGGCGTTATACTGAAAATTATCAGCCAGTCAGGTGAAACGGTCCCCTGTAAGCAGGTCATCGCCTGGATTGGCGAAGCGGGCGAAAGCCTGCCAGGTGCAGAAGCAGCAGTCCAAGAAGGACAATCAGAAGACAGCACAGCTGCAGCTGCTTTACCGGAAAAAAACTCAGAGGAGAGCCCGAAAACAGCTGCAGCCAGAGAGCTGGGAGGGCGGATTTTCATCACACCGCTGGCCCGCAAGATGGCCAAGGAAAAGGGCTATGATATTTCCCTGATTGCAGGAAGCGGCGGCAATGGGCGGATTACCCGCCGAGATGTGGAAAACTATCAGCCTCAGGCAGTCCCAGCCAGTCAAGCGACAGCCGTCTCTGCCGCAGAAGTGCAGACCGCAGCTGACTATGGTGCAGGTTTGACCGGCATGCGCAAGACGATTGCTGAGCGGATGATGGCCAGCCTGCAGACTTCTGCTCAGGTCACACTGCACCGCAAGGCGGACATCAGCAGGCTCATGGTCTTTAGGCAGGATATGAAGGCTCAGGTTTCTTCGCCGCTGGAAAATGGCGAAATCAGCATCACAACCCTGCTGACCAAGGCTGCCGCAAAGGCTCTGAAAGAGCATCCGCAGCTGAATGCCTGGTATTTCAACGGCCACTATCAGGAGCTGGAGGAAGTCCACATCGGTATCGCGACAGCTCTCAGCGACGGCTTGGTCGTGCCGGTCATCCGTCAGGTTGATAAGCTGACACTGTCTGATCTGGGAGCAGCTATTAAAAATGAAACGCAGCAGGCCCGCAAAGGAAGGCTGGATCCTGCGCTTTACACCGGCTCAACCTTCAGCATCACCAATCTCGGTGCAGCCGACATCGAATATTTCACACCGATTCTCAATACACCTGAAGTAGCGATTTTGGGTGTTGGCGCCCTGCAAAAGACACTGGCTCTGGATGCAGAAGGGCAGATCTGTGAAAAGCACTTCCTGCCGCTCAGCCTGACCTTCGACCACCAAGTCGTGGACGGTCAGCCGGCAGCAGAATTTCTGGCCGGATTGGCAGACAAGCTGGAAAATCCGTATGACTTGCTATTCTGACCGGAAGATCAGACTGTTGAAGACCTATACTGAAGCGTATGAAAAGACCGACTGGCTTGATGGTGTGAGCAGTCGGTCTTTTCTTTCTTATTTCGTCCGCATTTCCCCCTGCGGGAAG
>NZ_KQ969399.1:11124-14955 GCF_001578865.1 Streptococcus sp. DD11
GATAATATTATTTTATCACAAATGAGGTTTTAAAGAGTAGTGAATTATGGTAAAATAATGTGAAGTAAAAATGGAGATAGTGAATTAGCAAAGATTTAAATTATGGCTCAGTTATACTACAAATATGGCACGATGGATTCGGGCAAGACCATTGAAATTTTAAAGGTAGCCCACAACTATGAGGAGCAGGGAAAAGGTGTCGTGATTATGACATCCGCCCTTGACACACGCGACGGTTTTGGCCTGGTTTCCAGCCGCATCGGCATGAAGCGGGATGCACTGGCTATCGAAGACGAGACAGACATTTTCGGCTACATCAAAAGCCTGCCGGAAAAACCTTACTGTCTGTTAATCGATGAAGCTCAGTTTCTGAGGCGGCATCATGTTTATGATTTGGCACGGGTAGTGGATGAGCTGGATGTACCGGTCATGGCCTTTGGGCTCAAAAATGATTTCCGCAATGAACTGTTTGAAGGCTCCAAGCACCTCCTGCTTTTGGCGGACAAGATTGACGAGATCAAGACCATCTGTCAGTTCTGCTCCAAGAAAGCGACCATGGTACTGAGGACGGCTGACGGCCATCCTGTTTACGATGGGGAGCAGATTCAGATTGGCGGCAATGAGACCTATATTTCGGTCTGCCGCAGGCATTATTTTAACCCAGAAATCAAGTAAAAAGAGGAGATAAGTGAAAAATGAACATCTATGAACAGCTACAGGCGGTTGAGGATCGCTATGAGGAATTGGGAGAATTGCTGAGCGACCCCGATGTCGTCAGCGATACCAAGCGCTTTATGGAATTATCCAAGGAAGAAGCCAGCAGCCGCGACACAGTAGCAGCCTACCGCGAGTACAAGCGTGTCCTGCAGAATATCACAGATGCTGAGGAGATGATAAAAGATGCCTCTGGTGACGCAGACTTGGAGGAAATGGCCAAGCAGGAACTCAAGGATGCCAAGGCTGAAAAAGAAGCCTATGAGGAAAAGCTGAAAATCCTCCTCCTGCCCAAGGATCCAAATGACGATAAAAATATTATCTTGGAAATCCGCGGAGCTGCAGGCGGTGATGAAGCCTCCCTTTTTGCCGGTGATTTGCTGACCATGTATCAGAAGTATGCCGAAGCACAGGGCTGGCGCTTTGAGGTCATGGAAGCTTCGATGAACGGTGTCGGCGGCTTCAAGGAAGTGGTGGCCATGGTCTCGGGACAGTCGGTCTATTCCAAGCTGAAATACGAATCCGGCGCCCACCGGGTCCAGCGGGTCCCTGTGACTGAAAGCCAGGGCCGGGTCCACACCTCGACCGCCACGGTGCTGGTCATGCCGGAAATCGAAGAAGTCGAGTACGACATTGACCCCAAAGACCTGCGGGTGGATATCTACCATGCTTCCGGTGCCGGCGGTCAGAATGTCAATAAGGTCGCAACCGCTGTCCGCATCGTCCATCTGCCGACCAATATCAAGGTTGAGATGCAGGAAGAGCGGACCCAGCAGAAGAACCGCGACAAGGCTATGAAGATCATCCGAGCCCGGGTGGCGGATCACTTTGCGCAAATCGCTCAGGATGAACAGGATGCGGAGCGCAAGTCCACCATCGGTACCGGAGACCGCTCCGAGCGGATCCGTACTTATAACTTCCCGCAGAACCGCGTAACCGACCACCGTATCGGCCTGACCCTGCAAAAGCTGGACATCATTCTCTCCGGCAAGCTGGACGAAGTGGTGGATGCTCTGGTCCTCTATGACCAAACTCAGAAATTAGAAGAGCTCAATAAATAATGAAACTTGCCCAAATCTTGGCCGATATGGAGCGGCAGCTGGAGGCAGCCGGATCAGAGCCTGAAAGCCTGTCTTTTACTTATCGGGCTCTGAACCATCTCTCTTTTACAGACTTTGTCCTCAAGCTTCAGACGGAAGCAGAAGAAGCAGATCTGCAGCTGCTGCAGGCCATCCAAAAGCAGCTTCTGTCCCATCGGCCGGCCCAGTACATCATCGGCAGCAGCGACTTCTGCGGCCTGACCTTGCAGGTGGATGACCGGGTGCTGATTCCCAGACCGGAGACAGAGGAGCTGGTGGAGCTGATACTGGCGGAAAATCCCGACCTTCCTCTGACGGTCCTGGATATAGGCACCGGCAGCGGGGCGATTGCGCTGGCTCTGGCTGCCCGCCGCAGGCAGTGGCGGCTGACAGCTTCGGATATTTCAGAGGAAGCGCTGGCTTTGGCTGCGGAAAACGCTCAGACTTACGGCCTTGCAGCTGACTTTATCCAGTCGGACTGCTTCGAGAAGATAGCGAGGCGCTATGACATCATCGTGTCCAATCCTCCCTATATCTCAGCCGCTGACAAAGAAGAAGTCGGACCCAATGTGCTGGCCTCTGAGCCACACATGGCTCTCTTTGCAGAAGAAGATGGCTACGCCATTTACCGAAAAATAGCCGAGCAGGCCGAGCCCTATCTGACAGAAAAAGGAAAAATCTATCTGGAAATTGGCTATAAGCAGGGAGCCAAGGTGAGAGAATATTTTGAAAAGTCCTTCCCGCAAAAGCGGGTCCGGGTCCTGCAGGATCAATTTGGCAAGGATAGAATGGTGGCGGTAGATCATGGATAAGATAGAACAGACACTGGCGGAAGGCGGAGCGGCAGTTCTTCCGACGGAGACAGTCTATGGACTGTTTGCCCGCGCCTTGGACCCAAAGGCTGTCCAGCTGGTCTACGAATTAAAACGAAGACCCCGCGACAAGGCTCTCAATCTCAATGTCGCCCTTCTGGAAGACATTTACCGCTTTTCCAAACACCAGCCTGCCTATCTTGACAGGCTCTGTCAGGCCTTTCTGCCGGGGCCGCTGACCATTGTTTTAGAGGCCAATGATCAGGTTCCGATTTGGATTAACTCTGGCTTGAAAACCGTTGGCTTTCGGATTCCCAGCCATCCAGCTACGCTGGATTTGATTGCAAAATTCGGTCCCCTGATCGGTCCATCCGCCAATCTTTCGGGCAGCGCCAGCGGCGTTTCCTTCCGGCAGATTATGATGGATTTTGGGCAGGAGGTTCCCGGCCTGGAAGACGACGCCTTTCTGACTGGTCAGGATTCGACTATTTTGGACCTGTCGGGCCCAAAGGCCCGCATCCTCCGTCAGGGAGCCATCAGCAAAGAAGACATTCTGGACAAGGTTCCGGACATTTGCTTTTAGAAAAGCTTTTCTCTGTGAAGAAAGCGCAGAAGCTGAGACGGCAAGGCCTTGGTCTCGCTAGCTTAAAGCAAAACACTATTCAGGCCATACAGTTTTGAAAACTGCTTGGCCCGCACCAGAAGGGAGATACTTCATGATTTTTGACCAAGACAATTATAAAGAATTTGACGCCGAGCTTTGGCAGGCAGTTGCCCAAGAAGAAGAGCGCCAGCAGCACAATATCGAGCTGATTGCTTCGGAAAATGTCGTTTCCAAGGCCGTTATGGCAGCTCAGGGCTCTATTTTGACCAATAAATACGCCGAAGGCTACCCAGGCCGCCGTTACTATGGCGGAACGGACGTTGTAGACGTCATTGAAAGCCTGGCCATTGAGCGGGCCAAGGAGATTTTCGGTGCCAAGTTTGCCAATGTGCAGCCCCACTCCGGCAGCCAGGCCAACTGTGCAGCCTACATGGCCCTCATCGAGCCAGGCGATACCGTCATGGGGATGGACCTGTCAGCCGGCGGCCACCTGACACACGGTGCTGCAGTCAGCTTTTCTGGCCAGACCTATCACTTCGTATCTTATAGCGTCGATCCTGAGACGGAATTGCTGGATTTTGATGCCATTTTGGCTCAGGCCAAGGAAGTTCAGCCCAAGCTG
>NZ_KQ969399.1:14975-18131 GCF_001578865.1 Streptococcus sp. DD11
TTTTTCAAAATTCCGCGAAATCGCAGACGCGGTCGGTGCCAAGCTTATGGTGGATATGGCCCATATTGCCGGACTGGTCGCGGCAGGCCTGCATCCCAGCCCTGTGCCCTATGCAGACATTACGACGACCACGACTCACAAAACCCTGCGCGGACCGCGCGGCGGCCTGATTCTGACCAATGATGAGGCCTTGGCTAAGAAGATCAACTCTGCCATCTTCCCAGGCATTCAGGGCGGACCGCTGGAGCATGTCATAGCAGCCAAAGCGGTAGCCTTCAAGGAAGTGCTGGATCCAGCTTTCAAAGTCTACGCTCAGCAGATTTTTGGACAATGCTCAGGCCATGGCTCAGGTCTTCCGCCAGCATGACAAATTCCGCGTCATCTCTGACGGCACCGAGAACCACCTCTTCTTGGTTGATGTTACTAAGGTTGTAGAGAATGGGAAAGTCGCTCAGAATCTCTTGGATGAGGTTAATATTACCCTCAATAAAAACTCCATCCCACATGAAACCCTGTCTCCATTTAAGACCAGCGGCATCCGAATCGGGACGGCAGCCATTGCGGCCCGCGGATTTGGCGTGACGGAAAGTATCAAAGTAGCGGAGCTCATTATCAAGGCCTTGGAAAATGCGGAAAATGAAGCCGTGCTCAATCAAGTGCGGGCAGAAGTCAGAGAGCTGACAGATGCCTTCCCGCTTTATGAGGGCCTAAACTAAGATGGACATTTATGTAAAAAAAGCGATTATCCATCAGTTCAGCCCAGCAGACACAGACTTGCTGCTGGCGGACAAGCTGCTCAATATCACGCCTAAAAATCGAAGAATACCTGCGCAAGAAAATCGAGCGGGTCTACTCTGACGAAGCTAAAACCGGTGTTTTCGATGCGGAAAACATCTTTTTGGCCAACCTTTCGGATGACCTGCTGGAAACTTCCGTCAAGGTGGCCAAGCTCTGGCAGGAGGAGTTTTCTGTCAGTGAACATCAGAAAACCAATGACTTGATTTTTGTGCAGTTTGACAAGGAAGGGGTGGAGCATTTTGCTTTCCTGCGCATCTCACTGCGGGAAACCCTGACCCACTTGGGCGGTGAGCCGGACAATCCAATCAAGCTGACGCAGAACAATCTGCCCGGCTTTGGCACAGGAGCAGATGAAGCGCTGGTGATTAATCTGCAGTCGCGCAAGTATCACCTGATTGAGAAGCGCATCAAGTACAATGGCGCCTTTCTCCATTATTTTTCTGATAATCTCCTGCAGGTCCATCCCACTATTTCGCCTAAGAAATCGATCAAGACGCTGGAAAAAACAGCTCAGCGGATAGCGGAAAGCTTCCATTCTGACGATTTCCAGTTTCAGTCCAAGGTCAAATCCAGCATTTTCAAAAATCTGGAAGAAAATGACGAACTGTCGCCTGAAAAGCTGGCAGATGATCTTTTTGACAGCAATCTGACAGCCAGACTGACCTTTATCGATCAGGTCAAGGAAGCCATTCCCGAACCGGTCAAATTTGATGAAATTGACAGCAGCCGCCAGAAGAAAAAGTTTGAAAATCAGAAACTCTCCCTGTCAAATGGAATTGAACTCATTGTTCCTAATAATATCTATCAGGACGCCGAATCCGTAGAATTTATCCAGAATGACAATGGCACCTATTCCATTTTGATCAAAAATATCGAGGATATTCAAAGTAAATAATGTTTAAAATTTTAAGAAGACTGATTGCGCTGCTGTTGGTGCTCTTTGTCGGCTACAAAATCTATCAGGTCCACCACGATGTCAAGCAGGTGATGCAATATCAGAGCTTGGTCAGAGAAGTGCTGGATGAGCAGGATACAGCAGCCAATGAAGAGCTGGTGCTGGCCATGATTTACACGGAAACCAAAGGTAAGGATACCGATCTCATGCAGTCCAGCGAGAGCGCAACCGGCCAAACCAACTCTATCAATGACAACAAAGAAAGTATCCGGCAGGGGATCCAAACCCTGTCGGACAATCTGGAACTGGCCAGCCAAAAGAAGGTAGATGTCTGGACAGCTGTTCAGGCCTACAACTTCGGTCAGGCTTACATTGACTATGTGGCCAAAAACGGCGGCGAAAATACACTGGAGCTGGCCAAGAAATATTCCAAAGAAGTGGTCGCTCCCAGTCTGGGCAATGTCACCGGAAAAACCTATGGATACTACAATCTCATCTCCATTTTTCACGGTCCGGAACTCTACATCAATGGCGGAAACTATTATTATTCCCGTCAGGTCCGCATGAATATGCACATCATGCGCTTATTGAATTGGTTTTAGAAGGCGGTGGGACAGACGCCCATGATGGCTGCGCCCTCACCCACAGAGGGATGGATCTTTTAGAAGATACCGTATAAAAAAGGCTTCAATGCAGGAGCTTTTTGGAGTCTAAAAGACGAACAAAGTTGAGACTTGCTTCGCAAGTCCTATCCGCAACCTCAAAGCAGTGCTTTTGTTGCTTCCTCTCGGAAGCTCTATCTATAACCTCAAAACCTCCACTGGCGCTTTTGAGCAATCAGCTACCGCGTCAAGAGTTTTTTACCAAAACAAAGAGAGGCTGAAGGACTTTCGTCCCAGCCTCTTCTTTTTTTGATATTTAGCGCCATGCCAAGCTGCAGCTGAAATTTTAGGCACTTTCCGAAAACTGTACAAGAAAATCTACAAATAAACTGGCAAACTCTGTTAATATATTATATAATAAAAGGAGATAATCAATTCAACGGTTATTATAGGAGTTATCATGAAAAATAGTTTATTTAAGCACTCTCTCAGTCGCTTTTCCATTCGGAAGCTGACTGTTGGGGTTTGTTCTGTTTTGCTGGGCTGTTTCATCCTGGCTGCCAGTCCCGTCGCTCAGGCGGACGAAGCTGTTTGGGATCAGAATGGGCCGATTTCAAGTAGCCCGACTGGTGAAGCGGTGCCAGCAGAAGCCCCTGCACACTCGGCCGATCCAGCAGAGGCTGGCACTCTTCTTGCAGGAAAGGAAGAAAGCGGAAGCACAGATTCTGCAGCTGTGGCGGTCAGTGACACGGCAATGCAAGAACCTGCTGTTTCTGAACTACAGCCCGGCCTCAACTCTCAGCCAACTGCCGAAAAAGAAGTCGCTTCAGAAGCTTCAGCTGATAGAAGTCAGCCGGCATT
>NZ_KQ969399.1:18431-21201 GCF_001578865.1 Streptococcus sp. DD11
GCTGCCTGAGGCCAAGGCTGAAGCAGCAGCTCAACGCTTGCGCCGCCGCAGCAAGAGAGACATCGGCTCTGCAGTGAATGCGCAGCTAAAAGCAGATTCAAAAACAACAGATATCCATGCAGTGGACAGCGTGCGCGAAACCTTAACTTTCAGTATTAGCGGCCATGAGGCAGACTATTCCGGCGGCCATATCAAGATTCATTTCCAGAATGGTAAAGCTATTAAAGTAAATCCATCTCCGGTAGGCGGCGTAACATACAGTCAAGAAGCAGTCGGCAATGATTTAAATCTGAAAATAGAACCGGCTAACCTCAAGGGCGGTGCCAGTTATAGCTTTGTTTATACCTTTCAGATGCATGCCCTCACAACAAACTGGGGTGGAGCTGTTCAGGCTATCGGACCGGATCATAAAGTGACGGCAATAGCTGCACTGTATGATAAAAATGGGCAGGAAGTCAAAGAACTGGGCAGACTTGAGCATATCTGGAAAGTGCTGGAAAATGGCGTTGTCGGTGGTACGGCCATGTCTTCCGGCCAAGTGATTGGCTATGATTTGGATAATGACGGGAAGATTGATGACGGTGCATCTGCCTTATCTTTTTATCTCTACAATGGTGTAAAAGATCCAAAAACAAACAATGCTAAGAATGATTACTTTAACTATGGCAATGGTGTATTCGATGGTCGGATGATTAATGGTTTGGGGATAAACGAGGTAGGAGGCAATATTATTGATCCCATTGTTTCCTATACCTATGATGTCGCCTTGAAAGAAGGCTACGAGCTGACAGATGAAGCCAAATCCTTTGGCTGGACTGCAGACGCTGCCGGCTACCATCTGACCATCACCAGAGAAAAGAATCCTCTGAAAGATATTAATAATAACCAAAACAAATATCTCCCCATTTCTTTTCGGCTGAAAGATAGCAAAGTAACAGACATTCATGGGAAGAGACAAACTTTGGAGATTACTGCCACTTATACAAAAGAGGATGCTAGCCAATATCAGAATCAGACTGCCATTCCTTATGACTTAAGAGTTCTGAAGACTGAGCCTAGTCCCAAATCGTTTTATGAGTTCAAACACTATGCTCAAACAGATTCGGAGATAATTCGCTCGCATGGGGAAGCTGAGTATCGTTCTTATGTCAATCTGACAGCAGAAGCAGAAGTCGAAAAAGATTATTCTCTGGACGACTTCACTATGACGCATACGATAAAAGATGAGCGTGAATCATATCGGACAGTCAATGCAATAGAAAACCACCAATGGGACGCAATATTTAGCCATCCCAATGCCTCTGTCGAAGTTTACAACAAGGCTAGCGGCCAATTATTAGGGACATTTAATGATAAGACGCGCAGTCTAAGTCTGACGGAAGAGCAGAATGTAAAAGAGCTGGAGTACAGATTCCGAAATATTTCGATGAAGAAGACAGCTGCTGCTAACACCTCCATTTTTGGCTTCCAGACAAAAACACGCTACAATGATTGGTCCAGTCTTTATAAAAACCAAAGTATTACCAAGTTAGAATCTAAGACAGAGTCTGCCTTCAGTAATAAAATTCTGTCTCTCTATCGAAGAGCGCAAAGACTGAATTGACACGGGTCGTCCAGCAGGTTTCTATGATTGGCAGGGCTAAGACAGATGTCTTTAACAACCATACTGGCGGTTCTGGATTCAGGGAAGACTATGTGACCGTTGCTGCAGGCAAGCGGATGGGCACTCAGAATTTATCAAACCTGACCGGTGTGCTGCACTTGGCCTATCTGGCGGATCCGCAGCTGAATTTTAGCGGAGACCCTAAGTTTAAGGCTTACTATAATTACAAAGGCACTGGAAAAACACTCTATTACGCTCAAGTGACTGGATCGCCGGATAAGCCGATTCCAGCCACTCTTTTAAAGCTGGAAAATAAGACGATTCCCAATGGCACCTATACCTATAAAGCGATAGCTTTCTGGGATGAGGAGCTTCCTGATGTCCAAGCTCAAAATGGCTATGATTTGGGCGAGATAGAGGGGATTGCTGTCACTGCAAAGAATTCTGTGTCTTATGATTTCAAGGTTATTGTTCAGGCATCTGAAGCAAGCGGTGTTTATTCTGAGGTCAGAAAGACAGGTGAGCAGCACTATGCCTATCATACTCAAGAGCACTTTGCCAATGATAAGATTGATTTCCGAGTTACCTACAAAAACGCTTCAAAACAGGCGGTTTCTGATGTCTATGTTCTCTCTTCCTTGCCGATGAAGGGTGACAAGCAGCTCGAATCAAAAAACCGCGGCTCCGAATTTACGGTGAATTTGACCAAAGCAGTGACACCGCCGGCAGGCTGGGAAGTCCAGTACAGCCGTCAAGCTGGTACGGCCGCAGAAATTCAGAAATCGGAATGGCTGACAGCAGCTGAAGTGACAGACTGGTCTGCGATCCGTGCTGTCCGCTGGCATTCAAAAGGGGAAATCACTGCTGGAAGCACGGTTCAGTTTACAATCGAAGAGGCCCTGATCACTAATCATGCAGCGCCAAATGCCAAGGCCTATCTCTCATCTGCCATGTCCAATGGGAAGTCAGCTTATTCAGAATCAAATAACGTATCCATTCAAATATCAGATGCCCTGACTACCGCCCGATTTACTTATCTTGACGTCAATGACCCTGCCAAACCTGTCCAGCTGGGAGATGTGGATACTGTAACCGGTATGCCAAATGGCGACATCGCTTATAATCCGTCTGTTCGTATCAAGGCCTTGACAGATGCAGGCTATGAAT
>NZ_KQ969399.1:21370-24041 GCF_001578865.1 Streptococcus sp. DD11
TGGCGCTCCGAAAAGTACGAAAGATTTCTATTTCAAATTTAAGCATCAGCTGACAAAAGAGACCGAAACTATTCGTGCTACCCGCCATATCAAGTACGAATACGATCCCAAAGCCCAAAATCCTGATTTATCTTTGCTTCCTGCTCAGATAGATCAGACACGCGCTTTCACTCGGACCAAGACAGTGGACCAAGTTCTTGCCAAAGCACATCCCGGCGATCCCGCAGCTGGCCTGACATACTCAGAATGGTCGGAGGAACAGACTTGGCCAGACAATCCTTCGCCTGAAATTCCAGGCTATCTTGCAAGTGAAGATATTGAGTCAGAAGGGATGACAGGAGAGGGGGCACTGTTTGAATATGAGGTATCAGCGGATGAACCAAATGAAGAAGCCTTAGAAAAAGAATTTTCTTGGGAGCGGATTGTCTACTATAGCCCGCTGCCCGTTGTCCCTGCAGCTACAGAAGCAAAAACGAAAGGAATCCAAGGACAGCAGCAGACAGCCGCCATTAAATTTGACCAAGAAAGAAGTGATGAGACGGAAATTCACTTTACCAAAGGAAGCACAGCCGTTAACGGCGTTCAAAAATCCGTCCAACTGGACCCGAGCAGCGTCTTTCTTTACGACGAAAATCAGCAAAAGGTCACTTCCTTAACGATTGCTGATCAGGGAACCTATGAGCTTGATAGAGCCAAGCAGACCATCACATTTACGCCGCTAAAGACCTTTGTCGGCCAAGCCAAGCCCGTCCAAGTGGGCATTGCAGACAAAAACGGTCAAACAGCAGTAACCACCTACAGTCCACTAGTTGAAAAAGTGACACCGATTGGAAAAGATGCCAGCAGCAGCGGCCCGCAGGGGATTCCGCAGACAGGCAAGCCGAGCTTTGAGGGCGGTGACCCGCTGGTGCCGATTGACGAAACTGCAGCGCCAGTATTTGAAGATGGCTCAAAAACGAAGATGATTCCCAATCAAGGCACCTATACCATCGCAGCAGATGGAACCGTGACCTTCACGCCCGAAAAGTCTTTTTCCGGCACAGCAGACGCAGTGACAGTGAAACGCTATGATAAGAACGGCAGCCCTGTCACTGCTGCCTACAGGCCGAACTTTACTCCAGTTAGGCCGACAGGAAGCGGTGCTGAATCAGAAGGAATCCAAGGACAGGTCCAAGAAGGACAAGTTACTTTCACGCCTGGGCATCCCCTCGTGCCATTCCCGGCCGGCTCCACTCCGCTGTTTGACAACGGCCTGGCTGTCAAAGAAATTCAGCATGTTGGAAGATTTGAAACAGATGCCAAAGGCAAGGTCCTGTTTACCCCAGATAAGCAGTTTACTGGGCAAACACCAGCGTTAACCTTAACACATATCGATGCCAATGGCACACCTGTTACTGTTAAGTACCGCGCCACTGTCAGAGCAGTCATCCCAACAGCTCAAGGCGCAGAAAGCGAGGGCATTCAGGGAGCGGTCCAAACTGGTCAGCTAACCTTTGCGGCTGGTCATGCCCTGGTGCCCATCGACACAGCGATTCTTCCGACTTTTGATAATGGAGAGCAGACCAAGACAGTTGCTGGTGTTGGGACTTATACTGTCAATAGTCAAGGATTGGTAACCTTTACACCATCACCTGCTTATACAGGCCGTCCAGATGCGGAGACTGTTCAGCGAGTCGATACAAATGGCACGGTTGTTACAGCAACTTACCAAGCAGAAGTCAAAGCGGCGATTCCAAGCGCTGCAGATGCGAGCTCAGTCGGTATTCAGGGAAAAGCACAGACAGGCCGTCTGGTCTTCGCAGAAGGTTCTGCAACTATCAATGGCCAAAAAATAAGCGTTCCCTTTAACAATGGCGGACTGAAATTCTTAGTCAATGGCCGGCTTGTCAATCCCCATACTTTAGAAGTTGACAACGACGAAGGCAAGAAAGTTGGTACCTATAGCCTGCAGCAGGATGGAAGGGTGACTTTCCAACCTGAACCGGATTTCTTTGGCACACCAAAACCTGCGACCGTTCGTGTCACAGATCAAAACGGCCTTACTGCTGACGCGGTCTACAGTCCGCAGGTCTTAGAAGCTCGGCCCAGCGCTGCAAATGATGAGACGAGCGGGAAGCAAGGCCAAGTTCAACACGGAAGAGTGGTCTTCACAGAAGGCACAGCTGAAGTAAATGGCCAAACAGAAAAAGTGGGCTTCCCGGCCGGCTCCACTCCGCTTTTTGATAATAATAGCTCAATTAAGAAGGTTCCAAACGTCGGTCAATTTGAAGTCGATGCTGAAGGCAATATTACGTTTACTCCTGAAAAACAATTCACAGGCACAACACCTGAAATAATCCTTGTTCGGACAGATGAAAATGGAAGTAAGGCTGCAGCTGCTTATAAAGCAAGGGTTACAGCGGTCACTCCTACAGGCACTAATGCCAGCAGCAGCGGCCCGCAGGGAGTTCCGCAGACAGGAAAGCCAAGCTTCACAGCCGGTGACCCGCTGGTGCCAATCGATGACAGCGTAGAGCCAAGCTTTGACGACGGCACGAAGGAGAAAACTATTGCGGGTCAGGGGACCTATACCATCGCAGCCGACGGCACCGTCACTTTCACGCCAGACAAACAGTTCGTCGGCAGGCCAGATCCAGTGACGGTCAAGCGAGCAGACAAGAACGGCACGGAA
>NZ_KQ969399.1:24573-28482 GCF_001578865.1 Streptococcus sp. DD11
CTAAAAGACAGGAAAGATCGAAAGAGTAAAAAATGATTTTCATTTTTTCTCCTAGAGACAAGCCTCAATCCAGTTACTTGTAAGACGGATAGATCCATGATATAATTTTGTAGATTTATCGTAAAAAGGAAAGAAAAATGAAGAAGAAACTGGGTTTCAAGCTGCTCATCCTGCTCATATTAGCAATTGTTGGCCTGACAGCATTTTACACTCATAGAGAATCGGCGGAGCTGGATACGAAAAACTATGTCCAGTCCACGACGCCGACTCTCTTTTTCCACGGTTACGGATCCAGTGCCAATGCAGCCAAGCATATGACAGAAGCCGCCAGAAAAGCCGGTGTAACTCAGACTATTATCGTTGCCAATGTCAGCAGGACCGGTCAAGTAAGCTTACAGGGAGAGATTCCCAAAGGGGCTGTCAATCCTATCGTCAGGGTCAACTATGAGGACAACCGCAATCCTGACTATGCCCAGGACGGCCAATACGCAGCGGCTGTTGTCCGTAAACTGCAGAAAACTTATGGCTTCAAGCAAATGAACTTTGTCGGCCACTCTATGGGGAATATGTCCATTCTCTTTTATATGCTGGAAAACAGCCAGGACGAACAGCTTCCTCAGCTGCAAAAACAGGTCAATATTGCCAATCACGTCAACGGCCTGGAAGGAATGGATCTGCCTGAAAACCTGACCATTGCAGACGAAGAAACGGGCCAGCCCAGTGCCATGAGCCAGACCTACCAGACACTGCTGGGACTGCGCGAAATCTATCCGCAGGATCAGGTAGATGTTCTCAATATTTACGGCGATTTTAAAAAGGAATCAGACGGATCGGTCCTCAATGTCTCCTCCCGCAGTCTTAAGTACCTGCTGGCAGACAATGCCAAATCCTATCAGGAAAAAAAGATGACCGGCCAGCTGGCTCAGCACAGCAAGCTGCGGGAAAATCCAGAAGTAGAAGAGCTGCTAATTGACTTCCTTTGGGGCAAGTAAAACAGCTGCTGGAAAGAAATCCGGCAGCTGTTTTTTCTTTGAACTTATGAGAGAAATATTGTAAAATGTATCTATTATCCTAAGCAATTAGCGAGGATAAGACTAACTCCCATCCTTGCAGAGTCTAGCTGATGTCCTCTGAAAGAAAACCAATGGAGCGGAAATTGCGCTCAAGAAACAGAAAGCAGAGAAATTCAGATAAAACAGGCTATAGAAAAGGCTATAGAGCTTGGAGATCTATAGCGGGAGGAAAAGAGGAAAGAATATGAAATTCAAAAAAACTTTACTGACAGCAGGGGCCTTCCTGGCCGCTCTCTTTACTATCTCGACAGCATCAGCTGACAGCAATGTTCAGAAAGTCATTGACGAAACCTATGTTCAGCCTGAATATGTACTGGGCTATTCTTTGGATGACAGCCAGAAAGAACAGACGCTGCAGCTGCTGGGCTACAATTCAGCGAGCGACACCAAGCCTCTCAAAACCATGACGCCGGATGTCTACTCCAAGATCATGAATGTGGCCAATGACTCCAGCCTGCAGCTCTATTCGTCTGTAAAAATCCAAAAATTGGGCAGCAATCAGGCACTGGAAGTCAAAATTGTAACACCGCAGAATATCACCAAGGTGACAGAAGACATGTACCGCAATGCAGCTGTTACGCTGGGCGTACAGCACGCGCAGATTACCGTAGCCGCACCAATCCCTGTGACCGGTGAGAGCGCCTTGGCTGGAATTTACTACTCTTTGGAGGATAACGGTGCCACCGTCCCTCAGGAAAGCAAGGACTTGGCTCAGGAAGAACTGTCTGCCCTCTCCAATATCAATGCAGAAAATACCGGCAAAGAAGGCTATGATGCAGACAAGCTCAATGTCGCACTGGCCGACATTAAGTCAGCAGTTGCCAATGCCAAGAAAAACAGCAGCAACCTGACCGAAGAAGATGTCCGCAAAATTGTAGAAGAAACCCTGAAAAACTACGGACTGACAGAGTCCGTCACCAGCGACCAGATCAATCTGATTGTCAACTTTGCGGTCAACCTCTCAAACAGCGGAATCATCACAGATGCTGACTTTACCAAAACGCTCAGCGACTTGAAAGACAGCATCGTTTCCAAGGCTGGGGATACGTTCAACAATATCAACCTCAACTTTGATGCTAACGGCTTGATTCAGGAAGGCGGCAATTTCTTCAGTAATATCTGGAATGCCATTGTCAACTTCTTCAAGGGACTGCTGGGCGGCTAATACCAGCATCACCTGCAAGACTGCAGCTGAATTATTTAAAAAGAATAGAAAACGAATGATGGCAGCCTGTAAAATTCTCACTGTCATTCATTCGTTTTCTTGCTTATTCCAATGCTTATCATTGGGCTTTTTCAGCGGTTTCCCAACTCTTAGAAGAGTTTTTGTGACTCGGATTCGATTAGGCAGATTTGACGCAGTCAGCTCTTTAAAATAAGGAAACGAAGGAGCAGTAGGAGGCAGAGATGGCCTGGATAAAAGGCATAGAAGCCCCATTTGACCCAAGCCGGACAGTAGCCGCGCCGGCCATTATAGGCTTTTAAAAGCGGTATGGTCAGCAGAAGGCCAAATGTGGCAGCCATATCATAGAGCAGAAGGGATTTCTGATAAAGCAGAAAAGAGCAAAGAAAGAGAGCAGCACAGGTCAGCGTCAGACTGACAATTGGACCAGTCACGCCGTCCTGCCTTTGACGGTACTGATAAAAGCTGGCAATCAGCAAAATACCGACAAAGCCCCAATCCCATCCCCAGCTGAGGCAGGCAAATAGAAAGATCAGCACATGCTGCAGCAGGGGCTTGGACACACGCTCCAAGAGCATGAGCAGCAGCAGACCAAGCAGCAGAGTGCAGAGGATATTATTGAAAGGAAAAATCGGCCGCTCGGGATAAAAGAGATAATGAAAGGGCAGGATGGACAGCAGCCAAAACACTGTCAGCCGCAGGGCGTATCTCTCTTTGTTTCTGCTATACTGAAAGCCTTGGACCAGCAGGTAGGCCATGATTGGAAAGGCCAGCCGGCCAATCACTTCTGTCAGCAGATAAAGAGGCAAATTCTCCCCATCAGCATTCAGGACATGGCCCAGATGATTGATAAACATAGCTGTAATCGCCAGCAGTTTTAAATGAAAAGCATTCAGTCCCTTCTTCATAGTCCGCTCCTTGTTTGAATTTGATTTTCGAAGAGTATTACTAGGCATTATATAAGAATCCCATCCCAGAGTCAATGCTGAAACGGCTCTTTTTCTGGATGATAAAGAAAAAAGGACCCGCTGCTTGGTTTATCCTTAAAATTGGATCAAACCCAGTGCAAGTCCTTTTTGTCTATGCTTGCTTTTTCTTTTCTCGCTGAGCTGCCCAAGGCAGGAGCAGACCCAGAGCCAGAAGTGCAATCGGCGTAATAATATTGGTGGCTAGACTGAACCACCATTCGGTCGGGTGGGTCGCAAAGTCAACCTGAGGCGCCATGCCTAAAATGCAGGCAAAGGCCGTGAAGGCAAAGCCCCAAGCTCCCACCAGAAAACCAAGCAGCGGACGTTTGACAAACTTATACTCCGCATTCTTAAAACTGTCCCAATGGCGGTAGAGGAACATATAGGCCAGAAATACCCAGAGGAAGCAAAGAGGCGATACGATAGCGTTGAGATTGGTCATCCAAACGACCAGGCCGTCAATTTCTTTAAGGCCAAAGAGCGGCAGAATGATGATAATGCCAACCAGAACCCCCGTCAGCAGATAGCCGTTGATAAGCATGCCGGACTTGGTCCGCTTGCGCAGCCAGCTGGGGATAAAATCCTCATCAGCACTGCCCAAAAAGATTTGCAGCGGCGCATCAATACAGATGGCCAGAGTAGAGGCTTGGCCGATAAATTGGGTCAGGCCGTAAATGGTCACCAA
>NZ_KQ969399.1:28969-33444 GCF_001578865.1 Streptococcus sp. DD11
GAAGAAAGCCAGCTGCTTCGTTGAAGTGTGTTTTATCCAATCGCTGACCCCGCCTTCGCTGTCTTTGAAGGTGGAGCCCAGCTGACCAACCATGAGAGTATAGGGAACAAAGTAGATAATAAGCAGCACAATCCAGGACGTAATGACGACAATCCCCTGCTGTGCAAAGTTATTCACTACATTGCCCAAGCTCCAGGTAATGTTGAAAGCAATCAGGGCAATCATCAGCCAGCTAATCTGTTTAGAATCTTTTTCCATACAGCTTCCTCCTTTCGCTTTCTCACTTATCTGAGAAAGCATACCACACTTTAAAAATAAAGATAGAACTTTTCAATTTTTATTATAACATTTTAAGCGCAAAAGATAAAGCGCTTACATTTATTTTTCTCATATTTTTATATTAATGTTTGAGGAAGAGAAACTGCAGTAGAAAGAACAGTAAAAGCCCCTGAAATCAAGGGCTTTACTGGAAAACGGCTCAAATCAGCTGTTTTGATTGGTGTAGGCTGACAGGAATAATCCGTCTTATTCCCACTCCACTGTTGCAGGCGGTTTGCTGGTGATATCGTAGACGATGCGGTTGACGTGATCGACTTCATTGACAATGCGGACGGAGATTTTCTGCAGGACTTCCCAAGGGATTTTGGCAAAGTCAGCTGTCATGCCGTCAATAGAAGTGATAGCACGGATGGCAATGGTATAGTCGTAGGTCCGGCCGTCCCCCATGACACCGACAGAGCGAACACCCGTATTGACAGTGAAATACTGCCAGATGTCGCGGTCCAGCCCAGCCTTGGCAATTTCTTCGCGGAGAATGGCATCCGATTCGCGGACCGTTTCCAGTTTTTCCTCTGTGATTTCGCCCATGACGCGGATAGCAAGACCTGGACCTGGGAATGGCTGGCGCCAGACGATTTCATCCGGCATGCCAAGCTCTGTCCCCAAGGCACGGACTTCGTCCTTGTAGAGCGTATTGAGGGGCTCGATCAGCTGGAACTGCATGTCTTCTGGCAGGCCGCCCACATTATGGTGCGACTTAATGGTCTGCGCTGTGTCGGTTCCAGACTCGATGACATCGGTATAGAGCGTACCCTGAGCCAGAAACTTCACATCTTTAAGCTTGCTGGCTTCGTCGTCAAAGACATAGACAAATTCATTGCCGATGATTTTGCGCTTTTGCTCAGGATCCGAAACGCCGGCTAATTTATCAAGGAAACGATTGGCAGCATCCGCTTTGACAATATTGAGACCGAACTTGCCGCCCAGCATCTCCATGACCTGATCCGCTTCGCCTTTGCGGAGCAGTCCGTGGTCCACAAAGATACAGATGAGCTGGTCGCCGATGGCTTTCTGCAGCAGCACGCCGACCACGGAAGAATCAACACCGCCGGAAAGCCCCAGCAGGACTTTCTTGTCTCCTACCGTCTGGCGGATTTTCTTGATTTCCATGTCAATGAAATTATCCATGGACCAATCGCCCTTAGCCCCGCAGACAGTCAGGGCAAAATTGCGCAGAATATCATAGCCGAACTCAGAATGACGCACTTCCGGGTGGAACTGAATACCGTAAATCTTCTTTTCAGCATTTTCAATAGCCGCAAAAGGACAGTCAGCTGAAGTACCGGTCCGCAGGAAACCGTCCGGAATCTCCGTCACCGCATCACCGTGGCTCATCAGGACCAGCTGCTGATCAGGGGTAGCGGCAAAAAGCTTAGAATCAGCAGTATGAGTGAGGGTAGACTGGCCGTATTCACGGTTGCCGGCATGGCCTGCCGGCACCACCTTGCCGCCCAGCTTGTGAGTCAGCAGCTGCATGCCGTAGCAAATCCCCAGAATGGGAATCCCCAGCTCAAAAATTTCCGGATCAATATCAAAGGAACCTGACTCATAGACAGAGTTGGGGCCTCCAGAGAGGATAATGCCGACAGGATGGATGGCACGAATCTCAGCGGCGCTGATCTTGTGGCTTTTGAGCTCAGAAAAAACACCGATTTCACGGATACGGCGCGAAATCAGCTGATTGTACTGACTGCCGTAGTCCAGCACGATGATTTTTTCGACATCTTGCAATTCAGTTGTAGGGGTCATCTTTTTCCTTTCTTAAAAGAAGTATCTTTCCTCTCATTTTATCACAAAAAGGGAATTTTTCCAAGGTCATAAAAGCTAATAAACTGCCAAAAGCGATTGAATAGTCCAAAATAAGAGGGCTTATTCGATAAGAAAAAACCTCTTCTCTAGAAATAGTGATTTTATGCAGATTTTCTAGTACTTTAGTTTGACTTTTGAACTATTTGGTACTAAAATAAAGTGAAGCGAAAAAAACGCGAGGAAATCAAGAAAGAAGAATCCAGATGTTACCTGCATATATGAAAATCCATGACCAGCTCAAGAAGGAAATTGACGAAGGAATCTGGGAAATCGGCGAGCGCCTGCCCAGCGAAAGAGATCTGGCAGAACGATTTGAGGTCAGCCGGATGACGCTGCGTCAGGCCGTCACTCTTTTGGTAGAAGAAGGCGTACTGGAACGGCGAGTCGGCAGCGGAACCTATGTGGCCAGCACACGCGTTCAGGAAAAGATGCGCGGTACCACCAGTTTT
The DNA here is from genome assembly GCF_001578865.1 of Streptococcus sp. DD11. Lineage (NCBI taxonomy): Bacteria > Bacillati > Bacillota > Bacilli > Lactobacillales > Streptococcaceae > Streptococcus > Streptococcus sp. DD11. The sequence continues at coordinate 31,567 of NZ_KQ969399.1, forward strand.
ACCGAAATCATGAAGTCACAGGGCAAAACACCGTCCAGCCAGCTGATTTCCTACCGCCGTACCCTGCCCAGTGAGCAAGAAGTGGAAAAGCTGGGCATCCATAAGACGGAAAATGTTATCCGAATGGAGAGGGTCCGCTATGCCGATGACCTGCCAGTTGTTTATGAAGTGGCCTCCATTCCTGAGAAGTTCATCAAAAATTTTAAGAAAGAAGAGGTTACCAGCCATTTCTTCCAGACTCTGCAGGAGCATGGTTACAAGATTGGCAAGTCCCAGCAGACGATTTATGCCCGTCTGGCCAAGGAAAAAATCGCCAATTATCTGGAAATCCCCCGAGGACAGGCCATTCTGGGTCTGACCCAGATTTCCTATCTGGACGACGGTACGGCCTTTGAGTATGTTAAAAGCCAATATGTCGGCGAACGTTTTGAGTTTTATCTGGAAAATAATTGAATAATGCCCATTCCCCTTGGCAAGCCGCCAGGGGTTTTTAGTTTGTCTGAGTCCGACTGGCAGGCCGCTGTTTATCTGCCCATAGCTGTCAAAATATTTTTTCTCCATTGGCCTTTATTTCCCTTGTCAGACTAGAGTTTATCACGCTTTTTTGGTATAATGTTTCTTATGGAAATTGAAAAAACAAACCGAATGAATGCTCTCTTTGAGTTTTATGCGGCACTTCTGACCGACAAGCAGATGAACTATATCGAGCTCTACTATGCAGACGACTACAGTCTCGCTGAGATTGCTGAGGAGTTCGGTGTCAGCCGTCAGGCCGTCTATGACAATATCAAGCGGACAGAGAAGATTCTGGAAGACTATGAGAAAAAGCTGCACATGTACTCGGACTACATCGTCAGAAGCCAGATATTGGACCAGATGACAGAGAAATATCCGGACGACAGCTATCTGCAGGATCAGCTGTCTATCCTGTCCAGCATTGACAATCGGGAGTAACTTTGGAGAAACAAGTCAAATACAAAGGAATGCCCTGCTGGCTGTTAGAGGCGAAAGAGCCTTTTCCTGCCAGAGTGCAGCTCATCTCCCCGGACGATCTTTCTAAAGCGATACAGGAAGGCTTTAGCTGCTGGGGATACCCAAATGAGATCATGAAAGAAGTCTCTGCTGAGGAATATAATTGTTTAGCTTGTTTTGGACGATTTCCACCGAATTGAATGAAATAGAAACTAGGAGAACTAAAAATGGCATTTGAAAGTTTAACAGAACGTTTACAGAACGTCTTTAAAAACCTGCGCAAAAAGGGAAAAATCTCAGAGAGTGATGTTCAGGAGGCGACCAAAGAGATCCGCCTGGCCCTCTTAGAAGCCGACGTTGCCCTGCCGGTGGTCAAGGACTTCATCAAGAAAGTCCGCGAACGGGCAGTCGGACATGAGGTCATCGATACGCTCAATCCAGCCCAACAGATTATCAAGATTGTCGATGAAGAGCTGACAGCCGTCTTGGGCTCTGATACGGCAGAGATTAGCAAGTCACCAAAAATCCCGACCATTATCATGATGGTTGGTCTGCAGGGTGCTGGTAAGACCACCTTTGCCGGCAAGCTGGCCAATAAGCTCAAGAAAGAAGAAAATGCCCGTCCCTTGATGATTGCGGCCGATATTTACCGGCCGGCAGCCATCGACCAGCTGAAGACACTGGGTCAGCAGATTGAGGTACCGGTCTTTGCTCTGGGCACGGAAGTTCCGGCAGTGGAGATTGTCCGTCAAGGTCTGGAGCAGGCCAAGGCCAACCACAATGACTATGTCCTGATTGATACGGCCGGCCGTCTGCAGATTGACGAAAAGCTCATGCAGGAGCTGTCAGATGTCAAAGCGCTGGCTAATCCAAATGAAATCCTGCTGGTCGTTGATGCCATGATTG
>NZ_KQ969399.1:33739-34784 GCF_001578865.1 Streptococcus sp. DD11
GTTTACCGGTACGGGTGAAAAAATCACGGATATCGAAACCTTCCACCCTGATCGCATGTCCAGCCGGATCCTGGGCATGGGAGACATGCTGACCCTGATCGAAAAAGCCTCTCAGGAATACGATGAGAAAAAATCGCTTGAAATGGCTGAAAAGATGCGGGAAAACACCTTTGATTTCAATGATTTCATCGACCAGCTGGATCAGGTGCAGAACATGGGGCCTATGGAGGACCTGCTGAAAATGCTGCCAGGGATGGCCAATAATCCTGCACTGAAAAACGTCAAGGTGGATGAAAAAGACATCGCCCGCAAACGCGCCATCGTGTCCTCTATGACACCGGCTGAGCGGGAAAATCCTGACTTACTGAATCCCAGCCGCCGGCGGAGGATTGCCAGCGGTTCGGGCAACAGCTTTGTCGATGTCAACAAATTTATCAAAGACTTTAACCAAGCAAAGCAGATGATGCAGGGCGTCCTATCAGGTGATATGAGCAAGATGATGAAGCAGATGGGCCTCAATCCTAATAACATGCCAAAAAACATGCCGAATGGCGGAGGAATGCCGGATATGTCCGCACTGGAAGGCCTGATGGGACAAGGCGGTATGCCAGATATGTCTGCTCTGGGAGGCGCAGGCACTCCAGACATGAGCCAAATGTTCGGCGGCGGCCTCAAAGGCAAGGCCGGCGAATTCATGATGCGCCGCACTATGAATAAAATGGCCAAGCAGATGAAAAAAAACAAGAAGAAGCGGAAGAAGTAGAAACAAAAAAACAGTCGCATAAGAAGTCTATGCGGCTTGTTTTTGGAGATAGTTATAATGAACCATTTTTTTACTCGGTTAATCAGCATTCTCGTTAAAACATACCAAAAATTGCTGAACAAACTCCCTTCCCACCCCATCAGTCAGCTGCCTGCCAGCAAGGTCAAAATACGCCCGATTATCATGATCCCAGGCAGTTCGGCGACGGAGAATCGCTTTAATCGGATGGTGAACAAGCTCAACCGCCGTCAGCATCCGCATCACAGCCTGATTCGCATCAAG
>NZ_KQ969399.1:34804-44325 GCF_001578865.1 Streptococcus sp. DD11
TTTTTGTTACTGGCTTTCAGAATAATCGAGATGGATATGCTAACATTCAAAAGCAGGCTCAGATGTTTGATAGAGCTTTTGCTCAGCTGCTCAGTCATTATCAATTTGCGTCTTTCAGCGGCTTAGGGCATTCCAATGGCGGTCTAATCTATACAGCCTTCCTGCAGCGTTATTTTCAGAAGTATGAGGGAGTGACCATGGAGAAATTGCTGACTATTGCCAGCCCTTACAATCTCAATCGAAAAAATCCCGATAAACAGACGGACATGCTGAAGGATTTTCTGGCTCAGCAGGACCGGCTGCCCGCTAATCTTCAGCATCTATCTATTATTGGTCTTTTTCTGGGAGAAACAGATGGAATCGTTCACAGGACTAGTGTAGAGGCTGGACGGTTGATTTACAAAGGTCGCATTCATTCTCATCAGGAAGTTGTAATTACTGGCAAGAAGGCGCATCATTCGGCTTTGGTGCTGAATGATGAAGTGATAAGTTTAATAAAGAAGTTTTTGTTTACATAATTTTAGTTAGGTAAAAAGTAGCAGGAATTAGCATGGCAAACTATGTATATCAGCAAGTGATTTGTTCAAAAGATTTTCTTGAGAAGTATTTTCTTGATTTTTATCCAATTCAAAAGGAAGAAAGGATGGATCCTCCTTATATTAGCTTCAATCGCTTGATGGGTGTGGTAGATTTAGAAGAATACTACGAAAAATATGGCCAGTATATTTACTATGGATACGGTTTTTCTTACAAGGAACAAGCTGATGGGCGTTATCTTGTAAAATTTGCAACTAGGCACGATTATCCGATTGCAGCCATACGACAGGCTGTTAATCTGGAACACACAATAGAATGGTATGCAATCGAAGAATGCTGTATCTACATTTCAAAATTTTATTGGAATGATGGCGTAAAAGAACTTATCCAAGTTGTTGGGAATTTATCAACTTTTGTCGATTGGGTGGAAGAAAACTATGAATTCGATGAGGGGTTATCAGATGAGGACCACATCTTCTGGTATTATTTGCAGGAACATGGTGGAGCTTGGCCTTGGCTAGCGTGGAGTGATGAATTAAATCTTCCAAGGTATTTCTAAATCATCTTTTATTTAAAAGGGATGATTTATCCCCCTATCATCTTTCCGAAAAACTATAATTTTCTTGAAAAATAAATTTAGATATGCTATACTAGTGCTATAGAAAAACGGAGAAAAAAGATGAAACGTGAACTGCTCTTAGAACGGATTGAGAAACTGAAAGCCATCATGCCCTGGTATGTGCTGGAGTATTATCAGTCCAAGCTGGCTGTGCCTTACAGCTTTACGACTCTTTATGAATATCTGAAAGAATACGATCGTTTTTTCAGCTGGGTCTTGGAATCTGGGATTGCTGATGCCTCGCAGATTGCGGAGATTCCCCTCTCGGTATTGGAAAAAATGACTAAGAAAGACATGGAGTCCTTTATCCTCTATCTGCGGGAGCGGCCGCTGCTCAATGCCAATACGACTCAAAACGGTGTTTCTCAGACGACCATCAACCGGACTCTTTCCGCCCTGTCCAGCCTCTATAAGTATCTGACCGAGGAGGTGGAAAACGATCAGGGCGAGCCTTACTTTTACCGCAATGTCATGAAAAAGGTTGCCACTAAGAAGAAAAAAGAAACACTGGCGGCCCGGGCGGAGAATATCAAGCAGAAACTCTTTTTGGGCGATGAAACAGAAGGTTTTCTCCACTACATTGATACCGAATACCCTAAAAATCTTTCCAATCGTGCTCTCTCCTCCTTCAATAAGAACAAGGAACGGGATTTGGCGCTCATTGCCCTGCTGCTGGCTTCGGGGGTCCGGCTGTCTGAAGCGGTCAATCTAGACTTAAAAGACATCAATCTCAGGATGATGATCATCGAAGTGACCAGAAAAGGCGGAAAGCGTGACTCTGTCAATGTTGCTGCTTTTGCCAAGCCCTATCTGGAAGCTTATCTGGAGATTCGGACCAAGCGTTACAAGGCAGAAAAGAAAGACACAGCCCTCTTTCTGACGGAATACCGCGGACTGGCAAATCGCATCGACGCCTCCAGTGTCGAAAAAATGGTGGCCAAATATTCAGAGGATTTCAAAGTGCGGGTGACACCGCACAAACTCCGCCACACGCTGGCCACGCGGCTTTATGACGCGACCAAGTCACAAGTCCTGGTCAGCCACCAGCTGGGGCACGCCAGCACTCAGGTAACGGACCTCTATACCCATATTGTCAATGACGAGCAAAAAAATGCTCTGGATAATCTATAGTTTACATAATTAAAAATATGTATCAACTGTGCAATCAAAACGGCAGTAAATCAAAAGAGCGAGACAATGCTGCATGCTTGTTTTCGCTCTTTTTTAATGATTTCTATAAAAACTCAATCCAATAATTTCGATAGGGCTCGATAATCAGCGGCTTGCGCCAAAAACGCTTGAGGTGCTCCAGATTGGCTGCTGTGACCGGACGGTTCTTAGCATTGTACTGTTCAGCACTTTCTCTGGTCAGGAAGCATTTGACTGCTTCATAGCTTCCGTCTTCTGTCTCCCGCTTCAGTCCTTCAAAGCTGATTTGATCCCCGGGCTGCGGACTGTCGGTAAAGAGATTGCCAATAAAATAGACGGTTTTGCTCTTCATCAGATCGTAGGCCTTGATATTTTCTATCCGGTTATTGGCCGCTGCATACATGATGCAAAAGCTATCGATCAGGTCTTTCAAAGGCAGCAGGTCTTCCTTGGAAACAAAAACATCCACCATATACAGTCCGCCGATAACCAAATTTTGGAAAGAAGGTTGCTGGATGACATTGTCCAGCGCCATCCCCAACGGCACTTCCAAAGCTTGGCAGCCGGCTGCTTCAAAGTCTGCTTTCTTTTTCTCGTAGTCTTCAGCAGATATGCTGATATACAGGTTATCCGGATGAGGAGATGGTTTTTTCTTGAGAAAAACAATCACTGTGCGATCCAACTGCTCAAACAAACCAAGGCTTTCTACTGGAACTTTCTGCATCAAGGCACCTCTTTCTCTGATTCCCTATCATTCTATCATATCTAACTGATAAAGCATAGAAAAAAACAGCTCGTCAAGTAAACGTAAGAATGTTGTTGAATTGCAATAGTTTGCCTTAAAACCCCAAACTCGATGAGTCTGGGGTTCCTTATCTTATCCTACAACCGCTTCGGCGATTTCTTCTCTGCTGATACCGGCAAAGTAACGGCTGATATCAATCGTTTCCAATGCTTTGAGTACATCTTCCCGCTCGTATTTGACTCCGCGCAGCACATCTTCTACTGCTGCTACATCTTCGATTCCGAAGAAGTCTCCATAAATTTTAATGTCCTGAATCTTAGACTCGACGACATTGGCAAAGATTTCCACCTTGCCGCTGGTGAACTTGGTTCCGCGACGGACATTGTATTCCGGCGATTTGCCGTAATTCCAGTCCCAAGTGCCGAACTTGCTCTCTTTTATCCGGTTGATTTCCGCCAATTCCTGTTCAGAAAAGACGTATTCCGTCATTTGCGGATATTCTTTCTTCATATAGTCCAGGAGCAGATCGCGGAATTCCTCGACCGTGATTTTCTCAGGCAGCTCATCGACAATATTGGTGACCCGGGCCCGGACAGACTTGACGCCTTTGGACTCAAATTTGTCCTTGGAGACCTGAAGAGCATTGGCGAGGACAGACAGATCCACATCAAAGAGCAGACAGCCATGGTGCATGATACGGCCGTTGATATAGGCCTGTGCATTGCCGCAGAACTTCTTGCCGTCAATTTCCAAGTCGTTCCGGCCGGTAAATTCTGCTTTGACTCCCAGCTCTTCCAGCGTTTTGATGACTGGTACCGAGAAACTCTTAAAATCAAAAGCCTTGTCTTCGCTTTCTTTGGAAATGATGGTGTAGTTGAGGTTGTTCAGGTCATGATAAACAGCCCCGCCGCCGCTGATACGGCGGACAACTTCAATGCCATGCTCGCGGACATAGTCGCGGTTGATTTCCTGAACGGTATTCTGATGGCGGCCCACGATAATGGATGGTTTATTGATCCAAAGCAGGAAAATCATATCCTCATCAAGGAGATGCTTAAAAGCATACTCCTCCAGAGCGATATTATAGGCAGTCTCATTGCTGTTGTTGACAATGTATTTCATAGCATCTTACCTTTTATTTTTTCTTAGGTGAGTGAACAGCCAGTCCCAATACATCTGCAAAAGCTTCATACATGACTTCTGAGAAGGTTGGGTGACCATGGATGGTCTTGAGCATTTCCTCAACTGTGATTTCCATTTCGATGATGGTTGAAGCTTCATTGATCAGCTCTGCCGCTGCAGGACCGATGATATGCACACCCAGCACTTCGCCGTATTTCTTGTCGGCGATAACTTTGACAAAGCCTTGAGCCGCATCCGATGCGATGGCACGGCCGTTGGCAGCAAAGTTAAATTTACCGATTGCGACATCATACTTCTCACGCGCCTGCTCTTCCGTCAGACCAACAGCTGCGACTTCCGGCAGAGTATAGATAGCCGCCGGGGTCAGGTTGAGCTTGGCCACATGGTGGTTGCCCTTGAGAGCATTTTCTGCAGCAACTTCTCCCATACGGAAGGCTGCATGGGCCAGCATCTTGGTGCCGTTGATGTCACCCGGCGCATAAATGCCGGGAACGGATGTTTCCATGTATTCATTGACCTTGATGCGGCCGCGGTCCAGCTCAAACTCAACATCGCCAATCCCTTCAAGATCTGGTACCCGTCCGATAGACAGCAGGGCTTTATCAGCGACAATATCGTCCTTGCCTGCCACCTTAATCCGGAGTTTGCCATTTTCTTCAATGATTTCTTCCAGCTTGGTATCTGTCAGGATGGTCATTCCTTTGCGCTCCAGGATGAGGCGAAGGTTCTTAGACACTTCTGCATCCATCGCCGGAACAATCCGATCCATCATTTCAATGACCGTTACTTTTGAGCCAAAGGTCATGAAGGCCTGTCCCAGCTCAATACCGACAACGCCGCCGCCGATGATGACCAGATTTTCCGGAACTTCATTCATTTCCAGAATATCATCACTGGTCATGACAAGCGATGACTCCATGCCGGGAACGTTGATCTTGCTGACTTTGGATCCGCCGGCCAAGATGATTTTCTTGGTTTCCAGCAGTTCAGAGCCGTTGACCAGGACATTCTTATCCTTAGTAATGGTACCGATCCCCTTATGCACATCGACACCGTAGCTGCGAAGCAGACCAGCAACACCGCCGACCAGTGTATTGACAACCTTGTTCTTAGTTTCCAGAACCTTGTCCATGTCCACTGTAAAGCTTGGGTTTTCAATGATAATACCACGGTTGGCTGCATGCCCCAGACTTTCGATAATTTCGGCATTGTGCAGGTAGGTCTTAGTCGGGATACAGCCGCGGTTGAGGCAGGTGCCGCCCAGCTCAGACTTTTCAACCAGAGCAATCTTACCGCCGATTTGCGCTGCCTTAATCGCTGCTACATAGCCTGCAGGACCGCCGCCAATCACCACGATGTCATAGGCATCGTCACTCTTATCATCATCCGTGCTGGCTGCAGCTGCCGCAGGAGCCGCAGGCGCTTGAGCAGGCGCTGAACCGCTGGCACTTGGGATGTTTTCTCCCTCTTCTCCTAGGTAGCCGATCACTTCCGTTACAGGGACAGTTTCGCCATCGCCCTTGAGAATGGCAATCAGGTAGCCGTCTTCTTCGGCTTCCAATTCCATGCTGACCTTGTCGGTCATGATTTCCAGAAGGATTTCCCCTTCTTTGACAAATTCGCCGACTTTTTTATTCCATTGGACAATCTGCCCTTCGGTCATATCAACCCCGGCTTTTGGCATAATTACTTCTAAGGCCATTTTTTCTTTCCTTTTCTCTTTTGAATCTTATTTTGCAAGCTCTTTGATTTTTGTCCTGCTGCAATACCGTAAAATTCATTCCAGCAGGCAGTCTAAAGGCTAAATCAACATTGAAATCGGATCTTCAATCAAGGCTTTCAAGTCTTTCATGAATTTAGCTCCAGCCATACCGTCTACCACTCGGTGGTCAATGGTCAGACCGAGACTCATCATCGGACGGATCACAATTTCGCCGTTTAGGACAACCGGCTTTTCAACTGTTGAGCTGACTCCCAGAATAGCTGAGTTAGGCTGATTGATAATCGGACCAAAAGACTGAACGCCAAACATTCCCAGATTACTAATAGTAAAGGTGGAGTTTTGCAGCTCGCTCGGTGCCAATTTGCCATCCAAAGTACGGCCAATCACATCCTTGAAAGCTACGACCAGCTGGGACAGACTCATCTTCTCTGCATTGTAGACCACCGGCGTCATCAGGCCGTTGTCCATACCGACTGCCATGGCCAAGTTGACATAGTGATGCGTGACAATCGTTTTTCCTTCGTCGGTTAAAGAAGCATTGATGTAAGGATGCTTCATCAGCGTCTTCACCACAGCCAGTGACAAGAGGTCGGTCACGGTAACTTTTTTGCCAGTTTCTTCCATGATAGGCTCCAGCACTTTCTTGCGCAGAGCCAGCAACTCTGTCATATCCACTTCGTAGTTGAGGGTGAAGGTCGGTGCTGTCAGGTAGGACTCCACCATACGCTGAGCAATGACCTTGCGCATCGGCGTCATTGGAATCCGCTCAATTTCACCGTATGGAGTGACATTGTCTGGCACTTCTTCGGCTTTTTCAATGTGAGCCGGCGATTTAATGGTATCGCTGTCGACATTCTCAGGCAGGAAGGCCAGAACATCTTTTTTCATAATCTTGCCGCGGTGTCCAGTTCCCTGAATTTCCTGCCAAGCGATATTATGCTCCTCGGCAATGCGTTTTGCAAGTGGTGAAATACGCACCACATTTGTATCTTTGTAAATTTCCACGTCTTCTTTGTGGACACGACCGTTTGCGCCTGAGCCAGAAACATCGTAGAGGTTGATTCCCAAATCATCCGCTAACTTTCTGGCCGCAGGAGTCGCTCTTAGCTTGTCATCAGCCATGACCTCTCCTGTTCTAAATTATGATACTAAGCCCGTTAAGAGCTCTCAGCAAAAATAGGACATCTGCCGACGGAGCGACTGCTCCTAGAAAGATGTATCTTTTTTGCCCAGAGCTTAGGGCGTGTTCGATTATGATACTAAGGGCGTTAAAAAAGCGACCGAAAAATAGGAAATCAACGTAGGCTTCGATGAAGCCAAGGTGATTTATCTTTTTTCCGAGCTTTTAGCCCGAGTTCGAATATGATACTAAACCCGTTAAGAGCTCTCAGCAAAAATAGGACATCTGCCGACGGAGCAACTGCTCCTAGAAAGATGTATCTTTTTTGCCCAGAGCTTAGGGCGTGTTCGAATATGATACTAAGGGCGTTAAAAAGTCAAAGTGAAAATAGGAAACGTGACGCAGAAGCGCCTGCTTCTAGGAAAGTTTATCTTTTTCACACTGACTTTAGCCCGAGTTCAAATACATGATACTAAGGACACAGAACGCACGGAAAAATAGAAATTAGCCATGTGTTCAATGAACACGAGTAAATCTATTTTTTCACAGCGTCCCGTCCGAATTCTGTTTTATTTTTGCATAAAGAGAATTAGGTGAAACGACTTCAAGAAAGCCCTTTCTTTATTATACCTTATTCTTTGTGATAAGTCTTGCGAATAGCGTCTTTGATGCTTTCTACAGTCGGAATCATGGCATTTTCCAGATTCTGAGCGTAAGGCATGGGAACATCCTCGCCTGCACAGCGGCGGATTGGCGCATCCAGATAATCAAAGGCTTCAGACTCAGAGATAATTGCTGAAATTTCACCGATATAACCGCTGGTCTTATGAGCATCATTGACCAGAACGACCTTGCCTGTCTTTTTGACAGAGCTGATGATGATGTCCTTATCAAGCGGCACCAGAGTACGTGGATCCACCACTTCTACAGAGATGCCTTCTTCTGCCAATTCTTCTGCTGCCTGCATAACCCGGCGCAGCATTTTTCCGTAGGTGACAACCGTTACATCCGTGCCTTCTTTCTTGATTTCACCGACACCGAGCGGAATGGTGTAATCCGGATCCAACGGCACTTCCCCTTTCTGATTGAACTCAGACTTGTATTCCAAGATAATCACGGGGTTGTTATCGCGGATAGAAGACTTGAGCAGCCCTTTCATATCAGCCGGTGTTCCCGGTGCTACGACCTTAAGCCCTGGGATATGGGTAAACCAAGACTCCAAAGACTGGGAGTGCTGAGCGGCTGAGCCGACCCCATTGCCGGCAGCACAGCGGATAGTCATAGGGACCTGTCTCTTGCCGCCAAACATGTAGCGGGTCTTGGCTGCTTGGTTGACAATCGCGTCCATGGCGATGACAGAAAAGTCCATAAAAGTCATATCAACGATTGGACGCAGGCCGGTCATGGCTGCTCCGGCTGCTGCTCCTGAAATAGCAGCTTCCGAAATCGGACAGTCCCGCACGCGCTCAGGTCCAAATTCCTCCAGCATACCAACGGATGTTCCGAAGTCTCCTCCGAAAACTCCGACATCTTCTCCCATTAAGAGCACATTTTCATCGCGACGCATTTCCTCAGACATAGCAAGGATAATGGTGTCGCGGAATGACATATTTTTAGTTTCCATTTTTACCAATCTCCTCTCTGTTAGTCTGCGTAAATATCTTCAAAGGCTGATTCGAGCGGCGGGAATGGGCTTTCTTCAGCAAATTTGACAGAAGCTTCTACCGCTTCTTTTACTTGAGCCTGGATGCTTTCCAGTTCTTCGTCTGTTGCGATCTTGTTTTCAACCAAGTATTTACGAAGATTTTCGATTGGATCTTTCTTTTTCCACTCGTCCACTTCTTCACGGGTCCGGTATTTGCCTGGGTCAGATGAGGAATGCCCCAGCCAGCGGTAGGTCACACTTTCGATTAAGACAGGGCCTTTGCCGCTGCGCACATGCTCCACAGCCTTTTGGAAGCCTTCATAAACATCCAAAACATTATTGCCATCTGGAATAAACATGCCCGGGATGCCATAGGCGGCGCTGCGTTCATGGATATGCTCCACATTGGTCATTTTCTTGATGTCGGCAGAAATACCGTAGCCGTTATTGATGCAGTAGAAAATCACCGGCAGTTTCCAGATAGAGGCCATATTGACCGCTTCATGGAAAACACCTTCGTTGGTCGCGCCGTCCCCAAAGAAGCAGACAACGATTTTGCCGGTCTTGTGCATCTGCTGGGTCAGGGCTGCTCCGACAGCAATCCCCATACCGCCTCCTACAATACCGTTGGCACCGAGGTTTCCAGCATCCAGATCAGCGATGTGCATAGAGCCGCCTTTCCCTTTACAGGTTCCGGTGTATTTGCCAAGGATTTCGGCCATCATTTCATTCAGATTGATTCCCTTAGCGATAGCCTGTCCGTGGCCGCGGTGGTTTGAAGTCAGCAAATCATCTTCATTCAGGGCCAGCATCGCACCCACGCTGGCTGCTTCTTCACCG
>NZ_KQ969399.1:44345-45351 GCF_001578865.1 Streptococcus sp. DD11
CATGCCGGGCACTTTCCCCTTTTTTACAAGCTGAGCAATTTTTAAGTCCATGCGACGGATTTCTTCCATCTTACGGAACATCTCTAATAAAAGATTTTTATCTAAAGTGGACATGTTTTTGCCTTTCTAAGCATAAATTCTATAATCTCATTCTATCGAATCCTGTAAGCCCTGTCAAAACTTATGCTCATAGGTTTTTCACAAAGAAAAACCAGTCTATCCTTTGAATAAACTGGTTTGACTTATATAAGTAAAGTTTTCACAAAGTATTCAATCAAATTTTCCTTCTGCACTTTCACCCCCTATCTTTAGAGCTTCGAGCACAACGGCAACTGTTTCCGTTTTTATCTAACACTTAGCTCCATGATGATTTTTTGAATTACTTCTTTGATCTCTTCTAGCGAAACTAGAAACCATTCTTTAGGGATGAAACTCTGACCGCTCGGAGCTAGCAATTCGATATCCAATTGCCTATTCGCAAAGTAATGATGAAGAGTCGTTTCAAGTTTTCTGGCACTAAAATTCTTCACCTCAAAACTCATTACAAGATGGACAGGGGCATAAAGATAAGTACCCTCGCTTTCAGCATTCTCTAATCTTTTTTCTACACTTTTCTCAGTAAAGCCTATCTTATAGAGATTATTAAGACTTGCAATTTGAGGATGTGGACTGAGAGACTTAGCGACATAGATGTACCCAGTTGTCACGCGATCCTCTATACTTGTTCCAGTCATTACATCATCTATGACTTCTGTCACCATTCGACCATAGCGCGTGCTATCGTGAAGATTAGAAACAAAAGATCTGAGCAGCGCTTTTTTGTTTTCTGTTCCATTTTCATAAATAATATGAAGCTCTGCATTACTGTAGCCATTTTTGTCTGTAAACTCCGGCCCTTTAGAAACTACATAGACCATAATACCATTATCGACATAAAACATGCCTGGTTTAATTTCTTTTTCCTTGATAACATCAGAATGCCTAAGCTGTCGCTTCCCCTGGTTAA
>NZ_KQ969399.1:45566-58896 GCF_001578865.1 Streptococcus sp. DD11
AACAATGATTTCTCAACCTTGCTTGCTTGCCCAAAAAGTTCTTCATCTGCCAAAATTTCATTTATAGCGACAGGAAGTGGATTCTCTGTATTCTCTATTCCCGCCACTTCCAGTACGCCAAATTCATCATACTGTTTGAGTTTCCGGACGCTGTCAGGATTCTTGCGGATGCCATTTAAGCGAGAATAGAGACTGCGTTCTTTGATATCCCGTGATTTTTTCGGCTCCTGGCTCTCATGTTCCTTCATCCAAGTAATGATTTCTACAAATTTTTCTATCTCTGGGTCAGTGACTACTCTTTTCTTGGGCTGCAAAGGGGCAACCAGACTATCAAACTGAGGGTCTTTAAAAATGTCGTCTAAACTTTTAAAGTCAGTCACGTTCTCCCTCCCTTCTCATTCGCTCCAGTTGCAATAAAGCATAGGCAAGGCGTTGCTCATATTGATCACTGCTTGTTTTATCAGGATGCTTACCATTCTCTGCGATAAATTGCTTGATTTGGGGATAGAGCAACAGCAACTCTTCTTTACTAAATTCCATCTTTTGTCCATCCATGTAGTCTTGGATGACACGTAAAGTTGGAGCATCAATCTCTTTAGAGATAACCTCGTAAGCTCGTTGAAATGGATTAATCTGGTCAATCAAATCAATTGAGAGTTCATCGATATTAACAAACTTATCTGCCATTTTTAGGAAGTCAGTATTGCCTGCTCCCTCTTTTTGCTCTGCCGACTGAATAACAGACTGGGCGACAAAATGCTGACGAACTTCTTCCAGCTCTTCTGTGGATAGGTCAGGATAGGTTTTCATGATAATGGCAGGAATCATCTGTTTATTGATAACATCGGCATCCATGCCAGCAGCAATAGCATTCTGAATCTGTTGTTCTTGAAGGATGCTAGCGCGCAGGTCATTCATATCATTCTCAATGATATCTTTTGTGCGTTCTGTACTCGGTTCTTTCAATCCCTTGACGAATAGATCCGTACCTGATGATTTTTGTTTGTCATTGTCTTTTCGCTTAAACTTAAAATTAGGGGCTAAAACAGATTCCATCAAGAGACTGGCTGTGATAGCTTTCATAACATTGTTGACAGCGTAATAGACTTCATCATCCTGCGCGTCTGGTTGTGCGATGAGATTGGTGAACTGGGCATGAGTCTTGTTTGGACTGTCACGAGTTACCCGACCGATGATTTGTACGATTTCAGTCAGAGACCGCCGGTAGCCAATGGTTAGTGCATATTCTGCATAAGGCCAGTCAAATCCTTCCTTGGCCATTCCCAAAGCGATAATCATATCTAAATCATCTAACCCTGTCATAGTGCGGAGGTATTCTTGGACTTTTTCTCGCCCTTCTTCGTTGACCAGGTCTGCCACTTTTAAGATCCGACCAGACTTTTCGGTCACATGCCATATCCCAGTTTGCGGATCCTGGACAGCCTGCCCTAACTCATCCAAGATTCTATCTACTTCATCATACTTGTCCTTGGTGGACTCACCAGAATTGACACTTGGAATATGGATAATTGTTTTCTTACTTGTATCTAAGACCTCATGTAAGGCATCTGTATAACGTCCTCGGTAAAAACTATAACCCATGGCAAAGCTTTTGAGATATTGATAACCTTCTAGCTGTTCGTAGTAGGTATAGGAAACCTTATCAAACTTTCGCTCATCCTCTGGAGCTAGGATAGGAACCGAGTCCCCACGGAAGTAAGAGCCAGTCATAGCAACTACATGGGCTTTAGAATTTGCTAAAATATTGCGTAGGGCATTTCCCAAAACAGAGTTATCATCCTGTGAAACATGGTGGAACTCATCTATAGCGAGTAAGACATCATCAAAATCACTATCTGCCAACTCCTCAAAAGCAAATCTCAGGGTAGCATGGGTACAAATCAAGACTCTATCTGTCTCGCTTGAAGAATGCATAAAGTCGATAAAATGTCGAACTTTACTCTGGCTCGTTCCAGACTCTGTCGAGTTATTCTTAGGTTCAACAACCCAGTCCCAGTAAAATCCATGCTCCGTCAGATTGGTTGTTTGAAAAGATTTTCCAATTGAGCGTTCTGGTACAGCTATAATCGCCTTTTTTAGTCCTTGGCTGTGGAGTTTGTCCAGTGCGATAAACATGAGTGCCCGAGATTTCCCTGATGCAGGCGGAGCCTTAACCAAGAGGTGCTGGGAAGTCCGCTTGGCGTAAACACGCGCCTGCATCTCTCTCATGCCAAGGGCGTTGTTAGACTGGCTAGTGCCAGTGCCATTGTAGTTGATTTCAAAAATATTTGAGGTCATTTCTCATCCTCCGTCATTTCTTTATAAAGTTTGAGTAACACGCTGAGTCGTTCCTCATCTGACTCAAACGGTTTTTGTTGGTAGGCACGCTCGACAATGCCATCAATCTTTTCGTGTGCTTTTCGTAGACGTTCATTCATTGGTTTATTTGCACCGCCATAGAGTTCGTCAAGTGTCCCTCCTTCTTCTTCACGAACATCTAACATGTCAAAGACTGCCTCTTCAAGCATTGTTTTACGATGGGATGACATCTCTAGGAGTGGGAAAGTGTTATAGACGAGACCTGCAGAATATCGCAATCGAGTCTCTAGTTTGCCACCAATTGCTCTTAGCCAAACCATGTGCATTTTGGACTGCAAAACTCCTAAAAGCCAGATAGGAGCGTTGTAGATAGCCATAGCAGAGTTAGAAATAACAGTATCTTCGCCAACAAATCCCATGGGAACATATTCACGAGATTCGGAAGAAGTACAAGGGACGAGGATGGTGTTTTCTGAAACATCATGATAAAACCCAAATAGCCATGGTGTAGAGGCTAATTCATTTGTGGCTGTACGACTACTTGCAAGTCTATGCTGACGAACTTGTTCAATTCGTTGGATTATAAATTGATTATCTTTATAAATATTATATCTTTTATCATTTAACCAGATAACATACCTAAATCCACCATTGATAAATTCTTGCCCACCGCCATAGATTTTGATAATATCTGATAATTCTGGATAAGATTTCATTACATCATGGTATTCTTCAACAGACAGTATCAAACCACCGCCATCGTTTGGTTGGTTTCCAAAATACATAGTTGGAAATTCAGATAAAGAATTTCTTTGCTGTGATACAAGAATGTCTTCACCTTCTGTCAAATAGGCGTTAATGTGGTCCACATCTCGAACAGCACCATCCTCACTAAATAGATATTTAGAGGTTTCAACTGTATGTGATAGACCGATGATTGATACGGTAACTCCAGCATTATGAGCAGCGCTATTATTCCATTTGAACGAAGCATAAGCAAATGAAATCTCAACACCAAGACTAAAGATTTCAGGCCATAAAACAGCCACCTGTTGCCCTTGGTTAATAGAGTTTGTTGTTACAAAAGCAATTCTGGCGTTATAATGATTGATAAATCTTGCACCTTTTATAAACCATCCTGCAATGTAATCAAGTTGACGATGACTATTTACATTAACAAACAAGTTATCCATATCTACTTTTTGAGATGCTGATTGTTTTCTGCTCCCTATATACGGCGGATTGCCGAATATATAGACTTCTTCGTCTCCTTTGACTTCTAAGACTTCTTCCCAGTCAATTCGCAGAGCATTGCCACAGATGATATTTCCAGCATCACGAAGGGGCAGTAATTTAGGATGGAAGTCAGCTAAAGCCTCTTCCATCTCAACGTTCATCTGGTGCTCGGCTATATACAAGGAAAGTCTCGCTACCTCATGGGCAAAGTCATCCAGTTCAATTCCAGAGAACTGATGGAGTTGGATTTTAGAGGCATCAGCAAGCATTTCACCTTGGTAGGCACCTTTTTCATTCAAGGCCGCACGAATATCTCGCATTTTTTGGAGAATATTGATTTCCAAACGTCGCAGTTCTTTATAGGTGATAATCAAGAAATTACCAGAACCGCAGGCGGGGTCTAAGAATTTAATTGCTGCCATACGGTTGAGAAGACCATCTAAATTCGGCAGAATTTGACGGAGCTCCTTGCGACGATGCTCTTCTGTCATATCACTAGCAGCGATATAGTAATCCGCTCTCTCCTCCAATTCTTTGTAAGTTTGTTGGAGACTATCCAAAAAGAGGGGCTTGATAACCTTCATGATATTAGGAACGCTGGTATAGTGCATGCCAGAGCTAGAACGTGCCTCAGCATTTGCCACTGTCTGAATCATAGAGCCAAGAATGTCTGGATTGATTTCATTCCACTTAAGAAGCTCTCCTGCCTCAATCAAAAGTTTACGAGTATAAGCATTAAAAGTAAGATCAT
Organism: Streptococcus sp. DD11; assembly: GCF_001578865.1. Lineage (NCBI taxonomy): Bacteria > Bacillati > Bacillota > Bacilli > Lactobacillales > Streptococcaceae > Streptococcus > Streptococcus sp. DD11. Next base: position 49,873 of record NZ_KQ969399.1, read on the forward strand.
GATGGGGCTCTGAAAAAAGTTTCCCATTGACATAAGGAAAAGCTGTCAACCATCCATCCAGGCCTTGACGTGCCATTTCTGGTTTATCCAAAACTTGGAAAAGCAGGTGGATAACCTCATTCAGATCCGAACCGTCCTTAGCAGTGCGAGTTTTAATGACATTGGTAAACAAACCCTTAGAGATGATGTTGGTATCCTCTGCAAACAGCAAGAAGAGGACACGAATGAGGAAAAGATTGAAAGATTTTCCGTCTTTTTCTGCCAACGCTAGCTCAGGATTGATTTTAACCAATTCATCATATAGCTTGGTAAAACGTTCTGCAGCTTTGACATCTGCTGGATTTTCTTTATCGTAGTCAACTTTCTCAATCCCATTCCACGGCAAAAAGAAGTCACAATATGCCGGCAAATCTTCGAAAGAAATAGCCAAAGTTAAACTAGTTTTCGTATCTTTAGCATATAGTTCCTGAAAGTCGGTCGTTACAATAAAACGTGGCTGGCGTGCTTGCTCCTCTAATTCTTTTTCAATCTCCGTAAGAGCAAGCAAGGGCTCACTCCCTACCTTACGGAAATGAAGTTTATTTTTGATTCTAAAGTTTTCATCTGCACTTTGACTTGCTCGTGTGATGGTAGTCTTTGTGATGTCAAAAAGACTGACAAAGTCACTGATAAAATTATCTTTATCTAGATTCTCAATCAGATTTTTAGCTCTATCTTCGATTTCAGTGATGTTTAATAACTTCTTAGCCATATGACACCACCTCTCTCTTCAGACAACGAGAAAAGCCTGCTGGTTTGCCAACAGGTCTTGTCTTATTCGTGCTGCATTTTTTTATTGGGTTATATATATATATTACATAATTCATTTAAAACTCCTCTACTTCTTCGTAATCTCTATTATAGCATGATTTTTTCCTGTATAAAAGAGTGAAATAACCTTCGACATTTCATCGAAGGCTATCGAGCTAGTTAGTCAACTTTTTTTGCCAAAATCAGCAATCATTTCCTCTAGCTGCTCCCGGCTTGGCGTCGTCAGCATATAGAGATGGTCGCCTTGGAGTTCGGCAAAGGCAGCCGGCATGGTTTTCTTGACCTTGAAGTTGTCGCGGTATTTTTCCAGCAGCTCTTCTTCGGAATAAACATAATGGGAGCTGCTCCTGCGGGAGGTCGCCAGACAGAAAAGAGGGGCCATATGAGCTTGTGGGAAGGGCTGGCCTGCTACCACAGCCGCATAGCCTTTGTAAAGATCAATCGAATGCGCATAGTTGTAAACATCGATGGTGAAGCCGCCAGCCGGCCGATTATTGTATTCGATAGCGATATAGTCATTGCCCTCACGGAAAAATTCGATATGGAAAAAACGCTCCTTCATGCCAAAGGCCTTGACAATGGCTTCTCCATACTGACGGAGCTTGGGATCCATGTCTTTGAGGACATAGTAGGAATTGTCCATCTTATAAAGCATGAGATCCAGCGGTGTATGGGCATAGTCAAAGGTCGTTGAAAAGACAATATTCCCCTGACTGTCGGTCAGGCCGTCAAAGGTGCAGATTTCACCGGACTGGACAAACTTTTCAAAGAAATAAACCGTTTCGTGATCCCATTCCTGCTTAAAGCGCTCCACATCTTCAGCATTTTCCAGCTTAAAGGTCGCTGCTGCTCCCACTCCGTTATCCGGCTTGGCAATGAGCGGCAGACCGATCTTCTTGACTGCCAAATCCGCTCCGGCTAAGGTTTTGACAACCTGACCGGGGACAACCGGAACTCCTGCCTTCTTAAAGAGTTTTTTCATCTCGGACTTGTACTTGGTCTTCTTCAAATCCTTAGGCTTGGCACCGAAAACATTGAACTGCTCACGCAGAACCGCATCCTGCTCCAGCCAAAATTCATTCTGCGATTCAATACGGTCAATAGGGCCGTGCTTATAAAAGAGAAAGGCCACCGCCTTCTTGACTTCGTCAAGATTTTCAAGATTTTCTACTCTGAAGTATTCAGTCAATGAATCCTTCAAAGGCTGGTCTAACTGGTCATAAGGCTCCTGACCGATTCCCAGAACAGTAATTCCTTTGTTAGCCAGTTCTACAGTAAACTGCTGAAAATTCTGCGGATAATAGGGAGAAATAACGATATAATTCATAGGAAACCTCCTTTAAAGATTGAGTTCATTGAGGAAATAAGGCATTTGCTTACGCCACCAAATCCAGTCATGGGACACATCATGGCCCCATTCAGCAAACCAGGCCGGCAGATTTTTATGCTCAAAAGCTTCTTTGAGTGTGTAGAAAGACGGCAGACCGTCCTGTTCCCAGTCACCCAGGCCGGTACAGATAATGACATCCGCCTGCCGGTAACGGTCGATAAACCAGCCGTCATTCTGATTCCAGATATAGTCAGCCGGGGAATTTTGATAGATAACTTCATCATTGAGATTGTCGCCGACAAAGAAACGGGCATCATAAACGCCGCTCAGGGCAATGACCTTGCTGAAAACATCGGGATGCTGCAGGAAGAAATTGACCGCATGATAGGCTCCCATAGAGCAGCCGGTCGTCATCATCGGATCAAACCAGCCGGTCTTATGCTTGATAAACGGAATGGCTTCCTCAATCACATAACGCTCATAGGCCCGGTGCATCTCTGCCCGGTCATGGGGGTGCTTCCAGTCAGCCAGCCAGCTCTCGCTGTCCACGCTGCTGAGGGTGAAAAACTGGACCTTGCCGGTCTCGATAAACCAAGAACAGGCCTCAATCATGCCAAAATCAGCATATTCATTGTGGCTGCCGCCTGATGATGCAAAGACCACAACCGGAATCCCGGCATGCCCATAACGGTTGATATACATTTCACGGCCCAGATTCCCGCTCCAATGACTTAAATATTCTACATGCATTTTCTTGCTCCTTGTATCTATTTCAATGACCACTTCTCACTGATAAAACGCAGACAGCCGGGCAGATTTTCAGCCCAGGCAATTTCGTTGTGGACAGCTCCGGACTGAATCCTGATAAAGAGATTCTCCAAGTCCACACCCGATAGGATCAGCTGCCGAAAATAGCTCAGTGAGGAGTCGATATAGGCCTGCTTGATATTGCCGGCCATCAATGTTCTGTCGGTATCATCTGCTTCTTCGGTACCCACATAGATATAAATCCGCTGGTCGCTATGCAGTTTCTTGCGCTCCAGATAGCGGTCAAAAGCTTCCTGATGCAGCCAGTTGGCTGACGAGAAAATCCCCAGACAGCCGATTTGGTCCTGGTATTCAACCCCCATGAACTGGCTGATATTCCCTCCCAGAGACGAGCCAATCATAGCTGTATGCAGCCGGTCCGACTTGGTCCGATAGTGCTGATCGATGAAGGGCTTGACAACCTCCATGACAAACTCTGCATACTCAGTGCCCTTACCGCCGAACTGCATACCGGGGATGTTGGACTCCTGATACTTCCAAGCCGAATATTCATTCATCCGCTGCAAGCCATCGTTGTCAATTGCTACGACAATCATTTTTTCAATATCGGGATTGCGTTTGATAGCAGGAATGACTTTCCAAGAATGGCCGCTGAAAGACTCCTTGCTGTAGAGAACATTCTGACCGTCATGAAAATAAACGACAGGATAAGACTGCTTCGTGTCCTGGGCATAATTCTTAGGAAGCAAAACCCGAACACGCCGTTTATGCTTGGTATAAGGAACGACTAACTCATGTGTTTTCATTTCAAGATAAAAATAGGATTTATTCATTTTCAGAAAACTTTCTATTTTCAAAATTTTTATTTATTATACCATAAATATATAAAAAAGTTAGGAATTTCCTAACTTTTTAAAGTTTTGATAGAAAATATCTGCTTCTGAAGATTAGACTTCCAGTCTGGTTCACCTTCTCCTCTCTGTCTGAAGAGGCATTGGATTGACAATCAGCCATAAATCAATTCCTAATCGGCCTCCAAGTAAGGTTTCAGGTCAGCCAAAGCCCGCTCAGCTATTTTTTCATAGCGTTCTTTCTTGTCTCGGATACGCGGCCCTTCCAGCTCCTTGATAATACCAAAGTTGACATTCATGGGCTGGAAATGCTTGCTGTCGGCGTGGGTGACATAGTGGGGGAGGCTGCCGATGGCGGTCGTCTCAGGGAAAACGAGGACCTCCTGCTTCCTAAAGAGCCGGGCTGCATTGATACCGGCTACCAAGCCTGATGCTGCAGATTCAACATAGCCCTCTACTCCAGTCATCTGACCGGCAAAGAAGAGATGGGGCTGTTTCTTGGACCGGAATGTCTGATCCAGCAGATTTGGAGAGTCCATGTAGGAATTGCGGTGCATGACCCCATAGCGGACAAACTCAGCTTTCTCCAGTCCCGGAATCATCTGAAAAACCCGCTTCTGCTCACCCCATTTGAGGTGGGTCTGAAAGCCGACGATATTATAAAGACTGCCGGCTGCATTATCCTGGCGCAGCTGAACCACCGCGTAAGGGGTCTTGAAATCCCCGTCCCGAGGTCCCTTATAATCCTCCGGATATTCCAGACCGACCGGCTTCATAGGCCCGTAAAGCATGGTTTTGACTCCGCGCTTGGCCATAACCTCAATCGGCATGCAGCCTTCAAAGTATTTTTCTTTTTCAAAGGAATTGAGCGGTGCTTCTTCAGCGTTGACCAAAGCATCATGGAAATCCATAAATTCTTGCTTGGTCATCGGCGCATTAAGGTAGGCTGCTTCCCCCTTATCATAGCGGGATTTGAGATAGACCTTGGTCATATCAATGGTATTGACGTCAATAATTGGCGCTGCTGCGTCGTAGAAATAAAAACCGTCGCCTCCATTGAGCGCGTGGATTTTCTCGGTCAGAGCATCACTAGTCAAGGGCCCTGTCGCAATGACTGTGATGGCATCTTCAGGAATTTCAGTGATTTCTTCGCGAATGACCTCAATCAATGGATGGTTAGTCACTAGCTCCGTCACCAGCTGCGAAAAGCCTTCTCTATCAACCGCTAGAGCACCACCTGCTGGTACCCGGGTCGCCTCTGCTGACTTTAAAATGACCGAGTCCAACCGTCTCATTTCTTCCTTGAGCAGACCGACCGCATTGGTCAGGGCATCTCCCCGCAGAGAGTTAGAGCAGACAAGTTCTGCAAAGTCCGAAGTCTTGTGCTGGGGCGTAGCCTTGACACCGCGCATTTCATAAAGCTTAACCGGAATCCCACGCTTGGCAATCTGGTAAGCCGCTTCACTGCCAGCCAGACCAGCACCAATAACATTGATATAGGATGATGACATGATACTCTCCCTTGGATATTTCTAGATTTTCACTCTGACCATTATAACAAAAAGATAGTAAAAAAGACAGACAGGAGGATTCCTGGATGTCTTTAATAAATTAGTTTCTCCAAATACTCTATCTTAGCAAAATCCTTATCATTGTTATTTTCATTTCGGTAAGAATCTTTGGAAGAGGCACGGTAGATAGCTAAAAACTGCTCCGCAGTTGGCAGTAGAAAGCGGACTCCTTCCACTTCTCTCTGTTCTAACTTCTCCAGCGGCACACCTGAAAATGCCTCCAAGGTTTCCATGGCCCCGAATTCAATGGATAAGCCTTCTTTTTGAAATTCATGCTCGTGCAGGTCGACTAAGCGATAGCCCAAACGCTCCATCATAGGCTCAATCTTGTCCATATCATAAATACGTTCTTCGTCTGGTGCTTCCCAGCCACGCTCATCACCATGAACATGAATATCAATATCACGCGCCTGCCAGTCCTGACCAGTAACCTGCTCCAGCCCCAAGGAGCCCATTAGCAGTGGAACAATTCCCATCTTGTTCAGTTGAGACGCGATTTTTAGAAATTCTGCAAATTTATCTGTCATAACTGCCTTCCTTTTTTACATAACATAAATTATGTAATACAAACCAATCTAAACAAATTTATTTCACTTTTTCTTCTTCGTAATCTCCATTGCTGCAGACCACCTGCTTGCCGCCGCCGCGGACTTTTTTCTCTACCAAGTAATGGTCGCACTTGGGACAGTTGCGGCCGACCGGTTTATCCCAAGAGGTGAAATCACAGTCAGGATACCGATTGCAGCCATAAAAGAGGCGATTGCGTTTGGTCTTGCGCTCAATAACCTGCCCTTTCTGACACTGGGGACAGGTCACACCGATTTCCTTGACAATAGCCTGAGTATGGCGGCAGTCTGGGAAGTTGCTGCAGGCATAGAACTTACCGTAGCGCCCCAGCTTAATAACCATAGGGCTGCCGCAGACTTCACAGTCAAATCCGGCCGGTTCGTCCTTGATCTGGATTTTCTCCATTTCGGTCTCAGCTTTGGTCACTTCCTTTTCAAAAGGTTTGTAAAATTCATCAATGACCTTCTGCCACTGCTCTTTTCCAACCTCGACATCGTCTAGCTTACTTTCCATTTCAGCCGTAAATTTGACATTGACGATACCTGGGAAAAAGTCGACAATCAGTGAATTGACGATTTCCCCCAGCTCTGTCGGCTCAAAGCGCTTGGAAACCAGCTTGACATAATAGCGTTTCTGAATCGTCTCGATGGTCGGTGCATAGGTGGATGGCCGGCCAACACCGTTTTCTTCCAAGGTCTTAATCAGCGTCGCTTCCGAATAGCGGGCAGGCGGCTGGGTAAAGTGCTGTTCTGGATTGGTGTTGATCCGCTTAACCGCGTCCCCTTTCTCCATTTCCGGCAGCATCTTGTTTTTGTCCGAATCATTGTAAATCGCCAAGTAGCCGTCAAACTTGACCTGACTGCCGTTAGCTGCAAACTGAACACCGTTTTGGCCCAGTTTGACATTCATGGTATCAAAGACAGCTGCCGTCATCTGGCTGGCCACAAAGCGGTTCCAGATCAGGGTATACAGCTTCAGCTGGTCCTTGTCCAAATACTTAGCGATGCTCTCCGGTGTATTGAAAACACTGGACGGGCGGATAGCTTCGTGGGCATCCTGCGCTCCAGAAGCGTTACGGACCTTGCTCCCATGCTTAGAATACTTGGCCCCAAAGCGCTCCGTGATAAAACCTGCCGCCTCATTTTGAGCCACCGGACTGATACGAGTAGAGTCCGTCCGCATGTAAGTAATCAATCCCTGCACACCAGAACCGATATTGATTCCCTCATAGAGCTGCTGAGCCACCATCATAGTCTTGCGGGTCCGGAAATTAATCTTATTAGCCGCATCCTGCTGCATAGACGAAGTTGTATAAGGAAGCGGAGCATTGCGCTTGCGTTCCTTCTTCTCCACGCTTTCGACTGTGAAATCATCGCCCTTGATATGAGACAGCACTTCCTTGACCTGATCATTATCGCTCAGTTTCATCTTCTTGCCGTTCATGCCATAGAAGCTGGCCTGAAACTGGCGGCTGCCTTTCTTAAAGGTTCCGTCAATCGTCCAATATTCCTCCGGCTGAAAGGCATTGATTTCATTTTCCCGGTCGATAATCAGCTTGAGGGCCACAGACTGCACCCGGCCGGCAGACAGACCTTTCTTGACCTTTTTCCAGAGGATAGGAGAAATGGAATAACCGACCAAACGGTCCAAAACCCGGCGGGCCTGCTGGGCATCCACCAAGTCCATGTCAATCTGACGCGGTTCTTTAAAGGCATTTTTGACCGCCTCCTTGGTGATTTCGTTGAAGACAACGCGGTTTTTTTCTTTCTCATCCAGATTGAGGATGTGGGCCAGATGCCAGGAAATAGCCTCTCCCTCACGGTCCGGGTCACTGGCCAGAAAGACTTGCTTGGCTTTTTTGGCCTCTTTTTTCAAATCATTAATCAAAGGACCTTTGCCGCGGATATTGATATACTGCGGCTCATAGTTATTGTCAAAATCAATGGACATAGTGGACTTTTTCAGGTCGCGGATATGTCCGACACTGGCCAGCACCTTATAGTTGCGACCCAGATATTTTTCTATTGTTTTTGCCTTGGCAGGCGATTCCACAATGACAAGATTTTTCTTGACAGCGGATTTTTTCTTCGTTTTTGTTACCAATCTATTCACCTTCTAAAAGAAATAAAATCTCATAGAGTTTAAACTATTTTTGGATAGATGTCAACTAGTAACTTTTCTTATAGGAAAACTCCTTTTAAAAATCAAACTCAGAAAGAACGTCAGACCCTGATGTGATAAGCTTTGCGCCCTCCTGAATCAAATGATGGCAGCCGTCCGATTTTCCATCCAGAATAGAGCCCGGAAGGGCAAAGACATCCCGCCCTTCCTCCATGGCCCGCTCGCAGGTGATGAGACTGCCGGACCGCAGCTTAGCTTCTGCTACAATGACACCGCGGCAAAGCCCGGCAATGATGCGGTTGCGCTCTGGAAAATGGAATTTCAAAGGCTGCTCACCTGGCCCGTACTCAGTCAGAAGCAGATGATTTTTCCCTATATAGGTCTGCAGTTTTTTGTTGGCCTTGGGATAAAAAACGTCCAGACCCGTCCCGATAACAGCGATAGTCCTGCCACCGTTCTGCAGGGCCGCCATATGAGCCGCTGTATCAATGCCGCGCGCAAGTCCGCTGACAATCACCAGTTCATTGTCCAGCTCTGTGATTATCTTCTGTACAGCTGCATTGCCCTGTCTGCTGCTGTCGCGGCTGCCCACCACCGCTGCCTTGGGCAGTTCCAGCAGATCCAGATTTCCCTGATAAAAAAGCAGGGTCGGCGCATCATAAATCTCGCACAAATCCCAGGGATAAACATCATTCAGGATGGAAAAGGACGGAAAAAGCTCAAAATCTTCCTTCAAAGCAGGCAGATCCAGCCGTTTGTACTTCTCCATAAAGAGTGCTGGATTGCGGCACTCGGAAACCACTGCTTTATCCCGCAGAGACAGCTCCTTATCCCTGCTTTCAGCATACCTGAGCACATTTAAGACCTGATGATTGGTTAAGCCGGCTTTTTTCATCTTGTAAATTTCAAAATTATTCATTTTCTCACCTCACCCTATTTATTCGCAAAAAATGGCAGAAAATAAAAAAAGGCGGTGGGATTGAACTAAATTTTTAAAAATTTAGTT
>NZ_KQ969399.1:59391-63163 GCF_001578865.1 Streptococcus sp. DD11
AGAACCGCCGACAAAAACATAGCCGCTGGCTGGATCGATTTTCCCCGGACAGGAAAGAGCCACTCCGGCAATCTGCCCTCTTTTTTTTCGCAGCCAGCTCTTCCAGCAGCTGCAGAAAATCCTCTAAAGCTTCTGGTGTCGGAGTTTTCTCTACCTGCCCAATCTCTCCCTGCTCTGATACAAGAGCAGATTTGACAAAGGTTCCGCCGATATCAATCGCCAAATAATCTGTCATCGTCCCACCTCCGTTCAGTCTTTTACAGGGATTTCTCTGATGATCCGGGCTGGGTTGCCCGCTAAGACAACATTGTCGCCGAAAGATTTGGTCACGACCGAACCGGCTCCGACCACAACATTGTCTCCCAGCGTCACGCCTGGCAGGATCGTCACCCCGCCGCCTGCCCAGAAATTATCCCCGATAGTAATAGGTGCACCATATTCGATACCTGAATTGCGCTCGGCTGGATCCAAAGGGTGCAGGGGAGTTAAGAGCTGACAGTTGGGACCAAAGAGGGCATTGTCTCCGATTCTGATAGGGCAAACATCCAGCATGGTCATATTCCAGTTGGAATAAAAATTCTCTCCCAGATGAATGTTGAGGCCGTAGTCACAGACCAAGTTCGGCTTCATAGACACCTTGTGTCCGGTGCTGCCAAACCACTCTTTGATGATTGCTTTGCGCTTAGCACTGTCCTTTTCCTCGTTAAAGCGATACTGAAATTCTTTAGAGCGAAGAGCCAATTGCTCCAGTTCCGGGTCCTGCGGCCGGTATCTCTCCCCGGCAGTCATCTTTTCGTACTCTGTTCTCATGGCATTCTCCTTTTCATTCGTGATAGGTGGATGGTCAGATAAAGCTGTTCATCATCTGAGGTATCATAATCTCGGGTCTGTTTGAGAAATTCTGCAATCCTTCTGGTCGTTTCATAGGCCAAGGGATACTTGACTTTCAGCATCTCAAACATCTCATTGTCTCCCAGATCGCGGTGGCCGCTGTCGGTCAGCACCCGCTCACAGAAAAATTTAAGATGGGTCATAAAGCGCTCAACATAGATATTTTCCTCGTCCAAGGATATTTCCAGACTGTACTTGACAATCGTCAGGATTTCTTCCATCAGCATAGTCAAATCACGCGCCGCTCCAGCACCGCTGTCCAGCTCAGCATTGACCAGAGTCAGGGCCATAAAGGCCGCTTCATCGTCCGGCAGCTCCCTGCCCAAGTAATTGCTGAGCAGACCGCTGGCATACCTGCCAACCTCAAACTCAGCTGGAAAAAAGCGTTTAATATCCCATGTAAGGAAATTTTTCAGATACAGTTCATCTTCCAAGCGCAGCACGACTCCGTGCATGTGATCAGCCATCGACAGAAAGGCACTGTCCTTCATCCTTTTCTGAAGCTTTTCCCGCGCAAAAGAAATGACCTCATCTGCCATTTCCATGATTTCCGGCGGCAGTTCCAGCAATAACTGGCGCTTGTTTTGACTTAAGACATACTTTTTCTCAATCAGCTGATCTGGGATTTCATCACCGGCCTTGCGGCCAAATGCCAGCCCCCGCCCCATGAGAATCACTTCTTCCTGCTCTTCTTCTGAAATCACAACATTATTATTTAAGACTTTACTTATCAGCATTTCTCACCTCTTGCGGCTGACTCTTTTTCAGCATGGATTTGACAGGCTCAAATGTCCTGCGGTGGATGGGGCTCACCCCTAGTTTTTTGAGCCCCTGCAAGTGAAGCTTGGTCCCATAGCCGGCATTGTGAGCAAAGTCGTAGCCGGGAAATTGTTGATCGCAGTCTGCCATCAGGCGATCCCGAGTGACCTTGGCCACAATCGATGCGGCCGCAATAGACAGGGAATTGGCATCCCCTTTGATGATGGACTGCTGGGGCAAATCAAGCTCCAGCCTCATGGCATCAATGAGCAGATAATCGGGCCGGACCGCCAGCTTTCCGACAGCCTTCATCATCGCCAGCTTGGTCGCTTCGTAGATGTTGACTTTGTCAATCATCTCGTTATCCACATAGCCGATACCAACGGCCACAGCCTGATCCATAACCGCCTGATAGAGTTCCTCATGCTTCTTTTTGGGAATTTTCTTGCTGTCGTTCAGCCCTTTTATTTTGCAGTTTTGGGGCAGAATGACCGCTGCTGCTAAGACCGGTCCGGCCAGCGGACCGCGGCCGACCTCATCAATCCCGGCAACCGCCTGAAAACCCTGAGCATACAGTTCTTTCTCACAGCGCAGCATCTTCTCCAAACGCGCTTCTTCATCGAGCGCAGCCTGAATTTCCCGCTGCCGCTTGGCAACCGCCTTCTGTACGCCTGCCCGCTGGTCCTGAGCTAACTCCGCAAGTTTAGGGTCCTTGATGTTCCTAATGTTGGCTAAGACTTCCTGAATCTCCTTAATTGTTGTCATGTGATTCTCCCAGCCTGTCCAGTGAATAGCGCCCCAGCTTGCCGTCCCGTACTTCCTTGACAAAAAGGCTGTAAAAACGGTCATAATCATCACGGAAGCCTAATGTTTGCGTCATGGCCATGATGATTTCAGGTGCTGCTTCCTCTAAGTTCATCTGCCGAAAGCGGGCCTGCAGCTCCTCAGGATAATGCTCCTTAAAATAATTGAGTCCGAAAATCGTCACCTCATCCATGGGCAGGAGATTGTCCTTGATGGCGCCGGTCAGAGCCAGTTTGAGCGCTACTGTCTCGTCTTCAAACTTAGGCCAGAGAATGCCGGGCGTATCCAGAATTTCCAGATCTTTATTGGACTTAAGCCACTGCTGGCCTTTTGTCACACCGGGTTTATTGCCCACAACAGCGATTTTCCTGCCGGCCAGCCGGTTCATGAGTGTGGATTTGCCGGCATTGGGAATGCCGATAATCATCGTTCGCAGGGTTTCCAGCTGAATTCCCCGCTCCCGCTGACGGGCCAGCTTATCAGCCATCAGACTCTTAGCGGCCTCTATCACTTTTTTGACCGCAGCCTGCTCCTTGGAGTTAATGGCCAAGGTTTTGAGGCCCCTGCTTTCAAAATACTGCTGCCATTCTTTGGTGATCGTTGGATCAGCCAAGTCAGCCTTATTTAAAATCAGCAGTTTGGGCTTGTCCCCCACAATCTTAGTCAGCATAGGATTCTGACTGGACAAAGGCAGACGGGCGTCCACCAAAATCGTCACAAAATCCACAAACTTGATATTTTCCTGGACCTGCCGCCTTGCCTTGGACATGTGGCCTGGAAACCATTGAATCGTTGCCATAATTTTCCTTTCAACCGGTGCTTTATTTGCAAAACACCCTATCTCTAAACTATTTTACCATATTTCTGGGATTTGGGCCGGCCAATTATCAAAACAAGGATACCGCCATTGCCAGAGCAAATGAAAAAGCCCAGCTTGGACTTTTTCAGCATTTAAATCAAAATCAGAATAAGCGCTGTCACTCCCGCTAAGAGGAGAGCAACAAAGCTCATTGCCAGACAGCCCTTGAAGAACCCTTTCAGATGAAAAAGATAGTCTTTATGCCCCTGACAGTGCTCCGTTCCCGGAAAGATAAAAAGCGGCGATGTCAGGCAGCAGATCAGCAGCCAGTCTACAAGAAAAAGATCAACCGCATTCCAAACCATGCCCATTAGCCAATAATGCGCAAATAAGGTCAGAAACGGCGTCTCCTTCCAGCCGTAAGTCCAAAGAGCACCGGCCAGAGCTGTCAGGATTAAGACAGTAAAACTAATCAGTCCGAAAAGGATATTTTTCTTTTTCTGCTCCCTGTCAGCTGCC
>NZ_KQ969400.1:0-5548 GCF_001578865.1 Streptococcus sp. DD11
GCTAAGCGACTTCCATATCTCACAGGGGGCAGCCCCCAACTACTTCCGGCGTTCTAGGGCTTAACTGCTGTGTTCGGCATGGGAACAGGTGTATCTCCTAGGCTATCATCGCTTAACTCTGAGTACTTATCGACTCAAAATTGAATAACTATTCATTACTAACAAGACTTATTAAACGCTGCGCTCAATGAAATTGTAATCGGGCTGAATCCTTACTGGTTGGCCCTCATTACTTCTTAATTGTATTCGAACTAAAAAGCTAGTGATTTAGATAAATCTGCTTGAAGTCCTTATGACTTCGGCGCTGATTCCCTAAAATCATACGCTTTTCTTAACGTTCTCATTACTTATCTTTGGATAAGTCCTCGAGCGATTAGTATTGGTCCGCTCCACATGTCACCATGCTTCCACTCCCAACCTATCTACCTGATCTTCTCTCAGGGCTCTTACTGACATATAGTCATGGGAAATCTCATCTTGAGGTGGGTTTCACACTTAGATGCTTTCAGCGTTTATCCCTTCCCTACATAGCTACCCAGCGATGCTCTTGGCAGAACAACTGGTACACCAGCGGTAAGTCCACTCTGGTCCTCTCGTACTAGGAGCAGATCCTCTCAAATTTCCTACGCCCGCGACGGATAGGGACCGAACTGTCTCACGACGTTCTGAACCCAGCTCGCGTGCCGCTTTAATGGGCGAACAGCCCAACCCTTGGGACCGACTACAGCCCCAGGATGCGACGAGCCGACATCGAGGTGCCAAACCTCCCCGTCGATGTGAACTCTTGGGGGAGATAAGCCTGTTATCCCCAGGGTAGCTTTTATCCGTTGAGCGATGGCCCTTCCATACGGAACCACCGGATCACTAAGCCCGACTTTCGTCCCTGCTCGAGTTGTGACTCTCGCAGTCAAGCTCCCTTATACCTTTACACTCTGCGATTGATTTCCAACCAATCTGAGGGAACCTTTGGGCGCCTCCGTTACCTTTTAGGAGGCGACCGCCCCAGTCAAACTGCCCGTCAGACACTGTCTCCCTAGATGATGAACCTAGCGGGTTAGAGTGGCCATAACACAAGGGTAGTATCCCAACAGCGCCTCTCTCGAAACTGGCGTCCCGAGTTCTTTGGCTCCTACCTATCCTGTACATGTGGCACAGACACTCAATATCAAACTGCAGTAAAGCTCCATGGGGTCTTTCCGTCCTGTCGCGGGTAACCTGCATCTTCACAGGTACTAAAATTTCACCGAGTCTCTCGTTGAGACAGTGCCCAAATCATTACGCCTTTCGTGCGGGTCGGAACTTACCCGACAAGGAATTTCGCTACCTTAGGACCGTTATAGTTACGGCCGCCGTTTACTGGGGCTTCAATTCATACCTTCGGATTTCTCCTAAGCACTCCTCTTAACCTTCCAGCACCGGGCAGGCGTCACCCCCTATACATCATCTTACGATTTAGCAGAGAGCTGTGTTTTTGATAAACAGTTGCTTGGGCCTATTCACTGCGGCTGACATACGTCAGCACCCCTTCTCCCGAAGTTACGGGGTCATTTTGCCGAGTTCCTTAACGAGAGTTCTCTCGCTCACCTGAGGCTACTCGCCTCGACTACCTGTGTCGGTTTGCGGTACGGGTAGAGTATGATACAGCGCTAGAAGCTTTTCTTGGCAGTGTGACATCACTCACTCGCTACTAAACTTCGCTCCCCATCACAGCTCAACGTTAAAGGTATAAGCATTTGACTCATACCACGCCTCACTGTTTAGACGTGCATCCAATCGCACGCACGAGTTAGCCTCCTGCGTCCCTCCTTCACTTCATACTCTAGTACAGGAATCTCAACCTGTTGTCCATCGGATACACCTTTCGGTCTCTCCTTAGGTCCCGACTAACCCAGGGCGGACGAGCCTTCCCCTGGAAACCTTAGTCTTACGGTGGACAGGATTCTCACCTGTCTTGCGCTACTCATACCGGCATTCTCACTTCTATGCGTTCCAGCGCTCCTCACGGTACACCTTCGCCACACATAGAACGCTCTCCTACCATACCTATAAAGGTATCCACAGCTTCGGTAAATTGTTTTAGCCCCGGTACATTTTCGGCGCAGGGTCACTCGACTAGTGAGCTATTACGCACTCTTTGAATGAATAGCTGCTTCTAAGCTAACATCCTAGTTGTCTGTGCAACCCCACATCCTTTTCCACTTAACAATTATTTTGGGACCTTAGCTGGTGGTCTGGGCTGTTTCCCTTTCGACTACGGATCTTAGCACTCGCAGTCTGACTGCCGACCATAATTGCTTGGCATTCGGAGTTTATCTGAGATTGGTAATCCGGGATGGACCCCTCACCCAAACAGTGCTCTACCTCCAAGAATCTTCATGTCGACGCTAGCCCTAAAGCTATTTCGGAGAGAACCAGCTATCTCCAAGTTCGTTTGGAATTTCTCCGCTACCCACAAGTCATCCAAGCACTTTTCAACGTGCCCTGGTTCGGTCCTCCAGTGCGTTTTACCGCACCTTCAACCTGCTCATGGGTAGGTCACATGGTTTCGGGTCTACATCATGATACTATACCGCCCTATTCAGACTCGGTTTCCCTGCGGCTCCGCCTCTTCAGCTTAACCTCGCATCATAACGTAACTCGCCGGTTCATTCTACAAAAGGCACGCTCTCACCCATTAACGGGCTCGAACTTGTTGTAGGCACACGGTTTCAGGTTCTATTTCACTCCCCTCCCGGGGTGCTTTTCACCTTTCCCTCACGGTACTGGTTCACTATCGGTCACTAGGGAGTATTTAGGGTTGGGAGATGGTCCTCCCAGATTCCGACGGGATTTCACGTGTCCCGCCGTACTCAGGATCCTGCTAGGTACAAAGACTATTTTAAATACGAGGCTCTTACTCTCTCTGGCTGATCTTCCCAAATCATTCTTCTATAATCTTTGAGTCCACTTTGCAGTCCTACAACCCCGAAGTGTAAACACTTCGGTTTGCCCTCCTGCCTCTTCGCTCGCCGCTACTAAGGCAATCGCTCTTGCTTTCTCTTCCTGCAGCTACTTAGATGTTTCAGTTCACTGCGTCTTCCTCCTCATATCCTTAACAGATATGGGTACTAGCCATCAGCTAGTGGGTTCCCCCATTCGGATATCCCCGGATCGTCGCTTACTTACAGCTCCCCGAGGCATTTCGTCGTTTGTCACGTCCTTCGTCGGCTCCTAGTGCCAAGGCATCCACCGTGCGCCCTTATTAACTTAACCTTATTCTCTGACCTTGCGGTCATAACTCATTAATATTCACAGCGTTTTCGGTTTATTTCTTGTTACTATTTGATATAGTTATTCAATTTTCAATGGACAATTTAGGATATAAAGAGACGATTCGCTCTAGCGAAAACTTCTGTAGAAAAATAGGAAATCGATGCTGTGTTCCATGAACACAAGGAGATTTATCTTTTTTCCTAAGAAGTTAGTCTCGTATTCAACTTCAATCCGTCGAATACCTATCCTCTTCCTATTTTACTGACTTCGTTGTCATAAACTAAGATACTGTCAGTGACTTCTCTCTTTGAGAATAACTGAACTCCAAGCTAACTTCTTTTGAAAAAAGATAAACTGCCTTGAGTCTTTTATGACTCTGCGTCAGTTTCCTATTTTTCTTCAGAAGTTTCTGGCAAGCCAGAACGCTTTCCGTATCTTAATGGAGCCTAGCGGGATCGAACCGCTGACCTCCTGCGTGCAAAGCAGGCGCTCTCCCAGCTGAGCTAAGGCCCCACATAGACCACTCAAAACTAAACAAGACCCAAGTGCCTTCCGTTGGTCCTTCCGGACTTCCTTAGAAAGGAGGTGATCCAGCCGCACCTTCCGATACGGCTACCTTGTTACGACTTCACCCCAATCATCTATCCCACCTTAGGCGGCTGGCTCCTAAAAGGTTACCTCACCGACTTCGGGTGTTACAAACTCTCGTGGTGTGACGGGCGGTGTGTACAAGGCCCGGGAACGTATTCACCGCGGCGTGCTGATCCGCGATTACTAGCGATTCCGACTTCATGGAGGCGAGTTGCAGCCTCCAATCCGAACTGAGACTGGCTTTCAGAGATTAGCTTGCCGTCACCGGCTTGCGACTCGTTGTACCAGCCATTGTAGCACGTGTGTAGCCCAGGTCATAAGGGGCATGATGATTTGACGTCATCCCCACCTTCCTCCGGTTTATTACCGGCAGTCTCGCTAGAGTGCCCAACTGAATGATGGCAACTAACAATAAGGGTTGCGCTCGTTGCGGGACTTAACCCAACATCTCACGACACGAGCTGACGACAACCATGCACCACCTGTCACCGATGTACCGAAGTAAAACTCTATCTCTAGAGCGGGCATCGGGATGTCAAGACCTGGTAAGGTTCTTCGCGTTGCTTCGAATTAAACCACATGCTCCACCGCTTGTGCGGGCCCCCGTCAATTCCTTTGAGTTTCAACCTTGCGGTCGTACTCCCCAGGCGGAGTGCTTAATGCGTTAGCTCCGGCACTAAGCCCCGGAAAGGGCCTAACACCTAGCACTCATCGTTTACGGCGTGGACTACCAGGGTATCTAATCCTGTTTGCTCCCCACGCTTTCGAGCCTCAGCGTCAGTTACAGACCAGAGAGCCGCTTTCGCCACCGGTGTTCCTCCATATATCTACGCATTTCACCGCTACACATGGAATTCCACTCTCCCCTTCTGCACTCAAGTTAAACAGTTTCCAAAGCATACTATGGTTAAGCCACAGCCTTTCACTTCAGACTTATCTAACCGCCTGCGCTCGCTTTACGCCCAATAAATCCGGACAACGCTCGGGACCTACGTATTACCGCGGCTGCTGGCACGTAGTTAGCCGTCCCTTTCTGGTAAGATACCGTCACAATATGAGCTTTCCACTCTCACATCCGTTCTTCTCTTACAACAGAGCTTTACGATCCGAAAACCTTCTTCACTCACGCGGCGTTGCTCGGTCAGGGTTCCCCCCATTGCCGAAGATTCCCTACTGCTGCCTCCCGTAGGAGTCTGGGCCGTGTCTCAGTCCCAGTGTGGCCGATCACCCTCTCAGGTCGGCTATGTATCGTTGCCTTGGTGAGCCGTTACCTCACCAACCAGCTAATACAACGCAGGTCCATCTGGCAGCGGAGCAATTGCTCCTTTCAAGAAGCTGTCATGCGACTGCTCCTGTTATGCGGTATTAGCTATCGTTTCCAATAGTTATCCCCCGCTGCCAGGCAGGTTACCTACGCGTTACTCACCCGTTCGCAACTCTTCCGGAAGAAGCAAGCTCCCTCCTTCAGCGTTCTACTTGCATGTATTAGGCACGCCGCCAGCGTTCGTCCTGAGCCAGGATCAAACTCTCATTAATAGTTTGAGCTCTCACTCATTTCTGTCACTGACAGATTTATTTTTCGTTCTTTGACAGGTCACATATCTCTATGTCACCCTGCACTTGGTTCGTCTTGTTCAGTTTTCAATGGTCTTTCTGCCGCTCTTGGCGACAACTATATTAGTATATCACCTGCACCTCGCTATGT
>NZ_KQ969401.1:0-1496 GCF_001578865.1 Streptococcus sp. DD11
GACGGCAGCTATGTGGCTGACAAAGTGGATATGAGCTGGGTTAAGAAGATGAAGGAGCAGGAGATTGAAACGTATATACCAATAACTAAAAAAGAGAAATTTATTCAGACTCTTAGACAACAGTATGGATTTAGTCGAACTGAATCAGAAATATTACTAAATTTATATCACATGATAGAAAAGAAATATGGGACTAAGAAAGCAAATATAGAATTCTTTAAAATAGTTGCTTCTTACTCTTATGGCGATAAATCTTATGGAGCTTGGCAAATTGTCGGTGGATTATATAGCCCAAATGGGATAAACGGTATAAATGTCGGTATTATAGAATGAAATCTGTTTTGAGAAAATATGGGTTAAAAGACGATGAGATTAATACGAAATACGATTCAGAAGGCCATTCAGAATCAGCATAATTTTACGGGGTTGGAAAAGATTGAAGAGGGAGATAGCGCTGTTGATGTTACAAACTCATACTACGATAGTGTCGAGAGAACATCTGGCCATAGAGCTTATGAATTTGTTCAAAACATTGGAGAAGGAGATTACATGAAAGGAATGAAGAAATTAGAGGAAACTTATAAATTATACGTTTCTTCTAATTCTAGTGAACAATCATCAACATTTGAAAAATTCATGAATGCTATCCAACATTTCCAAAAGGATTTAAATAAACCCAATCCTTCTACCGGAGAGTAAAATGTTAAAAAGAATGAAAAACTATTATAAAAACAAACCAAATCAAGCTTTCTTTATGCTCGTGGTGCTTATTTGGTCAGTATATGAGATAGGTGCGACCAGTCTGGCTAGCAACACAGCCTTGACCAAGGAATTCATGCACAGTCGGTATGTTATGGTTTGGCCAATGGTAAATAGAAAAGTAAAGCTTTACCACTACGCGGAAGAATGGACTAATGATGTTTTAGATGGAATTATGCATTTAGATTATGAAAATATTAGAATAACTAGTTTTCCTAAAAAATGGGAGAGTGAAGATGAAAGTTACTATACTCTGTCTGAGGATAAGTATGCTGATAGGGTATATTTTTTCTTAGATGAACCAATATCCAGAGCCTATACCACAACTTTAGACCAAGATTATTATTTGATTTCAAAAAATGCAGCTGTTATTAAAGAGGAAACAGGCAAAACGGTTAGTCAGTTACATCAAGAAATCGAGCATGCAAGGGAGGAGTTCTTGTCTGCTCTTGGCAAGATGAAAATCTTTCGTCTGGTTTATTTGATTCTTCGTCTGACAGTCCTGATGCTGTGCATCAGATGGTCGGGTCAACGGAGAGAACGGAAAGAAAATGAAATCTTGCAGAATAGCTAGAATCCTAAGATGGTATTGAAGACTACAAGGAGAGGCACAAATGACCTCGGCTAAATAATCGAATTGGAATCTGGGCTGCGGTTTGCTGCTTGTTGGCGTTCTGACAGTGGGAGTGCAACAGCCTGATTCCAGGCTGTTTCAGGTCTAAGACTTGCTGACAAAA
>NZ_KQ969402.1:0-1384 GCF_001578865.1 Streptococcus sp. DD11
GTGACGGCCACTTACAGTCCAGACTTTACCAAGGTAAGGCCAAGCAGTACCAATGCTGAGTCTACAGGTCTTCAGGGTCAACCGCAAAAAGGAACACCTATTTTCACACCTGGCGATCCAAATGTGCCGTTGGACAATGATATTCCCACCACCTTTGACGACGGCACGAAGGAGAAAACTATTGCAGGTCAGGGGACCTATACCATCGCATCCGACGGCACCGTCACTTTCACGCCAGACAAACAGTTCGTCGGCAGGCCAGATCCAGTGACGGTCAAACGTGTAGATAAAAATGGTACGCCCGTGACGGCGACTTACACACCGACAGTTGAGAAGGTGGCTCCGATAGGTGAAGATGCGGCATCTACCAATATCAAAGGCCTTGCGCAGACGGGCAAACCAGTCTTCCAAGCAGGCAATCCGTTGGTGCCAATCGACGAAACAGTCGAGCCGGCCTTCGACGACGGAAGCAAGGAAATAACGATTCCGGGTCAGGGTACTTACACCATCGCAGCCGACGGCACGGTGACCTTCAGGCCAGAAGCTGATTTTATCGGTCAGGGCACCGGCGTGACCGTTGTCCGCCGTGATCGCAATGGCACGCCAGTCACCGCTCGCTATCTGCCGACAGTGGTGGCACCATCCAGCAGCCAAGACACTTCATCAGTCGGCCGCAAGGGAGAAGTGCAAACCGGTACGCCAATCTTTGAGGGAGCGATTGACCAGACAGTGGCTCCGGCTTTTGACGACGGCAGCACCGAAAAGGTTGTGCCAGATGAGGGAACTTACAAGTTCGCGATGCTGGGCGCAGTGACCTTCGTGCCGGAAGCCGACTTTGTCGGAACCGCCCGCGGAGTTGTCGTCAAACGGTTGGATATTTATGGCAATGCCGTGACCGCGACCTATACTCCGACTGTTTTAGGAAGCACGGCTACAGAAGATACTGGAAGTACAGGCTTCAGAGGTCAGCCGCAGACTGGAAAACCAATCTTTGAAGGCGACGTGGACCCAATCGTGCCGCCGACATTTGAAGATGGCAGTACAGAAAAAGTCGTACCAGGCGAAGGGACTTATACCATCGCAGCTGACGGCACGGTGACCTTCAGGCCAGAGCCGAACTTTATCGGCCAAGCGACAGGCGTGACAGTCGTTCGCAAAGACCGCAACGGAAATACCATTTCCGCAGCTTACATCCCGACCGTGACAGAGCTTTCTGTACCAGCAGAAACTCCGGACCGTCCTAGCCAGCCGGCTCAGCCTGCACCACCATCGCTGACTAAGAGCGCGGCTCCAAGAGCACTTCCGCAGACCGGTACAGAAGAAACTTCCTACCTAGCTGCAGGCCTGCTTGCAGAAACAGCTGCTTTGGGACTGATTGGGCTGG
>NZ_KQ969403.1:0-1379 GCF_001578865.1 Streptococcus sp. DD11
TTCTCTCCCTGACTCTGGGAGAGCCGGATTTTCCAACGCCCAAGAACATTCAGGAAGCCGCTGTTGCGGCTATTGAGGACGGCAGGGCCAGTTTTTATACGGTGACTAGCGGTCTGCCTGAGCTAAAGGAAGCTATTGTGCAGCACTTTGCCGCATACTACGGCTATGCCATTGAGCCCAATCAGGTGACTGTTGCGACCGGGGCAAAATTTTCCCTGTATACCTTCTTTATGAGTGTCATTGATCCCGGCGATGAGGTCTTGATTCCGACACCTTACTGGGTCAGCTATGGCGATCAGGTGGAGATGGCAGAAGGCCATCCGGTCTTTGTCCAGACGACAGAGGCTCATGACTTTAAGGTGACAGTAGAGCAGCTGGAAGCAGCGCGCACGGACAGGACCAAGGTCTTGGTGCTCAATTCACCATCCAATCCGACCGGCATGATCTACAGTGCAGAAGAGCTGCGGGCCATCGGAAACTGGGCTGTGGACAGGAATATTCTGATTTTGGCGGATGATATTTACGGCCGCTTGGTCTATAATGGCCATGAATTTACGCCGATTTCCAGCTTATCTGAGGACATTCGACATCAGACTGTCGTCATCAACGGTGTTTCCAAGAGTTATGCCATGACTGGCTGGCGCATTGGCTATGCGGTTGGGCGGCCGGACATCATTGCGGCTATGGGGAAGATAGCCGGTCAGACGACGTCCAATCCGACAGCAGCCGCTCAGTATGCGGCTATTGAGGCCCTGAAGGGCGGTCAGGATACGGTTGAAAGCATGCGGCAGGCTTTTGAGGAGCGCCTCAATACCATCTATCCTTTGCTGGCACAGGTACCGGGCTTTGAGGTTATCAAGCCGCAGGGAGCCTTCTATCTTTTCCCAAATGTCAAGAAAGCCATGGAAATCAAAGGCTACACTGATGTGACCGAATTTACAACAGCTATCTTAGAAGAAGCAGGCGTAGCTCTGGTGACCGGTGCCGGCTTTGGCGCTCCGGAGAATGTCCGCCTCAGCTATGCGACAGACATGGCTACGCTCAAAGAAGCGGTCCGCCGTCTCAAGGAATTCATGGAGAGTTAAGAAATGAGAAAAGTTTTCTGTTTTGCCCTGCTGACGGTCAGTCTGATCTTCTTGTCTGCTTGCTCTTTGCTTGGCTCAGAGCAGGGCTGGACGACCATTTCCCAGTCAAAGAATGGAGATCCCAGCTATCATCTGCAGGCTAAGGGCAGGCGTTATCGCATTCTTTTTGAGGAAAATGCCTCGACTCGGATGGACTGGTATCTCAATGACTACCAGCCCGGTCTGGAGCTGAAAATGCGGACTCTTAACAGAGAGGAGATACAGCCAGGCGGCAGTGCAGAGCAGGAACTATCC
>NZ_KQ969404.1:0-1374 GCF_001578865.1 Streptococcus sp. DD11
GGTCAGGGCGTCCTTTGTGGAGACGGTATGATAGGCCCTGCCGTAGCTCTCCGGTGCATCGCCTTCGTCCACTACCATAATCCCCATCATGGCCGCCTGCTGACCTGAGGAAGCCACATAAAAACCAACTTCAGAAGCACCGCGGGTCATCACGATAGGCACTGTTCTGTCTTTAGAGACATTCGGGCCAAATACCTGACTGCCCAATCCTCCGGTGACTTGATCCGGACTGAGAAAAGCCAGCCAGTCAACAGTTGTATCCTTAAAAATAGAGTTGCCAGTAATCCATTTATCAGTTGTCTGGTAGGTATCTGTGATATTACCGCGTTTCCATTCAGCTACATATTCCCAGCCAGATCCGTTGGTGGTAAAAATAGCAAATTCTGCCGGATTAGCCTCCTCGCCGTCCGCCATGACAATGGTCGGCTGCACGGGCTTACCGCGGTAGACAGCTTCTACTTTGAACTCCACTCCGTAGTTAGCAGAGTCAGTAGACACCAGGAGCTGGGTCTTGCGGCCCTGAGTGTCAATCCCCTGCGATTTAATAGCAGACCACTGATTCTGAGCCTCGCCTTTGATTTTTGGACTTGTTCCTTTTCCGTAATGGTCGCTGATGGTCAGCCAGCTGTTAGCCGCATCGGCCTTATAAGTTCCGGCAGTATCCTTTCCTTCTACCCGTTTCTTATAAATTTCGGTGGCATTAAAAGGGCGCAGCGCTGTTACTGTTAAGGTCAGCTGATAGCCCGGAGAAATCTCCTTGCTGAAGACTGTTCCAACCTGAAAAGCACCGTCCGCATCCAAGTTTGTCAGAGCGTTGGTATCTCCAAAATCCAGCCAAGTAATCTGCTTCATCAGATCTTCCGGCCGTTTCTTTTCTGAGTCAGCCAGAGTCGGCTTGGCTGCTTTCGGACTGGCAGTCGCATCTTCTATCTCCGAGCTGGCAGATGGAGCCGCTGCTGCTGAAGCTGCTGGTTCAGCTGAAACCGCTGCTGGACTTGTCTGATTTTCAGCTGCCGGCTGGGCCTGCGTTTGGGTCTGACTGACTGAGTCAGCAGACGGAGCTGCGGCTTCAGTCTGACTTGCAGGCTGCGGATTTTCCTGAAGCTGCGCTGCTGCAGATGGAGATTCTGAAGCCGCCGGCTGGCTGCTTTCTGCACCACCAAAGCCCTGATCTGCACTCTCTGCTTGGGCAGCGGGACTTGCTGCCGTTTCAGCAGGGACAGCCGGACTGCTGGTCAGCTCTTGCTGATCTGCTGAAGCTGCGGCTATCTCATCTGCACTGGCAGCAGCTGCTGTCCCTAAAAGAAAAAGGGTCGACAGCAAAACAGAGCAGACTCCGACATTGAGCTTGCGAATTGAAAACTTTCGCACATG
>NZ_KQ969405.1:0-1364 GCF_001578865.1 Streptococcus sp. DD11
CAAGACACAGCTTCCCTGCGCTGTCATGAATGATGCCAAGGCCGCCTTCTGGCTGAGGTTTGGAAAGGGCATCTGCAAAACAGCCGCAATGCACTGATTTTGACGCTGGGTACAGGGCTTGGCGGCGCTATACTGCTAAATGGCCGCCCTCTGCAGGGGCAGCATTTTCAGGCCGGGGAGCTGAGTTTTGTTTTGAATCATCCCGACGGCTCTCTCTCTGAAAACTGGTGGGCCAGTCAGGCATCTGGCGTTTCCTTTGTCGAAAGAGCGGCCCAAGTACTGGATTTGCCGGACAGGCAGGACGGCAAGGCTGTTTTTGAGGCGATTGCCGGCGGCCAGCACCCTCAGCTGAACCGTCTGTTTGAGCAATACTGTCAGGATTTGGCTTTGATTGTCTATAATCTGCATACGATTTTGGATTTGGAGAAGGTGTTAATCGGCGGCGGTATCAGCAGCCAGCCGATTCTTTTGGATGGTATCCGCTCAGCTTACAGCACAATCAAGAAGTCTTCTCCAGTCTTAGACAGCATGCTTTCTGATGTGGAAATTGACAGCTGTGCCTTTTAAAAACGAAGCCAACCTGCTGGGGGCCGTCTGCCACTTGAGAAACAGTATGTGAATCGAGTATAAAAGAGGAGACTGGACCAGACTCCCATCAAATAATAGAATACAGGAAGAGGCTGAGACAGACTCCCATGATGGCTGTGCCCTCACCCACAGAGGGATGGATCTTTTGGAAGATACCGTATAAGACTCCCATGATGGCTGTGTCCTCACCCACAGAGGGATGTACCTTTGGGAAGATACCGTATAAAAGTCTTTCAGTCTCGCTTTGTTTTGGTAAAAAACTTTTGACGCGGCAGCTGATTGCTCAAATGCTCCAGTGGAGGTTTTGAGGTTATAGATAGAGCTTCCGAGAGGAAGCAACAAAAGCACTGCTTTGAGGTTGCGGATAGGACTTGCGAAGCAAGTCTCAACTTTGTTCGTCTTTTAGACTCCAAAAAGCTCCTGCATTGAGGAAAACTCTGTT
This sequence comes from Streptococcus sp. DD11, assembly GCF_001578865.1. Taxonomy (NCBI): domain Bacteria; kingdom Bacillati; phylum Bacillota; class Bacilli; order Lactobacillales; family Streptococcaceae; genus Streptococcus; species Streptococcus sp. DD11. Next base: position 1,031 of record NZ_KQ969405.1, read on the forward strand.
TTACTCATCCCCAACCTCTCACAGTCCTCCGGACTGTTTTGACACAAACTGCGTTTGTTTTATCTCCAACCTCTCACAGTCCTCCGGACTGTTTTGACACAAACTGCGTTTGTTTTATCTCCAACCTCTCACAGTCCCCCGGACTGTTTTGACACAAACTGCGTTTGTTTTATCTCCAACCTCTCACAGTCCCCCCGGACTGTTTTGACACAAACTGCGTTTGTTTTATCTCCAACCTCTCCCAGTCCCCCGGACTGGGAGAGCCTCGCGGGCTGGGAGTGAAAAGGTTTGGGGAACCTTTTCAGCCTGAGCTTAGAAATAAAAGAGCGAAGGG
>NZ_KQ969406.1:0-1295 GCF_001578865.1 Streptococcus sp. DD11
CGGCGTCAAGGAATGCACCAGTCTGGCTAATATGGCCTATCTGATTGAACATCGGCCGGAGGAATTTCTTGTCTATACTGGTGAAGATGGCGATGCCTTCCATGCTGTGAATCTCGGTGCCGATGGGGTTATTTCTGTTGCTTCTCATACAAATGGCGACGAAATGTTTGAGATGCTGGATGCGATTGCGCACAATGACATCAAAAAGGCAGCGGCTATTCAGCGGAAATTCATCCCCAAAGTGAATGCTCTGTTCTCTTATCCGAGTCCTGCCCCGGTTAAGGCGGTGCTGAATTATCTGGGCTTTGAAGCCGGACCAACCCGTCTGCCCTTGGTTCCAGCGCCTGAAGAGGATGCCAAGCGCATTATCAAGGTTGTGGTGGACGGAGACTATCAAGCAACCAAGGAAACGGTCAAGGGAGTGCTGAGACCTGATTATTGAGATTGTTCAGGCACGAGAAAAACGGACTGGGTGACAGTCCGTTTTAGTGTGTCAGCAGCAAATAGCCTATTCGCAACAGAGCTAAGACCAGCAAATGCAGGGGATAAAAGTAATAAAAGAGCTTGCCGATGCTGGGTCCCTTCCGGCCGTTGTAAAAGGAAGTGACCAAAAGAAAGCCGGCAAAGGCGATGGCTGGCTCGGCCAAGCCGCTGATAGAAAAATTGACTGCAAGCAAGAGAAGCTGAATGCTGATCAGAGCAGCAAAGCCGGTAATTCTTCTGGCTGTGGGGTTCTTTATCTTTGCAAAAGCATAAATGCCAAACACACCGCCTCCGAGGCCGCCATCAGCTAAAACTGACAAGGCAAAACAGAAAAGAACAATCAGCACTTTCTTCCAGGTTTTCTGCTGCCGGTCGCTGAAATAGAGAGCGCAGAGACCTAAAAAGAGCGTAAAGACAGTATTTTGCGTGATAAATCCGATACCGGTTACCCAGCCGATGAGCGAAAAGGGGAGGATGCTGATAAAGGCCAGCATGCCGAGGCGCTTCAGGTAGTTTTTGAGGTCATGGCTGTGCAGATAGCCTTCAGCAATACAAAAGGCAAAGACAGGAAAGGCCAGCCGGCCGATCATATGCATACTATTAGCAATCCAGTTGTCAGATAGGATATTCATGTTGATTTCCAGCGGGAAGAGCACCCAAGCAATATGGTCGATCAGCATGGCGAACATAGCAATCAGTTTTAGAGTGCTGCTGCTTATTGATTTTGAAGTCATGGTTTCCTCCTTTGACAGATACAGGGAACATTCTGATGCTCTGCGAAAACCAAGGCTGACCAAGCACTGCCCATAACC
>NZ_KQ969407.1:0-1165 GCF_001578865.1 Streptococcus sp. DD11
ATATTAGGATGCTCCGCCAGCCGCAGCATGGTTTCAGGCGTCATCTCGACCACAACCCGCCCTGGGATATTGTAGATAATGATGGGCAGGTTGGAAGCATCCGCAATCGCTTTAAAGTGCTGGTACATTCCTTCCTGAGAAGGTTTGTTGTAGTAAGGAACGATGGCCAGACCGGCCGCAAAACCGCCGAATTCATCAACTTCTTTGACAAATTCAATTGAGTCGCGCGTTTCATTGGTACCGACTCCAGCAATCAAGGGAACCCGGCCATTGACAACTTTTTGAACAGCCGCAAATAATTCCAGCTCTTCATCGTGAGTCAGAGTCGGACTCTCTGCTGTCGTACCGGCCAGCAAGATGCCATCCGTATGGTGAGCCAAAAGATGCTCAATCAAATCCGGGATAGCTTCAAAATTAATCGAACCATCTTCATGAAATGGAGTAATGAAAGCCGTGATGATTTTACAGTTTTTCAAGTCGTTATAGGCCATAGGCGCACCTTTCTTTGTATGAAAAGAGGGGCGAAAAATCTACTCTTTCTCCCCTAAGTTATCGTGAACAGTAGTTAGACTGTTATTTCAGCTCGTAAACAAGTTCTTCTGCCGGACGGACCAAACCGCGCTCATGAAGAGTTTCTGCGATTTGGACAGAATTCCAGGCAGCTCCTTTGAGCAGATTGTCAGACACGATCCACATATGAATGCCGTTTTCAACATTCAGATCCTTGCGTATCCGGCCGACAAAAGTTTCTTTTCTGCCGACGGCATTGACGGCCTGCGGATAGACTTGATGGGCAGTATCGTCTTCTAAAACAGCGCCCGGAAAGGCTGCAATAGCTGCTTTGACCTCCTCAATCGGTGCGTTTTCCTTGGTTTCGATATAAACAGACTCAGAGTGAGCTGACAGAACTGGGATGCGGACGCAAGTCGCAGAAACCTTGACAGAGTCATCTTCCAGAATCTTCTTGGTTTCTTTGGTCATTTTCATCTCTTCGTATGTATAGTCATTGTCCGTAAAAACATCAATTTGCGGCAGAGCATTGAAGGCAATCGGATAATGCTTCTTGTCGCCGCCAGAAGGCAAGATGGCCGCAGTCACATCCTTGGGATCCACACCGTTGTTGAGTACTTGGCGCAGCTGATCCTGCGTTTCCAAAATGGCCCCC
>NZ_KQ969408.1:0-1059 GCF_001578865.1 Streptococcus sp. DD11
AGAACAAGGTCGATCTATCCGTACTTTGGCAAGAATATTTGGAGTCTCTGACACAACCATTCGAGACTGGGTTCGTAAGTATAAGCAAGATGGAATTGACGGTCTTAAAGAGAGCCGGACCTGGAAGAAATACAGTCAGGAGTTGAAAGAACAAGCCGTCCAAGATTACCTTGAGGGACGAGGAAGTTTAACTGCTATTGTCGAAAAATATGATATTTCTACTCATTATGTTCTCAGAAACTGGATAAAAGGGTATACTAGTGGTAAGGAATTAACAAGCACTAGTAAAGGATTATCCAGAATGAAACAAGGACGCAAGACAACATTTGAAGAACGGGTTGAGATTGTTCACTTCACCATTGCTCATGAAAAGGACTATCAGGCAGCGATTGAGAAATATGGCGTTTCCTACCAGCAGGTTTACTCCTGGGTCAGAAAGTTTGAAAAAGACGGAAGCCAAGGCCTTCAAGACCGTCGTGGAAAAGGGCTGGAAAGCAAGCCTAATTTAAACGCAGAGGAAGAACTTCAACTCAAAATCAAACAGTTAGAAGAGCGGAACCGCTATCTGGAAATGGAGGTAGGTCTCCTAAAAAAGTTGAAGGAGCTCGAACAGCGAAACCTGTGGTGAGGCTGGGAAGATCTCTTCTCAAATTCCAAGCGATTTATGAATATGCTCAGGAACGCAAGGAGGCTTCCATCAGCCAGCTCTGCCGCATACTCAAGGTCTCACGCTCGGGATATTACAAGTGGCTCAGCCATGAGGAGACGGACTCTGAAGTCACCAATCAGAAATTGATGGAGAAGATTCAAGAGCTGCATGCGCGATTTAATGGTATCTTAGGCTATCGGCGCATGACGCGTTTTCTCAACAGAGAACTCGGTACAACTTACAACAAGAAGCGCATCCGGCGTTTGATGCGGATTCTGGGGATTCAATCCATTATCCGCCGTTCTCGTGGTTACTGCACCAAGACCAGTTTTATCAATATTGAAGAGAACATCCTGAATCGTGATTTCACGGCTGAGAAACCAAATGAGAAGTGGTGTACAGATGTGACC
>NZ_KQ969409.1:0-1015 GCF_001578865.1 Streptococcus sp. DD11
CAATTTTATAGTTAGGAAGGGTAGCGAAGAGGCTAAACGCGGCGGACTGTAAATCCGCTCCTTCGGGTTCGGGGGTTCGAATCCCTCCCCTTCCATTACCTTTACGGGCATAGTTTAAAGGTAGAACTAAGGTCTCCAAAACCTTCAGTGTGGGTTCAATTCCTACTGCCCGTGTAAGATTATGGCGGGTGTGGTGAAGTGGTTAACACACCAGATTGTGGCTCTGGCATGCGTGGGTTCGATCCCCATCACTCGCCTTATTAATATTATTGGGGTATCGCCAAGCGGTAAGGCAAGGGACTTTGACTCCCTCATGCGTTGGTTCGAATCCAGCTACCCCAGTTATTTTTGCCGGCGTGGCGGAATTGGCAGACGCGCTGGACTCAAAATCCAGTGTCCGCAAGGACGTGCCGGTTCGACCCCGGCCGCCGGTATAGTCTTTTGTCTCTAAACTTTGGTTTAGAGGCTTTTTTATTGTTTTGGACAACCTCTATTTCCCCCTTCCAGCAAACTTCTTACTCTTTGATTCTCTTTCTCTGCTTTTTCTTTAGTTAAATGGCTGTAAGTTTCTGTAATTCGGAAAAAGAGTTCTGCGCCAAGGGATTGATTGGCTAATCTTGCTGATTCAGCAATCGTTTGATAGTCAAAGACAAAGGAAGATGACAAAGCAAACTGATGCAGTTTGCGTTCATCAAAGAGGTTTGGTATAATCATCTTTGATTTTTCCAGAGGAGTACCGTCATTTCTTTTATCTTTTATTACTTTGTTAGCTCACAGTCCTTCTGGACTGTTGGAGGCTGGAGATAAAGGGAACGCCGTTCCCGGCTTTCGTTCAGCCCGAACCTAGAAACGAGATAGTGAGGTGGAAAGGTTGTGGATAAGGGTGGTAGGACAAAAGTGTTTCAGCCTCGCTTTATTTTGGTAAAAAATTTTTGACGCGGTAGCTGATTGGACTTTTTGTTCGTCTTTTAGACTCCAAAAAGCTATCCCCAACCTCTCCCAGTCCCCCGGACTG
>NZ_KQ969410.1:0-925 GCF_001578865.1 Streptococcus sp. DD11
CCGATACAGAGATGGTCGCATGCACCACTGAGTCCGGGAAGGTCTCCAGAAAGGCCGCCTCGGTATTGATGTCCTCCGGCCGAATCCCGAAGATCAGCTCCTTGCCCTCATAGCCCCTGTCCTGCAGGGTCTTGAGAATTCCCTGCGGCACTTTGAGCCGCAGCCCCTCAGCCACAATCTCTGAGCCCTCCAGCCTCACCGTCAGAAAGTTCATCGCCGGGCTGCCGATAAAGCCGGCCACAAACTTATTGACCGGGTGATGGTAGACCTCCTGCGGCGTACCGATTTGCTCGATGCGGCCAATCGTCCCCGTGCCGGCTGGGTTCTTGGTCGCCGACATGATGACAATGCGGTCGGCCAGGGTCATGGCCTCGGTCTGGTCATGGGTCACATAGATGGTCGTCGCCCCGATCCGGCGGTGAATCTTGGCAATCTCCGCCCGCATGGAAACGCGAAGTTTGGCATCCAGATTGGACAGGGGCTCGTCCATGAGGAAAACCTTTGCATCACGGACAATGGCCCGGCCCATGGCCACCCGCTGGCGCTGGCCGCCGGACAGGTCCGCCGGCTTGCGGCTGAGAAATTCCTTGAGACCCAGGATTTCCGCCGCCTCGCTGACCCGTCTGTCAATGTCCTCCTTGCTGTACTTGCGCAGTTTGAGCCCGAAGGCCATATTGTCATAGACGGTCATGTGGGGATAGAGGGCGTAGTTCTGGAAGACCATGGCGATGTCCCGGTCCTTGGGCGCCACGTCATTGACCACCTTGCCGTCGATGGAGGCTGTCCCCTCAGTGATGTCCTCCAGCCCCGCAATCATGCGCAGGGTGGTCGACTTGCCGCAGCCGGACGGGCCGACAAAGACGATAAACTCCTTGTCCTTAATATCCAGATTGAAATCCTCCACCGAGTAATGCTCGCTGTTGGG
>NZ_KQ969411.1:0-925 GCF_001578865.1 Streptococcus sp. DD11
CCTAGAAAGACCTGCTGCAAGGCTGCCTAATTGCACTTCTGATGAACAGCGCCCTAGTTGCAATTCTGATGGCACTGGGCCTTGTCAGATTTCAAGGAATCGGCCCGGCATCGGTTCAGCTCGGAAACTTGCTCCTGCTTTTTGCAGCTACCTTGCTGCAAGGCGCAAACGAGGAAATCATTTTTAGAGGCTGGTTTTTCCCTGCCCTCAGCCGGCACTATGGCAAGTGGTTCGGCCTGGTAGCTTCCGCCTGTTTTTTTGGTCTCCTGCATATCCTATCCGGCTATCAAGATGCCGGATTGGTCCTCAACATCGTCCTATTTGGCGCCTTTCTTTGTCTCTATGTCTGGGAAAAAGGCAGGATCTGGGGCGCTATCGGTATCCACGGCATGAACAATTTCCTCCTGACCGGTGTCTTGGTTCTCGACACGGCAAATCCTGCTGCCCAGACCTTTGGTCTCTTTGTCTTTGACAGCCCAAGCCCAGCTCTATCTGCCGGATTGATGGGAAGCTGGCAGGCTTCAGTCCTGTACGGAGGCCTGGTCCTCCTGATGGTCATCCGACGGCTGAGGAAAGATTGGAAGAAAGACCAAACAGCAGGCAGGAAGCAATCGAAGAACTCTTTAAAACAGTTTTAGGACTAGCCTTTCATCCTCTTTTTGAAAAACCAGACAGAGGGCAGGAAGAAGACAAAGCTATAGCCAAGAATCCAAAGCAGGAGGGGCGATTCTGGGACAGACGCCCCCGAACCGCTGAAGCTGCATCGATCTGTGACAGTTTTGCTACTGAAAGGATGATGTTCAATAGTAAAATTTAGTGTAAGAGTTACCGCCCATTGGCCTGACTTTTATCCCTTGTCAACTTTTGATTTTCTTTGCGTATCAAAAGAAGCCTGCCGAAAGGTCAGACTTCTTTTCATTTTATT
>NZ_KQ969412.1:0-923 GCF_001578865.1 Streptococcus sp. DD11
GGTATCGGTGCTGGCAAGAACGAGATAGTCGTTTCTTTTATTACGATTGCGTACAAAAACCAGTTTTACTGGGATTTCCTCCTTGTCATAAGTCGTTGTTACGATAAGGCTCAGTAAATATTTAGCACACCCGCGACGTTTCGGATATTTCTTATACAATTGCTTGACGGATAGACGTTCTCCTTGGTAATTGTAGTAGACTTTTGAAGTTTTCTTGACCATGGCAATGACATGGAGATTGAGTTGACGAATAGAGGTAAACATTTTGGGACTAGAAAACCAAGAATCAAAGAGAACATAATCAGCTTTGACTCCCTTGTTTATCGCTTCTTTAAGAAGGTTTATGGTTACCTCCGTTGCAGGTGTAACTGCTTCTGCTTTACGCTTACCTGATAAGGTTCTTCTATCTACGTTTTCCAGTTGACTTTCCTTGCCCCCGAGTAGACCAAAGGAAACGGGTAAAAAAGTATTCCCATCACTCCAACCCAGATTAAGGAAGCGAAAGCCATTGACATAAATTTTTTTGGCATGATCAAACTGTTTGCTTAGAAGTTCTACTTTTTTAGAACGAGCACGAGGATAGATTGAATCATCGATGATAAAAACAGTTTTTCGGCTATCACTGGTAAGAGGAGAAAGGCTAGAAATCAAGTTCTTTGAAACTTTTAGCAGAAGCTCTCGCCAATTAACCTTAGGATTTGAGAGACGATTATGGAAAGTTTTCTGTGAAAAAGGTTTTTCTTCCATCTCTTTCAAGAATTGATATGGGGAACGATTTGAAAAGATACTAGAAAGCAAGAAATGAAGAATCACCAACAAAGGACCAGAGAGAAAGGCGGTCAAAGAAATTTCTTTGAAAAATGTTGAAATAGAGCTACGAAGTTGAGGATTTTGTGGTAAACTAGACATGGCATAACCTTTCT
>NZ_KQ969413.1:0-868 GCF_001578865.1 Streptococcus sp. DD11
CTGGTCCTCCTGTCGAAAGAGCTTGCTCTAGCACTGTCTGCATTGAACCGATTATGTTCAAAGAGCAGCAAACTAGGCAGGAACTGTTTGCTTTGTTGATGATTTTCACTGAGTATGAGTTCCGTTTTTTATCCTCCCATCTTACCGCAAATGTATCTGCGCTTCCATAACTTTAGCTTACATTTTCACTTCTTTTCTTACATTTTTGTAAGAAGGGAGCTGGTGAAAATTTTTTTGAAAAAATGGATAAAAGAAGGTATAATAGTTCTATAAGCTGCATCAAGGAGAGTCTGCTACGGTCCTGTTCGCAGAGGAAGCGGATGGGCAGCCGAGAGACGCGTGCTGCTGACTCTATCTATTAATAAATAAAATCTAAAGGAGTTTTTATGCAAGTTATTAAAAGAAGCGGTGAAGTTGTAGACTTTGACCCGGATAAGATTTACCAAGCGGTTTTGAAGGCAGCTCAGACTGTCTATGTACTGACGGATGATCTCCGCCAGAATCTGGCCCAAGTCACTAAAAAGGTGGTACTGGATTTGGAAGAGGCCAAAGTTGAGCGTGCGACCATTAGCATGATTCAGTCCATGGTGGAAAGCCGTCTCTTGGGTGCTGGCTACATCACGATTGCCGAGCATTACATCTCTTACCGCCTGCAGCGTGATTTGGAGCGCAGTGGCTACGGCGATCATATTGCGGTGCATCTGCATTTCGAGCAAGTCCGCTAAGCAAGCGGCGATGAGACAGGAGGTGGCTCATGTTTCCAGTAACAGCAGCGCTTATTCAGGGTTTGCTGTGGTCAGCTCTGTGGATGCTGATGGTGCATCTGTCTGTGACAAGATTTCCCCAGACCATCCTTCATGATTATCCC
>NZ_KQ969414.1:0-864 GCF_001578865.1 Streptococcus sp. DD11
CCAAGGCCTCCAGTCTCTTTCAGCCGCACCGCATCTTTTTCTGGCTGACCTGGCTGATCTATGCCTTGGCCTTTAAGATGCTGGGTGTCAGCATTCATGCCCTGCAGCTGACCAATGTCCTGCCCAGCCACTTGCTGAATGGCTTTCCGACTGTTGATTGGGCTGGGATTTACCCCAGTCTGGAAGCAGTCATCAGTCAGGCTGTCTTTCTGCTGCTGATTGTCGGGGTTACAGTCAAAAACAATGAGAAAAGCCATGAATAGAAAAGAACAGACTGTTATCGAGCATCTGACGGAATTCCGGCGCCGCTTTATTGCCGTTTTGGCTTGTTTTATATGCGTTTTTCTGATCAGCCTGCTCTTTTCAGCTGATATTTACAAGTGGCTGACCAGCAATTTTGAGCAAAAGCTGCTGGTTTTAGGGCCGGATGATATTCTCTGGATTTATGTCAGTCTGGCCAGCCTGGCTGCTTTTTCGCTGACTCTGCCCTTTCTGGTCTATCAGATTTGGGCATTTATCCGGCCGGCCCTGAAAGATCGGGAAGCCAAGGCTGTCTTTGTCTACATCCCCGCCACCTTTCTCTGTTTTGTACTGGGGCTGGCCTTTGGCTTTTACTTTGTCACGCCGGCTCTTTTGCAGGTCTTGCTGTCCTTGGGCGAAGGGCTCTTTGAGACACAGCTGACGGCTCAGAACTACCTGAGCTTTGTCTTTCACACGGCCATTCCAATTGCCTGTCTCTTTGAGCTGCCAGTGCTGGTGGCCTTTCTGACCTCTATCGGTTTGCTCAATCCTGTATTTTTGGTAAAATATAGACGATACGCCTACTTCATCTTACTGGTGTTGGCTGTCATTTTGACACCGGCT
>NZ_KQ969415.1:0-815 GCF_001578865.1 Streptococcus sp. DD11
GGTTCCCAGCTATACAGCTGTGCCTTTTCTGGTGACAGCGCCGGTCATTAATCCCATCGTGCTCTTTGCGACCTACTCGGCCTTTGGCAATTCCTTTCGAATGGCTCTGCTGCGGTCTCTGGGGTCCATCATCGTGGCAGCTGTTTTGGGGATTTTTCTGGGATTTTTCGCTGATGCCACTATTCAAAAGGAGAATCGCAAGCATCTGCATGAGCATGATTTCTCAGGTCTCAGCAAAGAGCAGAAAATGTTTCAGGTCTTCGTTCAGGCCATTGATGAGTTTTTCGACACCGGCCGCTATCTGGTCTTTGGCTGTCTCTTTGCCAGCCTGGTGCAGGTCTATGTGCCTACTAGGATCCTGACCTCCATCAGCTCGACCCCTTTTATCGCCATCCTGCTCCTTATGCTGCTGGCCTTTCTCCTGTCGCTCTGCAGCGAGGCCGATGCCTTTGTGGGCAGCTCCCTGATTGCCAGCTTTGGCCTAGCGCCGGTCCTGGCCTTTCTGGTCATCGGTCCCATGCTGGATGTAAAGAATCTCCTGATGATGAAAAATTACTTTAAAACCCGCTTCATCTGGCAGTTCATCGGCTTGGTGACGCTGGTTGTCCTCCTTTATTCTTGGCTTGTGGAGGTGATGCTATGATTCGATTTTTAATTTTAGTCGGTTACTTTGAAATCACCATGTATCTTCAATTAACCGGCAAGCTCAATCAGTACATCAACCTGCACTATTCTTATCTGGCCTACCTGTCCATGATTCTGTCCTTTGTCTTGGCAGTGGTGCAGCTGATTGTCTGGATGAAGCAGATGAAGGT
>NZ_KQ969416.1:0-814 GCF_001578865.1 Streptococcus sp. DD11
CCGTTCTTTTTGTGCCATCTTTTTCTTGCTCCCTCATGTTACCACTGGTAACTTTTTCTGATTTTATTGTAGCACTTTGGCCGGGGAAAGGCAAGAAAAAGCCTGCAGCCTTTTCTGTTTTTGTCTTTACAGAAAGAATAGACTTATGTTACAAAGTGTTTCAAACAGATGAAAACATCTCATTTTTTCAAAACTTCTTAACAGTCGAAAATAAAAGTCTGCTATGGCTTTTTATTTCCGCAAAAAAGGGTAAAATAGAGTGAAGTATGAATGGAAGAGGTTGTTTATGAAACATATTGCAAATTTTGCCAATAAAAAGGTCTTGGTCTTGGGATTGGCCAAGTCAGGTGAGTCGGCTGCCCGCCTCTTAGACAGCTTGGGGGCCATTGTGACAGTCAATGACGGCAAGCCTTTCGAGGAAAATCCTGCAGCTCAGTCTCTGCTGGAAGAAGGTATCAAGGTAGTGACCGGAGGGCATCCTCTGGAGCTTTTGGATGAAGACTTTGAGTTGATGGTGAAAAATCCCGGCATTCCCTATGACAACCCGATGGTGGTGCGGGCTTTGGAGAAAAAAATTCCGGTTGTGACAGAGGTGGAGCTGGCTTATCTGATCTCAGAAGCGCCGATTATTGGGATTACAGGTTCCAATGGCAAAACTACGACGACGACGATGATTGCCCAAGTGCTGACGGCTGGCGGCCGCAAGGGCCTTTTGTCCGGCAATATCGGCTTTCCGGCCAGTCAGGTAGCCCAGACAGCCCGCAGCAGCGATACTTTGGTGATGGAGCTGTCCTCCTTTCAGCTGATGGGCATT
>NZ_KQ969417.1:0-811 GCF_001578865.1 Streptococcus sp. DD11
CACCAGCACTGTAGGGATTTCGCCCAGATAAATGCGGCCGGAACTGCCATCCACCGAGATAAGAGCTCCTTCGGTCAGGACAACATTGCCGCAGACCAGCGTTTTATTTTCTTCCTGAATGGTCAGCTCGCCGCAGCCGGCCACGCAGCAGGTTCCCATACCTCTGGCGACTACAGCTGCATGGGATGTCATACCGCCGTGGCTGGTCACAATCGCCTGACTGACGACCATGCCCTCGATATCTTCAGGCGAGGTTTCCTGACGGACCAAAATCACCTTTTTGCCCAAGGAATGGCATTCTTTCGCTCGTTCAGCTGTAAAGACAATCTCACCGGTGGCCGCTCCGGGGCTGGCTGGCAGACCTTGAGCCAAAAGGGCGGCCTGACCGAGCGCTTCTTCCTCAAAGACCGGATGAATGAGCTGGTTGATAGTAGCAGGAGCGACCCGCAGGAGCGCTTCTTGCTGACTGATTAGCTCTTCCTTGACCAGATCCAGAGCGATTTTCAGGCTGGCCTTGGCTGTACGTTTGCCGTTTCTGGTCTGCAGAATATAGAGCTTGCCTTTTTCAATGGTAAATTCGATGTCCTGCATATCCTTGTAGTGCTTTTCCAGAATAGCAGCATACTTGAGGAAGTCTTCATAGGCATCGGGCAGGCTCTTCTGCAGGGCAGCGATAGGTTCAGGCGTCCGGATGCCGGCCACGACATCCTCTCCTTGAGCATTGAGCAGAAATTCACCAAAGAGCCGGTTCTCGCCGGTAGCAGGATTTCTGGTAAAGACGACACCTGTGCCGCTTTCTTGGTCGCTGTTG
>NZ_KQ969418.1:0-800 GCF_001578865.1 Streptococcus sp. DD11
ACACTGGGCACTCAGGAGCAGGGTGAGGCGGTGAAAAATGTCAATGGCATGGAAATCACCGTTCAGGTGGCTGGTGACAATTCCATGCTGCTGCTGATCTTTGGTCTGGCTTCCTTGATTTTCTGTGCAGTTTTTGCCTATATCTACTGGTGCAATCTCAAGAGCGCCCGCCATCTCATGGCCCTCAAGCAGGAAGGCCGCAAGATTCCCGGCTTCATCGAGGATTTCAAAACCTTGGCCGACGGCCGCTTCCATATCGGCCTCATGTCAGTCCCTCTCACCGGCGTACTGCTTTTTACCATTCTGCCGCTGATTTACATGATTTGCTTGGCTTTTACGAACTTCGATCACAGCCATCCGGCACCCAAATCTCTCTTTGACTGGGTGGGCTTTGCCAACTTTGGCAATGTCTTTTCAGGCCGTATGGCTGGGACCTTCTTTCCGCTTCTGGCTTGGACCTTGATCTGGGCGGTAGCCGCCACTGCAACGAATTTCTTCTTCGGTGTTGTTCTGGCTCTGCTGCTCAATACCAAGGGTCTGAGATTTAAGAAAGTCTGGCGGACCCTCTTTGTCATCACCATTGCTGTACCGCAGTTCGTATCGCTGCTGCTCATGCGCAACTTCCTCAACGACAGCGGCCCTTTGAACGGCCTGCTGCAGAGCCTGCATCTCATTCAGCACCCCATCCCCTTCCTCAGCGACCCGCTTTGGGCTAAATTTTCCATTATTCTTGTCAATATGTGGATTGGGATTCCCTTCACCATGCTGGTAGCTTCAGGGATTATCATGAACCTGCCCAG
>NZ_KQ969419.1:0-693 GCF_001578865.1 Streptococcus sp. DD11
ACATAGCCTGATAATTATGGGTATTGATGACACCTTCAGGCGAGCCCGGCACAATCGTCCGGACGTATTCCTGATTACCGTCGCGCAGTGTTCCGATGACCCACTCCACATTTTTCATCCGTGCAGGCGGCAGGGAATTGTGGACTGTGGACATGCGGCTGCCTGACTGAGGCGGAATGCGTTTGGCAAACATGGTGTCTGGATCCTGATGGGCATTATTGTAATAAAGGAATTGGTTATTATCATCCGCATAGGTCAGCTCAAAAGGCATGGCCTTGAGGAACATATCGATCTGATTGACCGTCAGAATACCATGGTCCAGCTTGACATAGGTATCTCCGGAGACCGCCCCTGTAATAGCAGCGACTTTTTCGACCCATTCAGGGTCATCTGGATCGACTTGGCTGACAGTTGTAGCGATAGCCCCTTTGCAGTCCAGATCTTCTGGTTCGATTGGTTTTGGTTTTTTCAATTTGGAAACAACCTCTACATATTTTATAAAGTTATCTAAGCAGGTTTCGAGGAAATTCACGGTTCCTTCGTTTGTGATGTTGCCTTGGTCGTCAAAGGCTTCCTTGGCCTTTCCAAGCAGAAATTCATTGCCCGGCAGGGTGTAGGCATTGACACCCGGCGCATCCAGGATTTTCCGCAGGTGAACTTGGGCCCGAGAGGTCCCTTGATCATAGTAGGAAG
>NZ_KQ969420.1:0-693 GCF_001578865.1 Streptococcus sp. DD11
CAACTGTCAATATCGGCGGTCAAGATGTACAGCAAAAAGCCTTCCTCGGCGTGAAACTCTATGCTGTGAACCAAACACCTTCAAATGGCGATACTGACCGTATCTCTGCCAGCTACAAACTGGCGCAGGCTCTGACCAGCAAGGAAAGCCAAGCAAACCAATTCAAGTACGAAGGCCGCCACATTATCCCTGCTAACAAAGAAGTCCAAGAATCTGACGATGTCAAAAAAGATGCATTGGCTCAAGCTGTCATCACCATGGGATCATCTGATACCTACACAACGGTCATGCCTAAACTCAGCCAAATGTCTGTCTTCTGGACTGAAAGTGCTGCCATCCTCAGCGATGTTTACAACGGTAAAATTGGCGAAGATCAATACCTGGCAAAATTACAGCAGTTTGACAAAGATTTAGCCGCAGCTAAATAGTACTCAGCGAAGTGAGGGGCCAGCCTCCTCACTTCTTTCTTTGTAACTATAAGGAGAACACTATGAATCCGTCATCCTATGACAATGCATCCATGCTGCAGGTCTTTAAAGAAGGGACCTGGGATGTGAAACTTTCATTTCTGGTAATGGGCTTGGCTAATCTGGCCAATAAACAGTTCATCAAGGGCCTGCTTTTCCTCCTGTCAGAAATAGCCTTCTTTATTGCTTTTATCATCCAGATTGTCCCTGCAATCGGCGGCATGAT
>NZ_KQ969421.1:0-687 GCF_001578865.1 Streptococcus sp. DD11
TCCTATGCGGGAGGCCGGGATCTCAGGAGTCTGACCCGGGTGGACTATGTCATTGTCAAAACTCTATCTGGAATGGCGATGCCCATTGATGCAGAGCCGCAAGCCATTGAAAAGGACATTGGCAAAACTTGATTAGAAAAGACAGGGAGACCTGTTTTTTTACTTGTTCTGCTTTGATATAATAGAATACCGTTGACATGAAAGGGTTTTCGGTGTATATTTATATTAGGAATTGCTGTTGAAGAACGGGATGTCAATTACTTTAGTAATTACAGGAGTAGACAGCTATGTCCTGTCAAGTCTGGGAGTCATGCCTCAAGAACTTTTCTTCATGGTCTCCAAAGATTTGATTGACAAATACCGCTGGATTTCGCAGATTCAGTACAATGGCATGCGGGTCAGCAAGCGGATGCTCAGATACCATGGTGTTGACTGGTGATAAGTGGTTTATAAGACCAAGTTAGCCAGTAAAAGACAAGAAACCCGAATATCAACCGCTTGATATTCGGGTTTTTGGAAAAGTAAAGAGAGAATGAATATGAAAAAAGCAAAATGCCGGCACCAGCTGTTTGACTACGAGGCCGACTATGCCATCTGCCCGGCCTGCGGCGAGCCCATTGCAGAAAATATGCCGGCTGATCCTAACTTCAAGCTGCAGGTGATTCGGCGGAGTCGGAAGTATAAAAG
>NZ_KQ969422.1:0-686 GCF_001578865.1 Streptococcus sp. DD11
CCCATGATGGCAGTGCCTCACCCACAGAGGGATGGATCTTTTGGAAGATACCGTATAAAAGTATTTCAGTCTTGCTTTGATCTTGAAAGATAATTAGACAATCCTTTTATCTACGGCAGGCACAATGATTATCTTTTAGATAAGTGATTTTCCGAACATTATTCTTAAAAAAACACAAAAAATTTACAAAAAGTGTACTTTGTGATATAATTTTTACGGAAACGTCTGGAAAAGACGTAGCGATGCGCTAGGCATAGGTAGGTCAATAGATAGATAAGATGAGGAGAACTCTATGCTAAATGATTTTCAGGTTTTTGATTATGAGGATATCCAGCTTATTCCGGCTAAGTGTATTGTCAAAAGCCGGGCGGAAGCCGATACCAGCATCACCTTTGGCAGGCATACTTTCCGACTGCCGGTAGTACCCTCCAATATGCAGACCATCATAGATGAGAAAGTGGCGGAAGAGCTGGCACGGGGTGGTTATTTTTATATCATGCACCGTTTCGAGGAAGCAAAGCGCAGGCCATTTATCAAGCGCATGCATGAGCTGGGGCTGATTGCTTCCATTTCTGTCGGTGTCAAAGATGATGAATACGGCTTTGTCAGCAGTCTCAAAGACGATGCTCCGGACTATATCACCATCGATATCGCTCATGGGCATTCGGACAGCGTCATTAAGATGA
>NZ_KQ969423.1:0-685 GCF_001578865.1 Streptococcus sp. DD11
ATCAACCTCCGCGAGCGAGTCAGCATCAACGAGTGCGTCGGTGTCCGCAAGTACATCCGCCTCAGAGAGTGCATCAGTGTCCGCAAGTACGTCCGCATCCGTAAGTGCATCGACCTCCGCCAGCGTGTCCGCGTCCACGAGTGCTTCAGTGTCAGCTAGCGCCTCCGCGTCAGTAAGTGCGTCAACTTCAGCGAGTGTATCTGCCTCCACAAGTGCTTCAGTATCAGCTAGCACGTCCGCATCCGTAAGTGCATCAACTTCAGCCAGCGTATCAGCGTCCACGAGTGCATCAGTGTCCGCAAGTACCTCAGCTTCAGAGAGTGCGTCGACCTCGGCAAGCGTATCAGCATCAACGAGCGCATCGGTATCAGCAAGTACCTCAGCGTCAGTAAGTGCGTCAACCTCAGCGAGCGAGTCAGCCTCCACGAGTGCGTCTGTATCAGCAAGTACCTCAGCGTCAGTAAGTGCGTCAACTTCGGCAAGCGAGTCTGCTTCCACGAGTGCATCGGTATCAGCAAGCACGTCTGCATCTGTTAGCGCATCAACTTCAGCAAGCGTATCAGCTTCAACTAGTGCATCAGTCTCAGCAAGTACGTCCGCATCCGTAAGTGCATCAACTTCAGCAAGCGTATCAGCCTCCACGAGTGCGTCGGTGTCCGCAAGTACATCCGCGTCAGTGAGTGCG
>NZ_KQ969424.1:0-678 GCF_001578865.1 Streptococcus sp. DD11
AAAACAAAGCGAGACTGAAAGACTTTTGTCTCAGCCTCGCCTTCTTTCTACAGGGTCTTGCGTTTCTTGGCTGCTTTTGACAGAGAGATTTCTTTGACCTTGTCATAGCGCAGAAACTGCTGGACCAGCTGGCTGTCGCTGACTTCGGCATTGAGGTCAATGACATATTCCAGCTTCATGGTACGGTTTGCAGCAGACTGGATGGCGGTCAGTTCCGCTGATTTGCAGTGCTTGGCGAAGATAGCCTCAAAGAGCACTTCGTAGTCAAAGTCCGCTGGAATGTTAATCGTGACATAGCGTCTGGTCTGGCTGACTGAGGTGAAGCTCATATTTTCAAAAAGCAGCCAGACAAGGGAAATCAAGAGGGTAAAGACGATGGCCAGCGTGACAAAGCCCATGCCGGTCGTAATCCCGATGGCTGTGGCGACAAAGATAGCCAGCAATTCCTTGGACCCTCCCGCAGCCGAGCGAAAGCGAATGAGGCTGAAAGTACCGGCGACGGCCACACTGGTGCCCAGATTGCCATTGACCAAGAAAATGATAATCGAAATAATGGTCGGCAGGATGGACAGAGTGATGACAAACTCCTTGGTATAAATGGTTTGGCGCTTGTAGACCTTGGCCAGAACCATCCCCAGCACCAAACTGGTCACTAAGGCGAAAATCAGCGCTAAGGGA
>NZ_KQ969425.1:0-646 GCF_001578865.1 Streptococcus sp. DD11
ATGCACCCTAGAGGAGTCGAACCTCTAACCGCCTGATTCGTAGTCAGGTACTCTATCCAGTTGAGCTAAGGGTGCTGCTTGTCTTCTTCTCTCGCTTCATGCCGAGGACCGGAATCGAACCGGTACGATCGTTGCCAATCGCAGGATTTTAAGTCCTGTGCGTCTGCCAGTTCCGCCACCCCGGCCTCCTCAAGCGAACGACGGGATTCGAACCCGCGACCCCCACCTTGGCAAGGTGATGTTCTACCACTGAACTACGTTCGCATCTTCTTCTATTATGCCGGCTACATGACTTGAACACGCGACCCTCTGATTACAAATCAGATGCTCTACCAACTGAGCTAAGCCGGCTTATCCTATATGCGGGTTAAGGGACTTGAACCCCCACGCCCTAAAGCGCCAGATCCTAAATCTGGTGCGTCTGCCAATTCCGCCAAACCCGCCCTTATGACCCGTACTGGGCTCGAACCAGTGACCCTTTGATTAAAAGTCAAATGCTCTACCAACTGAGCTAACGAGTCTCTTCCTGCTTGAAATCTACTTATCTTTTAGACTCCAACGGTCCCGACGGGAATCGAACCCGCGATCTTCGCCGTGACAGGGCGACGTGATAACCGCTACACTACGGGACCTATTCTATTTTTAA
>NZ_KQ969426.1:0-637 GCF_001578865.1 Streptococcus sp. DD11
AACCTCTGTTTGGAAATACGCCTTCAAGGTCTCTTGCAGTTTAGCTTGAAATTTATCCGTTGCTTTTTTCCAAACGAAGCTGTACTTGTTGGCATTGGCCTCTATCTTCGTCCCATCGATGAAGAGACAGTCCAGACTAATCAAGTCTTCCATCTTGAGGCGAAGATTGAGTTCAATGAAGAGATTTTTGATGAACTCTTCCATGCAGTCCGCCACACGAAAACGATTGATTGTCCGATAGCTGACAACATGGTGACCTGTCAAATAGCTCATAGCAAGATTTTCAGCCATGAGCTTTTCGATTTTACGACCAGAGAAAATTCCTTGCGAGTAAGCAAATAGCAGCGCAGATAAGAGCATTTTAGGATGATAGGAGGGCCGACCAAAATCGTGGTAGAAGGCAGCGAAACACTCCTCTTCCAGTTCATCAACCACCTTCTCGATAGTAAACACAATATGGTCTGGTGGTAAGCAAGAAGCAATTTCCAGTGGTAAAGTCGTTTGATTTGTGTTATAGTGGATATGCATGGGATAGCCTTTCTCATATTTTTTTGTCAACTATATTTTAGCAAGACTATCTCTTTAAAGCAAAAGGCAACGGCTGTTTTCTAGTCGTTGCTTTTTTTGAAGCCTTTTT
>NZ_KQ969427.1:0-593 GCF_001578865.1 Streptococcus sp. DD11
CGTCTGTCTCCCTCTCTTGCTGCCAGAAGCTCTTTCAGCTCCGCTCTGCTGCCGACAGGCTCGCAAAGAGAGGTCTGCATCTGACAGGGAGAGTCCGGTCCATAGATTCGATAGAGAGCCGGAGCGTGATTTTCAGGATTCAGCCTTTCAAAAACTGCCTCATTTCCGTTTTTTTCTCCGCAGGGCAGCTGGGCTGGAGCAAATCTGACAGGGGATTTTCGATAGCCTGATGACATTCATTAAAGAGCATCTCTTCTCCTTATCTTTGGGGAAGCGGCAGCAGAAAATAGCTTAGAAAGCAAAAAAACACGGTTGCCCGTGCTTCCATCTATTCCTTGTCTTCTTTATGACTGGACCGGTCAGCTTCTTCGGCATTGCTGACAGCTTTCTTAAACTCAGAAAACATCTTGCCGATTGACTGGCCCAGTTCAGGCAGGCGTTTCGGTCCGAAAATCAGCAAAGCACCCAGAACGATGATGATGATTCCCGGCAAGCCGATGTCTTTTAAAATTCCCATTAGCTTTTCCTCTTTCTTTTTCTTTTGTAAATAGCTCTGCTGAGCAGGAGGCTGACTTCATAGAGCAAAATCAGGG
>NZ_KQ969428.1:0-552 GCF_001578865.1 Streptococcus sp. DD11
GCTTTCTGGATTTTCTTGTAGAGTTCATAGCGCTTGTCTTCGCTTTTATCTTTCCGGTACATGCTCAGCCCTCCCAGCGCTTGGCCTCTTCCACATCGCGCTTTTCTATTTTTGCGGCAATTTCTGGAAATTTATTAGCTTGCGTGAGAACAGCTGCACTAAAGTCAGAAACCGCCTGCAGGATCCCGTTGGCCGCCTGACGCCCAGCTTCCATCCCAGCAATCTCAGCCGTATAGGCAAACTCCACCTGCAGATTTTGCGCAGCGCCGGTGTCCAACCCGACCAGCTCGCTGATCGCCGAGCTAGCTGATATCGTATTGGATTTAATAGTGCCCATTACATACTCCTTTGCACGATTCAATATTTACCCTTTCATTATATCATAGTTTTGAAAAAGAAAGGAAAGGCAGATATAAAAAAACGGCGGTGGGACAGAACTAAATTTTTAAAAATTTAGTTCTCTTCACTCTTTTGTTTCTAAGCTCAGGCTGAAAAGGTTCCCCAAACCTTTTCACTCCCAGCCCGCGAGGCTCTCCCAGTCCGGGGGACTGG
>NZ_KQ969429.1:0-526 GCF_001578865.1 Streptococcus sp. DD11
CGCTTGGCATAGTCCTCTTTGTTAATCTGGCGGCCGCGTCCCAGAGCGATGGCATCCGCCGGCACGTCCTTGGTAATGGTTGAGCCGGCACCGACCAGAGAATTGTCGCCCAGCTCCACCGGCGCAATGATCGTCGAGTTCGAGCCGACAAAGACATTGTCGCCGATGACGGTCTTGTATTTCTTTTGTCCGTCATAGTTGACGGTAATAGTGCCGGCACCGAAGTTGACATTGGCACCGACCTCCGCATTGCCGATATAGGTCAGATGGCCGGCCTTGGTATTTTCCCCAATGCTAGACCCTTTGACCTCGACAAAGTTGCCCACATGGACGTCTTTCGCCAGACTGGAGCCCGGCCGGATATGAGCATAGGGGCCGACCGTCACGCCGTCTGCGACTGTACTTTCCTCAATCATGGAGTTGGTAATCACGGTCCGCTCACCGATGACAGCATCCACGATATAGGTACCGTTGGTCAGAACGGACTGCGCTCCGATCTTGCTTTTGCCTTTGATTGTGACATTCG
>NZ_KQ969430.1:0-508 GCF_001578865.1 Streptococcus sp. DD11
TTAATCAGGCGCGGAAGCTCGGTCTGCCCCAAGACACTGTCAGCCGGCGAATCAGCATTCATCAGGACCAGCACATCCCCACGGGCATTGACACGCATGTAGTTATCAGAGACAAGGTCGTTGATTGTTAAGACATTATCACTGCCAAAGACATATTTGTTGCGGCCTTTGGAAGTCCATTTACCACCTATAAGTTCTGCAGTTGATTCCGCTCCAATTTTATCTCTAAGCACAAGCCCAAAAGCTGGATTGTTCAATAAATTTTCTCCAGCATCATTGATGAAACTATAGGCGCCATTGCTATGCTCTGAGATATTCTGGGCCGTCCGGAAAATCTGAGACTGGACACCAGACTCATTGCCGAACCAGCCGGAATAAGCAATAGCCGCTCCGCCGTTTTTGGCTCTAAAGTCCATCTGTTTTATTTGTTCGCCCAACTCAGCCGCAAATTTGGCTTTATCCCCGTCAGTCTTTAACTTTCCCTGATAACTTTTGACAAAATCAATAA
>NZ_KQ969431.1:0-506 GCF_001578865.1 Streptococcus sp. DD11
CCGAAACTCATAAGGCACCCCAGAGCATCTGCCACAGCCAGGCCATAAACCGCTGCTTTTAAATATTGATTCATCATACGCCTCCCTCGTTTTACAGTCTTGTTCGGAAAGAGATGACGATTCTTCTTTTGACTTACCTTAGCCGTGAGGCGCAAAAGGCAGAGTCTGCTGCTCTTTCTATTGAAACCCGCACATCGTTCGCTTCGGCCCGCTCTACCAGTCCGCCATCACTTGAGAAAAAAGATGGAAAGCCAGAATAGAATGAATAAAAGCAAACAGGGCTGAGGTTTTCCCTTTCGCAATGAATATCGTCTTTTAGTTTGCTTTTAATAGTAGGTAACAAGCCGCAGGCTGTAGTGGGGTACAGCTGATGCAAGCTTCGCTTGCCTTATCCACAACCTTTCTACCCCACTATCTTGTTTCTAGGTTCGGGCTGAGGGTGGGACGAAAGTCCTTCAGTCTCACTTTGTTTTGGTAAAAAACTTTTGACGCGGTAGCTGATTGCT
>NZ_KQ969432.1:0-502 GCF_001578865.1 Streptococcus sp. DD11
CGCTCCTAGAAACCTTGGATAGATTTTCAGACCATGACCAAGTCATTGCCTATCCGGAAAAACTAGGCGGCGGATTCTCCGTCAAAGCTCCAGACAGCCAACCCCTGGTCGGCGAAATTCTTGACAACGACGGCGACACAGTCCTTTACAGAGATGACCAGCCAGTCACCATCGCCCAAGTCAAGGCAGCTATTCAGAATGATCAATAAATTGATTTTATATTTAAAAACGACCGGCCTAGCGTGACTAGGTCGGTTGTTTTGCTTATACTTATATGTTTAGTCCAAACTCCCCTGCGCCGTCTGCATGTGGTAATAAACGCCTTGGGCGGCCATGAGTTCCTGATGATTGCCATGCTCGACGATGTCGCCGTCTACCATGACGAGGATGAGATCGGCATTTTGGATGGTGGAGAGGCGGTGAGCGATGATAAAGCTGGTCCGGCCCTGCATGAGCTTGTTAAAGGCTTCCTGAATCAGGACCTCGGTCCGGGTATCAATGG
>NZ_KQ969433.1:0-499 GCF_001578865.1 Streptococcus sp. DD11
CCACCATTTCCCGTGCGGTTGGTTTCTCGGATACATGGGCCGGGAGGACGCGAAAAGCAATCGGAAGCTCATAAACGCTGTCACAGATGAGATGAACACGAAAACCAAAATAGGTGCGGGTCTTGGTGACTCTGTTTTCTTTGTCGTGGTAAGTCTTCTTGGTCCAACTGCCGTCGTGTTCACCCCGCAAGTCCCCTTTGGCAAGCTTACTGGGGCGATGAGCCTTGGATTCAATGATTTTTCCATCCATAGCCAGACGGCGGCCAAAGTCAGGCAAAGCTTCATAGAGCTCCTTGACCAAAATTTCAAACATGTCGTAAATCAAGTCCCTGTGCCGAGACAGGCGTTTTAGAAAGCGGCTGAAAGTCATGGCATGGGGAGCCAGGACGAGTTTGGTCTGATTCTGTCCAATCTTAACTCCGTGAGCCTGAAAACCGCAGAGCTGCCGCAGCTGACTGTTGCGCCCCAATTCCCGGCAGAAACTTTCGATGGTGGGATG
>NZ_KQ969434.1:0-496 GCF_001578865.1 Streptococcus sp. DD11
AAGGGATGATGACATCCTCAAAAAGGCCCTTGCCTGCCGTATAGGCCGCCCCCTCCAGTTCCCCTGAATCCAGCGAAGCCATCAGATGGTCGCAGCCTCTGGACAGGCGGTCAGTCACATCGTTGGCCACCTGCAGGTTATTGGTCATGGTCTGAATAAGCTGGGCTGAATCCGCTGCACTGTATCTCACTCCCATGGCAGACTATGCCTTTCACAAGATACAAAGGTCGTTGAAAGAGCAAAGCGAAAATAGGAAAGTCAACGAAGGAGCGACTGCTCCTAGGAGACTTTATCTTTTTCGCACTGCTCTTAGACCGCGTTCAATTCTTTGATTAGTTTCTCTCTTTTTTCTTCTAAAGAATTGATGGCCTTGCGGCTGAGCTTGTCCAGTCTGTCAGACTGCTTGTCCACATAGTTCTGCACCTGATGTCCCTGTGAAAGATTGGCTTCCACAGCGGAACCAATATTCCCATACGGACTATAGGGATAGTCCTGC
>NZ_KQ969435.1:0-481 GCF_001578865.1 Streptococcus sp. DD11
CGCCAGAGGCTGTGCGGGAGTTAGAAAATGCCGGTGCAGATGCGACTAAGGTGGGGATTGGCCCAGGAAAAGTCTGCATTACCAAGGTTAAGACCGGCTTTGGGACCGGGGCTGGCAGCTGTCCGCTCTGCGCTGGTGCTCCAAAGTTGCCCGCAAGCCCATTATTGCAGACGCGGCATTCGGACCCACGGCGATATTGCCAAGTCCATCCGCTTCGGTGCCAGCATGGTCATGATTGGCTCCCTCTTTGCTGGCCATATCGAAAGTCCCGGTGAAACCATCGAAGTAGACGGCGATAAATTTAAGGAATACTACGGCTCTGCTTCCGAATACCAAAAAGGGGCCTATAAAAATGTCGAAGGCAAAAAAATTCTCCTGCCGGCCAAGGGCCATCTGCAGGATACGCTGACCGAGATGGAGCAGGACCTGCAGAGCTCGATTTCCTATGCGGGAGGCCGGGATCTCAGGAGTCTGACCCGGG
>NZ_KQ969436.1:0-482 GCF_001578865.1 Streptococcus sp. DD11
CGACTTATTACTCAGCCTTAGGCGATGATGATAAGAAATACTTCATTAGCCGCCTGATTCAGGCCTATGCACCGGGCATTCCTCAGGTGTACTATGTTGGCTTTCTGGCCGGAAAAAATGATCTGGAACTGCTGGAGGAAACTAAGGAAGGCCGCAATATCAACCGCCATTACTACAGCAATGAAGAGATTGCCCAAGAAGTCAAACGACCAGTGGTGCAGGCCCTGATCAAGCTCTTCAGCTACCGCAACCAGTCTGCGGCCTTTGACCTGGACGGCAGCATCGATGTTGAGCTGCTGAATGAACATAGCTTGCACATCGTCCGCAGCAATGCGGACAAATCAGTCAGTGCAGAAGTAGTCATTCATCTAAAAGATCTGACCTATACAGCCAGTGAAAACGGCCAGCTGATGGCCTTTGAATAAATCAAGGAAAGAGAAGTAATATGGTAGAACTCAATCTGAAAACATTTACAAAAATAT
>NZ_KQ969437.1:0-481 GCF_001578865.1 Streptococcus sp. DD11
AGGTCTATGAGCTCTTTCAGGCGGCCTGGTCAGGGGCCGACTACCAGCCGGACAAGGACGAGCTGGGTATCGAGGACCATACCATCTACCTGATCAATGATCTGGGCCAGTATGAGGTGCTCAATCAAGACCTGTCAGGTCTTGATCTGGCCGAGGACATCAAGGAAGTACCGACCGAGCTGGAGGCTATTGTCAGCCAGATCCAGCTCTTAACCGAGTCCCAGCAGATCGCCCCTGTACCGCAGCCATGGCTGCCGCCGCTGAGGGAGCGGATGACCCTGCAGGAGCTGGAGCCTGTCCAGCCGCAGGAAGCCTGGGCGCAGAAGAAGCCGGTCTCTGTCCTGCTGGGAATGGCGGACATTCCGCAGGCCCAGAAGCAGGAGGCCGTCTCGGTCAGCCTGTCCAAGGATGGACATATCCTGCTCTACGGCAGTCCGGGTACCGGGAAGACGACCTTCCTGCAGAGTGCGGCCATGGACCT
>NZ_KQ969438.1:0-480 GCF_001578865.1 Streptococcus sp. DD11
ACGGGTAATCCATAAAAAGACTCCTTTTCCCTTGTCTGCTGTCCATGACTGCTGCTCAAATCGAATATCATCAAATCCTAATTTTTCAAGCATCCCTCTGTATTCCTCTGGAATTCTTTCATTCACAAAACCCATAACGGTTCCTCCTTATTATTTTTTTCTTATATTATACCGGACTTACGGTTTTTTCGGAAGCGTTTTTAAAGACAGATTCCTAAATTCTATCCAGTTTTGGTAAATTTGTGCAATAAAAAAAGACCTTGCGGTTACTTGTTTATCCTATCTCCATCCGCTCCCTTTCCGCTAAGATCCAGAAATTCGACATCTCCTGCAGCTCCGGGATAGGATCCCCGGTAGAAGGTCGCAGTCTCCTGGATGCGGACTGAGGCCTCCGCCACCTTTTGGAAGCGCTGCTCTGGAGTCAGCTTTCTCAGTTCCTCGACCGGTACGCCATTGATAGCTGTCACACCCGGATGCCGG
>NZ_KQ969439.1:0-478 GCF_001578865.1 Streptococcus sp. DD11
CAGATCGAGGCGGCTGAGATTGACGGGGCCAGCAAATTCCAAGTCTTTAAGAGCATCACTTTCCCGCAGATTCTCCTCATTATGACTCCGGCACTCATCCAACAGTTTATCGGAAACATCAATAACTTCAACGTTATCTACTTCCTGACCGGCGGCGGACCGGCCAATTCAGCCTTCTACCAAGCTGGCTCGACTGACCTTTTGGTGACCTGGCTCTATAAACTGACTGTTACCGCTAAGGACTATAACTTGGCATCTGTTATCGGTATCCTGATTTTTGCTATTTCGGCAACCTTCAGTCTCTTGGCCTATACCAGATCCACATCATTCAAGGAAGGAACGGCTAAATAATGAAAAAACAAAAAAAGACTTCGTCTATTAGGGATTTACATCTTGCTGGCTGTTTTGGCCTTTATCTGGCTGCTGCCTATCCTCTGGATTTTCCTGACCAGCTTCCGTGGGGAAGGTGCTAATGCAG
>NZ_KQ969440.1:0-477 GCF_001578865.1 Streptococcus sp. DD11
ATCAAGCCATTGAGGAAAATCCAGTCAAAGGCAAGGATGAACGCAAGACCAAGCGCCGGCGCTTAAAGAAAGTTCTGAAGAAGATTCAGGAAGATTTTTCAGTGCGGTCTGAAAAATACGAAGACTACCAAAAGACTTTCCAGGGGCGCAATAGTTTTTCCAAAACAGATACGGACGCCACTTTCATGCGAATGAAAGACGATCACATGCAGAATGGTCAGCTTAAAGCAGGGTACAACCTTCAAATTGCCACTGAAAATCAGTTTGTCATCCACTACGACATCTTCCCGAATCCAACAGATACCTTAACGCTCCTGCCTTTTCTGAAATCATGTCCAGCAGAGGTTGAAACAGTCGTCGCAGATGCCGGGTATGGGAGCGAAGAAAACCTCCTCCGTCTTGACGAACAAGGAATAGACCATTATATCAAATACAATCAGTATGACAGGGAACAAAAACGCTCCCATAAAAACTCGG
>NZ_KQ969441.1:0-471 GCF_001578865.1 Streptococcus sp. DD11
TCTTTAAGCGAAGAAGAAATCATCCAAACATATGGTAAACGGTGGGCAATAGAGGTTTATTTCAAGATGTGCAAGCAATATCTGCGCTTGACACGTTGTCAAAGCCTTTCTTATGATGAACTCTTTGGATATACAACAGGAGTCTGTCTTGCCTATAGTATGATTGCCTATCAAGGACGTTTAGATACGGATCAGAGGAGTTTTGGCGACCTCTTTTTCATCATGGGCAGAGAAATCGAAGACCTTAGTTTTAGACAAGCACTTCATTACCTACTTCAGCTGTTTATGGAAAAATTGGAAGAGACAGGGCTTCTTACTGATAAAGTCCTTGAATCTTTAGTTGATACCTTTTTGGATCAAGCTCCAAAGTTACTAACCAGATGGTTTCAAAGAGCTGATTAGCATTATTTTGTGTCTAAACTCTTGAGGGATAAGGGGTTACGGGAGATTTGATGGTTACAAGTTTGAGTT
>NZ_KQ969442.1:0-469 GCF_001578865.1 Streptococcus sp. DD11
CCTAGCCGAGGACATCAAGGAAGTACCGACAGAGCTGGAGGCTATTGTCAGTCAGATCCAGCTCCTGACCGAAAGCCAGCAGATCGCCCCTGTGCCGCAGCCATGGCTGCCGCCGCTGAGGGAGCGGATGACCCTGCAGGAGCTGGAACCGATTCAGCCGCAGGAAGCCTGGGCGCAGAAGAAGCCGGTCTCTGTCCTGCTGGGCATGGCGGATATCCCGCAGGCACAGAAGCAAGAGCCGGTCTCTGTCAGCCTGTCCAAGGATGGGCATATCCTGCTCTACGGCAGTCCGGGTACCGGGAAGACGACCTTCCTGCAGACTGCGGCCATGGACCTGGCCCGCAAGCATTCGCCGCAGGATCTGACCCTTTATCTGATGGACTTTGGGACCAATGGGCTGGCGCCCTTATCTCAGCTGCCCCATGTGGCGGATACCATGTTATTGGATCAGACAGAGAAGATTGCCAAG
>NZ_KQ969443.1:0-466 GCF_001578865.1 Streptococcus sp. DD11
CAGCTAGCTCCGACTTCAGCAGTATTGAAACGATTATTTGCAATGTTGCTAAAACAGTACAGAGTTAGAAAAGACCTGTGGGATTTCTCTTGACAGGAGGAGCAGATGCTGCCATCCTGTCTGCTCCTGCCTCGTTTGCTGCTGATGTTCTTTGATTATAAAGAGAAAAGAAACAAAACAAGATTCTAAAAGGGTCTTGTTTTTTTGGCGGCATTTTTCCTAACGGTTAGGAAAAAATCTTCTTTTCCATTTTTTAAGAGAAATGTTATAGTAAATATATAATCTTTTCCTTGTCTCCTGCTCCATGAAAATCGAAACAGGGGTGCATTGGCGTTAAAGCCCTAATGAACTGTGCAGAGGAGATGCTGGTTGACTAAAGTCAACAGAATCTCTCCCAACCACTGCGGCTTGCAATCAAACGATAGAAATAGACGAAGTTGGGCACTGTTGCCCCAGCCTATCGTTT
>NZ_KQ969444.1:0-458 GCF_001578865.1 Streptococcus sp. DD11
AGCTTAAACTGCAGGATTGCCAGAGCTTGGTGGACCTTTTCCAGCTGCAGGATCTGCTCCTCGGAAAATTCCCCGCTTCTGCTGCCCAAAATAGGCTTAAACTTGGGATTGGCTGTATAAGTCTTGTCCGCAAAGCTGGTCAGCGGCCGCAGATTCAGGCCGTAAGCTCTCTCAATATCCCACAGATAGCCATAACGGGCCGCAATCCGCAGCAGGATGAGCAGGCATTCCCTGGAGCCAAAGAAAGCCCCCATCCAGATGATATCGTGGTTGCCCCACTGCACATCAACGGAGTGAAAGGCCAGCAGCTCGTCCATGACCCGATCGCTGGCAGCCCCTCTGTCAAAAATATCACCGACCACATGCAGGTGGTCAATAATCAGCTGGCGGACCGTCCGCGACAGACCGATGATGAAGGGCCGGGCCTCCCGCAGGTCGATTAAATAGCCCAGAATCGT
>NZ_KQ969445.1:0-457 GCF_001578865.1 Streptococcus sp. DD11
AGCAGAAATTGGAGAAGGTCCTTGCGGACAAATAAGAAAAAGATTCCTTCGCGAATCTTTTTTATGGCTGAAAATTGGAGCCTTTTTTAATCTGTCTATTTTTGTACAGAATTGTCCGAAATTACAGTCATATACTTGGATAACTCAAATGAAATAGTGTATAATACCAATTGCGAATAATTTATTATATTAGGAGATTCTATGGGAAAAGATTTATTTAACCCCCATTTGCGTAAGTTTTCGATTCGAAAATTAAACATTGGAGTTTGTTCGGTATTGTTATCTACCGTGTTCCTTTTGGGGACTGCGGCTACGGTCAGTGCAGATGAAAGTACCAGCGGATCAGCGGATGACAGCATATCGCTGCCGGAAAGCGGGCTGAATGCAGCCGTCAGCCAGCCAGCGGCTGCTGACACATTCGCAGCCGCTGTTTCTGAGGCCCCTGCTCCAGAAATTG
>NZ_KQ969446.1:0-455 GCF_001578865.1 Streptococcus sp. DD11
GTGCTGCTGCTCTATATCTCCACCAAGGGACTGCAGGCATTGAAATTTTTGGGGACTCTGGCCGGCAGCACCATGCTGATCATGTCTGTGCTTTTTATCCTGCTGGCTGCGGGTGTGCCTTTTATCAAGTCGGATCTGCAGCTGGCGACAGCTAATATGGATCAGGTTTCTACCTACATTCCCAAATTTGACTTTTCCTACTTTACGACGATTGCCCTTTTAGTCTTTTCTGTCGGCGGAGCGGAAGCTATTTCGCCTTATGTCAATAAGGTCAAAAATCCTGCCAAGGGCTTTCCCAAAGGAATGATTGCCATGGCTATTATCATCGGAGCTTGCGCTATCTTTGGTTCTTTTGCCATGGCCATGATTTTTGACAGCAACCACATACCGGGTGATTTGATGCGCAATGGTGCTTATCAAGCTTTTGCCGTTCTGGGCCAGCACTGGGGCATAGG
>NZ_KQ969447.1:0-452 GCF_001578865.1 Streptococcus sp. DD11
ATCAGATTTTCTGCATTGTCAGTGAGGAAGAAAGAGCCCGACTGGCCCAAAAAAGTGGCCTTCAGCTTCTGGGAAAAATACGATGATAGCCACACTATTATCCGCTTGGCAACCAGCTGGGCGACCCGAGAGGAAGATGCAGAGCAGCTCTGCCAGATTTTGGCAGAAAGATGATGATGAAAAAACAGGACGATGCTGTCTGAAACCTACAGCATTGTCCTGTTTTTATACGTATTCTGTTTGTTCCATGCTCTTTCTAGTTTATGCTCTTCAACAATTTCTTCAAATTATGTCAGCGTCGCCCTGCCCTGCTTTTGACACTTCCCTGCGGTCTTTCATCTACAAGTGTTTTTGATGGGGCGGCTCCTGCCTGGTTTGCTGATGGCTGCGCCCTCACCCACAGAGGGAGCTATCTTTGGGAAGATACCGTATAAAAAGTCTTTCAGTCTCGC
>NZ_KQ969448.1:0-449 GCF_001578865.1 Streptococcus sp. DD11
AATGCCAGAAAACCAAAACTCTGCTCATCTCAGCACGGAATCTGACCAGGCTTAGCATGCGAACAGAGACAGCAATCATACTCAAAAGCAAAGCGAGGCTGAGACACCCTGTCCCATGTCAATTTTCACCTTGCGCTTGCCTCGCAGATTGCAGCGAGTGTAGCCCAAACAAGCCTTTATCTGACCAAAGACAGGCTCGACATCTATCTTTCGCTGGGCATAGATGCGACGGCCTTCTTCCGATAAAAGCGTCTGGCTTTCTTTGAGTTTCAGGGCTTGATAACGCTCATTGATATAAAGCCCCTTTTGGGGTGCCTGCTCTGGCTGATCCGTGAGATAAACCTTGATTTCTTGTTCAAACCCTGTGCTTGTCTTCCGAGTTTCGACATGATGAAAGGAATATACAAAGCCATCCGGATGAGTATAGCTGTCTGAAGCTTCAGCGTAGA
>NZ_KQ969449.1:0-433 GCF_001578865.1 Streptococcus sp. DD11
TTTTTGAAAATAGTTGAACCATTTTTTCAACCCAATAGTTGGCAGATAAAGATGCTGAAGACAAAATCGAAGAATGTTGAGATTTAATTGGCTGTAAAAAAAGATAAGAACAGCAAGGAATTTTACGTAAAAGGAATACTAGAAGGAAATATGATGAGTGATTGGGATTATTTTTGGAGAGGATTGATTGAGGCTTTCTCATGGAGAGACGGTCAAGATAATGTTTTGATAGGCGGAGCACCGTCATGGACTTATTTACTAGGACTATTTATTCATTTTCTTATTGCCGTCGGAATTTATTCATTATTCTTTTTAGGATTCTTTAAAGATAGAAAGGAGACAGGGGCTTGGAAATATGCCTTTCTAAGATTTTGGGATCGTCTCTTTTTGCAGGGGCGCATAAAAGGGCTGTTTGACGTTGATTATTGGGCTG
>NZ_KQ969450.1:0-420 GCF_001578865.1 Streptococcus sp. DD11
AGAAGGACAAGCTTTTCAAACGAGCTGAGACTTGGACGACACTCTACACAGCGACCTCTACCTATCCCGGAACAGACAAACTGCTCAACGCCCATGGCTTCATGGTCGAAGAATATGGCACCATGGTGCTGGGCCATGGTGGAAATTCGACCGGTTATTCATCCTATATCCTGCTGGACCTGAAAAACGGCATCGGTCTGACCGTCATGACCAACCAAAAGGGGGAGGATATTTACAATGTCCAGATGCCTGAACTCATCTTTGGAGCCAAGAAAAAGACGGATAAGGCTGCCTTTGAAAATTTCCAGCCCGGTTACTACCGCAGCGCTCGCTATTTCGAGACCGGTCCACTGTCCCTTGTCAGAAGCCTGTTTTACACGAGTTATGCCCCTAAAAGCATGGACAATTCGCTCTTAAGCC
>NZ_KQ969451.1:0-417 GCF_001578865.1 Streptococcus sp. DD11
GTTCTCTATTTCGAGAACTTTTTTACTTTTTAGAAATCAAGTGAATCGGCATAACCCGGTCCGTTGCCGACGAAGTAACCGGTCTTGCAGTTGATACTGAAGAGATAGGTGCCGTCGGGCTTAAAGAGATTATAGTAGCCATTGCCTTTGATAATATTGACGCGTTCCAGAATGTAGTTATCCCCTGAAATGTATCCGCGCTCGCGGGAAGTCTGAAGAATCTTCTCTAAGACTCCCGGATTGAAAGTCCAGGCCGGATTGCTGCTGTCATCAATAGCTGCCTGATTGTAGGGCACCCGGCTCAGACTGCGCTGCAGGTTTACGCCGTTGCTGGAAATACCGTAACCGCTGGCAGCGTTGGAAACAGCACCCGAATCAGCGGCTGCTGAACCGCTGTTTGCGGCAGCAGCTGTTCCG
>NZ_KQ969452.1:0-415 GCF_001578865.1 Streptococcus sp. DD11
AATAGAGATAAGAGATGGAGGTGCAGCCGATGTTTCATAAAAACCAAGTAGATTTAGAGCGCCAACAGCTGGAATTAATGAGTTTAGATATGCTGGTTCCACAGGACCACTTTCTGCGAAAAGTGGAGAAGGTGGTGGATTTTGATTTCATCTATGACCTCTTAGAAGACAGCTATAGTCCTGACCAAGGCCGGCCCAGTCTGGATCCAGTCCTGCTCATCAAAATCCCTCTCTTAAAAACCCTGTATGGGATTCGCTCCATGCCAGACCATGAAAGAGATTGAAATGAATATTGCCTTTCGCTGGTTTCTTGGAATTGGATTTGAAAGCAAGGTGCCACATTTTTCCACCTATGGCAAGAATTATGAGCGCCGCTTTAAAGACAGGGCAGTTGTGGAGGCGATTTTTAACCACA
>NZ_KQ969453.1:0-414 GCF_001578865.1 Streptococcus sp. DD11
TAGTCATTTAGTCTGAAAACAGTATGTTAAGGCATCAGTAACAGAGCTCATTCCCCGAAGGAATTCCGTGACTGCTTTCTTCAAAATCGCCCAGCTTTTTTCTATAGGATTCAATTCTGGAGAATAAGGAGGCAGGGGCAGAAAGAAGTGCCCGGCATCAATGGAAAGCTTATCGAATATCTTTTTGGGATGAAAACTCGCATTATCCATGACAATAACATGAGGTGTCTCCAAAGCCGGAAGCAGCTGACTTTTGAACCACTCTACAAAGAAAGTGCTTGTCATACTTTCTTTATAAATCATCGGCGCCACAAAGTTCTGATTCACTTGTCCTGCAACAAGAGAGGTCCTTTCAAAACGCCTTCCGCTGATTGTATCATAGACTTTCTGACCTCTTGCTGCCCGGCCGTTTTT
>NZ_KQ969454.1:0-409 GCF_001578865.1 Streptococcus sp. DD11
GCTTTATCCTGCTTGTTTCGCTTCAGATTGCTGGCAATCTGATTGGCGATATAGGCCATGAGGCGATTGATAAAGGCGCGCTGTTTGGTCACTTGAACTTCGATAATAATCTGCGTCCCATCGTCCAGCTGGGCTCGGACATCTACAGCAGTGTAAAAGCCCAGGTGATCGTACTCTTCCAGCTGAATCTGCGTTCCCTCCAGGATCTCGACAGACTTTACCGGCAGCTTGAGTACGCTTCTGACAAAGTCTGCGGTCAGCCGTTCCTGATGAAAAATCTTTTTAGCAACCATGTCCATGGTCGGGGACAGGTTGGGGTGGCGCACTGCCTTTTTCTCTTGCGGGTTCATTTTTTTCTCCTCTCCGTTTTGTGCTCTTACTTACATTATTCGCAAAAGGCAGAAGAAAA
>NZ_KQ969455.1:0-407 GCF_001578865.1 Streptococcus sp. DD11
TAGCCGAGCGTCGAGAGAAGTTGGAGGCTGATAAGGAACTTCCAACCTTTAGTCGCTACGTTTTTGCTGGACAGGTCTTTGAGAAATACCTGAAACCGCAAAACCGCACCAGCAGTCATAATACGGCTAATCATGCCTTACAAGGGATTGGTTGCTCACCTGGCTGCGTCAAGGCTCGGGTTTTGGTCGTGGAAGATGTGCAGGAGATTGAGTCTGCTCAGGACCGGATTATCGTGACCAAGATGACAGATCCGGGCTGGGTTTATCTTCTGACCCAAGCCAAGGGTGTCATTGCAGAACAGGGGTCTTTGCTCTCTCACACAGCTATTATTTCCCGCGAGTTGGGTATCCCTTCCATTGTAAATGTCAGAGGTGCCTGCAGCCAGCTGCAAAACGATGATTGGATT
>NZ_KQ969456.1:0-404 GCF_001578865.1 Streptococcus sp. DD11
CTGGAAAACAAATTTGGCCAGAAAGGCCCGTCACATAGCATGGTTGGGAAAGTCATTGCGTCCTTTGCCCCGGTCCTGATTCAGGGCATGGATTAAGGGTTCATCTGGCAGGACTTGGAACACACGGGATAATTTTTCCAAATCTCCCAGATTTTCTTCCTCGAAGAGGTCAAGTTGTGTTATAATTTTCATGGGGAATCTCCTTTGTTTTGAGTTTTGACACCTTTATTATCAAGGATTTTCCCTTATTTGGAAAGCAAAAACTGTTTTTGGTCGTATTTTTCCCAAAACAGACAACAGCCCACTGGAAAACGTGATAAACACGTTCAGCTAGCGGGCTGTTTTTTATAACTATACCTCTGAAATATGATGAAATCAAGGTAAAAGAACTGCGTTATTGATTC
>NZ_KQ969457.1:0-387 GCF_001578865.1 Streptococcus sp. DD11
TCAATCAGGCGCGGAAGCTCGGTCTGCCCCAAGACACTGTCAGCCGGCGAATCAGCATTCATCAGGACCAGCACATCCCCACGGGCATTGACACGCATGTAGTTATCAGAGACAAGGTCGTTGATTGTTAAGACATTATCACTGCCAAAGACATATTTGTTGCGGCCTTTGGAAGTCCACTTGCCGCCTATAATTTCGCTAGCAACATCCTCCCCTACTTTTAAATCAAGAGCTTCTTTGAAATTTCTATCATTTAAAAGATTTTCACCCGCATCATTAATGAAACTATAGGCTCCATTGCTATGTTCTGAAATATTCTGAGCCGTCCGGAAAATCTGAGACTGGACTCCAGGCTCATTACCAAACCAGCCGGAGTAAGCAATAGCC
>NZ_KQ969458.1:0-384 GCF_001578865.1 Streptococcus sp. DD11
AGTGTACCACTGGATGTCGTCCTGATCATTTACCGTAGACCAAGTCGGCAGATAGACCCGCGCCAGACCCTGAGGGGCATGAATTTCGGAAACAACGATATCAAATTCGCCGCTGTCCTGATTCTTATTTTGAATGCTGATTTTGCCCTGAGCTGTTTTTGACTGGTTTTTAGCAACTGTCGTCTTCACAGACGCTACGCCCTGCAGCTGATTGGCACTGTTGACATAATAGAGATGGATATTGTACTCACCCAAAGAATCCTTGTGATTGCTGGCTGAGACATGCTGCCTGTAAGTACCGTCAGCCTGACGCTCAGCGGTGTACCACTGAATATCATCCTGACCGCCCGCAGCTGACCAGGTCGGCAGGTAAACGCGCTCCAG
>NZ_KQ969459.1:0-382 GCF_001578865.1 Streptococcus sp. DD11
ACAGGACTATCCCTATAGTCCGTATGTGAATATCGGTTCCGCTGTGGAAGCCAATCTTTCACAGGGACAGCAGGTGCAGAACTATGTGGACAAGCAGTCTGACAGACTGGACAAGCTCGGCCGCAAGGCCATCAATTCTTTAGAAGAAAAAAGAGAGAAATTAATAAAAGAGAGGCAAAGTCTACCATGGGAGTAAGATACAGTGCAGAGGATTCGGCCCAGCTTATCCAGGCCATGACCAATAACCTGCAGGTGGCCAACGATGTGACTGACCGCCTGTCCAGAGGCTGCGACCATCTGATTGCTTCTTTAGATTCGGGTGAGCTGCAGGGAGCGGCCTATACGGCAGGGAAAGGTTTATTTACCGATATTATCATCCCAG
>NZ_KQ969460.1:0-382 GCF_001578865.1 Streptococcus sp. DD11
AGAAGAGAAAGAAAAGGGCAGAAGACTGAAATGCAGCTCCAAAACTTCCTCCAAGCGGATTGTATAACAACAGGAAAATAGGAGAGGATGGCGGTGAGGCTGAGACAAAAAGCTTCAACTCATGAAAAAGGGATAAGGTGGGACAGAGGAGCTTTTGAGCATAGTCTGATTTCATGCTCTTGGAAGCTCTCTTCAAACTTCGCCTGCTCCTGTCTTGTTTGCTGATACTGTTCATTGAGGAGCAGTATCAAAGAGAAAAGATTCATTGCGAATCTTTTTTTCTTTTTGGGAAAAATGGAGCATTTGTACAATCTGTCTAATTTTTGATAAATTCTCAGTCATTTTGGTCATTTATATAGCTAACTAAAATGAAATAGTGTAT
>NZ_KQ969461.1:0-371 GCF_001578865.1 Streptococcus sp. DD11
AATCAATAACCCTGTAGCTATTTTTGTTCCTGCTAGACTGACCGCTTCTCATTTCGGCCTGACTCTAAGATTTTTGAAGGCATTTTTTGAATTCAGGACACAACAAACAGAAGGCTTCCGCCTGTTTTAAATATGGAATCTTCTTTCACACCACCCAAGCAGCTAAATGAGCCGTCTCTTGCTCCCTAACCTTGGCACAGGCAAAGGCCAGCTGAATGAGAAAAGCCATAGAAACAAATAAATCCATCTTAGCCAGCCCGCGAATGCTCCGATCCTCAAAGCGAAAATCCCGATCCAAACGGCCATTGATCCGCTCAGCCGCTGTCCGTCTCCGGTATTCCCGCCTGAACTTCTTAGACTGCCGGCTGATT
>NZ_KQ969462.1:0-368 GCF_001578865.1 Streptococcus sp. DD11
AATGGAAGAAGTCGCCTCGTCCAGAATGAGAATCTTAGGCACCGCCAGAAAGACTCGGGCGATGGTCAGGAGCTGGCGCTGGCCCTGAGACAGGGAGTCCCCCGCGTCGGCCAGATAGGTATCATAGCCCTGGGGCAGCTGCTGGATAAAGAAATGGGCATTGGCTGCCTTGGCAGCCGCCACTACCTGCTCCCGGCTGGCATCCGGCCGGCCAAAGGCAATATTGTCATGGATGGTGGCTGTCTTGAGCCAAGTCTCCTGCAAAACCATGCCAAACTGCTGGCGCAGAGAAGCCCGGCTGTAGTCCGTCATGTCTCGGCCATCCAGCAAAATCCGGCCGCTGTCCAGATTATAAAAGCGCATGAGGA
>NZ_KQ969463.1:0-364 GCF_001578865.1 Streptococcus sp. DD11
ACCTTTATGGAGATGTACGGGGCGGAGACCTTTGCGGACCTGCAGGTGCTGCAGAAGTGGCAGCAGAATGCGCCTTATAAGAGCTTGGCGGTGCCCATCGGCCTCAGGGGCAAGGAAGACCTGGTCTACCTCAACCTGCATGAGAAGGCCCATGGTCCGCACGGGCTGATTGCCGGGACAACGGGATCAGGTAAGTCAGAGACCATCCAATCCTATATCCTGTCTCTCGCTGTCAACTTCCACCCGCACGATGTGGCCTTTCTGCTCATCGACTACAAGGGTGGGGGAATGGCCAACCTCTTCAAGAACCTGCCCCATCTTCTGGGCACCATTACCAACCTGGACGGGGCCCAATCCATGCGGA
>NZ_KQ969464.1:0-364 GCF_001578865.1 Streptococcus sp. DD11
AGCTATTGCTTACTCCGGCTGGTTTGGCAATGAAGCTGATGTCCAGTCTCAGATTTTCCGGACGGACCAGAATATATCAGAACATAGCCAAGACAACCGTAAGGTCTTTTTTTTTTGCTCAAAATCCCTCAAAACTGGATAGAATTTGGGAATCTGTCTTTAAAAACGCTTCCGAAAAAACCAGAAGTCCGGTATAATATAAGAAAAAAATAATAAGGAGGAACCGTCATGGGTTTTGTGAGAGAAACAATTCCTGAGGAAAATAGAACGATGCTAGAACTTTTAGGAGTTGGGGTGGACCAAATTGGTAAGAAAAATTGGACTGCTGATAAGAAAAGAGGGATTTATTTATGGAGGACGAGAG
>NZ_KQ969465.1:0-352 GCF_001578865.1 Streptococcus sp. DD11
ACCGCTCCCATAGCGTAGCGAAACGTGACATCGTATATCATGCTGCCCAAAAAGCCAGCGCCAAATCCTAGAACAAAGAATACTGCCGATATACCGACAATAAAGCAGAGCGTCTTGACCAAACCATACCAAGCAAAATCCCTGCCAGCAATCTTAACGGTTCTTGGCTCATCTGTATCCAGCAAAACACCTATATAGACAGGGAGAAGCGGAAAGATACAGGGAGAGAAAAAGGACAAGATTCCAGCTAAAAAGACTGAAATGAAGAACAAACCAGATTCCATGATACCCCCTTTTTAAATCAGGTTGAAAATTCCTTCTATCTATTTATAAACCTATTATAAAAAATTTT
>NZ_KQ969466.1:0-347 GCF_001578865.1 Streptococcus sp. DD11
GAATGCAGATGTTCATGTGCGCGAGCTGGTCTTGGCACAGGCAGCAGCGACCAATTCCAATATCATCCGCAACGACTGGCCCCAGTATGATTTTCCGCAGATTGCAGACTTTGATCTGCTGGACAAGGCTTATCATATTGCCAAGAATCTTGGCATGACGACCCATGTCGGCAGTGTACTGTCTTCGGACGTATTTTACTCAAACTACGGTGAAAAAAATATCGAGCTGGGCAAATGGGGTGTCAAGGCGGTCGAGATGGAAGCCGCAGCGCTTTACTATCTGGCTGCCCAGCACCAAGTGCAGGCGCTGGCGATTATGACCATTTCTGATAGCTTGGTCAATCCAG
>NZ_KQ969467.1:0-346 GCF_001578865.1 Streptococcus sp. DD11
CTTGGAAAAATCCGTGGATTCTCCGAACAGGCTATGCGGAAGATACGCCTGTCTTTCCTGCTTTTCGGAAAGCCAAAGCGCTGGCTCTTGCGGCTCTTATCATAACCCCGATACTCCAGCTGGATAAAGTCCTGCTTCTCGGTCTTGTAAAAGACCTCCCCCTCTTCATTGTAAAAAAGAGAAGTGTTCCGGTACTGCCTGGCTTCCGGCTCTTGCCAGAGATGGCGCCCGTCTGCCAAAAAAGCCACATCCCGATTCTCAATCATCCCCTGCAGTTTGGAATCTTCATAGCCAGAATCCAGAGTTATCACCTTGGCCCGTTCCCAGTCAACCACCTGTTCATCCT
>NZ_KQ969468.1:0-341 GCF_001578865.1 Streptococcus sp. DD11
GACACCGTTGGACTTTCATGTTAGGTTCAGCATTCCAATTTCAATCCACGCACCCGCGAAGGGTGCGACTGGCCCAAACATTATCAGACCAGCTGGCACCCTTATTTCAATCCACGCACCCGCGAAGGGTGCGACTCTGCATATGTCGCAGGCTTTTGGTTCGGCGATATTTCAATCCACGCACCCGCGAAGGGTGCGACGGCGCATAGTTGCACCGTTTGTGGCTAAATCTAAGATTTATTAGGCTCTTTTCCTTAATAAAAACTAGATTTTTACCACTATAGTTCTATTTCTTTTGCGCGAGTCCTCTAGGTGTCGATGTGTAACTCAGGCTCGCGCTC
>NZ_KQ969469.1:0-338 GCF_001578865.1 Streptococcus sp. DD11
GGAATGACTGTCAAATTTTCTCTCTTTCTTGGCCATGTTTTCTCTCATTCTAGTAAAAAGTTCTGACCTTTATTTTACCACAAATCCCAGCTGATGAAAAAACAAAGCTGACAGAACAGTTTAAAATCCTGACTAATC
This sequence comes from Streptococcus sp. DD11, assembly GCF_001578865.1. Taxonomy (NCBI): domain Bacteria; kingdom Bacillati; phylum Bacillota; class Bacilli; order Lactobacillales; family Streptococcaceae; genus Streptococcus; species Streptococcus sp. DD11. The sequence goes on from NZ_KQ969469.1 coordinate 139, forward strand.
TATCCGGAAATCCCTTAATAACTCAGAGCAGACTGCTGCCAGACAGGCTTTCCTGACAAAGCAAAGAACCTGAGACCAAGTCCCAGATTCCTGTACCCTTATTTACCAAGGTAGTATTCTTTTACGACATTCAATTTGTCATCAAACTCAAATACCAGCGGCGGGAAGTTTGGAATTTCCACATTCATAATTTCGTCATC
>NZ_KQ969470.1:0-321 GCF_001578865.1 Streptococcus sp. DD11
CAAACCACTCCAGCTTGTCGATTTTTTCCTGAATTTCCCGAATGCCGATATTCAGCTGAGTTTCAAGCTCTGTGAGGGCAGTAGTTTGCGCCAGCAGAGTCCCCAGCTGGCCCGACAAGAGAGCACCGGCCTGGCGGAAGAAATCCTTATTGGCTTTAATCTGCTTGTCAACTGCCGCCAGCTGCTGCTCTCTGATTTTCAGCTCCTCTTTCAGCAGGTCCAAATCCAGCGTTCCATACTCGGCTATCTCTGCATCTGCGCTTTTGTAAGAAGCCAGCTCTGCCTGGATATCATCAATGGCCGCCTGCAGCTTCTTGATAG
>NZ_KQ969471.1:0-320 GCF_001578865.1 Streptococcus sp. DD11
CTAGGACTGTAGAAAATATGCGTTACCCAGAAAGAAATACCTCAACCGGACAATTAGAGAAGGGGTTAGTAGTAGAAACAATTAATAAAATTCTTATTCCTCTTATTTTAAAAGATAAGAAGGAAGAGGTGGTTAAAGTGGTTAAAGAGGCTTTGAAAAATACAGATTATAGATACGATGTAGATTTTCAATCAGTAGCAGAACCACAGTTTTATTAGAGATATAATTAGAGGGAGAATGAAGAAGTGTATAAAACAAAAGCGGATATTATTAATTGGGTTAAGCATTTTGACGGACCCTTGGAGACAAAAGCAGATTTT
>NZ_KQ969472.1:0-319 GCF_001578865.1 Streptococcus sp. DD11
GGAGGCTGAGACAAAAAGTTTCAACTCATGAAAAAGGGATAAGGTCGGTTTAAGATCTTATCCTTTTTTCTATTTTTGAGCCATTTTCTTGCTCAGTTTCTTAAGGTTATTGGCCATGAGAACCAGTCCCATGTCAATTTTCACCTTGCGCTTGCCTCGCAGATTGCAGCGAGTGTAGCCCAAACAAGCCTTTATCTGACCAAAGACAGGCTCGACATCTATCTTCCGCTGGGCATAGATGCGGCGGCCTTCTTCCGATAAAAGCGTCTGGCTTTCTTTGAGTTTCAGGGCTTGATAACGCTCATTGATATAAAGCCCC
>NZ_KQ969473.1:0-304 GCF_001578865.1 Streptococcus sp. DD11
ACAGCATCCGCCGCACAGGCAAGATTATGGAAGCTCCGGTCGGAGATGCTCTGATTGGCCGCGTTGTGGATCCGCTGGGCCGTCCGGTTGACGGTCTGGGAGAGATTGCGACGGACAAGACCCGTCCGGTAGAAACACCGGCTCCGGGTGTCATGCAGCGGAAGTCTGTATCGGAGCCTTTGCAGACCGGTCTGAAGGCCATTGACGCCCTGGTGCCAATCGGCCGTGGTCAGCGGGAGCTGATTATCGGAGACCGTCAGACAGGGAAGACGACCATTGCCATTGATACCATCCTGAACCAGAA
>NZ_KQ969474.1:0-298 GCF_001578865.1 Streptococcus sp. DD11
CATGAAAAACCACACGGCCACTCACCTGCTTCATGCAGCCCTGCACAATATTCTGGGCAAGCATGCCACCCAGGCCGGCTCCCTCAATGAAGTGGACTTCCTGCGTTTCGACTTCACCCATTTCCAAGCGGTGACAGCAGAAGAACTGCGGGCCATCGAGCAGCAGGTCAATGAAAAGATTTGGGAAGCCATCGCTATCGAAACGGTGGAGACCGACATTGACACCGCCAAGGAAATGGGAGCCATGGCTCTCTTTGGTGAGAAGTACGGCAAGGAAGTCCGAGTTGTCACCATCGGC
>NZ_KQ969475.1:0-299 GCF_001578865.1 Streptococcus sp. DD11
CTTCGGCCTCTTTGATGACAGGATCCGTCGGGATGTCAAAAGGCTGATTGCGGAAGAATTCGAACCATTTCTGCAGATTGTAATCTGCTACCTTATCTTTATTATACTTGCTTAGTTCCAAGAATGCAAATGCCATCGGCGGACGGCTCCGGCTGTCTTTGAAGTCGGAAAGCAGGGGCTCCCCAGTCTCATCATCCCTGAGTGAAATGGTGCGGAAAGCGCGCTCGTCTGCAAAATAATCCTGCTCCAGAATGGCAATGCAGTAGACGGGGTTCATCTCCGAATACAGTGTATGCGTC
>NZ_KQ969476.1:0-299 GCF_001578865.1 Streptococcus sp. DD11
CCTCGGCCTCTTTGATGACAGGGTCTGTCGGGATGTCAAAAGGCTGATTGCGGAAGAATTCGAACCATTTCTGCAGATTGTAATCCGCTACCTTATCTCTATTATACTTGCTTAGTTCCAAGAATGCAAATGCCATCGGCGGACGGCTCCGGCTGTCTTTGAAGTCGGAAAGCAGGGGCTCTCCGGTCTCATCATCCCTGAGTGAAATGGTGCGGAAAGCGCGCCCGTCTGCAAAATAATCCTGCTCTAGAATGGCAATGCAGTAGACGGGGTTCATCTCTGAATACAGTGTATGCGTT
>NZ_KQ969477.1:0-283 GCF_001578865.1 Streptococcus sp. DD11
TTTCTGCTGGTCAGCTTGAACATGACCCGCTCCTAGAGCGAGCAAGCCACAAGTTACTAGCGCTACAGCGTTTTTCAAAAATGATGGTTTCATGATTGCCTCCTTAGAATTTAAACTGCCTTCCCCTTTGCACCCTTATCCTAACAAAAGGGCAGCGCCAAATCTACCCTTTTTCGGTAAGTGGTAAGTTTCTGCAGGTAAGTGGTAGAAAAAGTGGGGGGAAGTGCTAAACAAAACCAGCATTGCTATCATAGCAATGCTGGTTATATCTGTTGATGACTAT
>NZ_KQ969478.1:0-281 GCF_001578865.1 Streptococcus sp. DD11
ACTGACGTTGCGCATAGGATTGACAAAGATAATCACAAACTGATTTCTACGTTCAAGCCTTCAGGTGGTGGAACAGAACAGACTTGGGAATATGACTGGAAATCTAAAAGCGGTAGCTAATTAAGAATTATCTAAAAGTAATATTAAAACCCTACCTTTAAGAGATATAAAAATAAAACTTTAGGATAGCTGCTTGTTAGTGGCTAATGTGAAAAAGAATTAGGAGAAAATAAATGTTAAACAAATTGCAAAAATTCCGTCAGGATTTGAAGAAAAAAGGC
>NZ_KQ969479.1:0-276 GCF_001578865.1 Streptococcus sp. DD11
AAAGGTTTTACCTTGGTCGAACTGATCGTCGTGATCATCATCATTGCGATTATCGCAGCGGTAGCTATCCCAGCTATCACTTCATTCCAAGACAATGCTCGTAAGAGCCGTATCCAGTCTGAACACCGCGAATTGGTATCAGCTGTGCAGTCTTACATCGGTTCACAGGATGACCCTGATAATGTAACAATTGATAACCTTAATGCTCTTGCACCATACATTGCTAAAAATTCTAAGGGCGAAGCTGATTTAACGAAGACCCTTGCGAAGAACGGT
>NZ_KQ969480.1:0-274 GCF_001578865.1 Streptococcus sp. DD11
TATCCTGCTTTGTTTTATACATCTTTTAATCTCCCAATATTTCTTTTTTAATTTTGTAATACTGTCAGCTTAGGAACACTGACAAACTCCGTCTCCCATTCTTTATCGACATATTGGAATACTTCCTCAATAATTTTTAATAATTCCTGCTCTTTTGAAAGGACTGATTCAGGAACTCTGATTGCATTTATTCTTTCCTTAGCTAAGCCTTTTTGTACTAAAATCTCTCCAGCTTCATCCCAAACAGGACGTGCAGAAGTATCAACAGTTGTAA
>NZ_KQ969481.1:0-272 GCF_001578865.1 Streptococcus sp. DD11
CCCTTCGCGGGTGCGTGGATTGAAATGGGATTTTGAGTACACCAAACCTGCAGGCTTGCGTCGCACCCTTCGCGGGTGCGTGGATTGAAATCAGTCCCAGAAATCGAACTGAAAGAAGTATCTGTGTCGCACCCTTCGCGGGTGCGTGGATTGAAATTCGCCTTTATCACCCTTAGCCCCTGCTGCTCCGTCGTCGCACCCTTCGCGGGTGCGTGGATTGAAATTTCGATGCCATGAAAGCCGCGGCTGGCGAGGGCGTCGCACCCTTCGCG
>NZ_KQ969482.1:0-270 GCF_001578865.1 Streptococcus sp. DD11
GCGTCTGCATTAGAGAGCGCATCAACTTCGGCAAGCGAGTCAGCCTCCACGAGTACATCGGTATCGGCTAGCACCTCCGCGTCCGTGAGTGCGTCGACCTCTGCAAGCGTATCCGCATCCACGAGTGCATCAACCTCAGCGAGCGAGTCAGCCTCCACGAGTGCGTCGGTATCAGCCAGCACGTCTGCATCTGTTAGCGCATCAACTTCAGCGAGCGAGTCTGCCTCCACGAGTGCGTCTGTGTCCGCAAGTACATCTGCGTCAGTAAGT
>NZ_KQ969483.1:0-266 GCF_001578865.1 Streptococcus sp. DD11
CAGTATGGACCTTGTAGGACTTGAACCTACGACCACTCGGTTATGAGCCGAGAGCTCTAACCAGCTGAGCTAAAGGTCCGACAAGATCATTATAGCGGCGAAGGGGATCGAACCCCCGACCTCCCGGGTATGAACCGGACGCTCTAGCCAGCTGAGCTACACCGCCATTTATCGGGAAGACAGGATTCGAACCTGCGACACCTTGGTCCCAAACCAAGTACTCTACCAAGCTGAGCTACTTCCCGAACAATTATGGAAATCTTCCA
>NZ_KQ969484.1:0-265 GCF_001578865.1 Streptococcus sp. DD11
TATTTGGAGGATTACCCAAGTCCGGCTGAAGGGAACGGTCTTGAAAACCGTCAGGCGTGTAAAAGCGTGCGTGGGTTCGAATCCCACATCCTCCTTTAGTGCAATACTACTAACGCGGGATGGAGCAGCTAGGTAGCTCGTCGGGCTCATAACCCGAAGGTCGTAGGTTCAAATCCTGCTCCCGCAATTTTGGCTCGGTAGCTCAGTTGGTAGAGCAATGGATTGAAGCTCCATGTGTCGGCGGTTCGATTCCGTCTCGCGCCAT
>NZ_KQ969485.1:0-264 GCF_001578865.1 Streptococcus sp. DD11
CCCTGCCGGCTGTGCCGCTGACAAATGCATGGACTGCTTTGTAAGTTAGCACTGGGCTTGGAGTTGGAGTGAATTCCCAAGTGCCGACGAATTTCACATCTGCACCATTGATGGTTTCTTCGTTCTTGTCATAAGACTTGAAAGTCCAAGTGCCGTCCGCAGTCTGTACTTGAGTTGGAGCTGGCGCTGTCGGCGTTACCTGAGTGCCGTTCTCCAGATTCTTTTCCGTTGCCGGAAGCAAGTCCTTGACTTCCTGGGGCAGGT
>NZ_KQ969486.1:0-250 GCF_001578865.1 Streptococcus sp. DD11
TTAAACTAGACTGTAGTCCGTAAAAATTAGAAGTATTTTAGGTTAGTATGCTTCCCTATCAGGTGTCTATGGTAATAAACCTCATTCTTATAATAAAAAGCCACTGTTTCCAGTGACTTGAAAAGCCTTTTACTTAAATATTCCTACGTTTTCACCAACAGTGATACCGCTTTGACATGTCTTGACTGTATCTTCCTATATTATGAAACGAAATAATAGAAGCCGAAAGATTTAAATTAAACTTTTAAAC
>NZ_KQ969487.1:0-242 GCF_001578865.1 Streptococcus sp. DD11
CCTGATACAGAACTCTCTTCAGTCTTGTCTTGCTAGCTCCGCCAGTAGGACTCGAACCTACGACATCATGATTAACAGTCATGCGCTACTACCAACTGAGCTATGGCGGATTAGATAGTCCGTACGGGATTCGAACCCGTGTTACCGCCGTGAAAAGGCGGTGTCTTAACCCCTTGACCAACGGACCTCATATGTCCTTTTTTGAACATATTCCATTATATCAGCTTTTCTTCCTTTGTCAA
>NZ_KQ969488.1:0-240 GCF_001578865.1 Streptococcus sp. DD11
AGAGCTGCATGACACTGACCCAGACGGTGATTTTGGTCGTTGCCCCTCCCACTCGAAGACCGGGTTGTCATCCACCGCTTGCTTATTTTCCTTGTCCATATAGCCAAAGTTCTTTTGGTAAATGGTTTGGCCGTCCTTATCAAAGACTGCTGCCGCCAGTCCCGCGCTGGTTTTTTCGTGTTCCTTGTGGAAATTTTCAATTTTCTGACCGATTTGGTCATAAGGCGTGCCCGACGGCAA
>NZ_KQ969489.1:0-238 GCF_001578865.1 Streptococcus sp. DD11
GGAGATTCACCGCCGGGAGCGGCTCTTCAGAGAGTTTGAAGTCAATCATATCAATCAATACCAAAAGAAATACAAGAGCGGGGAAGCAAGCGAACCCCTGCCCCATCTCTTCCTGATCTCGGATGAGTTCGCAGAGCTCAAGGTCAACCAGCCGGACTTTATCAAGGAGCTGGTGTCCATCGCCCGGGTCGGGCGTTCCCTCGGGGTCCACTTGATCCTGGCTACTCAGAAACCCTCT
>NZ_KQ969490.1:0-238 GCF_001578865.1 Streptococcus sp. DD11
AGAGGGCTTCTGAGTCGCCAGGATTAAGTGGACCCCGAGGGAACGCCCGACCCGGGCAATGGACACCAGCTCCTTGATAAAGTCAGGCTGGTTGACCTTGAGCTCTGCGAACTCATCACTGATGAGAAAGAGATGGGGCAGGGGTTCGGTCGCTTCCCCGTTTTTAAATTTCTTTTGGTATTGATTGATATGATTGACTTCAAACTCTCTGAAGAGCCGCTCCCGGCGGTGAATCTCT
>NZ_KQ969491.1:0-236 GCF_001578865.1 Streptococcus sp. DD11
CTTAAACGTATATCCCAACCAAAGCTAAAAAGCCACTGTTTCCAGTGACTTGAAAAGCCTTTTGCTTCAGGTTTCTAGGCTTTCACGAGCAGAGCTGCACACTCAGCGGTTCGGACTTAACGTATCATTTCGTCGCTTTATCTCCTCATTCTACGAGTCCTATCGCATGGGCAGAACATCTACTTCTACTTCGCTGATGAATCAGCTCGTATAAGCAGTGATACTGCCTCAACATG
>NZ_KQ969492.1:0-221 GCF_001578865.1 Streptococcus sp. DD11
CCTGGAAAAATCCGTGGATTCTCCGAACAGGCTATGCGGAAGATACGCCTGTCTTTCCTGCTTTTCGGAAAGCCAAAGCGCCGGCTCTTGCCAGAGATGGCGCCCGTCTGCCAAAAAAGCCACATCCCGATTCTCAATCATTCCCTGCAGTTTGGAATCTTCATAGCCAGAATCCAGAGTTATCACCTTGGCCCGTTCCCAGTCAACCACCTGTTCATCTT
>NZ_KQ969493.1:0-217 GCF_001578865.1 Streptococcus sp. DD11
ATGAGCTGGATGAATCCGCTCCCATCAAATACTGGGTCAGGCGCAAGAGCTGCACCTCCTGCGGGTCATCAAGGCCATATGTGCCATCCAAGGCTTCTAGGACACAGTCATCCCAGTTTCCGCGGACTGCCGCAGTAATAGGCAGCGGCTCAAGCAGTTCAAAAAGATCATTTTCAGCCGGACCGGGCAGCAGAATATCTCCCAAAAGCCAATATTC
>NZ_KQ969494.1:0-217 GCF_001578865.1 Streptococcus sp. DD11
GCGATAAAGATAGGTATCAATCCCTGTCTCATCAATGTAAACGACTGGAAGATTTTCCAAAGCCTCCAATGACTTGAGGTATTGACGAACCTTTTTCGGATCTTGCTCTTTATAGCTTGTTGTCTTTTTTTAAAGTGATATTCGCTTGTTTTAGTGCAGCCCAAACAGAGGGAATACTGCAAGAAAAGTGTGCGGCTATTTCCCTTAAAAAGGAGTC